>NZ_CAJKOX010000005.1 GCF_905201705.1 uncultured Marvinbryantia sp.
AGCCAGGATCAAACTCTCAAATAAAAGTGTTTCATCCAGTTCAAAATAAACTTTCTAGCTTATCTATCCCTTTTACTGTTTTTAAAGGTCAGTTCCTTAAAATAAAACTTTTCAGAATCTTTCAAGGTTGTATCACTGTTCAGTTATCAAGGTGCTTCTTTCTTTTTTCGTTGTCGCTCTTCGCGACAGCTTTGCTATTTTATCATTTCTTCCAGGCTTTGTCAAGTACTTTTTTCGATTTTTTCAAATCTTTTTCAGTTCTTTTCATCGCCCGTCCGTAGCAACTTTTTGAGTTTACCACAGAGCTTTTTGTTTGTCAACTACTTTTTTGATTTTTTCAAATCATTTTTTGTAGTTGTTACTGTCGTTCGCGACAGCTTTTGTATAATATCATCGAATAATCACTTTGTCAACAACTTTTTTCATTTTTTTCAGAAAACTTTTTTCATTTTTTTCAGAAAATATTTTTCACCGTATCCTGCAAAAATTCAAGCAGCAGATTGGACTCATACAGGGCGCTCAAAACCGGGCTTTCCCCAATCATTGTCATCAGTTGTTTTCCGATATCTGTATTACTAAATATAGTTATAATAAGGAAAGCAACCCACACGATGATGAGTCCCTGAAAAAATCCAAGCGCCAGGCCAAGGATCTGGTTGACGCCGCGCAGCACCGGAAGAGACGCGATCACATCCAGCGTCATAACTGCCAGCCAGATAAAGCTGATCACCAGAATCCACGTCGCCACAAAGGAAATCAGATTCAGAATTAAGCCTGCCATATACTTCGGCACATAGTCCGCAAAGCTCTCGGCCGCAAGCTTCGCATAATATTCGGGAGTATTATTTTCTTTAAGAAGGTTCTGCAGCGTCTGTGGAATTTTTAAATTGTTAATCCACGCCTCCTGCCAGGCAGTGTCCCCGCTCTGCCCGGATGTGTCTGTACCGGATTTGGTTTCTCCCGACGCTGTCTGTTCCTCCCCGGCAGCGCCGAGGTTCACCATTCCCTCTCCCGCAGCATCCGTTTCTGTCTCCCGATCGCCGTCGGACGCAGTGGCAACACGGAAGGTATTCTCACATTTTTCCAGAATATAGTCGTAGACCGGCGTCTGCGTTTTCAGAAAATCCGTCACATACGGCGTGGCAATATTTACAAGAACAATTGACAAAACGATGGACACCAAAGACGCAAGGCTTTTAATAAAGCCTCTGCGGTAGCCATGTAAAACAGAGATCGCAAATATTATAAGTACAATAATCGTCAGTAAATTCATCTTTTGCTCCTATTTTAATCGTATCTTGTCCGTGCTGTCCGGCGTGAGCACCTGATATTTATGAAAGCCGCCCAGCTTTATCATGCCGGAAATCTGCTTTTCATATTCCACAGATGCTTTTTTTCTTCCGCCGGTGCTGTAAATTTCAATATCATGCGTTCCATAGAGGATGATTTCTCCCTCCTCCGCAACCACGTTGGTGTAATCCATATCAAAATAACCCGTGCCGCATCTGCTCCCATCCGCACGGTAAATCTGCATTTTATATTTGTTTTTATGCGCCTCATCCTCATTCGCCGTAATAATGCCGACATAATCATCGCTGTGGAAAATACTGATAATTTCCTGTTCCACAGTAATCTCCGCCCTCTGTTCAGGAACCTGTCTGCCGCTGAAAAACGTAAGCCCGTCGTCGCGGCACGCTACCGCATAGCTGCCGCTCAGAAAATGTACGGCGGGAGCCACCGCCGCTTCATACTCCACGCTGTTTACCTGATAATCCGCCGCACTCTGTCCGACAGCGGAGAAATTGTAAAACACAATATTGGTTTTTACATCTTTATTATCCATTGTCAGATAGGAAACCGCCAGCTTCTGTCCATCCGCCGAAATATCAATATCAAGCGGGTATCCGTTTTCATTCATCGTGGTTTTGCTCTTTACCAGCAGTGTTCCCGATGAATCATATACATTCACATAGGTGATATCGCCGTCCTCCAGAACCGCCGCAACAACGCCCTGCGCTGCCACGCGAACCTTTGTGAGCGTATATTCCACTTCAAAATGTCCGATCTGTCCTTCTTTGTTAAACACATAGACGTCCTGTCCTCTCTGATCCCCCACAACCACGGTGGAGCCGCAGACATCCACGATCGGATTCTGCAGGGTAAAGGTAACGTTCCACTGCACCTCGTTGGAATCATTGACACATGTCACGCCGTTCGGATTGCATTTCAGCGTCCGATTGTCCAGGCGCACATAGCTGGTGGCAGCATCATCAGAACGCTCCACGCTGGAAAGCACGCTGTACCTGTGGAGCACTCTGACACGGCTGTAGACAAACGCTCCTCCAACCAGCAGCACCGCCGCTGCCGCCAGCAGCACCGTACGCAGATGCACCTTATCCCTGTGCAGCTTCAGCTTCTCGGAAAGGCTCATCATCTCGTCGCTCTGCATATTTGCCTGCGCTTTTTCCCGTTTTCTTTCTGTGATCTTCTTTATCGTCTCTTTCCACTTTCCCGGAAAAGAAGGGTGCGGAAATTTTATTTTCTTTATCTTTAACATATATCGGTACTCCGTTTGCAAATCTGGTTTTCCTCTTTCATGACTGCTGTGTCATGCGTCCATCGTAACACGATTTTCCCGTTTATGGAAGTAAAATTTTCTGCCCCGGAAGAATCGTATTCTCGTCGTCAATTCCATTCAGCGCGCAGATTTCCTCCACCTTTTCCAGACTGCCGTAATACATCTCACTGATGCCGGCAAGCGTATCGCCCGCTTTCACCGTGTAGGAAGCGCGCGCTACCGCCGATACCGGAGCTTCTGTATCGCTGCCTTCGCTCTCCGTCTGCGGCTCTGTCTGTACCGTGATTTCTTCTTTCGCCGCGGCATCGTTCTGCACGGTCTGCTCCGCCTCAGAGTTTTCCGTCTCCGTATCGCTCTTTACGGACTTCGCTGCAGTCGTTTCCGGCGTCTCCACAGTCTGCACCTCCGTGATCACCTCCGTCTGCAGCTCAATTTTATCATCCATATGTAACATAACCTGTGCCGTGTCCTCCAGATAACCGCTCTGGCTGTCTACATTGTCCGTCAGACGCGCAAGGCTCTGCTCCACCTGCTTCATTTTATCGTAGTTGTAAACCATGGTGACGCCGAGCGCCAGCACCGTCACGACCAGAAAGCCGCCTGTGAGATAGACAAGCCTTCCTCTCTTCGGCATGGTGACCTGCGGTACTTTTTTCTTTTCCTTTATGATTTTGCGGAAGCGCTTAATCGCGTCATCCTTCACCGGCGCTTCCTTCTCCACCGATTTTCCCTCGTTCCGGGCAACCATATACTCCTGCATTGCCGGATTTTTATCGTAATAAATATAAAAGCCCGGCTGCGCCGCCGGTTCTTCCTCCTCCATCAGAAAAACAGAGGTTTCCTCCTCCTGGTCGTCCCGCACGATCAGCGCCTGGTCGTCGCCCGGAAACTCCCTCCGGAATATTTCTTTGATCTCCGACGTCATGCGGACCGGAGATTCCTCCGCTGTCAGGAACCAGCCCACGACGCATTTTCCGGCAAAACAGCGCTCCATCTTTTCCTGCAGTGCCTTTTTCTCCCCCTCATCCATCGAAAGGCTGTCTGTCTCGATCGCGCCGCTCACAAAAATACAGGGATTCTGCTCCAGCTTGCGCACCTCTCCAAGCAATATCGCTTTTTTCTGTTTATCCTCCGCCGAGATCCCCTCCAGAAAGGTCATCACATAATCTTCTATATAAACCTTCCTGTTTCCGCCTCCGTCCCCGATCTGCCTGATATTTTTCGGCATCTTCCATTCTTTGCTTGTTTCTGCCATATTTATACTCACTCCTTTTTGGAATCAGCCTACCATATATTTTTTGCAAATTTTAGCGAAACAGAAACCGCGAACAAGCAATTCCTTCGACAAATGCCGCGCTGCATATTTTTCCAAAAAACGGACAAACTGAAGAGGAATAAACAGCATCGTCCGGCGATACATTAATTTACAGGAGTAAAAGGACAAATATCTATGAAAACAATTTCTTCAAAGGTTCACTACATTAACGGAAAAGAAAAAACTGCCCCAACGCTGCTTGCCGCGCAGCTGGGACAGTTGATCTCTGTTGTTTGCCCGCCGGAATTTCCGCCGGTTTTTGTCTGTATCGGAAGCGACCGCGTGACCGGCGACAGTCTCGGCCCGCTGGTGGGCACAAGGCTGCAGTACGCCGATAATTTCACGCTTCCGGTCTACGGAACGCTGGACTTTCCGATCCATGCGCTGAATCTGAAGGACGCTATGCGTTCCATAAAATATTTTCACCCATACAATCCGATCATTGCCATCGACGCCTCGCTGGGCGCCAGACGCCACCAGCACTACATCACCGTCTCCCACGGCAGTCTCTGCCCTGGTTCCGGCGTGGATAAAAAGCTGATGGAGGTAGGGGATATCGCTATCACCGGCATCATCAATACCACCGGTGAATTTTCGCAGCTGATCCTCCAGACAACGCGCCTGTCCGCCGTGATGTCACTGGCGGAGTGCATCTTCCAGGGGATCCTGCTGGCGGTTACGCCCACTCTTTGATCTTGTTGTAGATGCCTTCCGCATCCAGTCCGTATTTGTGAAGCAGTGCCACTGCCGCACCGGACTCGCCGAATTTATCATTCATGCCGATTTTCAGAACCTTCGTCGGCGCGTTTGCGCACAGGCAGTCGCATACGGCGCTGCCAAGACCGCCGATCACGGAATGCTCTTCTACCGTCACTACCTTGCCGGTTTCCTTTGCCGCTGCGATGATCAGCTCCTCATCCAGCGGTTTGATGGTGTGGATGTTGATCACCTTTGCGTCGATGCCGTCCTTTGCCAGCATTTCCGCCGCCGCCAGACACTCCGCTACCGGAAGTCCGGTCGCAACGATGGTGAGATCCTTGCCCTCGCGGAGCACAACGCCCTTGCCAAGCTCAAATTTATAATCCGGACGGTCGTTGATCACCGGGACAGCCAGACGGCCGAAGCGCAGATATACCGGCCCCTCGTGCTCTACGGCTGCCTTTACCGCCGCCTTTGCCTCCACATCGTCAGACGGGCATACTACAACCATGCCCGGGATCGTTCTCATCAGAGCGATATCCTCGTTGCACTGGTGGCTCGCGCCGTCCTCGCCAACGGAGATGCCGGCATGGGTTGCGCCAATCTTTACGTTCAGATGCGGATAACCGATGGAATTGCGCACCTGCTCAAAGTTACGTCCTGCTGCAAACATTGCAAAGGAGCTGATAAACGGAATCTTTCCTGTGGTAGCAAGACCTGCCGCCACGCCTGTCATGTTGCACTCTGCGATACCGCAATCAATGTGACGCTCCGGGAATACTTTCTTAAAGGTACCTGTCTTGGTAGCTGCCGCAAGGTCAGCGTCCAGAACGACTACGTTCGGGTTTTCCTTTCCCACCTCTACGAGCGCGTTGCCGTAGCTTTCTCTGGTTGCAATCTTCTTTACATCTGACATAATGCTTCACCTACCTTTTCTAAGTCTGCCATAGCAACTGCATACTGCTCGTCGTTCGGAGCCGTGCCGTGCCAGGATACCTGATTTTCCATGAAGGAAACGCCTTTTCCTTTTACTGTCTTCATAATGATCGCCGTCGGCATACCCTTGGTCGCTCTCGCCTCAGCAAAAGCAGCCGCAAGCTGGTCGAAATCATTACCGTCTGCCACATTGATTACATGGAAGTTGAATGCCTCAAATTTCTTGTCGATCGGGTACGGATTACATACGTCCTCGATCCTGCCGTCGATCTGCAGACCGTTATTGTCCACGATAACTACCAGGTTGTCCAGTTTTCTTGCACCTGCGAACATCGCCGCCTCCCAGACCTGTCCTTCCTGGATCTCGCCGTCGCCGAGCAGTGTGTAGACACGATAGTCTTCATTACTCAGTTTTGCAGAAAGCGCCATACCGCATGCTGCTGAGATGCCCTGTCCAAGAGAACCGCTGGACATGTCGACGCCCGGAATATACTGCATACTCGGATGCCCCTGCAGATAGGAACCAAGCTTACGCAGCGTCGTCAGATCCTCTACCGGGAAGTAGCCTCTGTGTGCCAGAGTGGAATATAAGCCCGGCGCCGTGTGCCCTTTTGAGAGAACGAAACGGTCGCGGTCCGGCTTTTTCGGATCCTTCGGATCGATATTCATTTCTTCAAAATAGAGATATGTAAACACCTCTGTTGCAGACAGGGAACCGCCCGGATGCCCTGCTTTTGCACTATGAACTGCCGTGACGATCCCTTTGCGGATCTCGTTAGCAGTCTTTTGTAACTCTAACTTGTTCATGTTACCCTCCTGTATTCATTTAATATGTTCAGTGTACCACAAAAGGCATCAAAAGTACATGATTTTGATGCCTTAATTTAAAATATTTTATAAAGTTCGCAATTATTGCAGTATCATGAGCAATCATCACAGCTCTGTTCTGCCCTCCAGCGCGCGCAGCAGCGTCACCTGGTCGATGTACTCCAGGTCGCCGCCCACGGGAACGCCGCTGGCGATCCTCGTAACCCTGATGCCGGTCGGCTTGATCAGCTTGCTGATGTACATTGCCGTCGTCTCGCCCTCCAGGCTGGAATTGGTAGCGATGATGACCTCCTTCACATCCCCCTGCAGGCGCTGCATAAGCTCCTTCAAACGGATATCGTTCGGCCCGATCCCCAGCATCGGAGAGATCGCACCGTGCAGAACGTGATACACGCCCTCGTATTTTCCTGTTTTTTCATACGCCGCCAGATCTCTGGTATTCTCCACGACCATGATGGTCTTTGCATCCCGCTTCGGATTGCTGCAGATCGGGCACAGCTCGCTGTCCGTGAGTGTAAAGCACTGCTTACAGTAACGGACGTTTTCTTTGGCGTCAAGAATCGCCTGGGCAAGAGCCTTTACCTCCTCCTCCGGGCGATTGATAATGTGAAACGCCATACGCTGCGCAGATTTTGCCCCGATTCCGGGAAGCTTGGAAAACTCTTCGATCAGACGACTGATCTGTCTGCTGTAGTATTCCATCAGAACGGGAACCCTCCGCCAAGGCCGCCCGTTAATTTCGACATCACCGCGCTCGACTCCTCTTCCACTTTACGCAGCGCCTCATTGGTCGCCGCAACGATCAGGTCCTCCAGCATCTCGATATCATCCGGGTCTACCACCTCTTCCTTCAGGCTGACCTTCAGCACCTCGCGCTTGCCGGAGATCGTCACCTCCACGGCTCCGCCGCCCGCTGCCGCTGTAAATTCCTTCTCTTCAAGCGCCTTCTGGTTCTCCTCCATCTGCTTCTGCATCTTCTGCGCCTGCTTCATTAAGTTGTTCATGTTGCCCGGCATTCCGCCCGGGAAACCTCCGCGTTTTGCCATATTCAAATCCTCCTTCTTTCTTTAGAACGCATCCACCGGGGAATCGTCTACCTCAATTTCTATATTATGAATCTTTTCCCGCAATTTTTCCTCTACGGACACCGCATACAGCTTCTGGCTGCCGCCCGACATATCCGCCGCGAGAACCATTTTTATGTCAATCTTTTTTCCGATCTTTGATTCGATGATATTCTCCAGCAGTTCTTTTTTTTCGTTGTCATGGATATATTTTTCACCCAGAAAGTCCTGGAACACGACATACAGACAGCTCGCATCCTCCGCCGGGTCGTAGCGCGGCTCCGCCTTTGTCTGCAGCACCATGCCGAATCTTCCGCCCGCCTCGTTTGCAATGCTTCTCCACATAGAAGCCGCCCGCTGCACATCCTCCGGCGCCGCCTTTGCCGGCTTATCCTCCGGGAGCATTTTATTTTCCTGCGCAGGCGCACCGCTCACAGCGCCAGATCCCCCTCCGGCACTGCCTGTCTGCTGCGCGATCACCACGCCCTCCGCGAGCTGCCTCTCCAGATTGCGGATCCGCTCCAGCACGGAGGTATTATCCGTCTCCATCTGCGGACGGCACAGCTTGATCAGCGCCACCTCCAGCGCGATCCGCTTCGATGATTCGTAGCGCATACGGTTGGACAGTTCTGAAAAAATGCGGATGTAGCGCATCAGGGTGTCCTCGCGGACCATCCCCGCCTCCTCCTGCAGAAGCTTTAAATTTTCCGCGGAGATATCCAGCACCTCTTCCATATCGTCCGAGGATTTCAGGAGCAGAAGGTTGCGCAGATACCAGGTGAAATCCGTCACAAACTGCCCCAGCTCGCGCCCCTGCATCACCAGTTCCTCCAGCTCCTCCATCAGGCCGCGCACATCCTGTTTCAGCACTTTGCGCAAAATGCGGCTGAACACCTCCGTATCCACCGCCCCAAGCACCTCCAGCGCCTGCTCATAGGTGAGACGCTGTCCGGGGTAGAATGCGATACACTGATCCAGCAGGCTTAACGCATCGCGCAGCGCGCCGTCTGCCTTGCGCGCAATGTAATGGATCGCCTTGTCCTCGGCCTCCAGTTTTTCCGCCGTAAGAAGCTCCTGCAGACGCTCCTCAATGGTTGCCACCGGGATACGCTTAAAGTCGTAGCGCTGGCACCTGGAAAGGATCGTCACCGGGAGCTTGTTCGCCTCCGTCGTCGCAAGAATAAAAATAACGTAGGAGGGCGGTTCCTCCAACGTTTTTAAAAGCGCATTGAATGCGCCGATGGAAAGCATATGAACCTCGTCGATAATATAAACCTTGTAGCGCCCCTCCGTCGGCGAGTAGGAAACCTCCTCGCGGATCTCACGGATGTTGTCCACGCCGTTGTTGGACGCCGCGTCGATTTCTATAACGTTCAGCGAGCTTCCCGCCGCGATCGCGCGGCAGGTCGCGCACTCGTTGCACGGACTGCCGTCCACCGGATGTTCGCAGTTTACCGCCTTTGCCATGATCTTTGCGATGGTGGTTTTTCCGGTTCCCCGCGTCCCGCAGAACAGATAGGCATGTCCGACGCGTCCTGATTTTATCTGATTTTTCAGTGTCTGCACAACTGCGTCCTGACCCTTCACATCTGCGAAGGTGTCAGGACGAAATTTGCGGTACAAAGCAGTATATGACATTCATCTACTCCTAATCGCCAAAGCTGATACCGATTAATTTTGCTTCTTTTACGATCTGGTCGTCCGGAGAAACGGTTTTCAGCTTGCCGGCCACATCTTCGAGCGGTACCTTCTTAGTCTTACCATTAACGATCGCGATCATGTATCCGTAATCGCCGTTTAAGATCGCCTTTGCGCCCGCCGCGCCCAGTCTCGTGGAGAGCACGCGGTCATACGGACACGGGCTGCCGCCGCGCTGTGTATGTCCCGGAACCGTCACGCGCACTTCTGTGCCGGAACGCTCCTCGATCTTTGCTGCGATCTCATAGGAAACCGTCGGGTACTTGTAATCCTTCATATACTCCTTCAGTTCCTTCTTGCTCATCGCCGCTTTTTCCTTGGAGATCGCGCCCTCTGCAACTGCAATGACCGTAAAGCCCTTGCCCTGCTTCGTTCTGTGGTCGATCGCCTCAATCACCTTGTCGATGTCGTACGGGATCTCCGGGATCAGAATGATGTCCGCGCCGCCCGCAATGCCGGCATACAGACAGAGCTGTCCAACCTTATGTCCCATGATCTCCACGATAAATACACGGTTGTGTGAGGAAGCCGTCGTGTGGATGCAGTCGATCGCATCGGTCGCGATATTCACCGCACTGTAAAAGCCGAAGGTCATATCCGTTCCATAGATATCGTTGTCGATGGTCTTCGGCATATGGATAATGTTCAGACCTTCCTCGCGCAGCAAGTTCGCCGTCTTCTGCGTGCCGTTTCCGCCGAGGATCACCAGGCAGTCCAGACGCAGCTTGTAATAATTCTGCTTCATCGCCTCGACCTTGTCCAATCCCTTCTCATCCGGAACGCGCATCATTTTAAACGGCTGTCTGGAGGAACCGATGATCGTGCCGCCCTTTGTCAGGATACCGGAGAAATCCTGCGCCGTAAGCAGACGGTAGTCGCCGTAAATAAGGCCCTTGTAACCGTTGAGAAAGCCGTAAACCTCCAGCTCGTCCACATTTGACGATAATCCCTTTACGATACCGCGCATGGTCGCGTTCAACGCCTGACAGTCGCCGCCGCTCGTCAATAATCCAACTCGTAACATAATCTTTTACCCTCTTTCCCTCGTATAGTTAAGATATATCCGTGAATATATTTTTACTATACTACATTTTTTTGTCCATCTCAATTAATTTTTATCGCGACTTTGCGAATTTTCTTTGACAGACGGCAAAAACTCTGCTATAATCAGCGATGCATCCACTTTTTGAGATGTACAGATGGAGAGTTGTCCGAGTGGTTTAAGGTGCGGCTCTCGAAAAGCCGTGTGGCTAATACCCACCGAGGGTTCGAATCCCTTGCTCTCCGCTTATTAAAAAACCCGACCGCAAAACTGCGTTCGGGTTCTTTTATTTTTCTTTTCTATAGTTTTCGCCGCCGTCATACCGTGCGTTTTAAAACCATGTGACGGCAGCCGTCGATCGGCATAATTTCCGTGCTTACTCCGTATACCTCCCGGATGTTTTCCTCGCTACTGGTCGGTTCATCCAGCAGCAGGATCTGCAGCTGCTGCGCCAGCGCTCTTGCAATAAATACGCGCTGCCGCTCTCCGCTCCGCATTGCATTCCCGATGAAAAACTGCACACTCCACGCAATGCAGAAGGAAAAAAGTTGCCTTTTCTGTAACGCCCTTCTGCTATTATAAAAAGACAATCAGAAAAGCTCTGTATGAACAGAAGGAGGTATTGTATGAAACGAAAAAAGTATTTACACGTTCCCGGACGCGCAGCCCTTGCGGGAGGCCTGACGCTGGCAATGTGCTGCTTCTGGCCGACAGGCGGTTCTGTCGCCAGGGCGGAAAACACTGACACAGAAACGTCAGACTGGCAGTGGATGCAGGGAACCGACGGAGAGCCATACACATTCAGGCTGCACGAGCTGCAGATCACGCTTCCGTCAGAACTTCCGCTGTGGGCGGGCAGCGCCGGGAATATCTCAGCGGCTGCCGGAACCATCGATGATTTAAGCCTTTATTTTCTCTGTTATCCCGACCTCTGGATCACAGGAAGCCTGGATGAAATGTCTGATGGGGAAAAACAGGATTATCAGGAAAATCTTCTGTCAGAATCGGAGGATTCGCTTGGCAGCGCAATTCTGGAGCTGGAAAATTATACCTTTATAAGCGACGCGTACTTTGATGAAGACCTGAACGCAGTCATGCAGTCACTCTATACGGTTGTAAATGGCTCACGCTATACTGTCAGCGTGATTTCCCAGAACCGGAACCTGGAGGATGCAGATCTTGAAATTTTACTGGCGCTTGCCGGCATGATGGAGGAGGGGTAAAATGAAGAATAAATTGTTAACCAGGACGCTGGCATTGGCACTGAGCCTGTCTTTGGCAGCAAGCCCAGCAAGCGCGGCCCAGACATCTGAAGACTCCGGATACGCAGACTGGCAGACTGTCTGCGCCGCCTCTGCTGCCGGTGAAATATCCGCCGATGCAGCCGATACAAAACAGGGAGCCGCCAAAAAGGCTCCAGACACACAAACAGAGGTTTTGAACGAGACGCTTCCTGCCGCTTCGGGCGGACTGTCTGTTTCCGGTTCTGCCGAAGTCTCTGACGAAACGGCGCAAACGACGCCGGAAAGCGTGGAGGATACGGAATTAGAAACTCTCGCCGCCATCGGCCCCGGCGAAGTAACCGTTATCCCTTCCAGTGACGAAACGGACAAACAGCCTGACCAGGCGGACTTTGAAACAGAATCAGAGCTGCCGTTGGAAACGAGTCCCGAAACAGAATCGGAGCTGCCGTCGGAGACGGATCCCGAAACAGAACCGGAGCTGCCGCCGGAGACGAGTCCCGAAACAGAATCGGAGCTGCCGTTGGAAACGAGTCCCGAAACAGAATCAGAAACCGATTCGCAGCTTTCTCTTTCACCGTCGCCTGGCGAATGGTTTGTATATCAGGATCGCTATAATGGCAGGCGGCCTACCTATGCCCAAATGATGACTCCTACGATCATTTATGTACTTCACTGCACCAGCAAGAGCAATCCGGACGGAGTAGAACTGCCCACCTCAGACCCGATGCCATATCCCTACTACCCGTCTTCAAATATAAATTCGATGGGCTATTATGAAATTCACAGCGGAACAGGACATATTTTCCCATATTATAGTAATGGCTATTTTCTCTGGTGGCAAGAATATGGGGGCGAAGAGCTTTTTGATCAGCCGTACAAGCCTGCCGCCGCATGTGGCAGCGACTGTTTCTTCTGCTATTCATACTGGGACGTGAAGGAGAATTTGGGATTCTATCCCCCTTATCCGGCAATACATGCACATTATTATGAAACGGAGCCAGAAACGGAACCGGAGGAACCCGACTCCCCGCAGACGGATTCTGAAGCTTCTTCCGATACTCCCGAATCCGAACTGCAGACAGAAATCACCCCCTGGCTCCCGCTTCCACTGCAAAGTGAAAATTCACCGGAAAGCGAGACAGAAAAGGCTGACAAAAGCAGGCTGGAGGACGCATTTTCCCGCGTCCAGCAATATCTGCGGAGGAATCAGGCGAATTCCCCGGACGAGCTTACAGAAAACAGCCACAAGGCTCTTGTAGCCGCCGGAACCGTGGGCCTGGAGGCCTTGAATAACCCTGACGCCACGCAAGCCGAGGTCGACGCGGCGACCACCGCTATGGAAACGGTGCTTTCACAGTGTGAATATCTGCGTACGGCCGAAGCGAAAAAGCTGAAAGCGGAACTGGATGGATACCAGGGCAGCATTATTACCGCCTATAATTATTCCATAAGATATGGCGGCGTTTCCACCGGCTATCCTGCCGCTGCCCTGGAGGAATTTGTCCGGACTTACAATAATATTAAACAGTTTTATGACGCCCGGTGCGCCGGCTCCGGAAATTATGCCACAGCCAACGAAATCAAAGGGGAACGCAACAATCTGAAATATGCGTACAGGAAGCTCGAAAACGCCAAAGCCGCCGCCGACAAAAAAGGCTCCGGCAAGAAAACCTCCGAAAAACCCGGCGACATTGTGAAAACAGCGGAAGCGCTTGGCAAAGTACTTGAAGCTACCGGAATGAAGAACACATTTCTCGATCTGCTGCGTACTCTGATGGCCGCTTCAGACAACCCGACTATCCGAGGCGCGGCAAAGGGGGCCGGGTTGGCAAATAATGTAAAGCAGCTCTCCGAATTTATTGCCGACCTTTATATTGCAGTAAAGGCGGAGGATTCCAACCCAAAAAAAGCAAACAAAGAACTGATTCCTCTGGTTGTGAACCGCATACCGGAAGAGTTCGGGAACGATTTTAAAAACGCTGTTGCAAAAAATCTGAACAGCGCCGCAGACGCCTCCTCGCGTTCAAAGGATACTATAGAAATGTTTGACCGCTCCGGGGATATAGACGCATCCATCTACCGGAAGGAAGACGTCGGAGTCGGATACACAGGCGGCTGAAGCGAAAGCGCAGCGCCCCTGTCCCATTACAGGATGGCGGGTGCTGCCAGGCAGCGGAGAATGGGAGCAGTATGGGCAGAGGTCAGTCGGTCGTATATAATTGGCTGTTTTTTCTGACTTTTAACGCAAATTAAAAGGAGAACCGGCCGCATCCGATTCTCCCAAGTACGCTCCTTAGAGACGCACCGCTATTCACACTTATGGTATACAAGAAAGAGATAGAAAATGCAAGGATTTTCACGAAGTAACCATTTTTCCATGTCATACAATGGCAGAACCGCAACAAATGAAAGAAATTTATCCGTATATTTCTGACACATGTCATAAAAACACTCATTTGCAAAGCGTGCAAGCTCTGCTGTATACCTGCCAGATCCTACATTGCGCGCACTCTCCGCTCACTAAAAAACATACAGAAAAACTCCCCAGCTAAACTGGGGAGCCTCCAGAAGCTATACCTTTCGGCCCTACGGCTTCTTTGAAACATTTATATAGTACCCACTGTGCCCTGGTTTCCCAAGTGTGGGACTTAATCATAGTATCTCTTGCTTATTTTTATTATATGCAAACAGATTTCCCTTGTCAACACCATTTTTACAGTCCATACGCCCGCCTAAACTTCCCTTTTACCAGTTCAAAATCGTCTGGCGTTAATGTTCCGATACAACCCCTTACCGCGTCCAGCCTTGACTTACTTACTGCGCGGATTTCCTCACACTGTACCATGCTGTCCTTATCAAGGAATGCATATGTATGCATAGATGCAGGGACCTGCCTTCCCGGACAGATCATCTTATCATCATCTTCCGTATCGGAATAAAGTAAAAACCACGAATCCTGGGCTGGCAAGTTATTGGCGTTCGTCTTTCCCTTTGCATCAGTAATACACACAACAACCACTTTTTCCGAATTATTGATCCGGTTGTTTGACATCACCAGTACCGGGCGCATCTTATTTTTTTCTGTACCAATATTATAACCCAAATCGCAGTACCATATTTGCCCGTACAGAACCTGCCTGCGCTTATTGGAATTGAATTTTGAAATCCGGTTGTAGTTGATTTTATCTTTCACCCATCCGGCAATATTATAGTATTCCTGTGCTTCCTGGTTCATACTTTCCTCCTTGTCCCCCGATAGGAATATTATAAATCTTTCCGGATATACATTCAACCGTTTTCGGCACAAATCGAACATTTTTTCGTCTTACACATTTACTCCCGGACTTTTTGGTGCAGCTTCATAAAATCTTCTTGCCTGTTCCGGGCTGTAGTAACTACTGAACACTTCGGCACCATCAATCCCCAGTTTTAAAATATCTTCAAGCAGATATTCTCTGCCTTTCAGATTTACGCCGGAATGTGCTATAACTGCAACATCGTGATTACGGTGAATAATGTCAATGATTTCTTCCATTGCTGGATAGTCGATTTTTGCATAACAAAGTTTTCCCTAAGAATAATAATCCCAATAGAAATTTACATATGGATTATCACTTCTTTCCCCACCGGGGCGATAAGGCTGCAAGAGAGGGTGGTCTGCATATTCTTGCATTGCAATTAAGACTTTCGCAAACAAAAGTCGCAAAACTGCGTTCGGGTTCTTTTATTTCTCTTTTCTATAGTTTTCGCCGCCGTCATACCGTGCGTTTTAAAACCATGTGACGGCAGCCGTCAATCGGCATAATTTCCGTGCTTACTCCGTATACTTCCCGGATGTTTTCCTCTGTGATCACCTTTTCCGCCGAACCAAGGGAAAATATCTTTCCATCCTTCAGCATCAAAAACTGATCGCAGAACATTGCCGCCAGATTGAGATCATGGATTGAAATTACTACGGTAAGCTGTTCCTCCCCGGAAAGCTGTCTGACGATCTCCATGGTATGAAGCTGGTTTTTCATATCCATGCTGCTGGTCGGTTCATCCAGCAGCAGGATCTGCGGCTGCTGCGCCAGCGCCCTTGCAATAAATACGCGCTGCCGCTCTCCGCCGCTCAGCTCTGTAATTTTTGTAAACGCATACCGCTCCAGCTCCATCTTCTCGATCAGCTCATATACCAGCTCCTTGTCCTTTTTTCCCGGATTAAAGCGGACAAACGGCATCCTCCCCATCATGACCGCATCCACCACACGGACCGGAAAAATATTGCCCATATGCTGCGGTACATACGCCACATACTTTGCGCG
Source organism: uncultured Marvinbryantia sp. (assembly GCF_905201705.1). Classification (GTDB taxonomy): domain Bacteria; phylum Bacillota; class Clostridia; order Lachnospirales; family Lachnospiraceae; genus Marvinbryantia. The sequence goes on from NZ_CAJKOX010000005.1 coordinate 15,709, forward strand.
CTTCCCGACCGGCATTTCAAAGAGATTCTCTCCATCCACACAGCTTTTTCCCGCAAAAGGCTCCAGAATGCTGCACAGTGACTTTAACAGCGTGGTCTTCCCGGTTCCATTCTGCCCAAGCAGTGCCATCACACTGCCCGTAGCAACGGAAAAAGAGATATCATCTAGGATCAGCCGCTTTCCGTAGCGAAACGAAATATTCTCCACTTTCAGACTCATTGGAAATACCCCTTTCGTTTTGATAAAATCAAATTGATAAAGATCGGGACGCCCAAAAATGAAATGATGATTCCAACCGGGATCGTGACCGGCGCCAGAATCAGCCGCCCGATCGTATCGGCAACCAACATCAGAATCGCGCCCGTCACTGCCGAAAACGGCAGCAGATAGCGATGATCATTTCCGATGATCATGCGTGCGATATGCGGTCCTGCCAGACCGACAAATCCGATCACACCGGTAAAGCTGATCACCGCAGCCGTCATCAGCACAGAAAGGATCCCCACCTGCACGCGCACAGCTTCCACACGGATACCCAGAGATTTCGCCACCTCGTCGTCCCCGGAGGACATTACATTCAGCGCAGGAGCATGAAAATAAAGCAGGATCAGACAAACAAGTACTACCACAGCTACCGTTCCCGCTTCCTGCCACTGCGCGCCGTTCAAAGACCCGAACGCCCACTGCACTACCTGCGCCAGCTTATGTTCGCTGGCAAAAAATTCAATGGTTGAGGTAGCTGCGCTAAACAGGTAATTCAGCGCAATTCCCGTCAGAACGATCGCTTCCGGTCCCATTCCGACCTTGAGAGAGATCATGTATACCAGCACCGTACATCCCATTGCCCATATAAATGCGTTCAGCACGATACCGGCTTCTGTACCGGCAAACAGCCCCATGCCAAACACGATAGAAAGCGATGCGCCAAATGCCGCCGCGTTGGAAATACCAATAGTAAAGGGGCTGACCAGAGAATTTCTCGTCACTCCCTGCATCGCCGCTCCGGATACGGAAAGTCCGAAGCCTGCGAGCACCGCCATCACAACCCTTGGGAGCCGCAGGAAAAGGATCACCTTTTCCTGCTTGCCCGGTTCCTCACCCCGCAGCCAGCCGGCCGCCGCTCTGCACACATCCGCCACGCTGGTATCCGCCGCGCCCATCGCCGTAAATACCAGAGCCAGAATGACTGTCAATATCAGACACAAAATGATCAGCAGCCAGTTTCTGCGCGCAGAAACCTCGTACCGCTTTGCAATTTCTTTTCCGCTCATTGCTTCAGCTCAGATGCGCTGTAGAAGTGTCCCTCCACGTTTTCAAACCCCTGGAAGTCCTCCATCCATGCGCGGAATACCTCGTCCGGATCCAGATCCGGCAGCAGATCCGGATAGAGCATCTTTGCCACATACATCGTTCCTACCAGCTTGCAGGCGCCGCCGTGGCTGAACTGTGTCATAAAATAAATATCATCATTCTTCACCGCGGTGATCTCATCCCATCCCGCACGGGAAATCAGATTCTCGTAGCAGTTAATAAAGTCCTCTTTTGTCGGCGGCTCGTATAAACCGGTGCCTGCATTTGCCTTTTCCGGCGTGATCAGCTTAATGATCACATCCGGGTCGCGCACGATCACTTCCTCCGGATCTACGTCACTCTTGGAGATATTTTCAAAATCTGTCGCAAAAATATTTTCTCCGCCGGCATAGGCAATCATATCGTAGAAGAAATCTCCCGGCAGGGTCGTATTATAATCGGTAGTCGATTCAAAATAAACCGTCTTTTTCTCCTGCCCCTCCAGCTGCGTGTTGATGTACTCCAGCTTGTCATTAAAGTAATTGTAGAACTCCTGCGCCGATTCCTCGACATCAAACATTTTTCCAATGTTCTCTACCTGATTTTTAAAATCCGACGTATCGTATCCCGAAATCACAAAAACCTTGATCCCAAACGGCTCCAGCTGTCCCTCTGCCTCTTCATAGGAACCGTTGTCCGGCAGAATAAGTACATCCGGGTCCAGCTCCGCAATCTTTTCATAGTTCAGCTCGGTCTGGCTCTTTCCGATAACATTGTCCGGGTCAAACATCCCCCAGTATTCTCTGTCCTGCGCCGTATTGCTATCCACTGAAATAATGTGATCGATCGCTCCGCACGCACGGATCAGTTCGCTGTTGTAGCGGTTCGCCACCACGCACGTAGATACCGGATACGGCAGTTCCACCTCTCTGCCCGCATTGTCCGTAAGGGTAATTGTCTCCTTGTTCTCTGCTTCTTCTGCGCTTACTCCCGCAAACACTGCTGCCGAAAGAAATGTGCAGCAAAGCAGTGCTGCCAGTTTTTTCATGTGCTTCATACTTTTTCTCCTTTGCTTTTTTATTTTAGTCAAATACCCTGCAGCAAGCTGCGGGGCACGACCTGCTTGTTCTTTCCGCCCAGGGGGCGGCGTATTTGACCCTCGCGGGAATAAAAAAAGAGACCTTTCCAAGATCGAAAAAGTCTCCTGCCGTTTCAGTTGCAACAGCTTTCTTTCCCCTTGCCCGGAAATACTTCTGCATATTATAAAGGCAGGTCTCCTGACTTCTGCTTCATCCGCAAAACACCTTCCCGCCAAAGGCAGTGGTTCCTTCGTTTCTTGTCCGCAATTACAGTAGTGGCTGCTGTGGGGGATTTTCACCCCGCTTCCCTTTTCATCAGATCCTCATCTGAACCCTTATAAAGATTTTTATTTATTTGTTAAAACTATAACATTTTCTGCCAGATGTGTCAAGCAGATCCCGAAGCATTGGCTGCCCGCTCCTCAAGCCACTTTTGCGCGCCCGCAACAGGCTCTTTTGATGCCGGAAAAATTTCCGCGCGCCCGTCCATCGCCTTCTGGACCCTTTTCTCCAGTAAGTCCAGATATGTCCGGTTCGCCGCCTTTGTGTGGACAGAGCCGGTAAGTACAACCGGGATCTGCGCCTGTGCAAAGCCAAGCTTGCGGCAGACCACGCTGATATTTTCTGCCGCGCAGTCCGTCATTTCCTCTGCCAGAGTCTGCGCGTCCTCATCCTTTTGTTCCAACGCCGCAAAGAACAGCTCCACCGCTGCTCTTGCCGCCTCCGGATGCTCTGTCGGATCCTTCAGAAGCGTCAGCGAATCAAGAATGTCCTCCTCGCTCCGGCATCCGAATTTCTGCTGATACGCCGCCGTCAGATACGTATTCTCCCCATGCAGGAAAAGGCGCTGATACACCGCCCGGAAAAGGTGCACGGCAATCCATCTGCCGCCTCCGGCATCCCCGGACCACTCATCCAGTCCGGCGCTCTTTATCATCCTGCTCTCTTCACTGATCCCGCAGCAGCATACGCCTGTCCCGCAGTTATAGGCGATTCCCCAGCCATTGCACTCCGCCTTTACAGGCAGGAAGCCATCGTTGCACACCAGGAACCGCGTAAGCCCGATATCCCGCAGGCAGCGCTCAATATTTATCTGATCTGTGCGGCTGTCAACACCGGACAACCCCGCCACCGTATCCGTAATATCACCGATCTGCAGCCCTCTTCGCCCAAGCAGGTCAGCGATCGCGCTCCTCAGCTCACGCGCCGTATCCTCCCATCCGCCCGGCAGGAAATCATGATTCACGCATCCGCCCAGGCAGCGCTCCGCCGCCCGGAATTGTCCGTCAAGCAGACGATACTCCGTTTTCGTTCCCCCGCCGTCGATCGCAAGATACCACGCATTTTTCATACTGCCTCCGCCTTTCTTTTCTGCGCATAATTATCCGCCCAGAGAATCAGCAAAATAATGATGCCCTTGCACACCTGCTGAATGTAAGCGCTGATGCCGAGCATATTCATGCAGTTCTCCAGAAGCTGTATTGCAAGCAGGCCCACAAAGGACTGCCCGATCCCGCCGACGCCGCCTGCAAAAGAAGTGCCGCCTACCACACAGCCGCAGTTCACAGACAGCGCGGTGCTGTCTCCGTAAATGGACGAGCCGGTGTTCAGCCGTGAGGAGAGCAGTACGCCGCAGAAAGCGGCCATCGCCCCGCAGATCACAAAGGTCATCCACTTTATTTTTTCCGCCTTGATGCCGGATTGCGCGGCTACGTTATAATCGCCGCCGATCGCATAGCAGTTTCTGCCAAAAGAAGTAAACCGCAGAATGCAGAAAAAGAGCACCAGCATCACCAGCATGATAATGATCAGATTCGGTATCCCGGCGATCAGCTTTCCGTTGGCAATTTTCATGAACGACAGATTTTTTGCCGGAACCGGATGCGCGTCGGTAATCTGCTGGGCAATGCCTTTGAGCAGCATTCCCATGCCGAGCGTGATGATAAACGGCTCCGTTTTCTGCCGTACGACCAGAAAGCCATTGACAAAACCAACCAGCGCCCCGCAGGCAACCGCCGCCAGGATCGCCGCCCACAGCGGCATATAATCCATCAGCTTAATCGTGATAATTCCCGAAAGGCTCATCATCGAACCAATTGAAAAATCTACGCCGCCGCAGATGATCACCAGCGTCACTCCAAAGGCAAGCATCTCCAGGATCGCCGCCGAATTCAGCATATCAAGAAGATTATACGTCGTGTAAAATCTGGTGTCAAAGAAAATCATCAAAAACAGCATCAAAAGAATCGCCGTCAGCGCCTTTTGTTTTTCCATTACTTTACAGATTTTTCTCCATACGTGCATTCGTCCCACCTCACTTTGTTCTGCGTCGGTCTATCCAGATAGCAATAATCAGGATGATGCCCTCGCACACCGACTGGATATAGGTTGATACGCCAAGTAAATTCAGACAGTTGGAAAGCAGTGTCACAAGCATAACGCCGAGCATGGTGCGGATCACACTGCCGCGGCCGCCCGAAAGCGAAGTACCGCCCACTACCACTGCAAGGATCGCGTTCGTCTCATAGTTTGCGCCCATCAGCGGCGATGCCGTGGTCGTACGCGAAAACAGCACGATCGCGCCAAATGCCGACAGCACGCCGGACAGCACATAGACAAGCGCTACCCGCCGCTTCACCGGAATGCCAACCATATCCGCCGCTGTAATATTGGCTCCCGTAAGCTGGATCTCCCGCCCGGTCTGTGTCCGGTTCAGAAAAAGATGCAGCGCAAACATCAGCGCAAAAAACAGCAGGAAGGATACCGGAATAAAACCGACCTTGCCGGAACCAATGCCACGCAGCAGCGTCACCGAAGAATTCAGGTGAGACATATGCTGCGTTGCTCCGCCCGTGTACAGAAGTGCCGCAGCGCTGTACACCGCGCTGAGCGCGTAGCTCATAAACAGAGCCTTCGCCTGCGTCAGCGCCCCGCAGCTTATTACCGCAAGCGCATTTATAAGCCCCATCAGCGCACCCGCAAGCAAGCCTGCAAGCAGCGCGCCCGTCTGTCCAAGCACGTCGATCATGGAAATTGTAAACACCGCGGAAAGAGATACGATTCCCGCCACCGAAAGATCAATATAACCGCCGATGATAGCGATCGTCATCCCAAGCGCCACAAAGCTCAGCGGTCCAAACTGGTTCAAAAGATTTCCAAGGTTCGCCACGGTGAGAAATTTCGGTTCCATCAGAGCCGTCACTGCCGCCAGGATCACGATCGTCACCAGGACCAGATTTTCCTGCAAAAACGAATTCGCGCGTGTTTTTGTATTCACAGCCTTTCCTCCTCTCTCAGCCGATCGCCATATTCATGATTTCCTGCGCCGAGGTCTGCTCCGGGTCAAATTCCCCGGTAATGCGCCCATTCGCGATCGTCAGCACGCGGTTGCTCATATTCAGCACCTCCGGCAGCTCCGATGAGATCAGGATGATCGAGCTTCCTGCCTCCACCGTCTTTTTCATCAGCATATAGATCTCGTATTTTGCACCCACGTCAATCCCCCGCGTCGGCTCGTCCAGGATGAGGATGCGCGGACTCGTCTCCAGCCAGCGCCCGATAATGCACTTCTGCTGGTTTCCGCCGGACAGCTCCACAACCGGCGTCTGCGCAGAAGAGGTCTTGATCAGCAGCTCCTCTATCTGCCGCTGCGCCATCTGACGCTCCTTTCCTCTCGACAGAAAAACACCCTTTTTCACCTTCGGCAGATTCGCCATGGAAATATTCGCCTCCACGGAAAACGGCAGCACCAGCCCCTGCTGCTTCCGGTCCTCCGGCACAAACGCCATTCCGTACTTTTTTCCATCCTGCGGGCATGTAATATTCACAGTCTCCCCGTCGATCCGGATTTCCTTCTGCTTTGCCTTATCCGCCCCGTAAATCGCCCGCACGATCTCCGTTCTTCCTGCGCCGACAAGACCGACCAGACCAAGGATCTCCCCTTTATTCAGCGTAAAGGAAATATCTTTAAGCTTTCTCGTATTTAAATGCTCCACCCTCATCAGCGGTCCGCCAACACAGTGGGGCCGTTCCGGGTATTCATTCTCAATGGTCCTGCCCACCATCATACTTACCATGTCCCGGCGGCTGAGCTCCCCGGCAGGACGCGTATCGATCACATGGCCGTCACGCATGACCGTCACATAATCGCAGTATTCAAAGATTTCATCCAGCTTGTGGCTGATGTAAATGATCGAGATCCCCTGCCCGCGCAGCTGCCGGATGATCTCTCCCAGACTCGCAAGCTCCTCCTCCGTCAGACTGCTGGACGGCTCATCCATAATGATCAGCTTTGACTGAAAGGAAAGCGCCTTGGCAATCTCCACCATCTGCTTTTCCGAGGTACTCAGCTCCGACACAAGTGTCCGCGTGCTGATGGACGAACCGATCCGTTCCAGAAGCTCCTTCGCCTTCTGGTGCGTTCCCCTCATGCCGCCCGCCTCTTTAAATCTTCCAAGAAAAATGTTTTCCCCTACCGTCATGGAATTTACCAGACTGAATTCCTGGTAAATAATGCTCAGTCCCATGCGCAGCGATTCCATCGGCGACGTCGTCTCCACTGTTTGCCCGTCAAACTGGATGCTCCCGGAATCCTTTGTATAAACGCCGGAGAGGATTTTCATCAGCGTCGACTTGCCTGCTCCGTTTTCTCCCACGATCCCATGAACAACCCCGCGGCGTATCTGCAGAGATACGTCATCCAGCGCTTTCACGCCCGGGAATGTTTTGCTTACCTCCCGGACGGATAGAATGAATTCCGAAGAAGGATTTTCTGTCATAATGTCGTCCTCCTGCTCTATATGCAAATGGATTGCCTGCTTTTTCGGCAGGCAATCCGCGGTGTACAGTTTCCCTCTTTACCACTCCGGATACGGCAGCTCATCCACATTTTCCGCCGTCACGATATCAAGCGGCACATAATTTTCTGCCTCATATTCCTCGCCGTCTGCCGCTTTGCGGATCGTTTCCAGTGCTTTCAGCGAAATGTTGACTACATTCTGGCTGATGCATACATTCTGTGTACCCGCTTTCACCTGGTCAAATCCGCTTCTGCTCCCGTCGATCGCTACCACATAGGTGCCCTCAATGCCCGCATTTTTCAATGCCTCGATGCAGCCTGTTGCGCCGCCGTCCCAGTGGCAGAAGATACCCTGGATCTCATCGCCGTACTTTACGATCATATCCTCCGTGATCGCCATCGTCTCATTGGAGGACCAGCTGCTCGTCGCCTGATAATCCAGCACTTCAATGTTTGAACCTTCCAGCGCCGCATTGAAGCCGTCGTGCCTGCGCACCTGTGCGTCCGTTCCTGCCGTGCCGCCCACCTCAAGAATCTTCGCGCCGTCCGGGAACTGCTCAATAAATGCCTGAGCTGCTTTTTCACCTGCTTCCGTGTCATCCACGCCCACAAAGATATCGCGGTATTCGCGGTATTCCTCCGGGAGATCCGCAGAGTACATTGCTACGATCACGCCGTTCTCTTTCGCCTGCATAACCGCCGGGATCACCGCATTGATATCGCTCGGACAAAGAATGATCGCATCGAAGCCCTGTCCGATACAGTTCGTGATAGCGGAGGTTTCTGTCTGCGCATCGTATTTGCCGTCAAACGCCGTTACTTCCATGTTGTAATCACCCTGGTTTTCCTCCATAATCTTATAGCCGTAGGCGTTCATCTCGTTCGACATAGAATTCGGTATGTACGCCACCTTCAGCGTCTCCGCCTCCTTCGCATAAGCGGTCAGCCCCATCGTCAGTACGCATCCGGCCGCCAGTGCAGCCAGCATTCCCTTTGTTCTTTTCATTGTAGTTCCTCCTTTAATAATATATTTTTGTGCGGGTATCCCGCATTGTTGCCATAATTTTTGTTATATCACAGGCTTTCCCTTCTGTCAGATTCCGGCGATCGCCGCAAGCATTTCATCAGAGATATGCATAATATCCCAGGACAAAACAATCCGTTCTGTTCCCGCCGCCTGCAGCTTCTTTAAAAAGCGTTTTACGTAGTCTGCATCTGAATTGCACACCCCTTCAACCTGATTGACATCGACCCCGGGCGCCGCACAGATATCTTTTTCCTGCAAAAGCTTCATCTGCTGTACGGCAAGCGTCATGCCTTCCGTATCGCCGCCCCACAGAGCATCCAGCCGCCGTTTGATATCTCTGCCCAGACCGCGCAGCTCGAACGGAACGCCTGCCGGCGCATCTGTCCGCAGATACACCATCGGTTTGATAAAATCCATCCTCTCCCCGATTTCCGCCAGATCCTGCCCGACGAAATCGGCGACTGACGGTGTGAACGTATCCGCTCCAACCTTCAGGCCGCGCTCACGGAATCTCTTTTCAAGCATCCTTACCTGCCTGCTGATCAGCTTCCTTTTCGCCCGCATCAGACAGTCCACGTCCCGATCCGCGAAACGATAGGTAAATCCGCTCCGCTCCTCCGGCAGGAATGCTTCCATACACGCGTCCTTCGCCAGCCTCTGCAGCCGTTCCGTGTCCGCCCCCTCTTCCTGATAGAGCTTCTGGCATCGCGGGCACCAGCATCCGAACAGATTCCCAAAAGACCCTGCCGCCGAAGCATAGCGGATCCGGTCTAAAAACACACCGTCCACCCGGCAGCCCTCCGTCAGTTCATCGAACACCTCCGCTGCCCGGCCAATGCTTTTCGCGGAGGACTGACAGGCAAATTCAAAGTTGTCTCCCGCAAATTTGTTGACATCCTGCCGCTCCCGCCCTGCAATATTTCGGTTCGGCTCCGCATCCTCCTGGTTCTGGATCTCCGCAAATACCGGCAGCCACAGATACTTTTCAATCCCGTGCTTTTCAAGGAGACTGCAGATCGCTCTGTTCAGTCCATCCTCCGGCGCCCATCCGAAGATCACTCTCTCCACATCCAGGATCTGCAGGGTATGCTCCAGCTTCCTGACAACCTCCTGCGGCTCCAGCACCGAACGATCAAACGATCCCGTACATAACTGCACTGTGTATCGCACGCTTCTCCCTCCGATCCGTCGCTTTTTCTTTCTGTAATTACTATATTTTATTTCAGAAAGATTGTCAATCAATCCCTCCTTTCAAAAAAATCTTTATATCTATTTACTACTTTTATTGCTTCTTTTTCGCTCTGTTTTTAGTTATTTTGCCAGTTTCCCATTTCTATTTCAGAAATAGCTTGGAAAATCCTTGCAATTTGCTTGAAATATGCTATATTAAAAACAGATACTTTATTGGAGGTTCTGATATATGCGCAGAAAATACCCTTTCTCCTTTTCTGAAATAGCCGAAATCGCCGGCGTATCCACCGCAACCGTATCCCGTGTGATGAATGATCAGAGTACCGTAAAGCCCCATCTGGTCGAAAAGGTCTGCGAGGCGCTCAGCGCACAGGGCATCAATCCCAACGATTATATCGTGCAGGCGCCTTCCTCCGGAAAACTGCTCCTCTTTGTTTTGCCGTTTGATTTCAATTCCTTTTTTAATGAGATCATAAAAGGAGCAAAGGCGTCCGCTATCCAGCACGGATACACCATGATGATCCTGCAGGAGCACATCAACAGCAACACGTTTCCTGCCTTTGAGCACCTGATCAAAAGCGCCAGGATTTCCGGCGTTATCTGTCTGAATCACGTCAACGCCCAGCTTATGCACGCTCTGAGCAGCCTGGTTCCGGTAGTGCAGCTCTGCGACTACAATCTGCAGAGCAAAACCGTCTCTTCCGTCAGCCTGGATGACTTTGAGATGGCCGCCGCGGCAGTGAACCATCTGGTCTCACAGGGAAGAAAACGCATCGCGTTTATGTCCGGCTCGCTCAAATACCGGGACAATTACGTCCGCCAGGAGGGTTATCTGAAGGCGCTCCAGGCGGCAGGCATCCGTCCGACACAGCGCTGGATCATCAACCTTCCGGAAATTGACTACAACATGGCTTTTTCCTCCGCCACCCAGTTATTTTCCCAGACCGTCCGCCCGGACGCCTTTCTGACGATTTCCGACCTTTACGCCTGCGCCGTCATTAATGCCGCGCGCCGCCTTCATCTGCGCGTGCCGGACGATCTGATGGTCATCGGATACGATAACGTAGACTATGCCACCATATCCTCCCCGCAGATTACCACCATTAACACGCCAAAGCATCAGATGGGATATACTGCCAGCGAGCTGCTTATCGACCGCATTCAGAATCCCGGCTCCACCATCCAGCATATTAATCTTCAGTCGGAGCTGATCATCCGCGAATCCACTACGCCAAAGGTGACGCCGTAAAGCGGCACCTGCAGAGCAACAAAAATACCGGACGAGCCGCTTCTTCACGATTCATCCGGTATTTTATTTAATTTGAGGGCCAGGTAATTCCCTTTATTTCCGTTTTTAACAGATTTCCGCACCCGACGGCATTTCTTTTTCCGGTACCATCAGCGCCAGCTCTCCATTTTCATCCTCCGCGCAGAGCAGCATTCCCTCCGAGAGTACGCCCGCCAGCTTCGCAGGTTTTAAGTTCACCAGAACCATCACCTTTTTGCCGACCATCTCCTCCGGGCTGTAGTGCGCCTTGATGCCAGACACGATCTGCTTTACCTGGCTGCCGATCTTCACCTGGCTGCACAGAAGCTTTTTCGATTTTTTCACGGCCTCACAGGCAATGATCTCACCCACCTGGAACTGCATTTTGCCGAATTCCTCAAAAGTGATCTCTTCCTTCGGCTCGATGTCGATCACCGCTTCTTCCTTCTCTTTCTTCGCAGGCTCCGCCGCTTCCTCCGCAACCGGCGGGTGAAGCGCTTCTACCTTCGCCATCACTTCCTTAATATCCAGCCGCGCGAACAGGATTTCCGGCTTTTCCGTCACCTTCGTGCCGGATTTGTAAAGACCATACTGATCCATCGCCTCCAGACCTCTCTTCTGTGCGTTAAGCTGGGCGAGCACCTTCTCTGCTGTATCCGGCATAAACGACTCCAGCAGCTCCGCGCCGATGGAAATGCACTCTACCAGATTGTAAAGCACGGTCGCCAGACGATCCTGCTTTGTCTCGTCCTTTGCCAGCGCCCACGGCATTGTCTCGTCGATGTATTTGTTGCAGCGCTTAAAGAGAACGAAAATTTCGCTGATCGCGTCCGCCACGCGCAGCTTTTCCATCTTTTCCGTCACTTTCTTCGGCGTCTCCAGGGCAACTGCTTTCAATTCCGCATCCACCGGCTCCTCCGCTCCTTTATCAGCAACCACGCCGCCAAAATACTTGTTTGACATGGAAATCGTGCGGTTCACTAGGTTGCCGAGCGTGTTCGCAAGGTCGGAATTTAAGCGCTCCACCAGCAGCTCCCAGGTGATCACACCGTCGTTGTCAAACGGCATTTCGTGCAGCACAAAGTAACGCACCGCATCCACTCCAAAGAAGTCTACCAGTTCATCCGCATACAGCACATTGCCTTTCGATTTGCTCATCTTGCCATCGCCCTGCAGCAGCCACGGATGCCCGAACACCTGCTTCGGCAGCGGAAGATCCAGCGCCATCAGGAAAATCGGCCAGTAAATCGTATGGAAGCGGATGATGTCCTTTCCGATCAGATGCAGATCTGCCGGCCAGTTCTTTTTAAACTGCTCTGTGCTCTCTCCGTCGCAGTCGTAGCCGATACCTGTGATGTAGTTGGTGAGCGCATCCAGCCATACGTATACCACATGCTTATCATCAAAGTCTACCGGAATGCCCCATTTGAAGGAGGTTCTGGAAACACAAAGGTCCTGCAGGCCCGGAAGCAGGAAGTTGTTCATCATTTCATTTTTTCTGGACACCGGCTGGATAAACTCCGGATGTGTGTTGATATGCTCGATCAACCGGTCCGCATATTTACTCATTCTGAAGAAGTATGCTTCCTCCTTCGCCGGTTTTACCTCGCGTCCGCAGTCAGGACACTTGCCGTCCACAAGCTGCGACTCCGTCCAGAAGGATTCGCACGGCGTACAGTACATTCCTTCATAGGAACCTTTGTAGATATCGCCCTGCTCGTACAGCTTCTTAAAAATCTTCTGCACCTGCTTTTCGTGGTAGTCGTCCGTAGTGCGGATAAATTTATCATAGGACGCATTCACCAGATCCCAGATGCGCTTTACCTCGCCTGCCACCTTATCCACATATTCCTTCGGCGTAACGCCTGCCTCGGCTGCCTTCAGCTCAATCTTCTGCCCGTGCTCGTCCGTTCCTGTCTGGAAAAACACATCATAGCCCTGCGCCCTCTTAAAACGCGCAATGGCGTCCGCCAGGATAATCTCATAGGTATTGCCGATGTGCGGTTTGCCCGATGTGTAGGCAATCGCCGTTGTCATATAAAATTTTTTCTTTTCCATAATATCTCCTTTCTCCTTCCGCAAAGACAAAAAAGCCCATCTTCCCTATTCTGAGAAGACAGGCTGTTCACCCGTGTTACCACTTCACTTTATCCGCACCTCGCGGTGCAGACCTCATCAGGTGCGTACACACCCTGCCGCTATAACAGGCGGTTCCCGTTGCAGCCTTGCTGTGAGCACTTGGCGAGGTATTTTCGAGCCTAGTGCGAACGCACACCCGGACACTTGGTGAGGTCCTTTCGAACCTAGTGTCCGCGGTGTTTCCCTGCTCTGGCACTTGGCGAGGTATTTTCGAGCCTAGTGCGAACGCACACCCGGACACTTGGTGAGGTCCTTTCGAACCTAGTGTCCGCGGTGTTTCCCTGTTCTGGCACTTGGCGAGGTATTTTCGCCCCTCTTATTTCACAGTTCGGTGCACCACTCAGAAGCCATTTTCCACCTACCCCTGTACATTCCTCTCAGCGTCCGGCGCCGCCGGAAGTCTCCCCGGATACGGCGCGCATGGAATTTCTCTGTAATACAAAAGATACATGTACTCTCTTCGTCTTTGCGTTTCACTACTAACAAATCTAGCACAAAAGCAGGTATTCCGTCAAGACAGATTTTCATATACCGGTAAATATCAATCCGGTTTTTCTGCTGCCCATTTTTTATATTTCTCCGGAGTCACACATGCAATCCTCAAAATCGAAGCTTCGGGGTAGCCGGAGGCAACGACCAACAGTGGTGCGATAAAAATCAGCGGTACGATCTTTGATCGTTTTACCTTCATAAACTCGATCCTGAGTAATTCCCAAAAACTCATTTCTTCACTTCCTCCTTACTCATAGCGTTTATGGACCAAAGAAACCATAAATACTGCCTTTGCGAATATGAAGCGAAACATGATTGACAGAAGTGAAGTCCCTGTATTTTTTCGTCAACTGTTCCGTGGTAATCATGCAATCCATAAGAACATCTCCTCATTGCCTCATTGATTCCATAATAAAACACCAGCCTGACTTTTACATTCTCGCGTCCTTACTTTTACCTTACTTTTTGGGTGACGCAATTCCCAGACCGGATATCTTGTGATACAATAATTTCGTAGGAGGTGCACTATGGACAATTCTTTTCTGCATCGAAAAAGTCTCCTTCTTGTGGACGACGAGCCGGATTTGCTGAAAATGGTATCAGCTATTTTGAAAGATGCCGGTTTTGAAACTGTTCTTACTGCTGCATCAGTAAAAGAAGCCGTCATGATGGCCAAACAGGAAAAACCTGATCTGATGATATTGGATGTAATGCTGCCGGATGGGGATGGCTTTTCCCTGATGAAACAGTTCCGTACATTTACAGATGTGCCGATAATTTTTTTAACAGCAAGAGACGAAGCCACAGACAAACTTACGGGGCTTGGTCTTGGCGCGGATGATTACATTTCAAAGCCGTTTATGCCGCAGGAACTATTGCTGCGTGTCTATGCGGTCCTGCGCCGCACTTATAAAGAGGATAGCCCGCTGGTCGTCCTGGATGGATGTACGATTGATTTCAGCCGGGCAGAGGTCAGCAAAGGCGGCAAGGTTATCTCCCTGACCGCAAAAGAGCATACCCTGCTTGAAACGCTGGCCCGCAACGAGGGAAATATCGTCACGGTTGACGCTCTTTGCGATGCGTTATGGGGTGACAATCCTTTCGGCTATGAAAACAGCCTGAATGCCCATGTGCGGCGTATTCGGGAAAAAATTGAAGCCGATCCATCAAAGCCTGTTTCCCTGATTACAATCAAGGGCCTGGGATATAAATTGATTACGAGGAAGTGACGCCATGAAATCTTTTGGAGCATATATTTCAAAGCATTTGGTGTCTTTTTCTGCATTTCTCCTAATACTGGTGCTTATCAATGTCGTTTTATTTGGCATGACCTTTTATCATACGATTTCAGATGATTACAAAGAGGCATCCCCTCGCGCCATGCTTGAGATGGCATCTGACGCGGCAACCACAGAAGGTCTGACGGATGATGCAGTACAGGAATTGCACCGGCACAATATCTGGGCCATGTACCTGACGCCAAAAGGCGAGGCTTTTGGACACTCGATTTGCCGGAAGAAATACCGCAAAATTATAATATTCAGGATGTAGCCTCATTTTCAAAAGGCTATCTGGAAGATTATCCTGTTTTTGTCTGGAATACCGATGAGGGACTGTTAGTTTTGGGATATCCAAAGAATACCTACATGAAACTTACCAGCAACTATTATTCCATTGATGCAATCAAAAAACTTCCCTTCTATGTTATAGGAATGTTAGGCACGGATGCGCTGTGCCTGTTTTTGACCTATTATTTTTCAAAACGCAGGATCATTCAAAATACAGAGCCGATTGTAGATGCCATTGATACACTGGCAGATGGCAGGCCCGCTTCACTTCATATTGACGGGGAGCTATCCGAAATTGCAGGCAGTGTAAATAAAGCCTCTCTGATATTAAGCAAACAGAACGCGGCCAGGGCCAACTGGATCAGCGGCGTCTCCCACGACATCCGTACACCGCTTTCTATGATTATGGGATATGCTGGCCGGATTAATGCAAATGAAACAATCAGTGACACAATTAGAGAACAGGCTGAAATCATTCGAAAACAAAGCGTCAAAATTAAAGAACTTGTGCAGGATTTGAATTTAGTGTCACGACTGGAATATGAAATGCAGCCGCTTCACAAGGAGCAGATACGCCTCTCCAAACTCATCCGTTCCTATGCGGCTGAATTGCTCAACTCCGGGATTTCTGATGCCTATACGATTGATATTGCGCCAGAAGCAGAAAATTCCTTGCTGGAATGCGATACACGCTTAATTTCACGGGCAATCGGCAATCTCGTGCAGAATAGTATCAGGCATAATCCGCAAGGTTGTAAAATCCAGCTTACCCTCGAAAACACCGATGGGGTACTTATTTTGACCGTTGCTGATAATGGGGTCGGCCTTCCCTCTGAAAAGCTAAAAGAATTAGAGGAAAAGCCTCACTACCTGGAAAGCACCGATGAACGACTGGATCTGCGGCATGGGTTGGGTCTATTACTTGTTCGCCAGATTATAGAGGCGCATCAAGGAACTTTATCTATAGAAAGTGAACCACAAAAAGGATATAGAGCAAAAATCATTTTAAAAAAACGACGCAATCTAAAAATTTTTAAGCGGCAGCTCACAAAAGAGTGCCGCTTTGCTAATACAAGTAAATCAAAGACCTGCGAGATCCTGTCCTTAAATTCTTTCTTCCTTTTTGCATCAAACCACAGGATAACATTCGGATTTTTGGCATAAATAACAGAAGCAAGTTCCCTGTTCTGGCCTGCACCAGATTTATACCCCAGCCTCAATCTGCAAAACGAAAACAGCTCCCCTGTACGAATACCAACCTCCGCCGTAGACGAGATAGGAATAAGAAGATATCGCTGAATATGTCGGTACACCCAGTATATATCCTCATACTTCAAAAAACGTCCAGATCCCTTTCCAAAAATATAATGCTCGCTATAACGGATCTTGTCTCCCAGTATTGATGCGGATGATCCAAACTCATGCATCATTCTTTCAAATGTACCGTCTTCCTTAGCAGACGCAATCCGTTTATTCATTTGATGATAGCCATACGCCCACGGTATACCGAAGCATACTGTTATAGCCAGATAGAACACTACGATCGGCGGCGCTACAAACAGTAAGAAAACTGTAATCGCACACATTACAAAAAAATATTGCGGCAGACATATGGAGCCAGATATTTCCTGAGCGCTTTTTCATCAGTGTGCCGGTAGGGCTGCCGTTGCTGCGACCGCGACTGTGGGTGTGGCTGCAGGGGGTGGCTGCTCCGTATGTGGTGGCGTTCCCTGCTGAATATTCCGAAAAGAACCGTTCATTTGTACTGCCCCGCAATGATTACAGAATTTTGCATTTTCAGGAATCTGTTTCCCACAATTTTGACAAAACATATTGTTCTTATCCTCCTATTACATTGCCTTTTCCGGCAATCCCCGCTCCTTATGTACTTTGTTTATTACCTTCCTTTTTCTTTTGATATACATATGAGCAATATTCCCATAACAGCCATACAGCCCTGGATCAGAATAAGTCCGATCACCCCTGTAGCTATCGTTTCTCCTGTGGCTATAAGACTTCCTAAAGTTATTAAAAGGCTATATTGATGATAGCGTAAACCTGCAAATACAGAAAGTACGCTTAGTGCTGCTAAAGCAATCCCTCCAATCTGCAGAGCCGTCTTTGGTTTCGGAATACAGATCATCAATAGCCCGCCAATAACCATACAGCTTTGCGCAAGAAGAAATATAATATCCTCCGCGCTTACATAGTAGATAAAATGTTCATATTGATGCCATATCAACGATATAAGTATCGAAAGTCCGCTTAATGCAACAAGCATAAAACCTCCAACCTTCAAAGCAGTCCTGATATTTGCATCTATAACCATTTGCTGCGGCGGCTCATAATAATCGTATGACTGCTGTTGCGGTGCTTCCTGAAAAGATGCCGTTGACGAAGCGAGGCCTTGCTCTGCGCCGCAATAATTACAGTATTTTATATTTTCGGGAACTTCTTTCCCGCAATTTAGGCAAAACATCCTGTGCTGATTCTCCTCTCGTCAATGTTCATAGTCCAGCAGAAGACCGCTTTCCTGTAAATATTGCTCGCATTCGCTTAATTTGAAATAGCCATTTGACTCCGGTAATCCCAAAAATTCAGCGATCATAGCAACGCTGTCGGAATTATCCGCATCCAGTTCCTTAAATGCAAATTCACTGCGAATATAACCGTTTTCCAGCTTAACTTCATCGTAGCTAAAATGCAGCATGTCTTCCGAAACTCCGGCAGCTTTGACCTTTTCGTCAAACGCAATATTGTCCTTAAGCATCCCCTCATACTCCGTCGAGCCTGTTGGTACATAAACCACACCGCTGACCTGCGCCACATATTCGGAGCCTTCCCGATACCATAATTCAATCGTGATCCGGTCGTTATCGTCACGGTTCAATTCATATATTTTTTCTTTATTCACTTTCCCTTCTGCGGGTGTCTTTGATTCATCGTCTTCGTCATTGGCAGCGATCGTTTCACCGTTTGCCTGGCTTTCTGAATTTGGATTCTGCTTTGCAGCTGAGCCGGATTCCCCGCAGGCAGCTAAAGCAATCACCATCACACCTATAAATAAAAATGCCAAAATTTTCTTATACATTGTCGTTACCTTCCATTTCCTTTTGATTTGGCGATCATCACGATTCCGCCAGCTATAAACCCTATCTGCATCAAAATTACAACCATATCCGACAGATCAAAGCTATATTGCATGTATTGATATGTACCATTGGCGCAGGCACCAATAACAGAAACGACACCAAGGATCAGCAGTATGATGCCGCCGACTTTCGAGCCTTTCCGCGGCTTTTGCTTTGCAGCCGGCTGTTGTGATGCATAGTTCTGTTGCGACGGTTGCTGCGGCGAAGCATACTTATTGTATGCCTGCTGCTGCGTTGACCGGGAAGGCGCAGAAGCAGCGGCACCTCCCTGCTGCGCTGACCGGGAAGACGCAGAAGCAGCGGCACCTCCCTGCTGCGCCCCGCAGTGATTACAGAATTTTGCATTTTCGGGAATCTCTTTCCCACAATTTGTACAAAACATGATATTTCCATTTCCTTTCCGTTTCTTATTCCAGAGTAAATCCTAAACCAAGCAGTTCTTCTTCCACAGAGTTAATCATTATTTTCCCATCTTCCGTTTCTAATCCTATAAATTCTGCTGCCAGCTCTGCCATATCCGGATCACTTTCTAACAATCCAAAGGCATATTGCATACTAAATTCATCAGCAGATTCCTGTATTGTAATAAATGCGCTGTCAGTTCCGGATTCCTCTAAATAGGCTGCTGCATCATTTACACCATTTTTGAAGGTTTCCATCCAATCCGGGTCAATGGCAGATACATCATAGAAATTCTGCATTCCATCATAGTAACTGACAACACCATCCTCCCGATAGCGTAATGCTATCCTTTCTTCCCCATACTCGTTGCCAAACCGGAAGGTTTTCTCCAGGGACTCTGTGGTAACATTCTGATTTTTTTCTGCGGTTTCTCCTTCCATCGCATCTTCTTTAATTGACGGACTTTCAAGCCCCTCAAATGTAAAGCTGTCTGGCGTATCAAATGCAGTTGGCTGCTTTAATTGATCAGCTCCCGTAGCAAAATACCCGATTGCAAATGCCGCAGCAGCGACCGCTATTGGAACGATAAATCTAAGAGGCCCTTTGCTTTTGTTCTTCGGCGGGCGGGGTTCCGCGTACACAGGCTGTGAATTCACTGCTGAATATTGCGACTCATTCGTCTGGTAAATCGATTGCGTATCTTGTGCAGAGCAATTATTTTGTGCTGCACCACAATAATTGCAAAAATTTATACCGTTCGGAATTTCTTTTCCGCAATTTCTGCAAAACATCATTTATTTCCTCCCTTTCCTACTTTTTATGGCATCCGGAGCTGACGCTTCCCCGGCTGCCAGTTCTTTATAAATACCATACTTCCATCAACTTTACTATTGTCTGCGCGTATTTCATTCCTTTTGTGCACAAATCCACGTCTTTTGTGTACACGTTTATCCCTCCGGGTATTCTTCCAGTCCAGCCGAAGTCCCCCATTTTTCTGTGGAAATCCTTTTTCTTCTTCTGTATAATGAAAGAAAAATGCTTTTAGGAGGGTACGCCATGTTACATAAAAAAATTGCAATCCAGACGGAAGGCTCTCTGCCGGACGCCAGTCTGACCCTGTATCTCTGGGATTATTCAGAGGAAATTCCTATCCGGAAAAGACCGCTGATTCTGATTCTTCCGGGCGGCGGTTATCATTTTCTGTCCGACCGTGAGAGCGAACCGATTGCCCTGCGCTTTATGGCGATGGGATTTCACACGGCTATTCTGCGCTATTCCGTAGCTCCCGCCAGATTTCCGGTCTCCCTGAAGGAAACCGCGCTCGCCGTTTCTTATCTGTACGAACATGCAGACGAGTATCAGATTGACAGCGACAGTATCTTTGTGATGGGATTTTCCGCCGGCGGACATCTCGCCGCCAGCTATGGCGCTTACTGGAACAGCGCCTTTCTCAGCCAGGAAAGCGGCTGCCGGACAGAAACGCTCCGCCCCGCCGGGCTCCTTCTCTGCTATCCTGTTATCTCCAGCGACCCGGCAATCCGCCACGAGGGCAGTATCCGGGAGCTGCTGGGAGACGACTGGCAGGACGAAGAGCTGCTCAGAAAAGTTTCTATTGATAAGCAGGTACATCCGCAGATGCCGCCCGCATTTCTCTGGAACACCATGCAGGACGACACCGTTCCGCCGGAAAACTCTCTGGTACTTGTACAGGCCTATATGAAACAGGGTATCCCCATCGAATACCATCTGTACGAAAAAGGCGGACACGGTCTTTCCCTGGCAAGCGCCCTCACCGACAACATGCAGCACCAGTGCATAGAGGAAAGCTGCCAGAACTGGATATATCTGGCGGAGAAATGGCTGAACCGCAGTGAATGCAAAGTCCTGACCTGAACAGCAACGGCAGAGCACCTGCCGTTCTGTTTTTTCGTATTCTTCTCTTGACAAAAGTCCGAAAGCGGATTATTCTGTATTAATCCGCTTTCGGACTTTTTTTAATATCACAGACCAGGCAGCAAATCAAATCCGCATCTGCAGGCACGGCACCTGGCTTCCTGCCTGCGGAAATAACATAAAGTGCGAAACGCGGAAAAATCGACGGGCTCCTTTGCCGGACGCCCCAAATCACGTAGGAGGACGATATCATGGAAGAAAACCACGCATGGCAGATTCTTGCCCAATATAACAGCATTTTCAGGGAAAGCGACCAGATTTACCGCACCGCCGCAAAATCCTTCGGTCTCTCCGACTGCGCTTTCTGGATTCTGTATTCTCTGCGGGAAGCCAGCACGCCGCTGACCCAGAGTGATATCTGCAATCAGATTTATCTGCCAAAGCAGACTGTCAACTCTGCTCTGAAAAAGCTGGAAGCAGACGGAGTAATCGTCATGGAAGAAATGACGGACCGCCGCAGCAAGCGCCTTGCGCTCACACAGAAAGGCCAGACCCTTGCCGCCCGGACAGCAGACCGGGTGCTGGCGGCGGAGCACGACGCGTTTCTTGGGTTATCCGCACAGGAACAGGAGGAATTTATCCACCTCTTCCGCAAATACACAGATATTCTGAAACAAAATATGACTTTCCAAAAGGAGGAGCTATAGCGATGGCAATACAGTTATCCGACCATTTTACCTACAAAAAGCTGCTGCGGTTCTGCACTGCGCCAATCATTATGATGGTTTTCACTTCCATCTACGGCGTGGTTGACGGATTGTTCGTTTCTAATTTTGTCGGAAAGGTTCCTTTCGCGGCAATCAACCTTGTCATGCCGTTTATTATGATTCTCGGCGGCTTCGGCTTTATGATTGGCACCGGCGGCAGCGCGCTCGTGGCAAAAACGCTGGGTGAGGGAAATAAAACGGAAGCAAACCGCTACTTTACCATGATGATTCTGCTGACAATAATCAGCGGCATTGCGCTCTCCGTCATCGGTATTCTTCTCATGCGGCCGATTTCCCGGCTGCTCGGCGCCACTGACGCCATGATGGAAGATTGTGTGACATATGGCAGAGTCGTTCTGCTTTTTAATACCGCCTACATGCTGCAGAATGTGTTCCAGACCTTTTTTACAACTGCAGAGAAACCGAAGCTCGGTCTTTTCGCCACAGTCGCTGCCGGTGTTACAAATATGGTTCTGGACGCGCTTTTTATCGCCGTATTTCGCTGGGGCGTTGCGGGGGCGGCGCTTGCCACCGGTATCAGCCAGTGCATCGGCGGGCTTCTGCCGCTGCTTTATTTCCTGCGCCCGAACGGCAGCCTTCTCCGGCTCACAAAAACAAGGCTGGAGGCGCGCGTCCTGTGCAAAGCCTGTGTAAACGGCTCCTCCGAGCTGATGTCAAATATCTCCGGCTCGCTGGTAAGTATGCTGTACAATTTCCAGCTAATGCGCTTTGCCGGTGAAAACGGCGTCGCCGCTTATGGAGTTCTGATGTACATCCAGTTTATTTTTATTGCCATTTTCATCGGATACACCATCGGTACCGCGCCCATTATCGGATATCATTACGGCGCCGGGAACCGCGGGGAGCTGAAAAATATGCTCCGCAAAAGCTTTCTGCTGATGGCCGCTGCCGGTATCTGCATGATGCTGGCTGCCAAAATCCTCGCCGCCCCACTGGCAGCTATTTTTGTCGGATACGACCAGGAGCTTCTGGAAATGACACGCCATGCTTTTTCCGTTTTTTCATACTCCTTCATCCTGGCAGGGCTGAATATTTTTACTTCCTCATATTTTACCGCGCTGAACAACGGGGTCGTCTCCGCGATTATTTCCTTCTCGCGTACCCTCGTCTTCCAGACGCTCTCCGTCCTGATTCTGCCAATTTTCCTGGGGCTGGACGGTATCTGGTGGGCAATCACGGTCGCAGAGGTGCTCGCCTTCGTGGTTTCCTTTTTCTTCCTGCGCCGGAAAAAACTCAATCCCGCGCTGGCTTAGTAAGGTTCATGCATTTGCCAGAATATACCTTTGCCGAAAACTAAACCTTGACTTTGCACAGCGGGGACACTATGATAATGCTGATATTACATGATGCCAGGATTGTGAGAATGCGCAGCACCCCGCAATCCGTCGGCATCATAGTTGGGAGCTTTTTTCCCAACATCATTACATTGGAGGAGAGAATTATGAAGTTCTTACGGCAATTCGGTATTATTTTGTTTATTTCGTTTCTGGGAGAGGCGCTGCGGATGCTGATTCCTCTTCCTATTCCGGCAAGCGTTTACGGGCTGATACTCATGCTTGCGGCATTATGCAGCGGCGTTCTGAAATTAGAGCAGGTGAAGGATGCGGCAGATTTTCTGATTGAGATTATGCCTGTCATGTTTATCCCGGCGGCTGTGGGTCTGCTGGATTCCTGGTCCGCCCTGCAGCCGATATGGGCGCCGGTGCTGATCATCACCATTGTGACCACTGTCATCGTAATGGCAGTGACCGGTCGTGTCACACAGTTTATCATTCGGAAAGGGGAAAAGAAAAAATGAAGGAATTTCTGGTCGACTCTGTATTTTTCGGCGCTTTCCTCAGCCTTGCCGCCTATGAAATCGGACTGCTTATGAAAAGAAAATGCAAGCTTCCCATTTTGAATCCTCTGCTGATTGCAACCATTTTGGTGATGGCGGTGCTCGTTCTTCTGGACGTCGAATATGAACACTACAACGAGGGCGCCAGGTACATCAGCTATCTTCTGACGCCTGCCACGGTATGTCTGGCAGTTCCGCTCTATCAGCAGCTTACTCTGCTGAAAAAGAACGCAAAAGCCGTAGCTGCAGGCATTCTCTCCGGGGTTTTGACAAGCCTGGTGAGCGTCTTTCTGCTGGCGCAGCTTTTCGATCTGACCCATGAACAGTATGTCACACTGCTGCCGAAATCCATCACGACAGCGATTGGCCTTGGCGTTTCACAGGAACTCGGCGGCATCGAGACGATCACAGTCGCCGTTATTATCATCACAGGAATTCTTGGAAATGTGATCGCGGAAACGCTCTGTAAAATTTTCCGGATCGAGGAGCCGGTCGCAAAAGGACTTGCCATCGGCACCGCTTCTCACGCGATCGGAACCTCAAAGGCAATGGAGCTCGGACAGGTAGAGGGCGCCATGAGCAGCCTCGCCATCGCCGTCGCCGGACTGCTGACGGTTGTCGGAGCTTCCATCTTTGCAGAATTTATGTGAAAGTCCGCTGAACGTTTCACACTTTTTGCTTTATAACTCTGTCAGCGCTTAAAATCCGCGAACCGTCACACAGGAAGTAACATCCTAAACATAAATATAAAATCTGCCGCATAAGGGTACTCCCCTTGCTACGGCAGTTTCCTGTTTTATACAACAGCTTCAATCACCATCTTATCCCCGACAACTATTTCCTGCACGCCTGGCTGTTTTTTCCGGTTAAAATTAAAGCTGACCATGTAGCCTTTGTTTTTCCGGTAGTCGTCCAGATAGGAAACAAGCTGCTGCTCCCCGCGACTGTTGTACTCCTCCCCGCGCCAGATTTTCAGCTCTATGATATACTGCTCCCCACAGTAATCGACAATCACATCCGTGCGCCGCAGTCCTCTGGTACGTGATTCAATATAATAATTTCCAACGCCGTTAATGATCGGCTTCAGGTACAGGAGGAAATATTTTCTCCCTTCCTCTTCCAGAAAAGTCTCATTCTGGTTCTGGTACAACTCATTAAAATGCAGCACAAACTTTTCCAGAACAAGCCGCATGTTCAGATGACCGTTTACCACAAACTGATTTTTATCCAGCAGCGCCGCCGTGTAAATGTCCTGCTTCTGCACCTCGGCAGTGGACAGGTAATAATTATAAAGCCAGGTCTCAAAAATGCGGTTCGCTATCTTCACCGCCCCGCCCTGGTTCCGTATAAACCCGAACAGTTCCGCATCCGCCAGTATCTGCGTATATGCGTTGTACACAACATTTTTCCCCGTAAACAGCAGTGTTTCCAGCATAGCGCTCAGTTCCGGATAATTCAGCAGCTTTCCGCTGAGGGATTCAAACAGAGTATTTTTCTCCGACAGCAGTATTTTCACCGCTTCCCGGACTCCTTCCTCCGTCCATGCCCGGCTTTTCGAACCATATTCCTCCATCCCACTGATTTCCTCATCCATCAGCTTACACAGGCGCGACACCAGGAACGGATACCCGGAGGTGTAATCATACAGCATGGTGGAAATTTCTTCAATATCCATCCCGGTCTGCCAGTCCGCCTCGTATTCCCTCAGCATTCCCGCAATGTCCTCCGCAGAAAAGCTCATGTCGATATTAAAGTCTGCTGCTATATTCCACGGACTGTTTACCCTGTGCGCCTCCTCCGGACGGATTTTCCGCCGGAGATTCTTCACATCATAAACCCCCGCCAGAATCACAGACTGGAACGTCGGCTGCATGTCCCGGTCAATATAATATGCGCGCAGCTGCGCCAGAAAATCCAGAAATACCTGATTATTCGAGGCGCTGTCCACCTCGTCGATCATCAGCACAATCGGTCTGTCCGCCGCCATACAGATGTCACTCAATTCGTCAAAAAGCCATTGCAGACGGAATCCACCAGGCTCTTCCCGTACAATTTTTTCAAGATTGCCAACAGCATTTTTCAACTCCCCAGACATCTGTGCCGAATTTCTCTTTAAAACCCGCAGAAAAAGACGCGCAAACGAGAGCGCAAACGTGCCTTCTGTCTCAAATTCTCCTGCACCGAGCATCTGAAAGTCTATAGAAACAACATAGTATTCACTCTGCAGATAACGTCCAAGCGCCCGCAGCGTCGTCGTTTTTCCGTATTGTCTTGCTCTGTTTATCGTGAAGTAATCCCCGGCATCGACCATCTTTTTAATCTTTTTCAGCCGTTCATCAAGGTTTACCATGTAATGCTTTTCCGGTATGCACACCGCCGCCACATTAAAAATTTTTGCCATTTCCGCTGCCACCCCTTTTCGCAGGTCACGTATTATATTTTCCAAAAACAATCACTACTTTTGTGACTATTATATCAGAAATATAAAAGGGTGGCAACACCAAAAGACTGCCGCTGCCACCCGCACAAAACACGCTGTTACTGTTCACGCCAACCTCAAACACCTGCTGCGACGACAACACATTTTTAATATTCATACAGCAGATGCATAGAGAAATCCATATTTTTCAGTATCGCACTGTCAAAATTCTTTTTAATAAGCTTCGCCTTCAACTCTGCATACGCCGGATCATCCCACAGGTTTTCGAATTCCTCCGGATCGTTCCGGTGGTCATACAGCTCGCCATACTCCTTTCCATGGTAGTTTACCAGCTTGTATCTGCCGTCAAAGTACATCGTCGCGTAAATATCCTCATGCGTTCCCTTAAGACAGTGATAAAACTCGGAATACACGGATTCCTTGTGCGGCGTGCCCTCCCCCTCTCCGGTAAGCAGCGGAACCAGACTTTTGCCCTGCATGTAATACGGCACCTCAAAGCCTGCCAGCTCCATAAGCGTCGGCGCGATATCCACCAGCTCCACGAGCTGATCGCAGCGCACGCCCTGGCGGAAGCGCGACGGGCACGACATGATCAGCGGAACATGCACCAGCGCTTCATAGAAATAAGCGCCCTTCCAGTACAGTCCATGGTCGCCGTTCATCTCGCCATGGTCGCTCATAAAAATTACAAGGGTGTTTTCACGCTCCCCCGTGCGGTCGAGATAATCAAGCAGCCTGCCAAACTGGTCGTCCACCAGCTCAATCTCTGCGTAATAGTCGCGGAAATGCTCACGCTTCTCCTCATCAGTAAGGTCAGGGAACGGCTCTGCCTGTCCGTCCTGTCCGCCCTGATAAAAATCCTTTTGCTGATGGGGCGGCTTTTTCTCCAGCTCCCCCTCTTTGAAAAGCGGAAGCGGCATATCCTCAATTTTCAGCCGGTCCTTATACTCCTGCGGCGGATCAAGCGGCGGATGCGGATCGTAAGGATTCAGGCTGATCAGCCAGGGATGATCCTTCCCCCGGTTTGCCTCAATAAATTCAATCGCTTTTTCCACGCACCAGGTCGTCTGATGATACTCAGCGGGCACCCCCACCGTCTTTCCGGTAAAATTGGGGTTCGGCGTCGGCGGCCAGGTTGCCATGCTAGTATATTTTCCGCCATAGATGTCCGCCCATTTCAGTCCCTTTTCTCTCAGCCAATTCTGGTAATCATTTTCCCCATGCAGCCAGTCGTCGTTCGGATGCTCGCTCCACTGCATATAGGTATAACCGTCATCCGTGCGCGTCTCCATGCGTCCCTGCGCGGACGTCAGATGCAGCTTTCCCGACAGCCCGCACACATAGCCCTCGTCCGCCAGCAGCCGTGTGACAAGCTTTTCATCCTTCGAGTATGTGTCGTTGCCGTTGAAAAACGCCTTCGTCGTGCGCGGGTAGCGCCCTGTCAGAAAACAGGACCGGCTCGGCGTACATACCGGTGCCTGCGTATAGGCTCTGGTAAATGCCACTCCCTCCGACACAAGACGGTCAATATTCGGCGTGCGGATATACGGATTTCCCAGACTGCCGATCGTATCCCATCGCTGCTGATCCGTACAGAACCACACAATATTCAGCGGTTTTTCCGCCATAAATGCCACCTCATTTCTCTATGCCCATTCGTTCATACAGCTCCGCCGGAGCCTCACCGGCTTTCATCAGAGCGCGCATTGCCTCCAGCATCTGCTCCTCGATCCCGCCATCCTGTATCGGCTGCTGCTGATACGGATCCGCCTCCAGATCAAACAGCAGATCACCGTATTTTATATGGTCCTCATACTGATAGCAGGTATTGTTTGGAGAAGTTGCTCCGCTCGCCGGAATCTTCATCACCGGGATGCCCTTTGTAAACGAAAACTCCCCGGTCAGCGTCGTCTCCGTCTGCTTTAATTCCTCCTCCGTAAACGGATGGAACATGTGCAGCGGCAGCAGCGTGTAATTATACAGACAGCCTTCCGTTTTACGCCCGCTCCTCATATAGACATAACGCCCGTCTGTCACGTTGACATGTTTTCCAAAATAGCCAAATAAGATCGCATCGTGAATACAGCGGTCATCCTCCAGCACCGGAAGCAGGGAACGCCCCATCATATCTGCCGTCGGCGCAATTCCAAAGCAGTCCAGGATGGTCGGCGCAATGTCGATCGTCTGGCAGAGCGCATTACGGCGCTCCCCCGCGTGTCTGATCTGCGGATGCCACAGGAAAAACGGCGTATGTACAATTTCCTCATAGCACGGCATATAATTTTTCCCGAAGAATCCCTTTTCCCCCAGCATATAGCCGTGATCTGTGTTCACGATCAGCATGGTATCCTTCCACATATCATGCGCATCCATAAAATCCAGGATCTCCCCGAGATAATGATCGATCATCGACAGCACCGCCCGGTAATTAAGCTGCGCTTCCTGCACCTCTTTTGCGTCCGGCTCCACCTCACCGTAAAACGGCCAGTCAAACGGCGCATCCTTATCCGTATATAGCTTCTTGTATCTCTCCGGCACAAAATAGGGCTCATGCGGATCAAAATACTCCACATGGAGGTACCAGTTATCCTGCCGGTAATTGTCTTCCAGAAATTCCAGCGCACTCTTACAGGTCTGATAGTGCGGATGGTTTTCTTCCCCCTGCATTGCCTCCCGGTTCACGGCGTCCTGTCGATGCAGATCGAGATTTTCTGTGAATCCGTCCACCTTTCCTTTCCAGAAATCGCCCTCCTGCCCGCGGATCATCTCACAGGAAGAAAATTTTGTGTGATAAGTGCTTCCTCCCTCCTGCCAGTAATGGGCATGGTCCGTCACACAGTGCGAATAAATCCCGTGCTCTCCCAGAATAGACGGCAGCGAATCGTCAAACGGCTCCAGCGGTCCCCAGCAGCGGTGCAGAAAATTGTATCTGCCGGTCTGCAGCTCTCTCCGCGCCGGAATGCACGGAAGACTCCCCACGTAAAACTTATCAAAGACGGCTGTCCTTTCCGCCAGTCTCCGGAAATTCGGCATAATGGAAATCTCATCGCCATAACACGGGAGATACTTGCGATTCAATGAATCATACATAATCGTAATTGCCCGCATACGTTCCTCCTATCCCTACCACCACTTGATCAGCTCCGTCACCTCATTGCGCAGACGCACAAATTCCGGGGCGGCAATATCGCGCGGCCGTGGCAGTGTATTTTCAATCGTTGTCTTGACGGTCGTCGGCTTATTCGTCAGGATCATGATCTTATTGCCGAGATAAACCGCCTCTTCAATATTATGTGTGATAAAAAGCACCGTTGTCTTTGTCATCTGCCAGAGCTTTACCAGCTCATCCTCCAGCTTAAAACGCAGCTCAATATCAAGCTGTCCGTAAGGCTCGTCCATTAGAAGAAGATCCGGTTCCGTCGCAAATGCGCGCGCAATGCTCACACGCTGCAGCATACTTGCCGAAAGCTGTTTCGGATAATATTTGCGGTATTTCGTAAGGCCTACGATATCCAGATATTTTTCTACCTGCTCTTTCTTTTTCGCCTCCGGTACCTTCTTCACCTTCAGCCCGAACCCCACATTTTCCTCCACCGTAAGCCACGGCATTGTGGAATCTCCCTGAAAAATATAGGCGATGTTCTGCTTCCTGGTGTCTACCTTCTGTCCGTCCAGCAGGATTTCTCCGCTGGTAATATCATATATTTTTGTGAGACTGTTCAAAAAGGTCGTCTTTCCGCAGCCGGTCGGTCCGACTACGCACAGCAGATCCCCGTCCATGACATCAAAGGACATGTCGTCCAGCACCAGCAGGTCGCCAAATTTCTTGGTAAGATGATTTACCTTTACTTTTACTTTTTCGCTCATTGCTGCCTCCCGTCTGACGTACTGTCTAAAATTCCCGTGATTTCCTTTCGCAGCGCCAAAAACTCCGGTGACACCAGATCGCGCGGCCGCGGAAGTTCGATCTTATACTCCCGTTTTACTGTCGCCGGGCAGTTCGTCAGCACCAGAATACGGTCCGCCAGATAAATTGCTTCCTCAATATTATTCGTGACAAAAATAACCGTCCTCTTTTCCGCATCCCAGATGCGCTGCAGCTCCTCCTGCATCAGATAGCGCGTCTGCGCATCCAGCGCGCCGAACGGCTCGTCCATCAGCATCACCTTCGGCTCATTGCAGTATGCCCTTGCAATGCCTACGCGCTGGCGCATTCCGCCGGAGAGCTGTACCGGAAATGAATTTTCAAAACCCTGCAGGCCTACCAGATCAATGTATTTCTGCGCACGCCTGCGGCGCTCTTCCTTTTTAACGCCCGCTATTTTCAATCCGTATTCCACATTTCCCATTGTCGTCATCCATGGGAACAACGCCGTCGACTGAAAGACCACGCCCCGCTCCGGTCCCGGCTTTGAGATCTCTTTTCCAAGAAAAGTCATGCTGCCCTCGCTCGCCGGCTCAAAACCGGCGATCAGATTCATGATCGTGGTCTTTCCGCACTGTCCCGGTCCGAAGAGCACCAGAAACTCGTTTTCTTTTGCTGCCATATTCAGGTCTTTGATCACCTGATGTTCTCCCTCCGGCGTCTCAAACGATTTGCACACGCCTCTGCATTCAATCATATTTGCTACTGTCCGCTCTTGTTCCACCGACATAACACATCCTCCGCTTTTCTCATCAAAATTGCAAGGATATAGCCTACCACGCCAATCATTACAATTCCCGATAAAATCTGAACCATATCGTTATTGTTCATTCCAGCCACGATCATCCATCCAAGACCTTCCGAAGACCTCACCATCTCCGCTGCCAGTACGGTCGCCCAGCTGCTGGAGAGCGCCACCTGCAGTCCCGCAAAAATAGACGGCACGGAAGCCGGAAGCACGATCGTTGTAAAAATCTGCCGCTCACTCGCTCCAAGCATACGCGACGCGTTTACGATTTCCGGATCTACGCTCTTGGCGCCTGCCATGGAGTTCAGCGTCGTATTTGAAAAGGATGCAAGAAAAATCAGAAATATTTTTGCATTCTCTCCAAGTCCAAACCAGATAATGGAGATCGGGATCCACGCAATCGGCGGGATCGGGCGGATAATGCGGAAAATCGGATTGATGATCGCCTCCGCCACCGGATACCACCCCATCAGAAGTCCGCAGACGATACCTACCGCAGAACCGATCAAAAATCCGGCAAGTACCCGCATCAGGCTATAGCCGACATGCACCATGATACTATGCTTTCCAACGGTTCCCACGATTCCCTCTCCGATCGCACGCACAACCTCAACCGGTCCGGGCATAAATAAACCAAGCTCCGTAAATGCCGCGCCCCATGCCCACAACAGCAGGAAGGCGCCGATAGAAACACAGGCGCAGACTCCCGTGATCGCTTTTTCACCTATTCTCTTATTTTTTGTCATTTTGCATTCATTCCTTTCGCTACCCGTACTTCTATCATGTGGAGCACGGCGTCAAAGACTGCGCCCACTGCGCCGATCGCAAGCATACCTACAATGATGATATCCGGTCTGGAAATTGCGCGCGCCTGCTGTATCATGTACCCCAATCCCTTTGTGGAGGCCAAAAGCTCTGCTGCCACCAGCGCTGTCCAGGAGGTTCCGAGCGCCACGCGCAGCCCGGTAAAGATCATCGGAAGTGCCGTTGGGATCGCCACCAGAAACAGCTTCTGCATACTGGATGCGCCAAACACATCGCCCACCCACAGATGCACCTCTTTTGTCTGCCGGATACCTGTATAGCTGTTTACGATACAGGCGATCAGGGCGCCCAGGAAAATAACCAGCGCTTTGGAGGTAATGCCGATACCGAACAGCAGGATAAACATCGGGATCCACGCCAGTCCGGGAATCGGACGGATCATATCAAACAGCGGCCGCACAAAACGGTCCACCCATTTATTCCACGCCATTGCGATCCCAAGCGGTACCCCAACCAGCGCTCCGAGCGCATAGCCCAGCAGCGCCACTCTGATACTCGCCCAGAGGTGCTGCGGAAGCGTTGCTCCGTCCGGCGCCTTGGTCGTCATCTTCTGGATAAATGTCTGAAACACCTTCGCCGGTCCCGGAAATACAAGCTCCGATTTCAAATGAAATACATTGATGCATAAAAACCAGACAAAGATCACCGTCAAAATGGAAGCCGTCGAAATCAGCAGATATTTCGTTTTCTTTTTTGTCTTCTTCATAAAAACTCATTTCCTTTCAGAGATAAAATAAGGCTGCTGCAGCCTGTGATCACCAGCATATGCAGCAGCCTCTCCGGTTTCATTATCACTTATTTTCTTGCTTTTACCGCTTCAACAAAGGAAGTGTCAATGCTTGCCTCTACATTTGCCACATCACTCTCAGCGATCATTTCCTGCTCTACATAGAAGTTCGCGATATCTACCATAAATTGTCCAAGCTGATTTTCTTCCGTATTTACCGTTTCACGCGTAAAGTAATCTTTTACTTCCACCTCAGCGTCCATATCAGATTCGCTGTAGGTAATGCCCTCTTCTGCATACCATGTCACAGCCGATTCGCGGCGCATCGCCTCATCATTCATAATATCCTCACACGCTTTGTAATAGCATTCCAGGAAAAGGATCAGATCATCCTTTTTCTCCTCCGCCACATTATTCTGTACAAAAATGGTATCAATAATCGGATTGTCCAGAATCAGATTCATGTCACAGACCTTCACATAGCCGGCCTCCTCAAGCTGATTCGTATACGGCATCTTTGCCGCGATCAGATCACCCTCTCCGGTAACAAATGCCTGATAAGCCTGCGCATAATCCATGGATACCATGCTGAAATCATCGGCAGTCAGTCCGAAATATTCAATATACTTGATCGCCTGGTAGTGTGCCGTTGTAGCAAGCGGTCCTAAAATAGACACGCCCTTCAGGCTTTCCGCATCGCCGATGATTCCTTTCTCATCCGCTCCCGCCTGCACATACGGGCTGTCCGCTCTCGCATAGATGGATTCGCCGCCTGTTGTGATCACGCCATCGCCGATATAGGTATACATACCGGTTGCCAGACCATATACAGATGCCATTCCGCTGACTGCCACATCCAGCTCTCCGGCCGCCATCGCTTCGTTGATCGGGGCGCCTGTAGCAAAAATCTCAATATTCACGTCCAGACCTGCCTCTTCAAAGTAGCCCTTTTCTTCCGCCACATGTACCGGAAGTCCCAGGGAATTCGCCATCGTGCCGACTGTCAGTGTTTCCCCGGACGGTGTCAGTTCTTCTGCATTTACCATCATTCCGCTAAGACATGTAAAAACCAAACCTGCTGTCAATACTGCCGCTATTTTCTTCTTCATCTGTACTTTCCCTCCATATCCTTTTGTTAATCATGCTCTGTTTTTCTTTTTGAATACGTATTCATTCGGTAATTTCAACATAACATTATTTGCAGTGCCTGTCAATCATTTTTTTGCCAAAATCATATCTTTTTACTCATTTTGTTAAATCTTCACAATCCAAATTCCTTGTTTTTGTGAAAAATTCTCAAAGAAAAACTGCCGGCCTCACCTTTTGGCGAAACCGACAGTTTTACCTGAAATCCGATTATGCAAAATCGTTGCACGTTGTCTCCCGCAGTATCAGCCGCGGTTTGATCCATTCCTGGATCACTCCGTCTTTTTTCTCGATCATGTCCAGAAGGAGCGTACATGCACGCGGTACCATTTCTTCCACCTGCACGTGGATCGTGCTGATCTGCGGATGCAGGTAAGTCGTCAGCGGAATATCATCCATCCCGATAATCTGCACCTGCTCCGGTATTCGGATTCCCTGTGATACCAGAGCCTGCACAATGCCAATCGCCAGCATATCGCTGTAGGCAAGAATTGCTACCTTTCTGCCCCGGAATTTTCCCGGATTTTCGTTCACAAGCTGATATGCAGAATCGATCCCCAGAGCGCAGTAAAGGATATCTTCCTGCGCCACCTGCTGCCCGACCTCCTCAAGAGCCTGCCGGAAACCCTGCAGACGGCGCTTCGCGTCATTGGATTCCTCAAAAACAGTGATAAACATTTTCTCATAATCCGTGAAATTCCGCAGATAACATCCCGCCAGATAACCGCCGTAAATACTGTCTGAAAACAGATAATTAAGGTTGCCGCGGATCTTGGCACTGGCATTCATCATAAACACACACGGAACCTTATACTTCTCAATTACTTCCATCTCTTTATCGGAAAGCTCCATGCGCAAAACCAGAAAACCGTCCACCTTGCGGCGGCGGATAATCCGCTCAAAGCTTGAAAAATCATCCGTTTCCTTATCGTAGTAGATGACCATGATATCATAACTATAGTGGCTCAGTTCCTTCTGGATACAATCGTATACGTAGGCAAGCATCAGATTCTTGTTCATGCCAAGGAAATGCTTCGGAAATAAGATCCCAATCGTTCCCGTCCGCTTCGTCTTCAGACTTTGCGCCTGACTGTTGAGTTCAAATCCATACTCCTTTGCCTTCTGTATGATATACTGTTTTTTCTCCTCCGGCACCAGATTGCTGTTATTCAGAGCACGTGAGACCGTGGGCTGCGATACTCCGATCAGACTTGCAAATTCTTTCGACGTCATATGCTTTTTCCAATCTTTCTATTACTTTTCCAGCAGGATGGTGCTGGTAAATTTATCTAAAGTATAGCATAGTTCGCCGCAAATGTCATCCTTCCCTGCAGTTTTGTTTTTCTTTATCGGCTCCTCTATAAAAAAGCATTCTCATTATTTATACAGCGGTCCGTATGTCCGGCAGGCAAGATAATCCGCCGCCTGTCTGTCCACCGTGCCAAATGCTCCCCAGCAGTGCGGACGGTAGATTTCCTCTTCCGGTACATTGTGCATGGCTACCGGAATGCGAAGCATGGACGCCAGCGTGATAAGGTCCGCTCCGATATGCCCATAGGCGCAGGCTGCATGGTTTGCTCCCCAGTTTGCCATCACCGAATACACGTCTGCAAATGCGCCCTCTCCTGTTGTGCGCGGAACGAACCATGTTGTTGGCCAGGTGGGATCTGTGCGCTCGTCAATGACCGCATGAACCTTCTCCGGCAGAGTAATGCTTTGCCCTTCTGCAATCTGCAGCGTCGGACCGATTCCATCCACCAGATTCACCCGGATCATCGTCAAGGGCATCTCAGCTCCGGTAGCAAAATGTGAGGAAAAGCCTCCGCCTCTGAACTGGCACAACTCCGCCGGGCACCAGTCCGTAGCGGAAAGGCAGCCGCAGATGTCCTCCTGCGTCATTTCCCACCAGCGTTTCATTACCGGCTGTCCGGACTCTCCTCTGGAAGCACCGGTAGCATCCAGGCATGCCGCGCCGGAATTAATAAGATGGATAAACCCTCCGGCCGCTGTCCCTGAAAGCCGCTGTCCGGTAGCACGCAGAACTGCATCAGGACTCCAGTAAGCCCGCACATCCGCGAAAAGGGCAGCGCGTCCGGTAAGCAGGTTCGCAAACAGCATGGAAAGTCCGTTTAAATTGTCGTTCTCCGTTGCCAGAATAAGCGGCTGTTTTTTGCCGTTCCAGTCGAAGGTGGAGTTTAGGATAGCCTCAGAGAAATCCCCGTTTGGCTTCCAGTCTGTCCACATACGCTGTCCCTGAAAACCGCCCATGATCGCATTTCTTCCCAGTGCCTCCTCCTTGTATCCCATATCCGCCAGCTTTTCATTTCCCTGTAGGATATCTCTTATAATAAGTGTCATCTTTACAACAAATTTCCAGTCCTCTTCCTTCCGGGCGGCGCTGTGGGCACGCTCAGGCGGATTGGGGTCCTTTCCTTCCGGGCAGTTTTCTCTCACCCATGCCAGCGCCCTCTCATACTCTTCCCCGTCAAAAATGCCAAGCGCTTCCCTTCGGAGAATCTCTGTCATATCCACCCATTCTGCGCGCATTCCCAGATATTTCTGGTAAAAATCCATATTGCAGTAGGATCCCATAATTCCCATAGATACGCTGCCAATATTCACGTAGGCTTTTCCCCGCAGCTGTCCGACTGCTATTGCGCATCTCGCCCAGCGCAGAATTTTTTCCTCCACATCCTCCGGAACAGAATCATCGCACATGTCCTGCACATCCCGTCCATAAATAGAAAATGCCGGAAGGCCTGCCTGGTTGTGCGCAGCCATTGCCGCTGCCAGATAGACTGCCCCGGGGCGGGAGGTTCCGTTAAATCCCCAGATCGCTTTGACAGTGGAAGGCTCCATATCCAGCGTTTCGCTGCCATAGCACCAGCTCGGCGTAACGCTCAGTGTGGCGCATACGTTCTGTGCGGCAAATTCTGCCTGGCAGCGGGCAGCTTCTTCGCCGCCTCCGATACTGCCGGAGAAGATCACGCATTTCACAGGAGTTCCATCGGCATAGTAAAGTTTCGATTCTATCAGTGTCCTGGCTTTTTCCGCCATGCTGCGGGTTTTTCCCTCCAGCGCCTCGCGGATTCCGAGGAGCCTTGCGTCAACAATTGGCCGGATACCAATAATGGGGTATGTTTTCATGTCGTTACCTCTTCCTTTCTGTGATCATGTATGATTTCCGGAGAATACATGCCGCAGGAAAGCGACGGAACCTGCCGCATCCTCATCCAGCCGGGCGCCATCCGCCCCTTTGCTTAAGTCTCTCCAGATTCTGATATCTTTTCCTATAGTCCCTCCGCAGGTCACAAAAGGTTCCATTACCACAGCCTTGTCATAATGGATCTCCCGCAGAGCGCTTCCGATGGATGCCCATGGGAGACTGCCTTTTCCGGGTACGCGCCGGTTATTTTCTCCCACATGAAAATGTCCCAGCCGTTCTCCGGCCAGCCGGATGGCGTCCGCCATGCTGTCCTCCTCAATATTCATATGAAACGTGTCCAGCATGATCTTCACGGCGTCCACATCCACCTCTTCCACAAATTGTTTTGCTTCCTCCGCCGTATTCAGCAGATATCCCTCAAAGCGGTTGAGCACCTCCAGACAATATTCCACGCCGCAGCTTTCCGCGATCTTTCCCACCGTGCGGACATTCTCCACGCTTCTGTTCCAGTCTCCGGCCTTGTCGATCGGTTTCGAATAATCCACCGGCCAGTAAGAATAAATTCCTCCCCCAATTGTGTGGATCCCTAAATATTCCAGCTTTTTCAAAATATCCGTATAAAAAGAAATCGCATGCCGGATCACAGCGGGATCAGAGCTTGCCAGATTCTCCGACGGTCCGGGTCCATAGCCGGCAGTGAGGATCACATCATTGTCATCTGCGGCTTTTTTCAGGAGCTCCAGTTCCTTCTGATCTGCGCAGGCGATGCCCGCACAGGAAATCTCCAGAATATCAAATCCCAGCTTTTTTACCTTTTCCATATATTTGATATAGTCCGCATTCCATTCCTTTTCCCAATAAGCAAAATAAATGCCATATTTCATAAAAAACCTCCTTATGCGAAATATAATTTACAGGTATTGACAGAGAAAGGCTTTGCCATATACTCAAAAGAATTTGCATCAGACAGAGGAAGCTCTGTCAGCTTTTCTTCCATAAGAGTGCAATCCCACACTGCACGAAGCGGAAACATGGAGGTAAACCGCGCATTACACAGACAGTTTCCGGTTTCGTAAAAGCGCAGGATGAGTGCGTCCTCTTCATCCGCTTTTTTCACGCAATCTATGAGAACAGACGGATGATCGCAAGTGAAGAAGGACGCTTCTGCAGGCAGGGAGCCTTTCCGGCTGCCCGTTTCTTTTGCCGGCAGCGGAAGGTTCATGGAATGCGCCTGCATGACAGTGCCGCCATCCGGAACCGGACCGCTATGGGCATAAAGAGCGTAAGTAAATGTATGTTTTCCCCGATCCAGTGTGGGTTCGGGAGCCATACCGGCTTTCAGCAGGGTAATTGCGATCCGCCCGTCCCGGACGGAATACCCGTATTTACAGTCATTCAGCAGGCTGACGCCATAACCGCCTTCTGAGATATCCGCCCATGTGTGCGCGCAAACCTCATATTTTGCCGTATCCCAACTGGTATTGCTGTGCGTCGGGCGGCGCACGCTGCCGTACTGAATCTCAAACGTAGCAAAATCCGTGTTGACATCAACAGGAAATTCCGCTTTCAGCACAGACGAATCCTCCTGCCAGTCAATGTCCGTGACAAAATCTATGCGCGGAATGTGATGGTACAAATAGATCGTCTGATCAATAAGGGAACGATGATATCTTTTCCTTATGCGCAAAGCATAGCGCAGAGGCCCCCTCTCCAGCACCTCCACCTGCTCCACCCTGTCGACAGACCAGCTTTTTTCTTCATAATACATATCAATATTCCAGCTATCCCAGCGATATGGACGATCCTCATAGACCACCAGACAGTTTCCGGGCGTGTTTTCCGGCAATATCCTCCGGCCGGCACGTTTATCATAAAGGCGGATCAATTCGCCCGCATCGCTAATATCAAAAGAGAAAAAACTGTTTTCCATGTGCGCAGTGCTGATCGGATAAGGCGTAATTTCATCACATTTGCGCTTACAGGGCAGTTTTTCTGCATCCGCCGCCCGCAGCGTCGTATAACCCAGCGCAGGCAGGCCCGACAGCGCCAGAAGCACCTTGCCGTCAAAGCTTCGCTGACTGGGCAGCATATTGCCAGAAGCATCCAGATACTGCGTCTTTTCCCCAAAGGGCTGATAAGCTGTCTCAAACAACGCATCCCGCCGGAAGGGAGCCGGCTGAAAGATCAGAAGGCCGGGGCCGTCTAAGGCGATCCGGGATACCAGGCGCTCCAGACCGGCATCCGTCAGCTCCGTCATCTGTGCAAAAAGCTGTGCAAACTGTTTTTCGGAATCCTCATACACCTTTCCGATACAGCTGCCCGGCAGTGTGTCGTGAAACTGGTTTAAAAGCAGCGTCTCCCACAGATCGTAAAGCTTTGCGTCCGGATAATCGTCTCCCATGCAGAAAAGAACGCTCTGCAGCAGCTCCGCAGTATAAAGACCTTTCTCTGCCCTGCGGTTATTCTTTTTTATTTTTGCACAGGAGGTGTATGTTCCCTGATGCAGTTCCAGATATAGTTCCCCTGTCCATTTGGGAAGGTATTTCTGCCCTTTCAGGCGATCCGCAAGCTCTGCGAAGAAAGGACCGATCGCCCCGGAAGTAACCGTCGGAAATCCGGGGATCCCCTTTTTCATGCGCTCAAGCTTCTCCAGCATTTCCATCGTGGGGCCTCCGCCTCCGTCACCGTAGCCGTAGCACATAAGAACCGTATGATTGACTTCCTTCTGCTTATACTGCTTCCAGGTACCGACTACCGTCTCAGGATGCAGAACACCATTGTAGGTGGCTCCGCAGTTTCCCTCCGACGCTCCCAGCTCCGGCGTGGTAAGAAAATAGGTCGGAATCTCAGAACCGTCAATTCCCTTCCACAAAAAGGTATCATATGGCATGGTATTGAGCATATTCCAGCTGATTTTCGAGGTCACGAAAAAATCAATGCCGGATTTTTTCAGGATCTGCGGAAGCGCCGCGCTGTAGCCAAACACATCCGGAAGCCAGAGAACATGGCTGTCCCTGCCAAATTCCTCCCGGATAAATTTTTTACCGCAGATGATCTGGCGCACCAGCGACTCCCCGCACGGGAGATTGCAGTCGGCCTCCAGCCACATGGCGCCCTCCGGCTCCCAGCGTCCATCCGCGATCTGCGCCTTTATTCTTTCATATAGCTGCGGATTGTCCCGTTTCAGGTAAGCATAGAGCTGCGGACTCGTATGCATGAAGCAGTAATCCGGATATCGCTCCATAAAAGAAAGAACCGTGGAAAAACTGCGCTGCGCCTTCAGGCGCGTCTGGTCGAGATCCCAGAGCCACGCCATATCAATGTGCGTATGACCGACGCAGTGTACGGTAACGGAATCGTCCGACGAACCATATCCATATTTTTCAAGATAATCATGCGCTCTTTTCATCCCGGCATAGAAATCCCGGCTCCCCGGGGTTCGCAGGTCCAAAAGATTTATCGCTTCATTGACAGCGTCAAGCAGAGAATATCTCTGTACGCTCTCCTCAGACATCGTCTGAGCAGCCTCAAAAAGCGTGAGCATATCATAATAAAGCTCCTTTACCGCCGTATCCAGAACACAGATTTCAGGGAAAAAGCTGTATCCGGCGTCCGTAAGCCCGGTGTACGCCTGGAACGCCAGCCTGATCGTTCCCTTCCGGTAATCCTCCGCCTCCAGCGGGACAACCGTATGGTTGGTATCCATTCCCTGACGAAGCCTGTCGTTTACAAATACCATAAACTGAGGGTTCATCAGATCCCAGTTATGGCTTCCTGCGGATACAAAGGTAGACAAGAGGGCGGTATCCCGCTTCTGGCCTGCGGCAGTGGAAACCCTGAGAAGGAGCTGTTCCTTCTCAAAGCCATCGGGGAGATGCACTGTCGCAAAAAACCAGAAGTAGGCATTGCGCCCGCCCCATTGCCCATGTATAGGATAAGGCTGCGCCTGTGATAAAAAAGGCTCAGCCGCATCCGGCGAATCAAAGCGGCCGCTCAACATCCGGATATTCTCTACCGGAATTGCCGCTTTTATCTGAAGGGCTTTAAGATCCATCAAAATCCTGCGGATCCGATCATTCCGAAATAACGTATTCATAGATTTTCCTCCAGATATTTTACAAAGTCCGGGAAATCCCCGGCAGTACGGATCAGTCCTCCGTAAACATTGGTTGCGCTGACTACCATACTGGGCAGCTTTTCATAATTTTCGTTTACACACTCAAAAGAACCTTCTTTTTTAAAACAGTCTGTCACCTTCAAAAGAGTGTCCGCTGCCAGAGAAAAGTCCTTCTGCGCAAGGCACCAGAGAATCCAGCCGGTGGCTGTCGCCCAGTATGCGCCGTTCTGATAGGTTTCCGGCTCAATCTCGATCAGAAGCTTCTCCCAGTATTCCCCGCGCAGCAGATGGCGTACCTGCCCCTTGTACATGTAGCGATCATAATTTTTATATAAAAAGGTAAGGATCGTTTCTTTTTCAGCCTTTCCGACCGGAAATCCGATGTAAAGCATGTACGCCATGCCCCAGATATCTGTCTGACGACAATCGCCGGAGGCAGCATAATATAACCCCGTGCCGTCATCGCGCAGTGTCCCGATGGAACGCTCCACCGCACCGGACAGAGCCGCATATTTCGCACTGTTTCCCAGGCTGTACTGGCTGCAAAGCGTCTCCATCATGCGGCACGCTCTCCAGAACAGCAGAGATTCCATGAACAGCTCGCCCGTCTTGCAGACCGTATCCGTAAACCCATACGGAGAATGGGGCTTTGCCGGATTATTGAAGACCAGTCCCTTCTGATTTAAAGGGATCAGAGAAAGCCCCCTGGATAAGTAAGGCTCCCATTCCCGAAACAGAATGCCAAAATGTTCCATGTCCATTCGCTGATATAAGCTATATACTGTAAACACCAGAAATGGTGTATTATCCAGATTCGCCTCGCCGATAGGGTGGCCCATCGCACCGGCAGCATACACCCCGACGCCATCCCTGGTCACGCGGTCCGGCATCCATCCGTCCTCTCTGCGGTGCTGAATAGAATAACGGATACATGCGATAATATCCTCCTCCGGGACAGCAAAGCCGGCATACTCTGCCATATAGGAAAAATCCCGCAGCCACAGGGCGTCGTAGTTGGCAATGCCGTCAGGCGTATACAGCCAGGTGCCGTCATACGCCTGCGCACGGCATCCATGAATAAGTTCCAAAGAAAGTTCAGCCAGATAAGATTTCAGTGTGTTGTACATATAAGCGCCCTCCTGTCCGCCAAATAGTGATGATCTCTTTTTCCATCCACAGTATAGCACATCTTTTTTGTTATGAAAAGTAGTTTTATAAATAATTTTGTCTAAAGTTGTTTACAAAAACAGAAAAGGGTGTTATAATAACCTCACAATCAAAAATGGACAGGGGAGATGCCATTTATGAAAAAGAACACAACCAAAGTTTTAAAGGCGGCCAACAAGTATCTGGTCATGCAGTGCATACAGACGTATGAACCGGTGACCACTGAAGAAATTACTTCCAGAACATCTTTAAGCAGGCCGACCGTATTGGAGATCATCCGGGAGTTTCTGGAAGAAGGCTACATCATGAAAAATGGATTTTCGGAATCCACCGGCGGACGTCCGGCAGAGCTGATCCACATTAATAAGGATTCGGCTTATGCAGTAGGAATCGATCTGGAGTTTCCGAAGGTCCGGATGGCAGTATCTAATATGAAGAAGGAAATCATTGCAAGTCGGGAAGTAAAGTTCCGGATAGACTGCGAAGCGCAGGAGGTTCTGAACAGACTGCTGGCAGAGATTGAGCTTCTGATCGCGGATGCCGGTAAGCCAAAAGAGAAAATGGCTGGGATCGGCCTGGGAATATCCGGGACTATCCGAAAAAATGAAGGAAAATCCCTTCACATCAAAAGAATCCGCGGATGGGATCACATTGACATGAAACAGATCCTGGAGGAACGTTTCCAGATGCCAGTGTATATGAAAAATGACGTTCATCTTCTGGCTCTCATCGAGAAGGAAAAATACCTTTCTTCGGAAACGGCAGATTTCATTTATATCGGAATCCGTTCCGGTATCGGAAGCGCTATTTTCTGTAAAAATCGCCCTCTTGACGGGAATCACGGAAATGCCGGCTACATTGGCCACACTACGCTGGACGTAAACGGACCGGAATGTGTCTGCGGAAACCACGGATGCCTTGATGCCTACGCCGGAGAGCTGGCGCTCAACAAATTCTACCGCAGAAAAACCGGTACGGAAAGCACCGAAGAATACTATACTCTTCACGATTTTATTGAAAAGACGAAGCAGGGAGATACTGACAGTACGGAGATTCTAAAAAGAGCCGCTTCTTATCTGGGAATCGCTATTTCCAATATGCTGAAGACACTGGAAATAGAAACGATCATAATCGGCGGATGCCCTAATCTCGACGGATCTGTTTACTGGGATACCCTGCAGGAGACGGTAAAGAAATATCTGGTACATGATATGGAAATGCACCCGGATATCCGTGTGGGAAAGCTGAAAAAGGAAGATTATCCTCTTGGCGCCTGCTGCTATGTGTTTGAGCATATGTTCGCAAAACCAAAGCTGTCCCTCGCCGTCATTTAATCTGATTTAGTCCGACGAAACCGCGCACTGTCGGATTGAATAAAAATCTAAATTCCAAAGGAGGAACATTCATGAAAAACAAAGTTATTGCTATGTTACTTAGTATGAGCATGGTCGCCGGTCTGTGGACAGGCTGTGTGTCTGCGGAAGACGGATCTGACAGCGCAGAAGCGGTGACACTGGAGATTCTTTCCCTCAAGACGGAGGAAGGCCCTACCGCTGCATTCCAGGAAATGATGGATAACTACACGGCGGCAAATCCCAATGTTACCTTCGAGATCCAGAGCATGAGTTCTGACGATCTTAAAACTACGCTTCGCGCCAGAAGCGCTTCCGGAGATATGCCGGATATCATTACCTGGATGAAGGAAGTGGAGCCCGAATTTCTGGTTGATTTATCGGGCGAGGAATTTCTCTCCAATCTGAATGCGGACACCGTAGCCGGCGCGAACGCCATTTATGAGGATGCCGTATACGCCATGCCGATCGACAACGGCTATATCGGTCTGTACTACAACAAAGACGTGCTGGAGGCCAACGGCCTGGAAGCTCCCACTACGCTTGACGAGCTGATCTCCTGCTGCGAAACACTGCAGGCAAACGGCGTAACACCTTTTGCATCCAGCCTCAGCAACCTGTCCGTACCCTATATGTCGTTGATCGCGCTGTTCGCAGAAACCGTATACGGACCGAATCCCAACTGGAGCGCAGAACGGGATGCCGGCGAACATACTATCGTAGCTGACGAAGGCTGGAAGCAGGCCTTTGATATTCTGAAAGACGTCGTTTATAAATACTGCGATCCGGACACTGCCTACAATCAGTCCTATGATGACTGTGCAGCGCTGATCGCCAACGGTGAAGTAGCTTTTTACGGCAATGGTTCCTGGGCTCTTTCCGGCATCAGAGACGTAAATCCGGATGCCAATATCGGTCTGATGGCCTTCCCCATCTCCGACAATCCGGACGATGCAAAGCTGCTCTGTTTCCCGGACACTTCCATGTCTATCTGCGCAGATTCTGAAAATATTGATGCAGCAAAGGATTTTCTTGCGTACATGGCAAGCGAGGAAGCCGGAACTATCTGGTCTGAAAACGTAAAAGTTTCTTCCGCAGTAAACGGAGTAACGGTGGATTATGACCCAATTGCGGCAGACATCGACTCTTATCTCACGAGCGGGCAGTTTACGCCGTATGGAGACCGGGTGCTCCGCAGCGTATTCACAGACAAGCTCTGGGAAACCTTCTCTTACTACATGCTGGACGAAAGCGATTGGGAGAGCCTTGCAACAGAGCTGGATACCTACTGGGACAAAGCTCT
This sequence comes from uncultured Marvinbryantia sp., assembly GCF_905201705.1. Classification (GTDB taxonomy): domain Bacteria; phylum Bacillota; class Clostridia; order Lachnospirales; family Lachnospiraceae; genus Marvinbryantia. Next base: position 59,548 of record NZ_CAJKOX010000005.1, read on the forward strand.
TGAAGAGGAATCCGCAGCAGAATAAACGCAGATTTATCCGAAAAAATGATATGTGATAAGAAATAATGGGAAATGCCTCAGTGATGCATGAATCATTGGGGCATTTTCTGAAATCAAAACGACAGGGAGATCGCAGAATCGGGAAAAGGAGCGAAACATGAGAAAGAAACAAAATACCTTTTATATGGCATTGCTGATGCCTGCTATCATCCTTTTTGTGGTATTCTTTATTGTGCCGGTGGTCCAGAGCATGTGGCTGTCCTTCACAGACTCCTATGGAATGAAGACTACCTACAATTTTGTTGGATGGAAAAATTATCTTGAGGCGTTTACCGACAAAACCTTCACAAAAACCATCGGCGTAACGCTGAAATATGCATTGATTACCGTAGTAATCGGAAACCTTCTGTCATTGCTGCTTGCGCTTCTTCTGGATTCCAGGATCAGGTGCAAAGCCGTACTTAGGACATTTTTCTTTGTGCCTAATATGATGAGCCTTCTGGTGGTAGGCTACATCTGGTGCTTCATCTATCAGCAGGTTCTTCCTGACGTATTTGCCGCCCTGGGGATGAAGAGCATTGCTTTGCTCGGAAATAAAAATACCGTGATCCCTGCTCTTGCGGCAGCCGGCATCTGGAACTGCGCAGGTTACTATATGGTAATTTATATTGCAGCGCTGCAGGGAATATCAGACGATCTGATAGAAGCGGCAAGAATCGACGGGGCAAATACGCGGCAGATCCTGCGCCACATCAAGCTGCCGCTGATCTCTCCTACCATCATCACCTGTCTGATCTTATCCGTGGCAGCCCATATGAAGGTGTTTGAGCTGCCCTATACCATGACCAGCGGCGGACCGGTAGGCTCCTCTGCCACCATGGTTTACAAGATCTATATGACGGCATTTAACGCTAACCGCAACGGCTACGCTTCGGCACAGGCCATGATACTGTTTATCATCATCGGCGGTATCAGTCTGGGGCTGAATCTGCTCATGAGAAAAAGAGAGGAGAGGTTGGGATGAAAAAAAGACATATTGTTTTGCTGACAGTCGCCGTATGGATCCTTGCTCTGATATTTGCGGCGCCGCTGGTTCTGGTTCTCATAAATTCCTTTAAGACAAAGGGCGAGATCATGACTTCAGCTATCGCACTGCCCTCCTCCCTGTATCTGGGAAACTTCGTGCAGATCATAACGGAGAGTAATTTTGTGTCCTCCTTTTTCTGCAGCTTGTTTGTGGTGATCGTAACTACCTCTCTGACAGTGCTGGTAGCGGCGATAACCGGATACGCCCTCGCCAGATGGGACAGCAGATTATGCCGGATCCTGGTGCTGGTCATCATGTCTACCCTGTTTGTGCCTTTCCAGGTGTATATGGTCGCTCTCATTGTGGTAATCCGGGATCTTCATCTGGTCAACAACCTTCTTGGTCTGATTCTGGTGTATCTGGCTTTAGGGATGCCCGTCCCCATTTTCCTTTGCCGCAGCTACTGTGTCGGCATGTCCAGGGAAATCGAGGAATCCGCTATCATCGACGGCGCTTCCAGAGGAAGAATGCTGTTTACCATCGTGCTTCCGCTCATGAAACCTATTCTGGCAACGGTGGCTGTATTAAACGCCCTGTGGGTATGGGGCGAGTTTCTGGTGGCCTTTCTTGTATACGGAAACGGAAAGCCCATGACGCTGCCCCTGTCCCAGCGATATTTCTTCGGAACCTATACCAATCAGTGGAATCTGATCCTTGCAAACTTTCTTATTTCCAGCATTCCTATCATTATCTTCTACATCGTCATGCAGAAGCATATCATAAAAGGAATTGCTGCCGGAGCCGTTAAAGGATAATGATCAGAATAAGCCCCTTCGTCAGGCTTTCGCCTGACAAAGGGGCTTAAATTTATCTTTCTCCCGTTAGAATAAATCCCTCAGCTTCTCCGAAATGCTTTCTTCCGCTTCCTCTGTCTCCGTTTCTTCCACCTCCGGTATGGTAATCGATTCCGTCTTCATGACAAACTGTACCAGACCAATGTTTTCATTTTTCTCCGAGGTGAAGGATACCGGTTCGAAGTCGCCGCCGGCAATCTTATCGACCGCCTTATCGATTTCTTCATCGATGGTTTCGTCGATGTCCTCCGTCTTTTCCACGAACTCGTTTGTGCCGTCCTTCAGCTCTGCGGTGCCGTCTTTCAGCTCCACTACGCCGTCATACAGATCCGAAACGCCGTCCGACAGCTCCACGGTACCGTCATAGAGCTGTGTCGCACCGTCCTGCAGCGTGATGGTTCCGCTGTAGAGGGAGCCTGCGCCCTGACGCAGCGCATCTGCGCCCCCTGCCAGGCTGCCGGCGCCGGACTGAAGCTGCGACGCGCCCTTTGCGGCGCTTCCCGCTCCGGATGCCAGTTCTTTTGAGCCGGAGGCAAGCTGTTTCGCCCCGGAGGTAAGTGATTTCGTTCCGCTGTAGAGCTCCTTTGAGCCATCGGCAAGCGCGCTGTTGCCTTCCGCAAGCGCCTCCGCACCCTCTGCCAGCGATGCAGCGCCTTCCGTCACCTGTCCGAATGCCGTATACAGCGCATCATAGCCTTCCTTAACCGCCTGAACGCCTTCCGTGTATTCCTTAATGCCTGCGTTCAGCGTGGCGTCCGCCGTTACAAGCTGGTCAATTCCCTCTTTCAGCGGCTCCATGTTTGCTGTAATCATGTTCTCCAGCACCACCGGCAGCTTCTGTACCTCCGCATTGAAAAGCTCGTACTGCTCTTCCAGTACTGCCATGCCCTCCGATACGCTGGCGGCTCCTGTGCCTGCGGTATCAATGCCGCCCCGAAGCTGCGTGAATGCCGTATTATTCTGCTCCAGCAGATATGCGGTATTATTCAGCGCCGCAATCGCCGCCTCGATTTCCGCCGCACCCATCCCGGTGGTCGAAGTAATCATGCTCATGATCAGTTTGTTTCCGGACACTGCACCGTAAGCCGTCTGCGCCGTGCCGGCAACTCCGCTCAAAAAGGCTGCCGCCTCTGTATTTTTTGCTTCCAGCTCATCAATGGAACCATAGCTTTCCTGTATCTGCGCCAGTCCGTCGGATACCGCCTGCGCGCCGTCCGCCGCCTGCCCGATTGCCGTCAGAATTGCTGTGGAACTGTCAAGCAGCGTTTGCATCTGCTCTGTTCCGACAGTGATGCCGTCCAGGCTCTTCTGAATCTGCAGAAGCGCCGCCTGAATCTGCGATGAGCCGCCGGTAAGCTCCGGCGATTTTTCTGTCAGCATATTCAGCGCTGCCTGCAGGCTGCCCGCGCCCGTCTGCAGCTGCTTAAGGCTGTCCGCCAGAGTTGCGGAGCCGTCCTTTAACTCCATGCTGCCCTCAGCAGCCTCCTTTGCCCCTTCCGCAAGCTCCTTCGCGCCCTTCTGCGCAGCATGTGCGCCCGACGCAGCGCTCTGGATACCCTTATTCAAAGACTTTGCACCACTGTTCAATGATTTCAGTCCGCTGTTTAAGGAAGCCGCTCCGGAATACAGCTCATTTGCCCCGGAAACCAGCTCACCGGTACCGGAGGACAGCTCGCCCGCTCCGGATACCAGTTCGCCCGTGCCGCTGTTTAAATCAGAAGCGCCGTCCTTCAGTTCATCTGCACCGTCTTTCAGTTCCTCTACGCCGTCCAGAAGCTCCTGCGCTCCATCGTCCAGTTCGCCCGCTCCATCGTCAAATTCCTCCGCCGCATCCTTGATCTCATCCGTTTTTTCCGTAATCGAGCTTGTGTCCAGAGAATCTACATCAATATCAAAAGACATCGGCACCGCCTGGAAGGAAAGCGCATCCATCTCAAACTCTGTCACGTCGGCGCTTATCGTAAATTCCTTTTCCTGCCCCGCCATGATGTTATATAAAATCTGACGGTCCTTGCCGACGTTTGCCTCTGTGGCGCCGTCCGCCCGGATATTGCTGCATTTCTCCGTATCCAGCGTCACCGTCGCCTGCATCAGATAATTGTCAAAAAACTCGTCGTCCGAAGCCGGATTGTCCTTCACCGACACCGAAATTTTAAGCGCTCCGCTTTTGCCAGGAAGCTCTTCCGCGGTAATTTCTTTGCCGTCCAGCGTATAGGAAATGTCAATCAGCCAGGGCAGCGTTGTATCCGCCATGTCGCCTTGATAAAGAAATTTTCCCTTTGCCGCGTTTACGGTCACTTTGCCGTCCTCCAGAAGAATTTCATCCTCCGTAGAAAGATTCTTTACAGCGGAATAATCTCCATAGTCCACAATCTCCGTGTCCGCTCCGAGTGTGTATTCATTTACCACATAAATTCCGGAGACACTGCCATCCTGGTTTAAGTTGACATACACATTTTCATCTTTATCTTCTATGGCTCCGGCTGCGAACGCCGGAACGACCGCTTCCGCGGACAGCGCCACGCAAAGCGCCGCCGCTATCGTTTTCTTATAGTTTCTGTTTCGGTTCATAATGCTTTTCTCCCTTCTGAAAAATTTTGTTTAACCAGCCTGCACATCATGTTTTTTCGCATGGGCGCGGGATTTGTGCTCCTTTGCGCCCTTCTTCATAAATAACCCGTCCAGCAGGTATAAGAATCCCGGCAGGACAAAAAGAACAATCACCAGCGAGCAGATCGCCCCGACGCCGAGGAACATACCAAGCTGCGCAAGCAGTCCGTTGGAGGACATTTTGCCGAGCAGAAAGCCCACCACCGTCAGTACGCTGCCCGATGTCAGCACCGATACCATGACCGCAGAAATAGTCTCCACAATCGCATCCTTTTTGGAATGCGTCACCCGGGCTTCCCGGTAGCGGTCGGAAAACAGGATCGCATAATCCACGGTCGCGCCAAGCTGGATGGAACTGATAATCAGGTACGCAATGTAGAATACGATATCACCTGCAAAATACGGTATAGAAAGATTGATCCAGATAGCCGTCTCAATGCACAGCACCAGGATTACCGGCAGTACAATGGATTTCTGCAATATCAGCAGTACCACAAGCACCGCGCCAATGGCAATGGCGTTTACCTTCACCATATCCGCCGTCACCGTATTCATCAGGTCATAAGAGCTGACGCCCTCGCCCGCCAGATAATAGGTGCCCGGATAATATTTTTCCGCAATCTCCCGTATCTGCTCCACCAGCCGGAAGGTTTCCTCGCCCTCGTAGTCGGCGTCCACGGAAAGCACCATCCGGCTGTAATTATCAGACTGCAGCTGCGCCAGTGTGTCCGCATCCAGAAACTCCGTGGGAATTTCCGAGCCCGCCATATCCACATAAGAAATAATTCCTGTTATCTCCGGCAGCGTGTGCAGCTCATCCGACAGCTCCTTCTCCACCGCGGTCTGACCCGTCGGCACCAGCAGTACATAGCTGTCGCTCTGTCCGAAAACCGCCTCAACCTGCGCGATGTCCTTTCCCATCCGGGTCTCTTCATTAAACATATGGCTGGAACCATAGTAATAGCTGTTCGAATTTGATGCCAGGTAGGAAGGCACAACCAGAACCAGGAACACACACACCAGCGGCAGCATCATCTTCTGTACCAGACGTCCAAAGCCGCGGAAGGACGGCATAAAATCCTTATGACGCGTTTTATCCATCAGCTTGTGCAGCGATAAAATCAGCGCCGGCATAAAGATAAACACCGTAACCAGACTGAGCGCCACGCCCTTTGCCAGCGCAAGACCAAGGTCCGGCCCCAGCAGGAAACGCATCAGGCAGAGTGCAACAAAGCCGATTACCGTCGTCAGACCGCTGGAAAGAATCGAGCCCGTGGATTTGCACAGAGCATCAACCATCGCTTCTTCGACATCCGGATTTGTTTGCCGGCATTCCTCAAACCGGTGAATCAGAAATACGGAATAATCCAGCGATACCGCAAGCTGCAAAATACTTCCGGCGGCGTTCGTCACAAAGGAAATCTCCCCGAAGATGAGATTCGACCCGTTGTTGATTAAAATAGCGACGCCAAGACCGCCCAGCACAATCAGCGGTTCTACCCAGGAATTTGTTGTCAGAATCAGCACCAGCAGTACAAACAATACCGCGACTACTACGATTCTGGAAATTTCCACCACCGTATCCGTCGTTGCCGTTGCCGTGGAAACCGCGTTTCCGGTCAGCGCACCGTTCTCCCCTACAAGCTCACGCATGGCTTCTACCGCTTCCAGTCGCTTTTCCTCCTCGACGGTAACGGTAAACAACGCCGTATCGTCTTTATAGTATGCTTCCACCGTATCCGTCTCCTGCATCTCCAGCGGCTCGCGCACGTCCACGACATCGTCCAGCCAGGTAACCTCCTGCACGCCGTCAATCTGCTTCAGCTTTTCCTTGTATTCCAGCGCCTGCACGACTGACACATCGCGAATCATCACGCGGGCGTTCGGAATCCCGCCGTCAAATTCCTCCCCCATCACATCCAGCGCCACCGTGGACGGTGAATCCGGAGGAAGATAATCGGTAATATCGTAGTTTACTGACACCAGTCTGCTGAGAAACAGACCGGCGATTGCCGCCGCAATAAACAATACCAAAATCGCTTTGCGGCACTTTACCACTCCGGTATAAAATTTTTTCATCAGACATACCCCTTTTCTCGTTTTCGGGAATAAGCATAACGTAATTTTCCGCCATTTGGAATGGACAGACGCCGCCAAATGTGCATAACCAGACATAATTTGAAATTTGTCTAATAAATTTTTTGTGGATTCTTGAAAATCCATCAGACATCTGTATAATAAATGAGTAGGAGGAAAGTATATGAAGCATTACGAGATCTCACTGAACACAAAAAAAATGCTGGCGGCGTCTCTGAAAAAATTTATGGCAAAGAAGCCGTTTTCCAAAATTACGGTCAGCGAGCTGATCGCCGACTGCGATATCAACCGGAATACCTTCTATTATCATTTTGAGGATATTTATGCGCTGCTGCGCTGGATGCTGGAAACAGAAGCGATCGAAGTGGTAAAGCAGTTTGATTTGATTACAGATTATGAAGAAGCGATTAATTTTGTGATGGATTATGTGGAAGCAAACGATCACATATTAAACTGCGCCTACGATTCCATCGGGCGCGAGGAGATGAAGCGTTTCTTTTATCCGGAATTTACCGGTATCATTTCTTCCCTCATACAGTCCGCGGAAGAGAATTTTCATTTGAAGCTGGAGGATGATTACCGTCAGTTTGTAACAGAGTTTTACACGGAGGCGATTGCCGGAATCCTGATAAACTGGCTGAAGGATGGCTCCTCGCGCGACCGGGAAGCCACCGTCCGTTTTATCTCTGAAACTATGCGGAAATCTCTCAACGGTATCCTGGCGCCTGAGCCGGGCTGATATTTATGTTGCTCCGGCTGCAGCGAGAAGCAAATTCCCCATGCCGGCATCCCTGCCAGCTTGATGCCCCGTATGCCTTCATCACCACCAGCCTGATGCCCCGTATGCCTTCATCACTGCCAGCCTGATGCTCCATATGCCTGCATCGTGGCCCCCGACTCCCCGGTCGCTCTTTACAAGTCCACAATTTTCGTGGCGATCCGCTCCCGGAAACGCACATCATGCTCCACGATCAGCATGGTCGGCGCAAATTTCAGAATCAGCTCCTCTATCTGCATTCTTGTGAAAACATCGATATAATTCAGCGGCTCATCCCAGATATAGAGATGCGCCTGCTGAAGCAGGCTTGCCGCAAGCAGTACCTTCTTTTTCTGCCCCTCTGAGAAATCCTCCATATTTTTCGCAAACTGCGCACGCTCCATATCAAGCTGCCGCAATACCGCCTTAAACAGGCTTTCCTCCAGACGCTGCTGTGCGCAGAAGCTGCCGATATCCCCGTGCAGAAAAGACGTATCCTGGCTGACGTAAGAAATGCGCAGTCCGGAGGGGATCTCCAGCAGCCCGTTCTCCCGTATGCCTGCGCAATCCGTTTTCCCGCGCCATTCATCCGCGCGGTCCGTTTTCCCGTGCCATGCATTCGTGCGATCCATCTCCCCACGCCACATATTCTCACCATCTGTTTCCGCGCGGTTCCGTTCTTTCCTTTCATATCCGGCAACCACATCACCGTTCTTCTGCTCCTGCTGTGCCAGAATTGCCTTCAAAAGGCTTGATTTTCCGCAGCCATTGCTCCCGTTCAGGAAGACCCGCTCGCCCCGTCGCAGCTCAAAGCAGAGCTTGTCGAAAACTATGTGGCAGCTTCCATCACCATTTTCGTAAGCAAGCGTGTAGTCGCGCGCCCGCACGAGCACCTCCCGGCGGAAGGAGAGCGGCATCAGCTTCAGCTCTGCCGGATTTTCCACATCCTGCAGAAGTCCCTCTTTCTGCACGATCTCACTGTCGATCCGCGTCTGCAGATTTTTTACCCGGCGCTGCATTTTTTTCGTTTTTGCCCCGATATACGGGCGCGTGCCGTTGCCGCGGTCGTGCTCCTTAGCCGGGTCGAATCCAATTTTGCTCCTCTCATTCGCCTCCGCCCACCTCTGCGCACGCTCCGCCGCTCTGCCAAGCGCCTTTATTTCCTTCTGATGCTTCTCATTTTCCGCCCTGCAAAAAGCGTCCCTGCGCTCCCTGTTTTCCCACCAGGTGGAAAAGTTTCCGCTCTGTACCTCAATGGTTCTGCGGTTGAGCGCCAGCACATGATCCACACAAGCGTCCAGCAGATCGCGGTCATGGGATACCAGAATAAAACCCTTTTTGCTGCGCAGATACGCTTTCACAAGCTCCCGCGCCTTTGCATCCAGATGATTGGTCGGCTCGTCAATCAGCAGAAAATAATTTTCACGCGAAAAGAGGATTGCCAGCATCACCTTTGTGCGCTCCCCGTAGCTTAACGTATAAAATGGCCGGTAAAGCACCTCCGCCGGCGCCTGCAGTCTGTCAAGTTCGCAGATTACCCGCCACAGCTCGCAGTCCGGCCGGATCTCTTCCAGAATTTCACCCCAGCACGCTCTCTGCCGCCGTTCGTCCACCTGGTATGGAAAATAATCGAAGGCGGTGGAAGCGCTGATTGTCCCCCGGTATTCCATTTCTCCCTGCAGCAGCTTCAGAAAAGTGGTTTTTCCTTTTCCGTTGCGCCCGACAAAGCCCAGCTTCCAGTCTGTGTCAATGGAAAAAGATACGTTTTCAAAAATATTGTCAAAGCTTCCTTCATAACAGAAGGTAAGATCTGATACGCTTATCTGTGACATAAAAATCCCTCCCTGGCATAATAGCTGATGCCAGAGGAGGGATGCTCACCGGTATTTTCTTTCTCTGTTTTCATCTGCACAACGCCCCAGCGTGCACTGGAAAGTATGCCAGCGCGGTTTGTCTGTCTGGCAGAAACCCGCCGCACGCATTGTCAGTCGGCAAAGGCTTACCGGCGTGTATATGTTTAACCGCCGGGCGTCTATCCCGCGCTGCGGCGCAGGCGGACGCCTTATCCACGCATGAAAAAAGAGAAGAAATGAACATAACCCCACTTCCGGCAACACCTACAGGACCTGCCACCGGCAGCTCCCTTCGGATGCATGGCAACTAAAAAACGTCCACTGGATGTTTTTGTCGTATGCATGGCAACAAAAAAACATCTGTCTGCAGCGACCTGCAGAACACCCGGACATCTTTTCTGTTACAAAAAGTCTGTTATTTCTTCATTTCTTCTCCTTTCCGATAACCGTTTGTTTCTGCCATTATAATTTCATTTCCGGCAGATGTCAACACCCAACTTCCATTCCCAGACGTGTCTACAACTTCCATTCCCAGACGTGTCATACTGGGTAGTACTGGGTCATTCTTTAAATACACATCCTCCCGCTCCGCAACGCGACTTCCGTAATATGTCTGAATCGCTTCCTTATCCAAACCATTTCCTTCAAAACAAAAAGCAAGATATGAAATTCATTCTTTCATATCCCGCCAAATAAATGCTTAAAAATTCTTCCGCTTTTCCATACTGCTCTTTTGCACTTTCAAGACGGTAATTCATCAATTCTTTTCTATTATCAGGCAACGACTACCACCCCTTCTTGTGCAATATTACGATAATACGGTAAGTCTTCCCTGTACCGCTCAAATTCTTCATATGGAATTACCGTAGGAGAGAGCACCGTATCGTATTCCAGTTCCAGCTCGCTGGACGCATCCCATACCTGCTTTAACTGTTCCTGTAATACCGTCCGCTCACCATGCACGATTGCAACAATATCCACATCCGACTCACTATCGTAGTCTCCCCTTGCATAAGATCCATATAAAATCACCTGGACAAGATTTCTGCCATAAACGGAATGGTATATCTGTGCCAGTTGCTGTATGATGTGCTCCAGTTCATTCTTCGTACACATAGACACCCCTCCTATCGCTTCTGCTACTGTTTTTATTATAACCAATACTCTGACATATCGCAACAGAATTTAAGGGATGCATTCCAAAATCTGAGCTTCTGACGGAACCATAAGCACAGATTTCCAGGCTGCTCCGGTAACATTCCATGCAGGTATCAAATGCCGGCGCAATGCCAAGTGCCCGCCTGACTGCCTATACAACTGTTACGCCTGACCAGGAATTTGAAATTAATTAGTCTTTGACCCTCGCGGCATTCGCCAAATGCTTGTGCAAGCACGGCACTTGGCTCATTGCTCGCGGGAATAAAATTCTGCGTCATAAATAGTTTTACCAACAGGCTATTCACCGCTGACAGGAAATCCTCTGCGTGTAAATTCCCGAGCAAAGGATTTCTCTGTCCCCAGGGCGACCCCATATTATTCCAGATTCTCTGTCGCAAACAGATGAATGGCATTCTCCATATCTTCCGCGTCGTAGTCCGCCGCGATTGCCCCTACATTCCAGTATGCATACGCGCCTTCATACCAGCTTGCCAAATCGCTTAAATCCTCCGAGTAACGGAATTCCAGATGCCAGGTTTCGTCCATCGTGTCCGGCGCGAAGGCGAAATAGGTGAACTGTCCGGCGTCCGCATCCTCGCTCTGATAGAGATAAAATCCGTTTTCATCCGTTTCCAGATAATCGTATGTATGGCTGAAAACCTCGTTTCCTTCTTCGTCAACGCCGCTGATGGTATCCCCGTCTACTGTAAATTCGCTGACGCCGCCAAGGAAGTAGCAGTCAAACGCCATGCTGTCCGGGTCCTCTGCATAAGCGTCGATGGCTTCCTGCCCGTAAATTTCTGCCATACACATGCCAAGCAGCATATCTGTGGTCTCCTCCGCCTTGTCCTCCCCGACAATCGCTCCGGTTTCTTCCAGCCAGATATCGCGGTATTCTTCTTTTGCCATTTCCGGGAACAGCTCGATATAGCTGCCCTGTATCTTACTGAGGAAGTCTGCATCCTGTGCCTCCTCCGCCGACTGTTCGCCTTCCGTTTCCCCGGCGCTCTCCGCCTCCACGACAGCTTCTGTCTCCGTCTCTTCTGCGCCTGCCGTAAATCCCGCCGTCGCGGTAAGCATCATTGCGCTGCAAAGTAAATACGCCAGATTTTTCTTTTTCATATATATGTCCTCCTTTTTTAGTTAGTTATAACTAACTTCCGAAGAATATTATACGCAGACGTCTTTCCTTTTTCTACTCCATTTTCACAGAACTATCCCGTTTTCTATTTAAATTATACTGCTTCCGGTATGCGGTGGGCGTCATTTTATACCGCTTCCGGAATCCTTCTGAAAATTTGCTGGCATTGGTAAAGCCTGCGTTTAAAGCAACCTCCATCACCGGATTACTGGTATTTATCAGCTCTACTGCAGCCCGCTCCAGACGGTATTCCTTCAGATACCGGTAAATCGGCATCCCGTAAATCTCCCGGAACAGCTTCTGAAGCTGCGCGGACGTCATCCCGTGCTCTCTGGCGAGCTGTTCCGTGGAAGAGTAACCCTCGCTGTCTGTGATCATGTGGTCCCGGATATGCTTCACCAGTTCCACCTGTCCTCCCGGAAGATAACCGTTTTCCCGCTGCGGCTGCACAGACCGGCACAACAGCAGGAAAAGCTCCGCCGTTTTCAGCCGGATATAGGCGGTCTCTTCGTACGCAATGCTGTCATAAAGCTCCCGGAACACGTGCTCGCAGCGGGTTCCCGCCTCTCCCGCCCAATACCAGTGCGCTTCCAGCAGCCTCTCTCTTAATATCTGCAGATGGATGTCGAAAACCTCCAGATGCTCCTTCAGCCATTCCTCTGCGATATCACAATCCAGAAGTATGCTGATACCCTCGTAAAAATCCATCGGAAACCGGGAGTATGAGTTTATTCCGTTCTCTCCGTCAAACAGACTGATTGCCATATCGCCCGGCTTTAATATAGCGATGTCCCGTTTTGTAAACTCGCACTCAAACCTGCCGCTTACGCAGAAATTGATTTCCAGCCGGTTGCTTTTTCTGCGCTCCTCTATAAAACCAGGCGCCCGCACGGAGACCTTCATCACCTGCACCCCCGGAAATGGCTCATACACTGCCATCTTTATTTTATCGTCCTGCCAGCTCACGCTTCTGGTCTGTGTCACAATCCCGCCCCGTTTCTGTCTCTGCCCGGAACAGCCCGGACATTCTGAGCTGTTCTTCCCTGTTGCATCGTCAATTAGCTATCCCTAACTCTATTTATAATACAAAAGGGACGGGCGGAAGTCAATCGCTTATTTTTCCTGGTACAGCTCAGGCATGCAGGAAAAATGGGAAGGCTGTAAAAAGAATCAAACTCACACATAAGAATTCCCCTGCTCAGTGCTCTTCACACTTGAGCGGGGGAATTCTTATCTGCATTCAAAATTGAATATTTTCACAGATCACTTTATCAAAAAGCGTCAGAGTCGAAAAGGTGCCGCCATAGTTTCCGTTTTCGTCCTGTACATCTACCTGCTCGTTCGCACCGTCAAATGTATCGTACAGTCCCGCCAGAACCTGCGCGCGCTCTTCCGAAGAAAGTCCGTTCAGATATTTTGCGATTCCTGTATATATGGAATTAGCCAGATCATACTTTTCTCCGGTTATAGTATCATATACCGGGGTGTCCATATCCTCCTCAAAAACGGGATCATTCATCTTCACTATCATATCAGCCAGCTCCGTTCGGTCCATTCCGACTGCAAGCGCCGTATTCATGAATACACCTATATCATCTGCTTCGAGAATTGCATCCTCAATCGCCTGCCACATTCTTGCGCTCTCATAAGGATCCTCTCCCGTATAGGTGCCGTCTTGTTCATAGTTTGCCGCATCCTCCATACTGTAAGGCGTAAGCTGAAAATCTGTCTCCGCAATCTGATAGAGATCCAGAAACCCTTCTTTTACCGATGTTTTCACAGACTCTACAAGAGCCTCCTGCTGGGCATCTGTAATCCCATATGCGCCGACCTCTGCAGCTTCTGCCGCCGCACTCTCTGTCTCTGCCGGCGTTTCTTCACCTGCGGCTTCCGCAGGCGCTTCCTCTGCAGCCAGGCATCCAAACGGCACCGCAAATGTCAGTCCCGCGCACAATACAAGTGTCATTAATTTCTTTTTCATAGTATGTTCCTCCCTCTTTGATCTCAGAAATATCCTGTATTTTTTCATTTCCAAAATCATTATACCCCCCCCCGAAATATCCGGGTCAACTGTTTTTTGAAATTGCCCATATTTTCAGGCATTGCAGCGATTTTATTTTTCCTCAACTGTCAAAAACAGAATTATAATTCCGCTTCCAGCGGGTAGCAACACCCGATTTCCATTCCCAGCCGCTTTGCTTCCTCCAGAAGCTCCCTGTTTTTCTGGTTCAGGGTTCCGAATTCCTGCAGGCAGCAAAGCACCTGACGGCATTCCTTCATGACGGCAAGAGCCCTCTGGTATGTTTCCCCGCTGACCGGTTCGAAAGCTTTTTCACAGACTACCTCTGCCGCCAGCGCTTTCGCCACCTCGTAGTCGACATCATTTTCATGGAGAATACCGGCAGCAAACGGCACGCCGTCGCGCGCCAGTCTGCGGTACTGTACAATACCGCTCCCGTTCCCGCCGATCACAAAGATTTCCGGTCTGCCGTGCGGCGGCTCCATTTCCAGGCAGCCGAAATCCGCGTTATAGCTGCCGCTTGTCAGCCCATACAGCTTATGGATATAGCTGTCCGTAAAAATTTCCTCCGGCGTCCCGTATTTATCAATCTTATCCCCATGCACGCAGATGACGGTATCGGATATTTTCTGCGCAAGGTCCAGCTCGTGCAGCGACATGATCACCGCGATCTGCTTCTCACGCACAAGCTTTTTTAAAATAGTCAGCAGCTCCAGCTTATGCCGGATATCCAGAAACGAAGTCGGTTCATCCAGAATGATAATTTCCGGCTCCTGGCAGATTGCCTTGGCAAGCAGAATACGCTGACGCTGACCGTCACTGATCTGCGTAAAATCGCAGTCTTTTAACTCCTGCGCGTGTACCAGCTCCATAGATTCCTGCACGATTTTCCGGTCATTGTCCGACAGGATCCCCAGCCGTCCCGTGTACGGATAGCGCCCCGCCGCCACCACGTCCTCGCAGGTCATCAGCTCCGGCCGGATGCGGTCCGTCATCACCACCGACAGCTTGCGCGAAAGCTCTTTATCCGACATCGCTTTCATATTTTTCTGCTCCAGATAAACCGTGCCGCCAATCAGGGAAAGCTGTTTCGTAATGCTCTTCAAAATGGTTGATTTTCCGGCGCCGTTCGGACCAATGAGGGTAAGAATCTCCCCGCGGCGCACCCTGATTTCAATATCGCGGATCAAAGGTCTGCCGTTGTAGCCGACCGTCATGTGGTCTGTATAAATATAGAAATTGTCCATAAAAAACTCCCCTCTGTTGTCTCTTGCGTCTGCAAGCAGCCGCATAGACATCAGTCCATTTTCGCACGGCTTGATTTTTGCGCGAACATCGCATAGATGACGACTGGCGCGCCGAAGATCGCTGTCACGGAGCTGATGGACAGCTCGGTGGGGGCAAATACCGTCCGGGCGATCATGTCGCAGAAAAGGCAAAAGACTGCGCCGCCCAGAAAGCACGCCGGGATCACCAGGATCGGCTTCGCCGTTTTCAGCAGGCTCTTGATGAGATGCGGGACGGCGATCCCCACAAAGGAGATCGGACCTGCAAAGGCGGTAACGCACGCCGACAGAATGCTGGACAGCAAAATCAACTGCACGCGGAATAGCTTGATGTTGACGCCCATATTGCGCGCGTAGACTTCGCCGAGCTGGTATGCCCCGATCGGCTTCGACATCAGAAACGTGATGGCAAGCGACACAAAAACCACTGCCGACATCACGGAGATATTGTCCCATGACATGCCGGAGAAACTGCCCATCGACCAGTTATGCAGATTGACAATGTTGGAATCGTCCGCAAACGTCACCACGAAATCCGTGACTGCGGAGCAGATATAGCCGATCATTACGCCGCCGATCACCAGCATGGACATACTGTGTATCTTGCGGGAGATCAGCAGGATAAAGCCCATGGAAATCATGGAACCGGCAAAGGCGGCGAGGATCATCACCTGCGAACTCGCCACAAGCCCCCTGCCAAGCAGATAGATCATAACCAGCGCGACCACCAGCTTCGCGCCGGAGGAAATGCCGAGCACGAACGGTCCCGCAATCGGATTATTGAAAAAGGTCTGCAGAAGAAAACCGGACACGGAGAGGGCGCCGCCCAGAATAACCGCCGCCAGAATGCGCGGAAGCCGGATTTCCCAGATGATATTATAGGCGGTATCCTCCCCGGTCCGGTGCACGATAATATCCCAGACCTCTTTTGCCGACAGCTGAATGCTGCCGGAATTGATGTTCCAGAAAAACAGCACGGCAAGCAGAACAAATAGTAAAATAAAAGAAATCTGATACCGGATATAAGATTTATGCTTCATGCTTTCCGCGCTCCTTACCGCTGTTAAAACAAATCCTGTCTGTCCCGGCCGGACAGACGTTGTTCTCCCGCAGCAGAACATTCCATCTGAACTGCTGCATTATTTCAGCCTGTGCATATACGTAAATTCATCCGCTCCCGTTTCGCTCGTGAGCATCGTGTGAATGTCGGCGATCATGGTGCCAAGCCCCATCGTCTCCTGGAAAAGATTCTTTCCGGTGCAGTAAACATTCCCGTTCTGTACCGCCTTAAAATCCTTCAGCAGATTGCTTTTCGCAAACAATTCGTCCAGCGTGTAAAGCTCGCCGTCAATCGTGCTGTTGTAGATCAGATAATCGGCGTCCTTCGCCTTCGCGTAAAATTCCTCCATCTGCATGTTCATGGTGGAAAGCGCGTTTTCCGAATCGCCCAGATCGTCAAAAATATATTTTCCGCCCGCCAGTTCGATCATCTTTGCCACGTAATCGCTGCTCTTTCTTACGTTCACATAACCGTTGGAGCTGATATAAAAAAACGCTACCGTTTTCCCGGTATTTTCTTCTGACGACACCGCTTCCAGCTTCTCTGCCTGCTCTGCAAACAGTTCCTCCGCCTGCTCCTCTTTGCCGAGAAGAACGGAGTAAAGCTTCAGCCACTCGGTCCTTCCGAGCGGATGCGTCTCATAGCTGGAACGCTCCACCAGCACCGGGATCCCAAAGCTCTCCAGCTTTTCCTTCACCTCCGGCGAGTGGTAGATCATGGTCGATTCTATCGCCAGATCGCAGCCCTTCGAGAGGATCAGCTCATAATCGGGCGCGCTGTATTTTCCGGCATAAAGAATATTGCCGTTTTCCATTTCCTCGCGTGCTTTCTCTACGTACCATCCGGAAGCGTCCGTTCCCGACAGACCGATCGCGTCGGTGCCGTCCAGAGCACAGAAAAGATCCATTGCCGATGTGGCGACAAGATAGATGTTCTGCAAAGGCTTCCGGATCACCGCGATGTCTGCATCCAGATTTTCCGGCACCGGCAGGCCATCCGGCACAACAAGAAAACGGCCGCCCTCTTTGATCGTGATCAAAGCATAGCCGCCCTCATAATAATCTACCGAAAACTGCTCAGCATAGAGAAGCTCCATGCTGCGCTCCGCCTCCATACTGCCAAAATCCGGCACCGTATCTGCCGCCCCGACTGTCGGCGGCGCTAAGACAGCGCCGCCGGGCAGCAGAAGCATGGATATCAAAAATGTCCGAAAAAAACAGATAATCTTTTTCATTATTCCGCCTTTTCAATTGTTGCTGAATCAAAACACAGGGTGTATTCAATCTCATGCGGGGTGCTCATCGCGATCGTATCCGCAACCACCGGCATCTTCCAGTCGAAGCCCGTCACCGGGATCTCAAAGGTCGAGTGCTCCTCCATCGTAACCGGCTCAAGCTTTTCATCATTTACGATCATATAATCGTAGGAATTGCTGCTCCAGATGATCGTAGCTGTTGCCGCGCCGTCCGCAACGGTAAGCGCCGCCGGGGATTCCACCGTAGCTCTGCCGGAACCGCCCTCCAGAGAAACCTCGATCTGATAGCTGCCGTCCTCCAGACCTAAATCTGCAAGCGCCGTGATCGTTCCTTCCGCAAAAGCATCCTGCGGCAGGGAGTCCGCACGGAATACCAGCGTGCGATCGTACCATTTTTCTTTCTTCTTGCTGAACGCCGCACAGTCCACGCCCATATCGAGCGCTTCCACCGGCACCTCAAAGGTGTGCGCACCCTCTTCATTTTCCACAAACGGTATGTAATCTTCCTCCGTCGCAGCGACAGCCTCCTCGCCGGTTCCCATGTAGAGATACAGATAGCCAGTTCCGCCCATCGTCATGACAGCGGTCATTTTCCCGTCCGCCACCGTCAACTCACATTCCTCAATACTGAACATGGAGGAGCTGGAGTCCACCTTAATGCTGTAAACGCCATCTTTGATGCTCTCCGCATAGACCGGCACCATGTCGTCAGTCACAATGTCCTCAACCGGAGCCATTTCCTCCTTCGACGCCACCTGGCTCTCCGTACTGCCCTCCGCTGCTTCTGTAACAGCTTCCGTCGCAGCCTCTGTTTCCTCGGCACATCCCAGTGTGCTCATCATACCGGCTGCGAGAACCGCAGCCAGCACCGTTGCCTTAAATTTTTTCATGATGATACCCCTTTTTGTTCCTTACAAATCTTTGAAAGCCTATGTATTGCTCCGTCACGCTTCCTAACGGAAGCGCAGCTTTCATAATCTCTTACTCAGCAAGGCTGTCGATTGCTGCCTGCGCATGTGCAACCAGGAGCTCCTGGATCGCCGGCATCTCGCCAAGACCCTTCAGATTGCAGGTTACTTCGTAGCCGGCATCCTCAAATGTCTTTTTCCATGCGCCGTCCTCGTCGCCTGCCATATCGTTGTTTGCGTGGTCGCCCGCAACGATCATCAGCGGCTGAAGAACTACCTTCTTATACTCGCCTGCCTGTACTGCTGCAAGCACATCGTCCAGCGACGGGCTTGCTTCTACCGTACCTACAAAGTAGTTTGCGAAGCCTGCTTCTGTCAGCTTTTCCTGCATGGTTGCATAGATCTGGTTGGACTCTGCCTCAGTGCCGTGTCCCATGAATACGATCGCGGTCTCGCCGTCGTCCTGCGCCTTGGTATCTTCTGTGATCGCGTTGATAACAACCTGATAGTCCTCATCGGAGGTAAGAAGCGGTTCGCCGACTGCTACCTGCTCAAACTCCTCTGCATACTGCGCAAGCTCGTCGATAACATCGTTGTACTCCAGACCGTTCATCAGATGCGTCGGCTGTACAACCAGCGTCTTTACGCCGTTGTCGATCGCTCTGTTCAGCGCCTCGCCGAAGTTGTCGATCACTTCGCCGTCACGGTTCTTCACATGGTCGATGATGATCTGTGCCGTAAAGCCTCTTCTCACAGAATATTCCGGGAACGCTTCTTCCATAGCGTTCTCGATCGCGCCGATGGTTGCCACACGGTTATCGTTGAAGCTTGTGCCAAAGCTTACGACCAGCAGCTCCTTTTCGCCGATCTCATCCTGGTTTCTCGGATTATCCTTGGAAGCGTCGCCGGTCTCGTAGTTTTCCTCGTCTTCTCCCTCAGCCTCTTCTGCAGCAGCCTCCGTCGCATCCTCCGCTGCTTCTGAAACAGCTTCCGTCACCGCTTCCGTTGCATCCTCTGCCTGTACGCCTACAGCGCCCATCATCAAAGTTGCCGCACCAACACCTGCTGCCAACAGCTTCCATACTTTGTTTTTCATGTTCTTATCCTCCTTGATTTTTTAGACGAAACGTCCTGTTCCGTCTCTGATGTATGTAAATTTTTGCATCAGCATTGTAACCCGGCACGGAAGAAGGAGCATACACAACCGCAAAAATGTGCTTTCCACGCTTTCTTATCAGGCAGAAATCTGCGGAAATTTTCCACAAAATAAAAAATCTTTTACATGGAAAAGTAAAAGATTCGTGCAGCTGCAGAACATGCAAAACGGTACAATCAATTACTCGTGATCCGGACCGGTTTTCCCAGGTCCCGTACCAGCAGCAGGCAGGTTTCCTGGCTTGCAGATCCTCATGCAAAAACTGTCTTCCCGGTTGCCCAGTGACTGCGCCAAACGCGCTTTGTTTTGCACTCCCTGCTCACAGTGACGAGATCGTACAGGATTTTCACCTGTTTCCCTTTTAACAGATCGCGGCTTTGCCGTTTTCTGCACCTGTTGCTCTTATGAAGTTACAAACATCATAGCACTCTTTTTTCAAAAGTACAAGTATTTTATGAATATTGATCTGATAGCTTTCACACTTTTTATCCTGTTATTACTCTTGCCAGCATCCCCAATATATGATACAGTCTCTTCAACCGCTCCACCCCTAAAATCCGCCGGAGTCAGCATTTCCCGCAATATCGGACGGATTATTTTGCCTGATTACAAGTGCAGGAAGGAGGTATCTATGAAGCATTCTGACATCACGCCCTTAAAAGAAAACCGTCTGCACGGCACCGCCGCTTTTCCCTGCGCCTGTTACCAGGCGGACAGCGCCGCGCCGCCTGCCGGTATGCCGTTTCTGGTAAAACATCACTGGCATGAGGAGCTGGAGATTATTTATTTTGAGCAGGGCTGTTTTCATCTGGAAATCAATATGGAAAAATATGAAATCGAAGAGGAGTGCTTCTGTCTGATAAAAAGCGGAGACCTCCACTACATTTATTCAGAAAAGGATTACCGGGAGATGGCGTTCGTCTTTTCTCTGTCCATGCTGCGCACTTTTGCCGCCGACCCGGTGCAGGAAAAGCTTGTGCAGCCGCTGTCGGAGGGCACACTGTCGCTTCCGGGACCGATTTTCCGCCAAAATCCCTGCTTCGCCGTTCTGAAGCGCCAATTTCTGCAGATCGCAGATGCCGCCGGGCTTCCCTCCGATGCTTCCAGCCGCCGCAGCCAGTATCGTGTAAGCAGCCTTCCGCAATATATGCGCGCCAAAGCGTCGCTTTTAAATATTTTTGCAGCCTTTTCCGAACAGAATCTTCTTGCCGCCTCCCAGATGACAGCAGACAGACGGGTGGACACCGTCAAAAAAACGCTCTCTTACATGCAGGCGCACATGACCGAAAAAGTCACCATGCAAAACCTTGCCGCCCAGGCAAATATGAACGAGCAGTATTTCTGCCGCTTCTTCAAAAAAATCATCGGCAGACCGCCAATTACCTATTTAAATGAGATGCGTATCCGGTACGCCTGCCGCCTTCTAAAAGAAACCGACCATTCTGTAACAGAAATCGCACTGGAAAGCGGCTTCAATAATCTGGGCAATTTTATGCGTACCTTCCGGCTGGTGTGCGGGTGCACGCCTCTGCAATACCGGAAGGGAAGCGAGAAAGTCAATATTTCGTAATTTTTAGTCATATTTGCAGAAGATTTTTGTCCACAGCGGAATTATACTGTACTCATCATTCAGAACAGGACGCATCCGGTTCTCACCAATTTTGAACGGAGGATTTGATTATGCAGAAAAAATGGTGGCACGGAAAGGTTGCCTATCAGATTTACCCGAAGAGCTTTCGCGATACCAATGGAGACGGCATCGGCGACCTTCGCGGAATTATTGAAAAGCTCGATTATTTAAAGGATCTCGGTGTGGATATCGTCTGGATCTCTCCCTGCTTCTGTTCCCCGCTGGCGGATCAGGGCTACGATATTTCCGACTATTACAACATCGACCCGCGCTTCGGAACCATGGAGGATATGGACGAACTGCTTGCCGAGGCAAAAAAGCGTGATATGTACATTGTCCTTGACCTGGTGGTAAATCACTGCTCCGACGAGCATGAGTGGTTCCAAAAGGCGCTCGCCGATCCGGACGGTCCTTACGGAAAATATTTTTATATTGAAGAATGCAAAGACGGGAAGCTGCCGTGCAACTGGCGCTCTTACTTCGGCGGTCCGGTCTGGGAACAGATTCCGGGAACCGACAAATATTACCTGCATGTGTTCCACAAAAAGCAGCCGGATCTAAACTGGGAAAATCCAAAAGTGCGTCAGGAAATCTACAAGATGATCAACTGGTGGCTGGACAAGGGCGTTGCCGGATTCCGCATCGACGCGATCATCAATATCAAAAAAGCGCTGCCGTTTAAGGATTATCCGGTCGACCGTGAGGACGGACTTTCCTCGATCCACTACATGTTGGAAGACGCGCAAGGCGTTCTCGATTTCCTGCATGAAATGTCGGATAACACCTTCAAGCCGCACAATGCTTTTTCCGTCGGCGAGGTGTTTAACGAAAAGCCGGATGAGCTGCCGGATTTCATCGGCGATAACGGCTGTTTTTCCACCATGTTCGATTTTAACGAGACGATTTTCGGCGGAAGCGCAAAGGGCTGGTACGACAGTCAGGTGATCACGCCGGATGACTACAAACGCTGCTGCTTTGAGAGTCAGCGCAAAATAGCGGATATCGGTTTTCTTTCCAATATTATTGAGAATCACGACGAGCCGCGCGGTGTCAGCCGCTACATCCCGGAGGGCGACTGCTGCGAGGCGAGCAAAAAGATGCTCGGAACGATTTCCTTCATGCTCAAAGGGCTTCCCTTCCTCTACCAGGGACAGGAGCTTGGCATGGAAAATCTCACATTCGCCTCCATCGACGAGGTGAACGATATCAGCACGCTTGATGAATACCAGGTTGCCTTAAAAGCCGGCCTTTCCCCCAAAGAAGCGCTGAAAGCAGTCAACCGTCTCAGCCGCGACAACGCCCGTACCCCATTCCAGTGGGATGCCAGCGAAAACGCTGGTTTCACAAGCGGTACACCGTGGCTGCGCATAAATCCGAACTACACGCAGATCAACGCCGCCGAGCAGATGAGCCGCGAAGATTCCGTGTTCAACTACTATAAAAAGCTGACGGCGCTGCGCAAAAATCCGCAGTACGCGGACACCATCGTTTACGGAAACCTGGAACCGGTGTGGGAGGACCGTCACAATCTGATGGCATTCTACCGCCGCGGCGAAGATCAGACGCTGCTCGTCATCGCAAACTATCAGAAAGAGCCGCAGACCGTCACGCTTGATGCGCCGTATAAAAACGTAGTGCTGAATAATCTAAAGCAGCTTGACACGGACGGCACGACACTGCACCTTGCAGGTTATCAGGCAGTGATATTAGAAATGTAGGATACCGTTGAGATTTCATTCTTTTTATGATAAACTGTCCGAGGGCAATTCCGCACAAACGGGATTCCTGCGGGCAGTTTTTGCTGCCGCGCCCTCTATCATAAAGACGTATAAGGAGAGAAATCATGGATGGAATTATTTTTGATGTAGACGGAACAATCTGGGATTCTACAGATGTGGTTGCCGTTGCCTATAACCGCACGATCAGCGAAAACACTGATCTGCCGGTCCGTGTGACGCCGGATGATCTAAAGCAGCTTTTCGGAAAACCGATGGATGTGATTTTTTCCACGCTGCTCCCGTCCATCCCCTATGAGCGCCAGCGCGCGCTCGCAGAAATGTGTTTCAGGCAGGAGCATGCGGAGCTTGAGAAAAAGCCGGGCACGGTATACGAAGGACTGGAGGAAGCCTTAAAAGCGCTCTCTGCAAAGTACCCGCTCTACATTGTAAGCAACTGTCAGCTCGGCTATATCGAGCTGCTTTTCCGAAAAACCGGTTACGGCAAATATTTTAAAGATCATCTCTGCTTCGGACAGACCGGCACCTCCAAGGGACAGTCCATCCTGCGGCTGATGCGCGAAAATAGTCTGACAGATCCGGTGTATGTTGGCGATACCCAGGGCGACGCCGACGCCTGCAGGGAAGCCGGGATTCCCTTCGTCTTTGCAGAATACGGATTTGGCAGTGTGGAAAACCCGGATTTCCGGATCAGACGACCGGCGGATCTCGTAACATTATTTGCACAATAATTATAGAAAACAGTCTACGCTTTCTGAGCACGCTTTCCCGGCGTTTTCTTATTTAAGTATATATAAAATACAATATTTAATAAGATCCCCACGGCTGTAGATGTCGGAGCTGCCAGCCCGATCCAGGTCAGACTGGCGTTGGGCTGGATACTCATAAAATAAGACATTGGCAGCCGTACCAGAAGCGTCTGGACAAGCCCCTGCACCATAACCCAGAGCGTCTTATCGTTTCCGTTAAAATAGCCGATCATGCTGAACAGGACAGCCGTCAGGATCGTTTCCGGCGCAAAGCCTTTCAGATACTCAAATCCCTTCTGAACAACCGCAGCATCCGTGGAGAAGAATCCCGCCAGCACATCGCCTTTCAGCATAACAAGGGCAAATACGGCACAGCCAAATACCAGTCCCACGCCAATACCGGTAAACATCGCGCGTTTCGCCCGCTTTGTATTTCCGGCTCCCACATTCTGAGAAACAAAGGACGCCATCGACTGCATCAGCGCGCTTGGAATCAGCATGGCAAAATTTACAATCTTGCAGGCAACACCGTAGCCGGAAGAAGCCTCCAGCCCAAGACGGTTCACAAACGCACACAGGGCCAGGAAAGAAACCTGCGTCAGAAATTCCTGCAGCGCCAGCGGCAGCCCGATGCCCAGAAACTTCCGGCATTGCGGATTCAGCCGGAAATCTTTTTTGGTAATGGTAAACGGAAGCCCTTTTTTCACAAGCATTACCACGGCGCACACCACGCTGACCGCCTGCGCAAAAACTGTCGCAAGCGCCGCGCCGGCCGCATCCATGTGCAGCCCGGCAACCAACGCCAGATCGCCGATCACATTGACCACACAGGCAATCAATACAAAGAGCAGCGGCGATCTGCTGTCTCCCAGACCTCTGAAAACAGAGGAAAGCAGATTATATGCCACGATAAAGAAAATACCGCTTCCGCAAATGCGCACGTAGCCGGACGTCAGTTCGACCGCCTCCGCCGGAGCCTGCATCAGGACCGAGATCGGACGTGCAAAGCATACCATCAGAACAAAAAGCCCTGCAGAAATCAGTGCAAACACAACCACTGCACCGCCAATGACCGGGCCGATCGCTTCCGAACGCTTTTCTCCCAGATAGCGGGCGATCAGAACGGTAATGCCCATTGCAAGCTGCGTAACCACAAAGGTAACAAGATTCAGCACCTGACTGCCCGTGGAAACCGCGGAAAGCCCGGAGGTGGAACCGAACCTTCCCACCACCAGCAGATCCACCGCCCCATATGCCGCCTGCAGCACCAGCGCACCTAAAATCGGGATCATAAAATATGCCAGTTTTTTCAAAATACTGCCCTGTGTAAAATCTGTTTTCTCATTCATAGAAAGAATCCCTCCACTCACACGTTCCACGATAAAATTTTTCCATAATCCGGATCATACTGTCCGCGTCTTCTTCGGAAATATCGGCAAGATGCGGTGCCAGGACGCTGAAATACTGCTCGTTATATCTGTATGACAACTGTTTCCCGGATTCTGTCATGGAAATATAGATAATACGCCCATCCTCCGCAGAAGCAATTTTCGTCAGATACCCCTTATTTTCCATTTCCTTGACCGTCCTGGTCACGCCCGGTCTTGGAAGTCCCAGCGCACTGCTGATGTCGGAAATCTTTACCCGGACGCCCCGGCATTCCAGCTTTTCAATAACATCAAGATATTGTATGTAAGACGGCGTAACGCCCGCCGGCAGCGGCGGAAGCATATCGCGGATCCGTTTTGCCTGATAACAGGCGTCCAGCATCTCCTTTATTTTCTCAACAGTCATACCAAATCTCCTTAAATTATTATCAAAGATAATTACCATTGGTAATAATAACGCCGGTTCTCTTTTTTGTCAAGTAATTGTTGCGATGAAAACGTCATTGCAAAGACAAAGAAGCGTGATATACTATTTAGGTAGAGACTCTGCTTATATTAGAAAAATCAGATGGAAAGGAAGATCTCAGATGGCAATGAAAACGACAGGTCTGGTT
Organism: uncultured Marvinbryantia sp.; assembly: GCF_905201705.1. GTDB lineage: Bacteria > Bacillota > Clostridia > Lachnospirales > Lachnospiraceae > Marvinbryantia. The sequence continues at coordinate 84,847 of NZ_CAJKOX010000005.1, forward strand.
CATATTTACTGCGGGGACGGTAAGGGCAAGACGACCACTGGCATGGGGCTTTGCGTGCGCGCAGCCGGATATGGCTACAGGGTGCTGATCTACCAGTTTATGAAAAACAATCGCACGAGCGAGCGGAAGGTGCTTGAAAAGGTTGAAAATATTACGATCGTGGACGGGCTGGAGGAAGAGAAATTCAGCTTTCAGATGACAGAGGAAGAAAAAAAGGAACGGCGGCAGTTTTATGCGCAGCAGCTAAAGATGGTGACGGAGAAGGCACGGGATGAGCAGTTTGACGTGCTGTTTCTGGACGAGGTGATCTATACCATCCGGGCGGGGCTTCTGGACGAGGCATTGGTGCTCGATTTTCTGGATCACAAGCCGGAAAAGCTGGAGGTCATTCTCACCGGGCAGGGACCGGACGAGGAGTTGCTTGCGCGGGCGGATTATGTATCGGAAATCTGCATGAGAAAGCATCCGTTCCAGAAGGGGCAGCCTGCCCGGGACGGGATTGAGCGGTAAACATCATAGTTGGGACTTTTGCCCCAACATCATGACAGCGGAAACAGGAGGAAATTATGAAAGCATATGAGAGACTTTTAAATTATGTGAAGGTGCACACAACGAGCTGTGATGAGAGCGAAACCACGCCCTCCACGCAGCGCCAGTTTGATCTTGGAAATCAGCTTGCCAGGGAGATGAAGGCGCTTGGTGTCAGCGATGTGCGTATTGATGAAAAATGCTATGTGTACGGCGTGATCCCGGCCACGGCAGGACTGGAGGGGGCTCCGGCGATCGGCTTTATCGCACACATGGACACGGCACCGGATTTCTCCGGCGAAAATGTAAAGCCGCAGATCATTGAAAATTATGACGGCGGGGACGTTGCGCTTGGCACGGAGCGGGTTCTTGCGGTAAAGGACTTCCCGCATCTTGCAAAGCTTGCCGGACGCACGCTGATCACGACAGACGGTACCACGCTGCTCGGTGCGGACGATAAGGCCGGCGTTGCTGAGATCATGACACTGGCGGAGGAGCTTTTAAAGGGCGATATCCCGCACGGAAAAATCTGCATCGGCTTTACTCCGGATGAGGAGGTCGGACGAGGCGCGGATTTCTTTGATGTGGAAGGCTTTGGCGCGCAGTTTGCCTACACGATGGACGGCGATGCGGAAAATCAGATCGAATACGAAAACTTTAACGCCTGCGGCGCAAACGTCACCTTCAAGGGATTTTCTGTGCATCCGGGCAGCAGCAAGGATACAATGATCAACGCCTCGCTTGTGGCGATGGAATTCAACAATATGCTTCCGTCCGGCGATACGCCGCGCGACACTGAAGGATATGAGGGCTTTTTCCACCTCTGCGGCATGAGCGGCGACGTGTCTGATGCGAAGCTGGAGTACATTGTGCGCGACCACAGTGCTGAAATGTTTGAATGCCGCAAGGAAACGCTGCGCCACATCACAAAGCTTCTGCAGGAAAAATACGGAAGCGACGCGGTGACACTGGAGATCATCGAACAGTACCGCAACATGAAGGAGAAGATCGAGCCGTGTATGCATCTTATTGAAAATGCAAAGCAGGCGATCAGGGACGCCGGGATGGTACCGGTGGAGGTGCCGATCCGCGGCGGCACAGACGGTGCGCGCCTTTCCTATATGGGTCTGCCCTGCCCGAACCTGGGAACCGGCGGACATGCGTTCCACGGTCCTTACGAGCATATTACCGCAGAGGGAATGGATCTTGCCGTGGAAGTGATGAAGGGTATTGTGAAATTATATGCGAAGCATTAGTATACACATGCTTGCGCAGAATGACGATCGCCTGGATGCGACGGCTCCGGGCATCTGAAAGGATACATCGGCAGGACAAAGCGGCGCGGGTGTCTGAAAAGGATATACCGGCAGGACAAAGCGGCGCGGGTATCTGAAAGGATACACCTGCAGGACAAAGCGGCGCGGGTGTCTGAAAAGGGGACGCAGGGAAATGGAAACAGTGGATATCAGAACACATGAAAAATTCATGCGCGAGGCGATCAGGCAGGCGAAAAAGGCGTATGCGCTCGACGAGGTGCCGATCGGCTGCGTGATCGTGCAGGACGGAAAAATTATCGCGCGCGGCTACAACCGGCGGAATACTGACAAAAACACGCTCTCCCACGCCGAGCTGATCGCGATCAGAAAGGCGGCGAAAAAGACGGGCGACTGGCGTCTGGAGGGGTGTACCATGTACATCACTCTGGAGCCGTGCCAGATGTGCGCCGGGGCGATGGTGCAGGCGCGGCTGACGGAGGCGGTCATCGGCAGCATGAACCCGAAGGCAGGCTGCGCGGGAAGCGTTCTCAATATTCTGGAAATGCCGCAGTTTAATCACCAGGTACAGGTGACGCGCGGCGTGCTGGAGACGGAGTGCAGCGAAATGCTCAGCCGTTTTTTCCGGGAGCTGCGGGAGAAGAAAAAAGCAGTTAAGGATTTACTCCGAAAATCGTAAGCATTTATCATACAAAATTTAAAGAAGTTTTGCCCTCTGCCGGGTTATAATGAAACGAAACGGAGGGGTTTATGAAACAGAAGAGGAAGGCAGATATGAAAACACCGATCATTCTCTGCGTGCTGGCTGCGGCGTTTGCAATTTATGCCGGGACATCCATGTCGGAGAAAGATTCTATGGAAACATCCGCCGCCGTGACAGAGGCGGCGGAGACCGAAACTGAAACAGAAATCGTGACGGAGACCGAGACAGAAACGGAAGATCCGCTGAAGGATTACCCGGAAAGTCTGGTCGCGTTTATGGAGAAATATCCGGAGGCGACACAGTTCGTTCTGGATTATCCGAAATATAAGGACGTACATAATGAAATTGACATTACCGGAGAGGTGACGAAGGGCGAGCTGCCGCTGTTTCTGCAGTGGGATGTGCGCTGGGGGTATGAGCGGTACGGAAGCGATTTTCTTGCAGTCACCGGCTGCGGACCGACCTGCCTTTCCATGGTGCAGTGCGGTCTGAGCGGGGAGACAGTCTGGAATCCCTATGAAGTGGCAAAAATGGCGGAGCGGGAGGGTTTTTATGTGACCGGGCAGGGTTCCTCCTGGGATCTGATGGGCGCCGGGGCGGAAATGCTTGGGCTGCAGGTAAACGACGTAGTGCTGAGCGCCGAGGATATCACCGACACGCTGCGCGCCGGAATGCCGATCATCTGCTCCGTGGGACCGGGAGATTTTACGGACGCCGGTCATTTTATCGTGCTTGCCGTAGTGAACACGGACGGCAGCATTCGGGTAAACGATCCGAACAGCAGGATAAACAGCGAAAAGGCCTGGGATATCGAGCGGATTCTTCCGCAGATCAAGGGCATGTGGGCATACCGTTTTGATGGAACAAATGAGGAGACGCCTGATGAGATCGAGGAGAGGGAAATCATCCGGGAGGACGGAGGATACTAAAAAATTCAAAAAAAGACAGCGGCAGGTGCGGCGAAGGAAGCTGCTCATTCTGGCGGCAGCCGTGCTGGTCGTTCTGGGAGCGTTTGCTGTGCATTCCCGGAAAAAGCAGCGCACTGTTCCCGCCTGGATACCGATGGACGGCGAATATCCGGTCAGTATGCTGGAATTTATGGAAAAATATCCGCAGGCCACGGATTTCGTCATGGCATTTCCGCAGAAAAAGGATCTTCATCCGAGGATAGACATCACGGAAGATGTGCGATCCGGCGGCGTGCCGCTGTTTCTGCAGTGGGATGAGCGCTGGGGCTACGAGATCTACGGGGACGATTTTCTCGGCGTGAACGGCTGCGGACCAACGAGCCTTTCTATGGTGCAATGCGGTCTGACAGGAGATACAAAATGGAATCCATACGAGGTGGCAAAGCTGGCGGATGAGAACGGCTACTATGTGAGCGGTGTCGGTTCCTCCTGGGAGTTGATGGACACCGGGGCGCGGCAGATGGGGCTGCAGGTATTTGAGGTGCCGTTTACTGCGCAGGGAATTGTGGACACGCTGCAGTCCGGCAAACTGATCATCTGCTCCATGGGACCTGGCGAATTTACTTATTCCGGGCATTTCGTGGTGCTCACCGGAGTGGACAGCGACGGACGGATTTTCATTAACGACTCCAACAGCCGTGAGCGCAGCGCGCAGACGTGGGATGCGGATTATTTGCTGTCGCAGGCGGTCGCAATGTGGGCGTATGATTGCTGAAAATGCGGCGCCTGGCTGAAGCGGCTTTAGATGATTTAACCGCACAGGCGGAAATATTTTTGGTATACCGAATGAGGGAAAGACATGGAAAGAATTAAACGCTTAAAGGAAAATATCGCAAAGGTGATGATCGGCAACGAGCAGACAACGGAGCTGGTACTTGCCTGTGTGCTTGCAAAGGGGCATGTGCTGCTGCAGGACGTGCCGGGCACCGGCAAGACGATGCTGGCGAAGTCGCTGGCAAAGTCCATCGACGCAGATTTCGGCAGGATCCAGTTCACGCCGGATATGCTGCCGTCGGATGTCACCGGGCTGAATTATTTTGACGCGAAGAGCGGGCAGTTTGTGTTTGCGAAGGGCCCGGTGTTCTGCAATATTCTGCTGGCGGACGAGGTAAACCGGGCGACGCCGAAAACACAGAGCAGCCTTCTCGAATGTATGGCGGAGCGGCAGGTCACAGTGGACGGGACGACGCGTGCCCTGGAGGAGCCGTTTCTGGTAATCGCGACGCAGAACCCGTTGGAAACACTGGGAACATTTCCGCTGCCGGAGGCACAGAAGGACCGCTTTCTCATGCAGATTTCCATGGAGGATCTGACACCGTTTATGGAAAAGAGCCTGCTGGAACGTTTTCTGGCAGGGCATCCGCTTGAGGAGCTGGAACCGGTCTGCGAAAAGAAGGATATCGTGGAGCTTCAGATGCGCTGCAGCGGCGTTTTTATCCACGGAGATCTGCTCAGATATATGATCGGGCTGGTTCATGCGACGCGCAAAAGCGCGCAGATCGAGCACGGTGTCAGCCCAAGAGGTTCGCTTGCGTTCGCACGGGCGGCGCAGGCGTTTGCGATGGTGCAGGGAAGGGACTATGTGGTGCCGGAGGACATTAAAGCGGTCGCAGTCCCCGTTCTGGCGCACCGCCTCGGACTATCGGCCGCGGAGGACAGCGACCGCGCGCGTGAGCAGATCATTCGCGGGCTGCTCTCGAAGGTGCCGCTGCCGACAGAGGAATGGGATAAACGGTAAAGGGACGGTTACGCGATGCTGCTGGTTATGCTGTTTTTGGGTGTGGGGATTGCTTATCTTCTGCAGAAAAATCTATATCGGCGTTTCTGGAACCGGAATCTGACGACAAGCGTTTCCTTCACGCAGAAATCCGCTTTTGAGGGCGAAACCTCTGCGCTGCAGGAAGTGATTGTGAATGACAAGCTGCTGCCGCTTCCGGCTCTTGAAGTGCGCCTTTCCATGGATCGAAATCTGGAATTTGTGAGCGGCGCAAAAGACAATTCAAGTATTTCAGACCTTTCTTATAAAAGAGACATTTTTTCCCTTTTCGGGCGTCAGAAAATTGTGCGGACGCTCCCGTTTGTATGCCGGAAGCGCGGCTTTTACCGCATTCAGAGGGCGGGCGTGATCGGATATGATTTTTTCTTTCATGAGGGCGGCTACCAGGAGGCCAGGCAGGATGCGCAGTTCTTCGTGTATCCGCGTCCGGTGGACACGGCGCGCATCCGTCCCGTCTGCCGTGCGATATCCGGCATGGTTTTGTCCAAAAACCGTTTCTATCCCGATCCGTTTGAATTTTGCGGCATTCGGGAATATCTTCCCACAGACCCCATGCACACAGTCAACTGGAAAGCGTCAGCAAAAAACGGCAGCCTGATGGTGAACCAGTATGATTCCACTACCAGTGTCCATCTGACGATTCTTCTGGATGTGACGGACGAAGGGATCTGGAAATATGAGGCGCTGACGGAGGAGAGCATCCGGATCGCGGCGTCGCTCGCTGCGCGCCTGGCGGCGCAGAATATGGAGCTGGATATCGTAAGCAACGGCGTCTGCAGCTATCCGGGTGAAGCAAAGCGACAGGGCAGCCTTTCCATGCATCTGAAGGCGGGCAGCGGACAGATGCCGGAGCTGAATCGCGCACTGGCGTGCATGGATACCGGAAAAAAGACGCAGCCGATCGCGGAAGTGATTGCCGCGGAGACTGCGAAACATAAAAGAGAGCACATCTATATATTGATCTCCAAAAACCAGGACGAAACGCTGCTGCCCAGGCTTCGCGCGCTGGCTGGCGGAGACAATCAGATCCTCTGGATCGTGCCGCTGCATCCGACAATGGAATTTATGCTTTCGCAGGCGGCAGGCATCCGGGCTGTGCGATGGGAGGTGACGGCGTGAAAATGCGCGGGGAAAACGTGACAGTATGCGTGGCATGGCTGCATGACATCCTTTTGTTTGCGGGATGCTATGTCATCGTGCCTGCACTTCTGGAGATGGAGACTGCGCAGGCGAATCGCTATTTTGCGGGCTGTCTATGGCTTCTGGTCCCGATTATCCTAAGCTGGCTCTGCATCCGGAAAATAAAAATGCTGGCGCTCTATCTTCTGGTCTGCGCGGCGGCAGCCGTGTGCATGAACGCACTCTCCGGATGTCTGCTGACCGGCATCCTGACGGCTCTCATCTTTCTGATCCGCGGTTATGTGCGCATCAAAAGAGGGAAACTTAAAAAGATGCTTCAGGAGATGCCGGGTGAGGCAGGCGCAGAACTGGATAAGGAATTGTGGGAGCTTCCGACGCTTCTCGATGCGCCGGAGGCGCTGCACTGGATGGTATTTGCCGGGTATTATGTGATATTGCTATATCTGCGAAAGGGCAGTCTGCTGAACCGGATTTTCTTTCTGGCAGTAGTCGATGTCTTTCTGGTGTTTATTTTTGAATATTTGTCGGGGCTGCGTATCTTTCTGGAGGATCACGGGAAAATCGCCAATCTTCCAAAGAAAAGCGTAAAAAAAGCGGGGCATATGCTCCTTGCGCTTGCGCTGCCGCTTTTGCTTCTGTTTGTGCTTCCGTCTGTGCTCTATCACAGAGAGCCGCTCACAGAGCTGAAATTTGAGCTTCCCGGTGTGCCTGTCATGCCGGAGACGGAAGAAATGGAGCCCATGGACGGCGAAGAAGAGAAAAATCCGCTCGCGGCGCTGATGCAGGAGGAAATGAAAGAACCGCCTGCATGGATACGTATGCTTTCGGAAGCGTTCACATGGATGTTTTCGGCAGCCGTACTTATTTTCTGCATCAGTCTCATTTATCGCCTGTGCAGACATGCGATGCGTTCGTTTGCTGCCGGTGAGGAGGATCGGGTAATCTTTACGGAGGATGAGGAAGAAGAACAGGCACAGCCTGTGCTGCGCAAAAAAAGACACTTCTGGCAGCGCACAGATGAAAAATGGAAAATTCGCAGACAGTATAAAAGAGCGATCCGCAAAAATATGCCGGGTACGCCAGAAGGATGGGAAACACCCAGGGAGCTGGAGGAAAAAGCCAACGCACAGAGCGAGGCTGTGTCGAAAGAATTGCATGAGCTATATGAAAAGGCACGGTATCTGTAAATTTTATATCCACGCGCCGCACTTCGAATTCCCACCACAGACGTTACCTCTACAGTTAGCTCGGCTCAGGCACCCTCGCAACACACAGAAGATTCTGCTTAGTGCTGCTTCATTCCTGACCTGACACGGTTCACAGAGTTCTGTTGTGCAAGACCCAAACGTCAACGCCACTTATAGAGGGCAGCTCCACAATGAAAAACCCTCGGATTGGCATCACCCCTGCTGTAGCGGATTGCAGGTACAGGGCACCGCTATCTCCCCGGCTGCGTGGACTTTCTTACTATACCCGATTTTTTCAAAAATGTCAAGATGCCAGCGTCAAAAGCCAGTGGGATTGCGGCAGCCCTATTTCAATGACGTTTTCGTTTTTGTTTTCCAGCTATTTATATTTACAAAAAAACTTCTTTCGTGTATGATATTTCATATATTATTGCCTGCGAAAGGGGAAGGATAGGAGCAATGATCTTACGAAAATTTCAGAAACTTTACGGCTGTGCCCTGGGTGCGATACTCTTCGCCGCCGGCTCCTGGCAGCCTGCCTTTGCGATAGGAAGCGTTGTCGAAGCTCTGCCCAAAAGCACGCTGACAGAATGGCCAAGCCTGCGCTCCCGGACTGCTGCGGAGACTTCCGATGAGGTAATCGTCGACGAAAAAGCGGACAACACGGCGCACTTTCTCACACGCGAAGAGCTGCTGGAAGCTTTTGGCGGTCTGCCGCCGCTTCTTTACACCGGCTCCTTCTTTTTAAACCATATGAACAGCATCCCGGATTTTGTGCCGGGCGGCGACTATGAGCTGCATTCCTTTAATGGAAATCTGATCATGCGCCGTTCCTGGACATCCCTTAAAGAGGAAATCACAGACATGCTCGCAGGCTACGAGGGTGACTGGTCTGTTTACTTAAAGGATCTCTCACTTGGCCGGACCATGGAGATCAACGAGCACTCCATGGAATCTGCCAGTCTGATCAAGCTTTACATTGCCGGCGCCATCTATGAACAGCTTGCGCTCGGCAATCTAAGTGAAACAGACACGATCCTGTCCGCGCTCAACGACATGATCACAGTCAGCGATAACGAATCGTCGAATGTGCTGGTGCGCCAGATGTGTGATGAAAGCGGCGATTTCCAGACGGGACTTGCAAAGGTGAACGACTTTATTGCGCGCTATGGCTTCACAAATACCCAGCAGGTAAACGGCATCGCCGATCCTTCCCTGTGGGTTTCTGACGGACGCGTCAATATGACTTCTGCCGCGGATTGCGGCCGTCTGTTGGAGATGATCTATAACGGTGAGCTTGCATCGCATTTTTACTCCTTCCGGTTTGAGACGCTTTTAAACAGACAGGAAGTAAATTACAAGATTCCGGCAGGACTGCCGGAGGGTGTTCACATTTCACACAAAACCGGCGAGGTAGACGACACGGAGAACGACGCGGCAATCATTTACACACCATACGGCGATTATATTTTCTGCATTATGTCAACCGATCTGACTGACACAGACGCCGCAGTCGATCACATCCGCGAGATCACCCGGCTGATCTACGACTATTTCTGCGGAAATGCGCTCTATCCGAACGAATATATTCTGGTCGAGACAGTGCCCGAAAGCGACCGCTATGTTCTCGTGGAAACGGATGTGCCCGCTGCAGACCTGCTTGAGGGCGAACTGCTGGTGCCCTATGCGATTCACACCATCTCCAATGAGGTAGAGTGGAGCGTTGCGGCGGATCTGACAGACACCGAATGGGCAGCTTCAGAGACTTTTGCCGAATCGGAAGCAGAGTAAGGAGAGAAAAATATGTTTCGTTTATGGGGAAAAATATGGCAGGATAACCGCCTGCTGAAGGATACGACTATCTGCGACGATTCACAGGATACCCGCACGCACAAGATTTTCCGTGCGCTCGATGAGATCTGCGCACAGTTCGACCTGGGCAAACCTATCTGGCTGGATTCCAACATCCGCGAATTCCAGCGCCACAGCAAGACAAGGTTTACCCAGGACAATTTCATCGAACAGATTCCGTTCGATTTTTTAGAAATACAGGTCATTGAGGAATAAATCGGCGGGGCTTTGAATGCCCCGCCAAAACCTTCCCGACGATACCTTCTCTGCTTCACGTTGCCTTTTGCGCAGTCCCGCTTTCCAAAACTGCCTGCGCACAGGTCGCCTGTGCAACTGCTTTATGTTACCCTTTCCGCAGTTCTGCCTCTTCCAGGAGGTCCTCCTCCGTAATTTCCCGGTCCCGGAAATAATATTTTCTGTCCCGTTCTTCAATCAGGCGGATAACACGGCAGGGATTTCCTGCCGCAACGGAGTTTGCGGGTATATCATGCGTTACCACACTTCCGGCTCCGATTACCGAATTTTCCCCAATCGTCACGCCCGGACATATCACGGCACCGGCGCCAATCCAGCAATTATCCGCTATCTTTACCGGGGCGGCATACATATACTCCCTCATATCCGGGCAGATTGGATGCCCCACCGTGGCAATCGTAACCGCCGGACCGAACATCACCTTTTTCCCGACCGTTATCATTCCATCGTCGATAAAATTGCAATTTACATTAAGGTATGAGCCCTCTCCGATTTCAATATGGCTTCCATAGCAGAAATAAAACGGCGGCTCAATCCATATCCCTTTTCCCTGCTTCAGCATTCTGCCGATAAGCTCACATCTTTTCTCCGGTTCATCCGGCGCGCTGTCATTAAACTCCTTCATGTACCGCTTTCCCTGCAGCCGTTCCTGCGGCAACCCCTCGCACATATCCGTAAACAACTTTCCGTCACGGATTCTCTCATGCATGTTCATGACACATTCTCCTCTACTTTTCGTTAAGTATCCTCTCAACTTCCGTCCAGGCTTCCTCATCAAACTTGCGGTCGCGGAAGTAATATTTCCTGTCTTCCTCCGTGATTTTACGGATGACCCTGCACGGATTTCCCGCCGCAATCACCCATTCAGGAATGTCCTTTGTCACTACGCTTCCGGCTCCGATTACCGTATTGCTCCCGATATGCACGCCCGGACAGATAACGGTATTTCCGCCAATCCAGACGTTGTCCCCAATCGTTACCTCTATTCCGTATTCATACGCAGTATTGCGGGTATCGGGATGCACCGGATGCCCCGCCGTATAAATTGCCACATTCGGCGCCATCTGGCAGTTGTCCCCGATTATCACCTTCGCCACATCCAATATCGTGCAATTATAATTTGCGAAAAAATTCTTTCCGACTTCAATGTGCGTGCCATAATCGCAGTAAAACGGCGGATTGATAAAAGCCCCGTCTGATTTTCCCAGAAGCTCCTTTACAATCTCACTGATTCTGTCAAAATCGGACCTGTCCGCCGTATTCAGCTCCTGCGTCAGCCTCCGCGCCCGTTTTTGTTCCTCAAAAACCTCATTGTCAGAAATATACGGTAACTGTCTGTCTCTTCTTTCTTTGTTTGTCATTTTCTTTACACCTTTCCTTTCTACTTGATTTTCCGCCGCTCTCGCGCGGATGTAAAAACATAGCTATTCCTGCCCGCTGTCCATTCCCGCGTTTTCCACGGTCAGATTTTTTACCCATTTGTATTTTTTATAATGATGATAAACCGCCGGCAGCTTCACAAATTCATCCAGATTCAGCCAGAAATAAACCCAGAGAACCGGCAGCTTCAGCACAAACGCCGCTATTGCTCCGGCCGGTATGATAATCACCCACATCGTCACCGCATCGCAGCACAATCCGAATTTCGTATCTCCCCCGGCGCAGAAGATACCCGCCACCACCGTGGAATTGATGGATTTTCCAATCAGATAATAGCTGCAGATAAGCAGCATCCCTTTTAAATATTCTTTTGCCGAAAGGCTTAAATTCGACGCAAACAGGAAGATCACCGGGCTTAACGCCAGAAGGACGATTCCGGACAGCGCCCCTGCCAAAAGCGCAATCCTGCACAGCTTCCGCCCGTATTCCTTCGCCTTCTCCAGGTTTCCTCTGCCCAGCTCGTTTCCGACAATAATCCCGCTCCCTGCCCCAATGCCAAGACAGAAGCAGGCGATAATATTTTTTACAATATTCGCGATGGAATTGGCTGCGACCGCATCGCTTCCCAGATGTCCCATAATGACGGAAAACATCGTAAAGCCGCATCCCCATACCAGTTCATTTGCCAGAACCGGGGTCGTATAGTGGATGTAATCTTTTCTTAACGCGGAGTCCGGCGCTCTCAGGTACTGCAGGCGGATACGGACAACCTCCTCCTTCCGGTTTTCAGCCAGTACCAGGAGCAGCTCCGCTATCCTCGCAATCAGCGTTGCCAGCGCCGCTCCCCGGATTCCCATCACCGGAAAACCGCACAGCCCGAAGATAAACACCGCATTTAATATCAGATTGATTACAACAGCGGACGAGCCGTATATGGTGCTTCTCATGGTTCTTCCGCTGTTTTTCATAATGCACAGATAAATCTGCGACACGCCCATACAGAGATAAGAGCCGCTCACAATGCGCAGATAAGACGCCCCCGGAGCAATCAGCTCTGTCCCGTTTGTAAATATCCGCATCAGAAGCTCAGGACAGCAGACCGCCGCCAGAAAAAACAAAACGGAAACAAGAACAGACAACCGCAGCGCGATTGCCAGCACCTGCTCCACCGCCCATCGGTCTCCCTTTCCCCAGTACTGCGCCGCCAGGACAGTCGCCCCGATTGTCAGCGCCGCGTAAAACAGATTCAGCACAAACGAAACCTGTGTTGCAAGAGAGACCGCAGAGAGCGCCGTCTGTCCCTGCATTCCCAGCATCAGGGCATCCGAAGCGCTCACGATTGCAGACATAAGATTCTGCATCGCAATAGGCATCACCAGTGCAAACAGCTTTTTATAAAATTCTCCGTTTCTTTTTGCCTTTTCCCTGTATTTCATGCCGTCTCTCCCTTGCCGGTTTATCTTTGCGCTGCTATAATAATAGTAAAGCAGGCAGCGGATATCTAGCATTTTCCGCTTTAATTTTTATAACAATCGTATTCAGGGAAGGGGATACAGATGATAAACACTGATATTATGCAGGATGCGTCAGAAATCGTCCACTATGATAATCCGGGCGTCCCGCTTTACATCCGGACCGGCATTTTGTCAAACTATCCGGACATGAAAGCCCTCTGCCACTGGCATGAGGATATTGAGCTGATTTATGTGATCGAAGGTGAAATGAATTACCGTATAAATGACCGTGATATTCTGCTGAAAGAAAAGGATTGTCTGGTCGTCAACTCCCGGCAGCTTCATTACGGCTATGCCCACCTGCGCCGCGAGTGCCGGTTTATCTGCATTCTTTTTCACCCAGGACTGTTAAACGCCAGCCCGAAGATTTATCAATATTACGTGGCTCCTTTTATCGAAAATAAAAATATCGCGTATTTTCACTATACGGCGGATTCTGCGAATCATGAACAGGTGCAGGCACTGCTAAACCGCATACTTCTGCTGAAAACGGAAGAAAAGGATGCCTATGAGCTGGAAGCTATAAGCACCCTTTATCTTCTGTGGCGTATTCTCTTTCTGCAGCACAAATCCCTGCTGGAACAGGAACCCGCATACGATTACAGCGACCTGGCCCTGCAGAAAAAAATGGTCTCATACATATACGAGCATTACCAGGACACACTGACGCTCGACGCCATAGCCGCCTCCGGAAACATCAGCCGCAGCAAATGCTGCATTATCTTCAAACGCTACCTCCGGCAATCGCCCATCGATTTTGCAAACAAATACCGGCTGGAGGTCAGCCGGTATCTGCTGGCAAACACCCGCTCCAGCATCGCCCAGATTGCGGTATCCTGCGGTTTTAACCATTTAAGCTATTTCTCTAAGCTGTTTTGCCGGGAATACGGATGTACTCCCACAGAGTACCGGAGGAAGACACTCTGATTTTTAAAAATACAAATCATCAAGGAATAATGTATGTTGCAGTTCTTCGAGTTGCCCGTCATCCAGCGGCTGTAACGGTTTTCTTGGAGTTCCTGCATGATACCCGCAGAGATTCATGCAAGCCTTCACCCCTGCTACGCCGTTGCGTGCTCCTGTCTGCCGGATGCGTCCGCACAATGCATGATAATATGAAAGAAACATTTCCTCTCCCGCTTCCTGCCACAATGGAAATAATCTGGCACATGCCTGTGGAAAATAATTTGCTGCAGAAATCACTGCACCTTTTCCGCCTCTTTTCAGACAGCCATACAGAGTATTCACAGAGCCGGACATTATGTGAAAATCGTTTCTTTCTCCTACTGCATCCATATATGTATTCATCATATTCTGAGAAGTATCCTTTATTCCATGAATATTGGGATGCTCTGCCAGCACTTTCAATACCTCGCTTGAAATACATACTGTATTTGCAAACCCCGGTGCACAGTAAAGCAAAACCGGAATCCGACTGAAATCGGCTACAGCGATAAAATATGCAATCAATGCCCTGTCATCCATAGCCTTTTTAAAATAATGCGGTGTCAGTACCGACAAATAGTCCACTTGCAAGCCAGCATTCTGTATTCTGTCGATGAATTTTTTCGTATGATACAGAGATTCTCTTCCCACTCCCGCAATCAGCCCTTTACTTTCTGACCGGCATTCCACAAATGTTTTTATTACACGCAGAGATTCTTCATCATCCAGCATCCGGAATTCCCCATTGCTTCCCAGGCACATATATCCTGCCACATCCGTCTGATTCCATTTCTCAATATTATATGCCATCATTTCCTCAGAAACCGTCTCCCGACAGTCGAATGCAGTAACTGCGGGAATATAAATTCCTTCCAGACTGTTTTTCATATCATTCTCTTTTATCCTTCCACCAGAAATTTTTCAGCTTCCATTGCAATCCCCTGTGCATCCAGCCCGTAATACCTCAGAAGCTCGTCATAAGGTCCGGAAATTGCGTATTCTTTCTTAACCCCGTGCATTTTTACCGGGACCGGACAATGTCTGCCGCACACCTCCGCTACAATGGAACCAAGACCGCCGCTAATATAATGCTCTTCCACTGTCATAATTTTTCCAGTCTTTTTTGCCGCGTCTAAAATCAGTGTTTCATCAGCAGGCGATACCGTAGGCATTCCCACCACCATCGCGGAAATTCCCTTTTCTTCCAACAGATTCGCTGCACAGAGCACATTTGCCGTCGATGTTCCGGTGGTAATAATGGCAAGGTCCGTACCTTCCCGCAGGATACTTCCCTTCCCGATCTCAAATTCCTTTTCCTCCCACAGCTCCTCCATCGGCGGATTACCGATCCGCATATATACCGGACCTTCGAAATCCAGCATTGCTCTTGCTGCCGCCCGGATCTCGCCCGGAGTCTGCGGAGCCAGTATAACCACACCCGGTATCATGCGGATAATCGCAAAATCCTCCAGAGAATGATGTGTCGCTCCCAGGTCTGAATAGGTAAAGCCGCCGTTTCTTCCAACGATCTTCACATTCTGGCGCATATAACCGCAATCGTTGCGAAACATCTCAAAATTACGGCAGGTGACAAACGGCGCGATCGCGCAAAAGACCGGCGTCTTTCCCATCGCAGACAGACCTGCGGCGATACCTGTCACACCCTGCTCCATAATTCCAAATTCAAAATAGCGCTCCGGGTGGTTTTTGGCAAATTCTTTAAACCCGGAGCTTCCTCCGCTGTCGGCAGATAAAATCACAATATCTTCCCTGCTTTCAGCGATCTCCGTCACCGCAGCGCCAAAGGTTTTTCTCGGATCCAGCTTCTCCCCGATCATACTTTCACCTCCAGCTCTGTCCGCATTTCTTCTATTTTATTCTCTACCTCGGCAACCGCGCGCCCAAGCTCTTCCTTCGAGGGGCTCCAGAAATGGCAGGATGCCTTATTTTCCAGAAAAGAAATACCCTTTCCCTTGACCGTATGCGCTATGATAATCGTAGGCTGCGTGCCCTCCGCAGGAATAGCATCCAGCGCGCACATGATTTCCTGCATGTTGTTGCCGTCGATCTCCATCACACGCCATCCAAAAGCTGCAAAACGTTCTCCTGCCGGCATGAAATTCATGATATCCTCCACTTTGCCGCTGATCTGAAGACCATTATTGTCTAAAAACAATACCAGATTTCCCAATTGATGATGCGCGGCAGCCGCCGCTGCCTCCCAGTTGGAGCCTTCCGCCAGCTCACCGTCTCCCATAACGGTGTACACGCGAGATTGCATCTTATCACACTTCATTACCAGCGCCATGCCCGCCGCGATGGCGAGCCCGTGCCCCAAAGCACCGGTATTTGCCTCAATACCGGGAAGCTTATGCATATCCGGATGACCGGGAATCGGTGATTTCAGCGAACCGTAGGTATCGAGAATATCCTTGGAAAAATATCCTCTCTCCGCCAGAACAGCATACTGGCACATGCATTTGTGCCCTGCCGAAAGGATGAAACGGTCGCGCTGCTCCCACCCGGGATCCTCGGGTTTTCCTGCCATCTTGTAAAAATAAAGTGCTGTCACAATGTCAATCGCGGACAGGGCACCGCCCAAATGACCGTGCCCGCCTGCCTCAACCATCCGCAGCACATTTCTCCGGCATTTCCAGGAAATATATGTCAGTTCCTTTGCGTTTTTGGAAAAAGCCATTTATCTCATAGCCCCCTCTTCGTAATCACAGATCTGCTGTACCTTCGGCATCGACCTGGAATGCACGTCAAACGTGCATCCCAGATATTCCTTCAGCATCATCTTGGCAACCTCGATTCCAGTCACCTGCGCTCCCATGGTAATGATGTTTGCACGATTGCTGAGCTGCGCCCGTTGTGCCTGAAATACATCATTTACCAGTGCCGCATAGGCTCCCTTCACCTTGTTTGCCGCAATGCACATGCCGATGCCGGTGCCGCACACCAGAACGCCGCGGTCATGGTTTCCCTGCGCAACATCCTGGGCAACACGTATAGCGACATTTGCGTAGACCGGATCTGTGCTTCCAAAATCATCACATTCATGCCCAAGCTCCCGGATATACTGCGTCAGCGCCTCTTTAAAAGCCTGGGCATTCGGATCACATCCAATCGCTATCCTCATCTTCTGCTCCTTCGTCCGCCTTACTGATTGTATTCGCCAAGAAGCTCGGTAATACGTCCGTCAACCGTTGCGATCGCATCATCAAGGCTGGTGCCTGTCAGCATGGAATTATATGCTTCTCCAAAAATATCCTGCACTTCCGCATATGCCGGGAAGGTGGAGTACGTAAGAGAATACTGCATACAGTCTGAGAATCCGATGTACTCCGGTCCGGTAAATGCTTCATCTTCCAGAGCACTCTTCGTAACCGGAATACGTCCCGTAGCAGAGCCAAAGGATACTGCATTGTCATAGCCCGCCATAAATTCCAGGAAATCCGCCATTTCTTCCGGGTGCTCACACGCCGTCGTGATCGTGTAGCCGGACACCTGCAGGTTCGTTACATGACGGCCGTCTTCTGTCGTTGCTGCCGGAATCGGCACACTGCCAAGCTTGCCTGCCAGCTCCGGATTACGGTTTAAAATTGCTCCCACTGCGTTGCTTCCGGAAATAATAAGACCGGTCTGCTCATTTGCAAAGTAAGTAACTGCATCCTGGTATGCTGTCTCGGATGCGCCCGCAGGAACCACGCCGTCCACCAGATCCAGATCTACAAAGGACTGCAGCGCTGTTTTAAATTTGTCGGAAGTCAGGTCGCTCTCCCAGGTGCCATCCTCGTTCTGCCATACCTCATCTACTCCAAATGCTTTTGCATATATAGAAAAGCGTGCCTCACCGGAACCGTTTCTTGCACCTACCATGGAAAATCCATAGTTACCGGAAATTTCCGTAAACTTCTTCGCTGCATCACGGAAATCATCCATTGTCTCAATTTTTTCAATTCCTGCCTGCTCCAGCCAGTCTGTCCGGTAAATCAGCGCTATCGGAATCTGGAACCACGGAACAAACATCAACGTATCATCCAACGTGCTGTAATTGATAACCTCTTCCGAAAGATCCGCACGGAATTCATCCGAAATATAATCATTTGCATCCGCCACGATTCCCATATCCAGAGCCGTAGACATAAATGCGCAATTCATAAAAAACGCATCCGGAAGATCATTTGACGCCGCCATGGTCGTCACCTGCGCATCCAGATCATTATTTGCCACCGAAATATACTCGATTTTTATATTCGGATGCTCTGCCATATACGCTTCCGCCATCGCGGACTCCAGCTCTGCCTCATCCTCCGTCTGCAGACAGGACATGATCGTCAGGGTAATTTCTTCTTCTGCATTCGCAGCGACTCCCGAAAACAGGGACGCCAGCATAGATACACTAAGTACAGCCGCTAATTTTCTCTTCATAATTTTTCTTCCTTTCTTTACTCGTTTTTAATAATATTGCTTATCTGCCGCACCCTGTAAATTCTTCTCATACACCCCCATTCCTGTATCCACGGCAGATGCTATATCCTTCTTTACTTCACAGCCCCGGCGGTCAGACCGCTGATAAAGCTTTTCTGCATAAAAATAAAAGCAATGATCAGAGGCACCGATGCCACCAGCGAGGCAGCCATCATATCATTCCACGCAATTCTGTAATAGCCATTCATTTCGGCAATTGCCACAGCCGCCGTTTTCATCTTATCGTTCATGATCAGAATTGCCGCAAACATATACTCATTCCAGCATGTGATAAATGCATAAATCGCGGAGGATACCAGTCCCGGCCGCACCAGTGGCAGAGTAATTCTTAGAAACGTCTGTATGCTGGAGGCTCCGTCGATTGCGGCAGATTCATCAATTTCTACCGGAATCGTCCGGTAATACCCCACCATCATCCACGAACAGAAGGGGATCGTGAATGAGATATAAACCACGCAAAGTCCGACCAGAGAGTTATTCAGCCCGTAAATGCTGAGGATTTTGTAAAACGGCACCAACAGCATAATAGACGGGAACATCTGCGTCATCAAAATAAATGACAGAAATGCACTCTTCCCCTTAAAATTAAATCTGGTGGCTCCATATCCTGTGAGCGCTGAAGCAATCAGTGAAACCAGAACTGCGACCACCGTCACAAGCAGGCTGTTTCGGAAATACAGCGCAAAATCATAATCTCTCCAGATTCTCATGAATGACGTAAAGGTAACCTCCAAAGGCAGAATACTGCCATTCATCTGATAAATCTCCGTGTCACTTTTCACCGCAGTGATAAACATCCACAGAACGGGCAGAATTACCATACACGCCCCAAGAACCAATACGATATAGGAGAGCGCACCTTCTGCTTTATTATGCATTGATAAAGACCTGTTCTTTTTACGCATTCTGATCCATCGCCCTCCTCATAATTTTACTGATCAGCCAGCAGATAACGAATACCACGCCCGCACCTGCCGCGGCAACTCCGTAGTTGTGATAGGAAAATGCCTCTTTATATATGGAAATACTAACCGTCGCTGTCGTATTGTTCGGACCTCCGTCTGTCAGCAGCTTAATGATGGTATAATGTTTGAACCACCATACCGTATCCAGGATCACTGCGGTTGAGATAACCGGTTTGATCATCGGAACCGTAATGCGGAAAAATGTCTGTACGGGATTTGCTCCATCCAGCTTTGCCGCTTCATACACATCCTCCGGTACGCTCTGAAAACCCGCCATCATATTTACCATGATCAGCGCGTATCCCTTCCAGATACACACGGCAGCGAGAATGGTAAATGCAAAACCAGTACTCAGCCATGCCTGATTTTTCTCCAGAATTCCGAGGCGGATCAATATATTGTTAAACACACCGTAATTTGCATTAAAAATCCACTTAAACAGCAAAGCAACGACCACATCCGGCAAAAGCCATGGGATGATCAGGATCGTGCGGAATATATTGACGCCCGGACGTTTTTTATTCATAGCAAGCGCAAGGATCGTTCCCAGGATCAGATGTCCCAAAACAACCACTATCGTAAATTTGAAGGTCGTCAGGAGGCTCTTTACCATACTTCCGTCTTTGAAAAGCGACAGGTAATTTTCCAGCCCTACAAATTCCCACTTAGTCGTAAGATTTGTCTGCATGACGCTTAAATACAGCGCATAGCAGATCGGGTATACGACAAGTGCTGCCAGCAGAACAAATGTCGGAAATATAAAAAGATACGGTGTAATGTTGAATTTATTTTTGTTTCGTGTCACCAGCCGGATTCCTCCTTTTTCTACCACTCTCCGAAGGAATGGTCATCTGCAAATGATACGCGTGGTGTCTCCCAGCGCCCGTCATATGCATATTCCTTTAACGCAGTCTCATCTATCTCAATGCCCATGCCCGCGCCCTGCGGAATGTCAATATAACCATCCCTGATCTCAAACGGTTTCTTCAGATACGGACCGCCCAGATCCCATCCGTCCTCAAATGACGGATGCTCCTGCGCCGTAAAGTTTGGGATCACCGTATCCACCTGCAGGCAGGCTGCAAGCGCAAGCGGACCAAGCGGGTTATGCGGCGCCATAGAGCAATAGTAGGTCTCTCCCATCGCAGCAATTTTCATAACCTGCGATATGCCGCCTGCATGACACAGATCCGGCTGCAGCACAGTTGCCGCCTGCTTCTCCAGCACCTCGCGGAATTCATATGTAGTAAATTTCCGTTCTCCCGTAGCGATCGGTATGGTAGTCATCCTCGCCACCCTTGCCATCACATCCACATTTTCCGGAAGCACCGGTTCCTCCACAAACATCAGACCAAACGGCTCCAGCTCTCTGCAAAGCCACGGTGCCATTGCCGGTGAAACCCGTCCGTGAAAGTCGACAGCCAGGTCGATATCATCCCCGATCGCTGCCCGGATTTCTGCTATCCGCTCCACAAAGCGTGTCACCATCGCCGAAGTTTCAATATGCCGGTATGGGCAGATAAACGGTGTTTTCAGGGATTTAAAACCCTTTGCCACTTTCTTTTTCGCATGTTCGACCAACAGGTCACGACACTCCCGTTCTTCCATTTCGGCATAATCAACATTGCCAAAAATATGCGCATACATGCGGATGCGATCTCTGGATTTTCCTCCGAGCAGCTGCCACACCGGAACATTCAGCCATTTTCCTTTGATATCCCAGAGTGCCTGCTCGATTCCGCTGATAGCGCTGAATACGGCGGCGCCGCCCCTGTAAAAACCACCTGCATACATCAGCTTATACAGATATTCAATATTACGCGGGTCTTCTCCGATAATCATATCCTTCAGAGAATCCACGGCAGCCGCTGTAACCAGATTTCTTCCCTCCAGATCGCACTCGCCCCATCCGGTAATTCCTTCATCAGTAGTTACCTTCACAAAAATCCATCTTGGTTTTACATGAAATGTTTCTACGCCTTTGATCTTCATCCCTGTCCTCCTGTTATTTTTATCTCTGCACACGTCCGGAGGCATTGCCCTGCATGAGGCTGTTTACCTCCTCCAGCGTGCTCAGATTAAAATCATATTCCATCGTGTGCTTCAGGCAGGAAGCCGCCGCTGCAAAATTCACTGCCTTCTGCGGTTCATAGCCGCTGTTTAACGCATAGATCAGCGCTCCCGCAAAGGAATCTCCGCCGCCTACCCGGTCTACGATCTGTATCATATACTCGGGCGAAAAGAATGCCTCTCCTCCGGTATAAAGCAGCCCGCCCCAATGATTGATGCTGGCGGAAATACTTTTTCGCAGAGTGATAGCAACAGACTTTATGCCAAAGCGTTCTACAAGCTGCTGCGCCACGCTCACATATCCCTGCCTGTCAAGTTCTCCCTTGCTGATGTCTGAGTTCCCGGCACAGATACCAAACACATCTGCAGCGTCCGCCTCATTTGCAATGCAGACGTCGACATACTTCATCAGTCTGCCCATCACCTCACCGGCTTTTTCTTTACTCCACAGCTTTTTTCGGAAATTCAGATCGCAGCTCACTGTAATATGCTTCTCTTTGCACACGCGCAGCGCATCCTCACAGATTTCTGCACATCCCTCCGAAAGCGCCGGTGTAATGCCGGTAAAATGGAACCAGTTGGCGCCCTCCAGAATATGTTCCCAGTCGAAGTCCGGCCGTTCCGCCAGAGCGATCGCAGAGGCGCCTCTGTCATACAAAACCTTTGACGGACGCTGAGAGGCTCCCTTTTCCACAAAGTAAATCCCCATACGTTCTCCGCCGTATACGATCGCTTCTGTGTCGACGCCATACTTCTGCAGCTCCATCGCTGCCCGCCTGCCAAGCACATTGTCCGGCAGCTTTGTAACAAAAGCGGCCTTCATGCCAAAGTTTGCCACAGATACCGCCACATTTGCCTCGCCGCCCGCAAACGACATCTCCAGCTTCTGAGCCTGCAGCAGCCTGAGATATCCCTCCGGATTCAGCCGCATCATAATTTCACCGAATGTAATCACTTTTTTCATACTGTAAACTCTCCCCTGCAATTTTGAATTGTCCTTCTGGCTGCCTCGCGTATCTTATCAAATTCGCCCGCCGCGATCCATTCACGGTTGACAAGATTCCCGCCAATACCGACTCCTTCTGCTCCTGCGCGCAAAAATTCTGCCGCATTAAGCTCATTTACACCGCCAACGGCCAACAGTGGAATATGGTTCAGCGGTCCCTTTATCGCTTTCAGATATGCTGCCCCCAGACTTGCTGCCGGGAATATTTTTACGAAATCCGCTCCATATTCCGCCGCATCTGTGATCTCAGACGGTGACAATGCACCCGGTATCGAAACCATGCCCTGTCTTACGGTCTCCCCGATCACTCTCTGGTTTACATTCGGAGAAATAATAAATGCACCGCCGGCATTTTTCGTAAGCCTTACCTGTTCCTCCGTGAGCACAGTCCCCGATCCACAGATCATTTCACTGCCATACTCCCTGCATACCATGGATATATTTTCACAGGTACGCTTCCAGTCATCGGGAGTTTTCTGATCAAACGTAAATTCAATCAGTCCGATGCCGCCCTCCTGCAGTGCTTCTGTCAGCTTCCTGCAGTCATCGCCGTATACCCCCCGTACAATGGCAATAATTTTCTTTTCTTTTATTTGTCCGATAATTTTCTTACGCAATTTTTCTCCTCTTTCGCATTCATTCTCTCGTTTTGCTTGTTTCACTGTATAAAACTATATTTTATCTAATAAACTTCTTGCAACTACAATATTATATTTCCAAGTTTTTGTCAAGCGGTTTTTGTTTATTTTGCATATTTTAAATTCCTTTTTTCTTTTTTATTGTTCATTTTTGTGTTATAATTTTTTTGCATAATTTGTAATTTTATATTGCAAATAAACGAGTTTTTGCGTAATATTAAGAAAAAACAGGAAAGAGATTAAGAAATGGAACCAACAAATGTGCGGCTTGTGGACCGCGTACTTGACGTCATGGAAACATTATCCAGACACCCCGAGGGAACTTCTATTGCCGTGCTGACGGCCGAGACAGACATCCATAAATCTACGGTTTACCGTCTGCTTGCAACACTGATGAATCGAGGCTATGTTGTAAAAGATGAGGAGACCAGCCACTACCGTCTGACACTGCGCACCTATCGTATCGGCAGCCGTGCTGTTCCCGATTTTGATCTTTTGAGTCTCTCTGTGGATTATCTGCGTGAATTGTGCAGACTATGCAATGAAGCTGTCCACCTTGCCATTCCCGATGGCGCCTCTATTGTGTATTTGTTTAAAGAAGTGGCTGCTGACAATGTCATCCGGATCGCTTCCCAGACAGGCGCCCGGAACTATATGTATTATACCGGTCTTGGCAAAGCTCTGTTAGCAACAATGTCAGAGAAGGAAGTGCGGGAAATCTGGGAAAAATCTGATGTAAAAAAATACACGCCAACTACTATTATCACCTATCCGCAGCTCCTTGAAGAGCTGGAGACAACCCGCCGGAGAGGATATGCGATCGACAACGAAGAGCATGAAGCCGGTATTGCCTGTATTGCTGATGTTATACGCGATGTAGACAATAAAGCAGTGGCAGCTGTCAGTATTTCTACCCTTGCTGCCCGGATGGATGATAATTTTCTTGCATTGAATGTCCCGCGGCTGCATAAAACCGCTAATAAAATTTCTGCGATCCTTGGAAATGTACTGCCAAAAGGGGATTGACAAACAATCCCCTCAGCGATTATCATAAACATATATTTTATCTAATAATTTCTTCTGACGAACTATTCCGGCATCCTCCGGAAAGTTTTGTCTGCACAAAAACATTACGTCAGAGGAGATTACCTTATGTTATTCTTATCTATTGATTTTGGCACATCGGCTGTAAAATTATCCGTTCTTGATGAAAAAGGCGTCATCAAGTGTCAGTCAACGCAGACTTACCCTTATATTATGCTGCCCGGCGAAAAAGTGGAACTGTCTCCGGAGCGTCTTTTGTCTGCCCTCTGTACAGCCGCATCACAGCTTGACCCGTGCGCATTGTCCCGGATATCCTTTATCTGTTACGATACCTTTTCCCCCTCTCTGGTATTCATGGACAGAAACGGCGAGCTTGTTTACCCTAATATCATTACGCATCTTGACCGCAGAAGCCGCGCACAGTCAGAATATATCCAAAAAGCGATCGGCAAAGATACCTACCTGAAAATAGCCGGTATTTATCCTTTTACCGGCGGCTGCTCTGCTATGACCCTGCTCTGGTTTCAGGAGAATGAACCGGAGGTTCTGCGCAGAGTTTATAAAATCGGCCATCTCACTACATTTTTGCACAAAAAATTAACCGGGCTCTGGATGATCGATCTTGTAAACGCCTCCATGCTCGGATTATATGAAACTACCTCACAGACCGGATGGTCTGCGCAGCTTTTATCTGAATTTCACATGAATCCGGACTGGTTTCCGGACATCCATGTCCCAGGCACGCTATACGGAACCCTGCTTCCCGAAATGGCGCAAAAACTCGGCATTAAACCGGGTATTCCTGTGGCTGTCGGTACAAATGATGTTGCCTCCGCGCAGATGGGTGCCCATAACCTGCATTCCGGTCAGATGATGAACACTGCCGGAAGCAGCGAAATGATTAGTATTCTGACAGACCGTCCCATTCCGGACCCTCATTACTATCTGCGCAATGCCGCTATTCCGGGGCTCTGGCAGATTTACGCAACGACTGCCGGCGGATTTGCACTTGACTGGTACCGCAAACAATTTTGCCGCGAAATCCCCCGGGAAGAATTTTACACACACTATCTGGAGCAGACACTAAAGACCCAGGTGGACCGTTCCGGCGTCTCCTTTGCTCCGTATTTAACCGGCGACCGCCAGAGTCTCACGCCCAAAACCGCTTCCTGGCATGGGCTTACTCTGTCCACCACCCGGGAGGAGATGCTGTATGCCATGCTCAGAAGTATGCAGGGCGTTCTCTACGATACCGTAGAGCTGGCAAAAAATGTAATCCCCCTGGACAATGTTATAAAGATATCTGGCGGTATGGTAACGCCCTCCTATCTGAAGCTTAAAGAAGCATCCTTCCCCGGCTATCAGTTTCAGCGCGTCGACCATTGCCCGCTTCTGGGAAATGCAGCGCTGGTTGCATACCAAAATCAACTTTAACTGTATTGCCCGATGCACAAAAAGCAGGCGGGGCCGTCAATGCCCCGCCACTTCATCATGCCTGTTCTTCCTTCGCCCATCCATAGGCATATTTCACAGCTTTCTTCCAGCCCTTGATGCGCTTTTGGCGCTCCTCCCCGGATATTTCCGGCTCGAAGGTGCAGTCGATATTCCAGTTTTTCAGCACGTCTTCCTTAGATTTCCAATAGCCCACAGCAAGCCCCGCCAGGTAAGCCGCGCCCATTGCCGTCGTCTCAACACATTTCGGACGATTTACCGGCGCCCCCGTGATATCCGCCTGCGTCTGCATGAGGAAATTGTTGGAGCTCGCGCCGCCATCCACCTTGAGCGACGTCAGCTCAATGCCAGAATCCGCTTTCATTGCTTCCAGTACATCCTGCACCTGATACGCCAGAGAATCGAGTGTCGCACGGATGATGTGATATTTGTTGACGCCGCGCGTGATGCCGACGATCGTCCCCCTGGCATACTGATCCCAGTAGGGCGCGCCAAGTCCGGTAAACGCCGGAACCACATAGCAGCCGTTGGTGTCCTTCACCTTATTTGCCATATACTCCGAATCCTCGGCGGAATCAATCAGGCGCATCTCATCGCGCAGCCACTGGATCGCCGCGCCTGCCACGAAAATAGACCCTTCCAGCGCATAATTTACCTTGCCATCCAGTCCCCAGGCGATGGTCGTCACCAGACCGTTTTTGGAAAATACCGGCTTTTCCCCGGTGTTCATCAGCAGGAAACAGCCTGTCCCGTAGGTATTTTTCGCCTCTCCGGGCGTAAAACAGGTCTGCCCGAAGAGCGCTGCCTGCTGGTCGCCCGCCGCCCCGGCGATCGGGATCGGCCCGCCGAGAAATACCGGATCCGCCATGCCGTACACCGCGCTGGACGGCATCGGCTTCGGCAGCATACACTTCGGAATATCCAGCTCCCTCAAAATATCGTCATCCCACTGCAGCGTGTTAATATTGAACAGCATCGTGCGGGCAGCGTTTGAATAATCCGTCACATGCACCGCACCCTTCGTCAGCTTCCAGATCAGCCATGTCTCCACCGTGCCGAACAGCAGCTCGCCGTTCTCTGCACGCTCCCTGACACCTTCCACATTATCCAGGATCCATTTGATCTTCGTTGCGGAAAAATAGGCGTCAATAACCAGCCCTGTTTTCTGGCGAAAACTCTCCTCCAGGCCTTTTTCTTTCAGAGAATCGCAGTATTCCGATGTCCGACGGCACTGCCAGACGATTGCGTGATACACCGGAACTCCGGTATTTTTATCCCACACGATCGCCGTCTCGCGCTGATTCGTGATGCCGATTGCGGCGATGTCCTCCGCCTCCGCGCCGATCCTGCTCATCGCCTCCACTGCGACTCCGAGCTGGCTGGACCAGATTTCATCCGCATCGTGCTCCACCCATCCGGGCTTCGGAAAATACTGTGTAAACTCGCGCTGCGCAACGCTGCACATCTCACCCTTTTCATTAAATAGAATGCAGCGGTTGCTGGTAGTCCCCGCATCCAACGCCATAATATACTTACCCATAAGACTTGTCGTTCCTCTCGTTTTTTAATTATAGAATAACCCGGATTGCGCTTCATTGCAACCAGGGATTTTCCGGACCTGCAGGACCTGCCGCCGGCAGCTCTCTTCGGATGCATGGCAACAAAAAAAGACAGCCGCCCCTGCAAAGCAATCTATCTTCTCGCATCCCCGCATTATGCGGAAGCTACCAGCCCACTCTGCAGCAGTTCTGTCCCCGGTATCCGATTATCAAAGCCGACGCCGTTCACCCTGATATTCCCTATGCGCTGAACCGGCTGTCCGAAACCGCTTATGAAAAAGAGACTGACGTACTTCAGCATTCCTATACACAAATCATCCTTGCAAGAGCCATGCCGCATTTCAGTTTTACTGAAAAAAGCTCTGTCGGCAGCAACGATATGATCTATCGTACCGTCGCCTATATTGCAGGACATTTTACAGAGGAAATCACGCTTTCCGGAATGGCAAAAGCGCTTGGATACAGCCCTGCGCGCTTTCCGGCGTATTTTCCAAAACATTTCACACCAATTTCAACGGCTATCTCAACGATGTCCGCCTTGATTACGTATGCCATCTGCTCCGTCACACGGACCAGAGCATCACAGAAGCCTATGAAAACGCCGGTTTTTCCAGCCAGCGTACCTTTAACCGCGTTTTCCAGGAGCGCTTCCGCATGACGCCGCGGGAATACCGGCGGCTGAATCAGGCGGCGCCCTCCGGAGAGCATACAGTATCCCCACAAGGGCAATGGGCGGTGCGCCTTTTATTACATTCGGAGAATTTACAGGGTTGTGCGGACGGAAAAGAAAGTCTATAATATCAGAATAAGGATATTATGCAGCAGAAGGAGGTGTCCGTGTGGCAAAAACAATAGGAATCGGAATCCAGGATTTTGAAAAAATAATTACCCGGAATGTATTTTATATAGACAAAACGCTGTTTATCAAAAAATGGTGGGAATCTATGGACGATGTGACATTAATCACCCGCCCGCGCCGTTTTGGAAAAACACTTACCATGAGCATGGTGGAGCATTTCTTCTCCGTCGAATATGCCGGCAGCAAATTATTCGAAAACACAAATATCTGGAAAGATTGCGCCTGCCGGACACTGCAGGGTACGTATCCGGTGATATCTTTAAGCTTCGCCGATATTAAAGAGGTGTCCTATGAACAGGCGCGGAAAAAAATCTGCGAATCCATAATAGATATCTATAACAAGTATGCTTTTCTTGCCGGAGACGATACCTTAGGGGAAAAGGAAAAAACATACTACAACGCGCTCTCCTCAGACAGCGATGATGCCGCAATTACGATTTCTCTGCGCAGAATGTCCGAATATCTGTATCGCAGATATCGAAAAAAAGCCATCATTCTTCTGGACGAATATGACACTCCCATGCAGGAAGCTTATGTAAATGGATATTGTGAAAAACTGGCGGCTTTTACCCGCAGTTTATTTAATGCCACATTTAAGGGAAACCCTTATCTGGAGCGCGCAATTATGACCGGAATCACGCGGGTCAGCCGGGAGTCTATCTTCTCTGACCTGAACAATCTGGAAATTATAACAACCACTTCCGATAAGTATGAAGACTGCTTTGGTTTTACGGAGGAAGAGGTTTTTTCCGCATTGGACGAATATTGTCTCTCTGACAAAAAAGAAGAAGTGAAAGACTGGTACGACGGTTTTATATTTGGGCATAAAGCAGACATTTACAATCCGTGGTCCATTATCAATTTTCTGGACAAACAGCAGTTTTCTCCCTATTGGGCGAATACCAGCAGCAACAGTCTGGCAGGAAAGCTGATACGCGAAGGTACCAAACAGGTAAAGGACTCTTTTCAGCAGCTACTGGATGGCGGTTCCATCTGGACAGAAATTGATGAACAGATTGTATATAATCAGCTTAATCTGGATGAAAGCGCAATCTGGAGCCTGCTTCTGGCAAGCGGCTATCTCCGGGTAAAAAACCGCAGAACAGAAAAAACGGCATACTCCGGCTGGAGGCAAGTCTACGAGCTGGAAATTACCAATTATGAAACGAAAATCATGTTCCGGAATATGGTAAAAGGATGGTTTGCCTCCTCCGCATCAAATTATAATGATTTTATCAAAGGGCTTCTGGCAGATGATCTGAAGGCGATGAATGCCTACATGAACCGCATCACAAAAACAACCTTCAGCTATTTTGACAGCGGAAACCGCCCCTCGGAGGAAAGTGAACCGGAACGCTTCTATCACGGCTTTGTACTCGGACTGATGGTGACGCTGGAAGACCGTTACATCATTACCTCCAACCGTGAAAGCGGCTTCGGCAGATATGATGTTCTCATGGAACCGCGGAATGCGCAGGACGCCGGCATTATCATGGAATTCAAGGTGCAGGACCCGGAGGATGAAAAAACGTTAGCCGACACCGTAAAAGCTGCTCTGCAGCAGATTGAGGATAAAGAATATACCTCTGTGCTGGAAGCCAGAGGGATACCGCAGAGCCGGATCCGGAAATATGGCTTTGCCTTCAGGGGAAAAACCGTGCTGATTGGAAGCCCGCTTTATTCCCTGTAAAGCAAATATTCGCATTCCACCGCTTAATGCCCTGCGCACCTTAAGCGTGGGAATGCTTATCCGCGTTCAATAAATAGCACGCCCAGCGTTCCCGGTCCGCAGTGGCTGGAAATGACGCTGCCGGCTCTTGTCACAAGTATTTCTTCAAATATTCCCATTTCTTTCAGATGCCGGCAGACCAGCTCCACAATTTCCGCGCTGCATCCGGAGTGGGTAACAAACACCCGGTTTCTTCTGGCATTTAAAAGCTGCGGCTTCAGATCGTCCGTATAGCTCAGCAGAACCTTCTCCATTTTTCCGCGATATTTCCGGTCCGCCTGCATCTCCCCATTGGAAACGACAATCCGGGGATGCAGCTTCAGAGCGCCCCCTGCCAGCGCTGTAACGCTGCCGCACCTGCCGCCTCTCTGCAGATAGATTAACGTATCGACAACGAAGCTTGCCCTCACACACGGTCTCAGCTTCTGAATCTGCGCGACAATTTCTACCGCCGCTCTGCCCTCCAACGCCATAGTTGCCGCTTCCAGTACAAGCAGTCCCACTCCGGTGGACAGATTTTCTGAATCCACCACAAAAACACGCTCCTCCATATCCAGTTCCTTGGCGGCAAGCCGCATCACATTGGCGGTGGTGGACATCTTTTCCGAAATGGAAAAGCAGACTATCTCACTGCCATCCGAGCCGCACTTCTGCAGAAGCTGCATGGTTTCCGTTATGGAAGGCGCCGACGTGCCCGGCACGGAGCGGTTCTCATCCGCCCACCGATAAATTTCATCCGGGCTGATATTAATGCCGTCCAGACATTCCCGCTCTCCCAGAATCACATGCAGCGGCAAAATCTGTATCTTATATTTTTCAATCAGTTCTTTTGATAAATCGCAGGTACTGTCCGATATAATCTTTACACTCATTATTTTCTCCTTAACGTTTTCCTTTCCCGGATGTCTCCGTTTCTATCCTTTATTGTTAATTTCAGGCTTTCGAAATATTTTATTACTGTTCACTCCGTTCGCAGTAACCTTCGCAAATCCATTTAAAATTCGCTTCGCGAATGGGATTTGCTCACACTTGAATCACATTCTCACGCCTCAAACAGCAAGTGTTTGAGGCTGACGTGAGCAGTAACAATTCCCTACGGAACCGGTCACCGGCAGCTCCCTTCGGATACACAGTAACGGAAAAACACCGCACGACAGGTTTCTCTGCCGTGCGGCGCACGCAATATTCCCGGCGCCCTGCTACGGAATCAGATTTCTCTTCTCCCCGTGCAGAAATGCCTGGATATTCAAATATACCTCATCCATCAGACGGCTTCTTGCCTCGCGCGTTGCCCATGCAATATGCGGCGTTACGATCAGCTTTGTGCTGTCCTGTATCTCCAGAAGTGGATTTCCCGCTTTCATAGGCTCCGCCGAGATAACATCCAGCCCGGCTCCTGCAATAAGGTTTTCATTCAGTGCCGTGACAAGATCCCGCTCATTTACAATTGGTCCTCTCGCCACATTAATCAGAATCGCTTCCGGCTTCATTTTGCGGAACCGTTCGATATTCATCATATTTTCCGTTGCTGCGTTCAGCGGCGCGTGGATGGACACCACATCCGCCCGTGCAAGCAGCTCGTCCAAGGATACCGATTCATAGACGCTGTCCCTGTTCTTCCCGGAAGTAGAATAGTATATGATGTTGCAGCCAAACACCTGCGCGATCTGCGCCACACGCTTTCCGATCGCACCAAGCCCGATAATGCCCCAGGTCTTTCCCGCCAGCTCGGAAATTCTCCTGTCCATATGACAGAAAATATCACATTTTACATATTCGCCGGACTTTACATACTTATCATAATAATCCAGCTGTTCCAGCAGATACAGCGCCAGCGCAAAGGTATGCTGTGCAACGGAATCGGTCGAATACCCGCCCACGTTGGCTACCGCGATTCCCCTGCTGTCCGTATAAGCTTTGTCGATGATGTTGTATCCGGTGGCTGTAATGGCAATCATCTTCAGATTGGCAGCGCCCTCCAGCGTTTCCCGGTTCATCGGGACCTTGTTGACAATAATGATATCCGCATCCTTTACCTTTT
This sequence comes from uncultured Marvinbryantia sp., assembly GCF_905201705.1. Lineage (GTDB taxonomy): Bacteria > Bacillota > Clostridia > Lachnospirales > Lachnospiraceae > Marvinbryantia. The sequence goes on from NZ_CAJKOX010000005.1 coordinate 116,226, forward strand.
CCGGCGTGTCTGTTGCGGTTGACTGGTCATACATCACCAGTTCTCCCAGATTCTCAAACTGCGTTAAATCAATATCCTCTCCAAGGGAGCTGCGTTCCAGCATAACGATTTTCATGTTCCTGCGCTCCTTACAGGCGTTTCAGAAGTTCTTCACGCTCTTTTTCGTATCCCGGCTTGCCAAGCAGCGCGAACATGTTCTTCTTGTAGCTCTCTACACCCGGCTGATTGAACGGATTTACGCCGAGGATGTAGCCGCTGACGCCGCAGGCAAACTCAAAGAAATAGAATAATTCGCCAAGTGTGTATTCATCCTGCCGCGGGATGTTTACCATCAGATTCGGCACGTTGCCGTCTGTATGCGCAAGGATCGTTCCGTTCATTGCGCTCTTGTTTACAAAATCTACGGTCTTGCCCGCCAGATAATTCAGACCGTCCAGGTCCACCGGCTCCTCGCCGATCGTAATCTCGCACTGCGATTCCTCCACATTCAGAACCGTCTCAAACATGATGCGCGCGCCATCCTGGATGAACTGTCCCATGGAGTGAAGGTCGGTCGTCAGATCGACGGAAGCAGGGAAGATACCCTTCTGATCTTTTCCTTCGCTCTCGCCGTAGAGCTGTTTCCACCACTCGGAAACATAGTGCAGGCTCGGCTCATAGTTTGCAAGGATTTCCACCGATTTTCCTTTTCTGAGCAGGATGTTGCGTACCGCCGCATATTTCAGCGCGTCATTATCTGCAAAATCAGCCTCTAGCGCATGCTTTCTTCCTGCAGCCGCGCCCTCCATCAATTTATCAATATCCGCTCCGCTCACCGCAATCGGAAGCAGACCAACTGCAGTAAGAACAGAGAAACGTCCTCCTACATCGTCCGGAACCACAAAGCTCTCGTATCCCTCTTCTGTTGCAAGTCCTTTTAACGCTCCTCTGGCTTTATCGGTCGTTGCATAGATACGCTTTGCAGCCTCTGCCTTGCCATATTTCTTTTCCAGCATTTCCTTGAATACACGGAAAGCAATCGCCGGCTCCGTGGTGGTTCCCGATTTTGAAATAATATTTACAGAGAAATCTCTGTCTCCGATCACGTCGATCAGATGCTTCAGATACGTGCTGCTGATGCTGTTGCCCGCGAAATAAATTTCCGGTGTTTTGCGGATTTCCTTCGAAACCGTGTTGTAGAAGCTGTGACGCAAAAATTCGATCGCCGCTCTCGCACCCAGATAAGAACCGCCAATACCGATAACGACCAGCACCTCGCTGTCGCTCTTGATTTTCTCGGCTGCCGCTTTAATTCTGGCAAATTCCTCTTTGTCATAGTCTACCGGAAGGTCGATCCATCCCAGGAAATCGTTGCCCGCGCCGGACTTAGACACCAGTGTCTCCTTCGCAAGCGCAACTGTTTTTTCCATACATGTCATCTCAGCATCGCTGATAAACTTCCCTGCTTTTGAATAATCGAACGTTACTCTGTTTCCCATTGTTATTCGCTCCTTTTCCTCATTTGGGCTTTGCCCTTCAATACGTTTATTTTATCAGACTGTACAAGAAATGTAAAGTGCATACCCATAAAGCCGTGCGCTGCTTTTTCAAACAGACGGTGCAAGTTTACTTGCACACCGGCTGTTTTGAAACAAGCAGCATACTTTCAGGCAAGAAATTCCGCCAGCACATCCCGTATGATCCGCTCCTGCTCTTTGGAATCCATCTGCCGCAGGAGCTCCCTGTTCCGTTCCCGGTCGCTGTCCGAGACTGCCGTTTCCCGCGCACCATCCTTTAATTTTGCCAGATTCGTTTTCAGCTCCCGTTTTTCCCGCTGCGCCTTCGTCTCCACCTGTTCTCCCTTCTTTTTGCGGATGCCGATCACAGACGGCACTTTTGCTTTAACAGGCGCTGCAGCAGTTGCAGCCGCCACCTCTGCTTCCGCCTCCTGGTACTCGACCGCCGCTCCGCTGTGGAAGAAATAATCTTCCAGCTCCATCTGCAGGTAGGACGCCTTATACGGAAGGTCTGTCCACAAGCCAAATGCCACGGTCGCCGCCGTTACGCCGCCTGCTGTCCACAGGACGTTCTGTATATATGTATCGGATAATCCCGTCCGGAAACAATAAATAAGCCCCGCCGCGGCTGCCGCCATGCTAATGATATAAAGCCCGCCGGCCAGCCGCTTCCATTGATGGAAGGTCATGCGCATGAAACGGTAATCGCACATGCTCCGCCGTACAAAGACAGGAATGTTTACATTTTCATTGCTCCGCTTTTTGTCCATCCGGAATTTGTACCGCAATTGTTTCATAAAATCCCGCTTTTCCAGTTGTGTGTCCGACGCCTCCCGTATCAGCAGCTTATAGCGCCTGCTAATAATGAGCTGACAAAGTATCCCCAGCATCCCGACTGCCGCCATCGCGTAAAGTAATGTGCCTGTTTCTATGATTGTGCGTATCATAGTGATCCCCCTTTTTAATTTTTATGAAATTTGGTTTCTGACGGTCGTCCCACGCATCATCCCCGGGTAACTGCATGTCCGCCGTCACTTGCAGAGTATAAAGCACAAATCCAGTTTTGAAAAGCATTTCCGCTCGACAAAAAAAGCCTGCAGGCGCCGATTTTACCGGTACATGAACCTGCAGGAATTTTATGTAAAGCTTCATCCATTTGTGTGCTTAAAGCACTTCGAGTAATGCGGTTTTTCATGGAATTTAGGGGGATAACAGCCCTTTCTAAAACATGCCCCGCCGCATGACAGGGCAGCGAAAGCTGTCGAAAAGTTCTTTCCTCACATCCTGCGGAACCGCTGATAGCGCGCCCGCGCGATTTCTTCCCCGGACGTCTCTCGGTACCTCTTTAAGAACCTCAGAATCTCCCTGCGCAGGTCAGCCGCCAACGCTTCCATGTCGTCCTTGTCCGCCGGAACCGGTTCGGGAATCACTTTCTCTATAATACCTGCTCCGGCAAGCTCCGCCGCCGTCATTTTCATGACTGCCGCCGCTTCCCGGGCGCGCTTCCCGTCCTTCCATAGGATCGCCGCAAATCCCTCCGGCGACAAAACAGAGTATACGGCGTTTTCCAGCATCCATACCTCGTTTGCCACGGCAAACGCCAGCGCCCCGCCGGAGCCGCCCTCCCCTGTTATAATAGAAAGCACCGGCACACGCAGATCAGATAACTCACAGAGATTACGCGCGATCGCCTCACCCTGCCCGCGCTCCTCCGCCTCTATGCCGCAGAACGCGCCCGGCGTATCCACCAGAAAGATCACCGGTCTGCCAAACTTCTCCGCCTGCTTTGCCAGACGGAGCGCCTTGCGGTAGCCCTCCGGATTCGGCATTCCAAAATTCCGACGCTTGTTTTCCTTTGCCCCGCGCCCTTTCTGCTGACCGATCACGGTAACGTACTGCCCCTCTATCGAAGCAATACCTCCAATAACCGCGCGGTCGTCTCCAAATACACGGTCACCGTGAAGTTCCATAAAACCGTCGAAAACCTTCGCAATATATTCTCTGGTATGTGGTCGATCCGCACTGCGCGCCCGCTGCACGCGCTCCCATGCATCGCAGTCATTCTCAGACGCGCCGCGCCCGAAGAGTCCTTCTCCGTCTGTCGCAGCGTACATGAAGGTTCCTTCTCCGCATTCTCCACCTGACGTACCGCGCACAGCAGCTTCTTCTCCGCATTCTCCATCTGACGCGTCTCGCACAGCTGCTCCTTCTCCGTCAGATACAACGCACCCGGAAGCTCCCGTCTTTGCAGCAGCCTCCTTCCCGCCGGAGATGTCCTGCCGACGCTCCGTGCTCCGCAGCAGCACCGCGAGCGTTTTCCGCATCTGCTCACGCCCTGCTACCCGATCCACAAATCCGTGTTTCTGCAAAAACTCCGCGCTCTGGAAGCCCGCCGGCAGCTTCTGCCCGATCGTCTGACGTATCACGCGCGATCCGGCAAAACCGATCAGTGCCTCCGGCTCTGCAAGGATCACATCTCCCAACATCGCAAAGCTTGCCGTCACGCCTCCGGTCGTCGGATCTGTCAGTACCGGAACATACAAAAGTCCCGCCTCATCATGCTTTTTCAGGGCCTGCGATGTTTTCGCCATCTGCATCAGCGAAAAAATCCCCTCCTGCATACGCGCCCCGCCGGAGCAGCAGAAGAGAACTACCGGCAACCGTTCCTTCGTCGCGCGCTCGATCATGCGCGTGATTTTTTCCCCGACCGCCGTCCCCATGCTTCCCATCAGAAAATCCGCCGACGTCACTCCAATTGCTGTGCGGATACCGCCGATCAGTGCCTCTCCTGTCAACACAGCCTCTTTGATGCCCGTGCTTTCCCGAAGCTGCTGCAGCTTTTCCTCATATCCGTCGAACGCAAGCGGATCATTTCCAACAAGCTCTGCGTCCCACTCCCGGAAGCTCCCGGCGTCCGCCGTAAGACTTATCCTCACGGACGGTTCTATCCGGAAATGTTTTCCACATTCCGGGCAGCAATACCAGTTTTTCTGCACATCTTCCTCATAAAGGATCCTCCGGCAGCCGCTGCATTTGCGGAACATCCCGTCCGGCACCTGCCCTTTCCTGACCGACTGCATTTTCGTTATCTCTGATTGGGATATCTCGTCTGTCTTCCTTTTAAAACGTTCTCTCAGCATCGCAATCTCTGTCCTCCTGTCACCCCAGCCGCGCATTAATCGCTTCCGCATCCCCGGCGGCAAACTCCGCGCTTCCAATCAGCTCATATTGAAAATCCAGGTTTGTCGTCACGCCCTCGATCACAAGCTCGCCAAGCGCGCTTCGCATTCTGCTGATCGCCTCCGCCCGGTCTCTGCCGCGGACGATCACCTTTGCAAGCATCGAATCGTAATAGGGCAATATCTCGCAGCCCCGATACAGCATCGTATCCACGCGGACTCCATTTCCGCCCGGAATATGCAGCTCCGTGACTGTTCCTGTACATGGAAGAAACCCGCGCTTCGGATCCTCCGCCGTGATGCGGCACTCGATCGCATGTCCGCGCGCGCAGATATCACTCTGACAATAAGAGAGCTTTTCGCCCGCCGAAATGCGGATCATTTCTTTGATCAGATCTGTCCCTGTTACCATCTCTGTGACAGGATGCTCTACCTGGATACGCGTATTCATTTCCATAAAATAAAAGTGATTTTCGGCATCTACAAGAAATTCCACCGTTCCCGCACTGTAATACCCGGCAGCTTTTGCAGCGGCAACGGCAGCCTTCCCCATCCTGGTCCGCAGCTCTTCTGATAAAAGCATTGCCGGGGTTTCCTCTATAAGCTTCTGATGCCTTCGCTGAATGGAGCAGTCGCGCTCCCCAAGATGAATGGTGTTACCCTCCCGGTCGGCAAGTATCTGAAACTCTATGTGACGTACCGGGTGAAGATACTTTTCAATATACATATGATTATCGCCGAAAGCCAGTTCCGTCTCCCGCTGCGCAACCCGAAAGGCTTCCTCAAACTGCTCCGGTTTTTCCACCACGCGCATTCCTTTTCCGCCGCCTCCGGCGGACGCCTTGACGATCACCGGATAGCCGATCCCATCTGCAAAACGGCGGGCGTCCCCGACATCCGTCACTGCAGCTTCCGTTCCCGGAATCACCGGAATACCCGCCTGCATCATCATTCTGCGCGCCTCCGCTTTATCGCCCATGCGTGCAATGCATTCCGGCGACGGACCGATAAAAGCAATTCCACAGCGCGCGCACATTCCGGCAAATCGGGTATTTTCTGACAGAAACCCAAATCCCGGATGCACAGCCTCCGCGCCGGATGCAACCGCGGCGCTTAAAATACTTTCCATATTTAAATAGCTGTCCGCCGGTCTTGCCCCGCCGATGCAGATGCACTCGTCCGCAAGCTGCGCATGCAGCGCCTCCCTGTCCGCCTCTGAGCAGACTGCCACGGTGCAGATTCCCATTTCTCTGCACGCACGTATAATGCGCACAGCGATTTCACCTCTGTTTGCAACTAAAATTTTCTGATACATATGCTTTTCCCTTACTTTTCGCTGTCCTGCTGGATCACAAAGGTCAGCTCCGCCTCCGTGCAGACCTTGCCATCCACATACGCCGTCGCCTTCGCCACGCCGATCATACCGCGCAGCTTTATCAGCTCTGTCTCCAGACGCAGCACATCTCCCGGAATCACCTTCCGGCGGAAACGCGCGTTCCGGATTCCTCCAAAGAGCGCCAGCTTTCCGCGGTGCTCCTCGCAGGACAGCAGCGCGACAGCCCCGACCTGCGCCAGCGCTTCACATATTAAAACGCCAGGCATCACCGGTTCCTGTGGAAAATGTCCGGCAAAAAACGGTTCATTATATGTTACCGCCTTGCAGCCGACCGCCCGCTTTCCCGGCTCCAGTTCGTCAATGCGGTCCACCAGCAGAAACGGCGACCGGTGCGGTAAAATCTCCATAATCTGATTTACATTTAACATATTACTCTCCTCATCCGTGCAGACCACACGCTATTTACTCTCCCCGTCCGCAGCGCGCAAACGGAAAAGCGGCTGTCCAAACTCCACGAGCTGCTCGTTCCTGGCGAGAATTTCCTCTACGATGCCCCCACGCTCCGCTTCCACCTCATTCATCAGCTTCATCGCTTCTATGATTGCAACAACCTGCCCTTTTCTGACGGTATCACCAACGGAAACAAACGGCGCTTTATCTGCTGACGGAGCGGCATAGAAGGTTCCCACCATCGGGGACTCGATGTATACCATATTCTCCGCGCGGTCCACACCTACTTTATCTGCCGCATTGCTGTCCGTACCTTTGGCACCTGTCGCATTGTTGTCCGTACCTGCTTTGTCTGTTGCATCGCTGTCCGCACCTTTGGCGCCTACCGCATCTCCGTCCATACCTTTGATGCCTGCCGCACCCGCTCTGTCTGTCGTATTTTGCATTTTAATATGTAACTTTGTGTCCGCATCCCGGTACGAAAACGAGGCAAGCCCCGCCTGCTGCACCTTATCGATCACATGAAATATCTCATTTAAAGTTAATTCCATATCCTTCACCCCGCAAATTTCTATATCAAAAGGCTGCTCCTGTGCCGTGCCAGCCTGCCGTCCTGTCTGGCATCATTCTGTATACTTCTTCACCAGCAGACTGCCGTTGTGACCGCCGAAGCCAAGTGAATTGCTGATAGCGGCTGTCACCTCGCGTTCCACCGGTTCCTTCGTATAATTCAGATCCATCTCTGCCTCCGCTTCCCGGAAACCAGCCGTGGCATGGATGTAGTTTTCCATCACGCTCTTCACGCAGACAATAAACTCCGCCGCTCCTGCCGCCCCGAGCATATGCCCGGTCATGGATTTCGTGGAATTGACATTCAGCGCATATGCATCCTTCCCGAACGCTTTTTTAATCGCGCGTGTCTCATATAAATCATTGTGATGCGTTCCTGTTCCGTGTGCGTTGATGTACTGCACCTCCCCGGGCGTCAGCCCTGCCTCCTGCATAGCAAGCTGCATCGCGCGCGCCGCACCCTCCCCGTTTTCCTCCGGCGAGGTCATATGAAACGCATCGCAGGTAGCGCCGTATCCGCCGATTTCCGCATAAATCTTCGCGCCGCGCTTCTGAGCATGCTCAAGGGATTCGGCGTCAAATGCCTCCGCGCTCATGCGCACCGCCAGTCCATCTCTGGTAATCCCGGCATTGTTTACCAGAATATCAATTCTTCCAAGCTTCTCTGCTATCTCATGGAACATTGCGGCGCATTCTTCCTCCTTTGTGACATCCGCCCGGATCGCCAGAGCGCGCCTTCCCATCGCTTCTATCTCCGCAGCCGTTTCCTGCGCTGCATCGCGCGAGCCGCTGTAGTTTACCGCCACATCCGCGCCATATCCTGCAAGCGTGAGCGCCGTCTCTCTGCCGATTCCGCGCCCGCCGCCTGTCACCAGTGCAATTTTTCCTTTCAGCATAGCTTCCTCCTGGTTTTTCACTTTTTATCCCGGCTGCATCTGCACAGCCTTCTCCTGCTTCCTTCCGCTCATTTCGTCTGCGCCAGCACAGCGCGCAGATCCTCCGGCTTTTCAATATGATACATTTTCACAGAGCCGTCGATTTTTTTCATAAAATTGCTGAGCGTCTTTCCCGGTCCGATCTCAATGAACGTGTCAACGCCCTCCCCGATCAGACAGCGCATACTCTGCTGCCAGAGTACGGGCGAAAACACCTGCTGCCCCAGCAGCTTTCTTAGCGCCCGCGGGTCATTCTCCGCCTTTGCCGTCACATTGGATACAAAAAGCAGCTCCGGTCTGCGGATATCGACCGTCTCCAGAAATGACTCCAGCTTCTCTCCGGCGCCTTTGAGCATCGGCGAGTGGAACGGTCCGCTGACCTTTAACATCACCGTGCGCGCCGCACCCGCTGCCAGCAGCCGCTCTGCCGCTTCCCGGACAGCCTCTTTTTCGCCGGTAATGACCTGCTGTCCAGGACAGTTATCGTTTGCCAGGCTGACTATGCCCGCCGTTTCCGCGCAGATTTCTTCGATCGGCAGCGGTTTTCTGGAAAGCACTGCGCACATGCAGCCTTCTCCCTCCGGCACTGCGGTGTGCATATAAACGCCGCGTTTGCATACAATTTTCACAGCGTCCGTGAAAGAAAAGCTGCCGGCAGCCGTCAGAGCACAGTATTCGCCAAGGCTCAATCCCGCCGCGGCATCCGCGCGGATTCCTTCCTTTTCCGCCGCGCCCAATATTGCGCAGCACGCTGTCAAAAGCGCCGGCTGCGTGAACGGTGTCTCGTTAATTCTGTCGTTTTCCGTGAAGCAGAGCTGCTCCAGCGAAAAGCCTGCCGCCTGGGACGCCAGCGCAAACACCCGGCGGCTCTCCTCATATTCCTCATAAAACTCCCGCGCCATTCCCACATACTGCGCTCCCTGGCCCGGAAATAAAAATGCTGTCTTCGCCATTATTTCTCCTTTGCCTGCAGCTTCCACTGTTTCCGGGTACCAAAAACCCGTGCATCTTTACCCATGCAGCAGCTCCTCCGCCTGCGTCATGACCTCCTCAAGGATTTCACGACAGGTCTGTTCTCTTTTCACCAGCCCGGCAATCTGACCCGACATCATGGAGCCCTGATCGGCGTCGCCCTCCAGCACCGCCCGGCGCAGTCCGCCGATCGTCAGTGCTTCCAGCTTATCAAAGCTGCCGCCCTCCTTCTCCATCCGGAGATATTCCCGTGTCATCTTATTGCGAAGCGTGCGCACCGGATGCCCGGTACTGCGCCCCGTCACAACAGTGTCGATATCCTTCGCCCGCAGAACACGATCCTTATAATTCTGATGTATCACACATTCCTTTGCAGCCAGAAAGCGCGTGCCCATCTGGACGCCCTGCGCGCCAAGCATCATCGCCGCCGCAAAGCCGCGTCCGTCGCCGATTCCGCCCGCTGCGATCACCGGAATCTCCACGGCATCCGCCACCTGCGGCACCAGCGCCATAGTAGTCGTCTCACCGACATGACCGCCAGACTCGCAGCCCTCCGCGATTACTGCGTCCGCACCGCTCCGCTGCATCATTTTTGCAAGTGCCACTGAAGCAACTACCGGAATTACGCGAATACCCGCATTTTTCCACATCGTCATGTATGTTCCCGGATTACCCGCTCCTGTAGTCACCACCGGAACCCGCTCCTGTGCAGCAAGATGCGCAATATCCTCCGCATAGGGGCTGAGCAGCATAATATTCAGCCCGAACGGCTTATCTGTCTGCTCCTTTACCTTCTTAATCTGCTCCTTCACATATTCATACGGCGCATTCGCCGCCGCAAGAATCCCAAGTCCCCCTGCATTAGAAACGGCGGCCGCAAGGGTACTTTCCGCTACCCATGCCATGCCGCCCTGGAGAATTGGATACTGTATACCAAGCAATTCCGTGATTGCCGTCTTTCTCATTTCCAGCTCCCCTTTTCCTCCAGATAATCCACAACTGCCTGTACCGTGTTCAGCTTTTCCAGCTCCTCAGACGGTATCTCCACGTCGTATTCTTCCTCCAGCGCGGACACCAGTTCAAAAAGGTCCAGAGAATCCGCTCCGAGGTCTTTTCGAAAATCCGTCTCAGGTCTTACCTCTTCTTCCTCCACATTTAACTGCTCTGCTACGATCGAAATTAATTTTTCTAACATTTTCCTCTCCTTATCTGCACGCTTTTTTTATGCCGCGCGCCTGAATAAATCATGCTTTCTGCACACAAACACGGCCACTGCCGTCAGTGCAACGGAAGCGGCAACCCCGGATAAAATCACTGTTTTCCGTTTATTCCGGCTATTTTTGTGTTCCGTGGGAAATTCCACCTTTTCAAGATCCCCTTCCGGGATTTCCTCCGCCGCCAGCTCCATATCTATCTGGCTCATAATGTCTATCAGACGTGCCTGGCTCCACAAGCTCATCCCGCCACCTCCTTTTCATAACGTTTCCGGATTTTTTTCTTTAATCTGGACAGTCTGCTGTCCACCGCATTCTCCGACATACCCATCGCCCGGGCGATCTGTCGGGTGCTCTGAAGATAGTAGAAACGGCGCAGCACTATTTCCTTATCCTTCTGTTTTATTCCCGCAAGAACCCGGCGCAGCGCGTCCACTTCCTCTCGGATAATTATTTTCTGCTCCGGTCCCTGACTGTAGTCTATGTACTCTGGCTGCAGAGTGTCCGACTCATCCAGCCCTTCCAGCTCCTCCAGCCTGCGCAGCTTCCGCAGATGATTCAGCGCCGTGTTGCGCGTGACCGCCTTCAGGTACGTTTTGAATGACGCCTTTTGATAATCATAATCCGCCGCATGGTTCCAGAGCTTTAAGTAAACATCGTTAATGCACTCCTCCACAACCGTCTCCCTGCTGCGCAGGATTGTCACGGCAATGTAGCGGATCAGCTTCTCATAGCGCTACGCGATCAGCTCGACGCCCTGCTGGTCTTTTTTGACAAACAGCTCCATAATATCCTCGTCCATCCGTTTCCTCCCTTCCGCCGCAGCTTCCTTTATACTCTCATATACTTATACACCAGATTCCCAAAAACCTTGCAAAAAAATATATAAAAAGACTGCCGCCGGGCAGTTTATACTTCATCTGCCCGGCAGCAGTCCTATTCGGTAGGTTTTTCTTTTTCCACATTAATCGTTTCCCGCACCACATACTGCGGCGTTTTATTGACATTCAATATCAGCTTTCCGATATACTCCCCGATGATCCCCAGCATCAGGAACGCAAAGCCAAACAGGATCATCATGACGCACATAGTCGACGACCAGCCAACCGTGATGGTCGGGTCAAGAATCTTGCGCACAAACACGACGATCGCTCCGATGAAGCCTGCAAGCGAAAAGAGCGTACCGGTAATTGTGGCGATCCGCAGCGGGATAACGGTGTAGTTCATAAATGACATGAACAGCTTAAAAGACTTGCGGAAATTGTAGTTTGACTGCCCTTCCTCCCGCGCATAATGCTCGATCTCAATATTGGCGATATTTCCGGTCGTGCGGTAAAAGAGAATCTGAAGGTATAGATTGTAGCCGTCATACTGGATCAGCTCATCGCGCACATATTTGCGGCAGCACCAGTAATTGCTCGCCTCCAGCCCCTTCGGGCGCTCCACCATATGCCACATGATAAAGGAAGCAATCCGGCTTGTGAGATTCTTCATAAAGCCGAATTTTCGCTTCTTAAAAACGCCGAACACCAGATCATAGCCTTCATTCATTTTCTCAATGAACGCCGGGATCTGCGACGGATGCGTCTGCATATCATCATCCATCCCCATGACGTAATCGCCCTCGGCAGCGTGAAGTCCCGCCATAATCGCGTTGTGCTGCCCGAAGTTTTTCGCAAGCGAAATCCCCTTTACATTCGGATATTTTTTTGCAAGTTCCCAGATCGCCCGGCAGGTGTCATCGCGTGAGAAATCATTCACAAGCACAAATTCACACTCCAGGCCTTCTATTTTTTCAATCACTTCCATGCTCGTCTCCACCACCTTCCCGATAGTGTGCGCCGAATTATAGCATGGAATCACAATCGACAGAAGCATTTTCTGTTCTCCTTCTTTTTTCATAGTAAAAATATTATAATCCCGGCGAAGATCACCAGAAGCCCGAAAATTTTCCGCCTGGAAATCTTTTCCTTTAATATAAAATGTCCCATCACGAACACAAAAAAGTATCCGCTGGATTCAATGACCGTCTGCCACGACAGCGGCATTTTTTTCAACGCGAGCATCGTCAGGATCGTTGACAAGAACAGCAGCGCATAGCCGCTGATGACATAGCTGTTGAGATATTCTTTTATTTTTGACGGGTAGCTCCTGTTTGCCGATATTTTCAGCAAAATCTGCGACACAGACGCCACAAATACCGAGCAGACCATGATCCCCACATGCATCCATACACTGTTATCCATCTGCTGTCACCACCAAATAAATTCCAATAAAAATCACCAGCGAGCCAAGAATCATGTTCCAGGTAATCTCCTCCTGAAAGAAAAGCGCGCCCCAGATCATGCCCCACGCCAATCCGACCGGTTTGTTTGCATAAGCCACCGAGAGCGGCAGATGCCGCAAAATTTGCTGCCATACGATCGCATAAAGAAACATGATCAGCAGCATCCCAAAATAAAACGCGAACCACTCCGGCGAAAAAAAATCTGCATAGGCTGCCTTTTTGGAAAGCAGACCGCTGATAGAGCTGAACATCAGGCTGATATGCAAAATCACATAAATCCACAGTGATGTTTTTTTCTTTGTGTCCTTACTCATCGCTCACCTTTACCTGTATCCTTTCCAGCACCTCGCCGAGGAATTTCCGGCAAGTCTGCGGAGTATTACCCTTTACGATCACCTGCCCGATGCGGTCCCTGCCGTTTTCCATCGGCCGGACAGTATCGCCTGCAGAAACATTAAACGACAGATCTACCAGATTGCCACCCACCGCTGTGCCTGGAACAATTTCCTGCACAACGCCGCCCTTTGCCGCCTCTAAAAGACGCACCTCACTGGGAACGCGCGCGCTTTTTTCCTTCTGAAAAAGCTCTGCGACCGGCTCTCCGATGCAGAGCCGTGCAATCGCCTCGTAATAATCCAGTCCAAAATGAATGCCGACCTGCTCGGCAATGCAGGTGGCGCCCGCGCGCGCCGTCGCCTCAATCACATATATTTCCCCGTCGCGCAGCATCATATCAAAATCCATCGGGCAGTTGTCCGCGCCAAGCGCACGCACCGCGCGCTCAATCTGCGCCCGGATTTTTTCTTCAAACGGCTGACCTTCCGTCCACGGCACGTAATGTCCGATCGGAAACGGCGGATTCGCCTGATGCAGGACATTCCCAAGCGGCAGGAAATAAGCAAGCCTTCCATGCTGTATCATCGCCTCCACGCCAAACATGGTACCGATCAGAAATTCCTCCAGAATACAGTAGTCCTTTCCAGTCGCCGCCATCGTCTGCGGATAGCGCGCAAACACTTCTTCTCTTGTATCGCAGCGAAAAATGCCGCGGCTTCCCATCTGATCCACCGCCTTTATGATTACCGGAAACGAAAGGCAGTCGCAGGCATCCGCAAGCTCGTCCTCATTATGTATCTGAAAAAATGCCGCCGTCTGCACGCCCGCCCGCATAAATGCCTGCTTCATTTTATATTTGTCAGTACATTTCTGCACCGTCTCCCAGGACGGTCCCGGCAGACCAAGCTTCGTTACCGCATAGCCAAGGCTGCGCAGCCCAACGTCCATGCAGCAGGTAGCGATCCCATCCACCTGCAGCTGCTCTGCCGCCTGCAGCACCTCTTTCGGTTTTGTGATATCGCAGCAGCAGCTCTCGTCGGCGGCCGCAAACCCCGGGTAATCTCCGGGAATGCTCGCTGCTATCGTATAGCATCCAAGCCGCTGCGCCGCATGGATCAGCGGAATCAGCGAGTAGGATGCCCCTAAAATCATAATTTTTTTCATCGTATGTCACCCTTAATAAACCTGTATCCGGCTTCACTGCCGCCGCTTCCCCTGTTCCCGCTTTCGTCACCTTCCACTTTCCGACGGCAGCGGTCTGCCTTCACAGAACGAGTTCCGCGGTTTGCATGACCGGATAGCTACAATTATAGCATTGCCCTCTTAAAATCTCAATCTCTTTCTATTGTACGGCATAGGGATTTTGTGGTATAATGCTCATTGTTCACGCCGTGAGCAGATCCCATTCGCGATGCGAATTTTAACCGGATCTGCACAGGCAGCATTCCATGATTATTTGGTTCAGGGAGGTCTTTTTCGTGAAGAAGGTTGCTATTTTACAGTCAAATTATATTCCATGGAAGGGTTATTTCGATATGATCCGCATGGTGGACGAATTTATTTTATACGATGATATGCAGTACACGCGCCGCGACTGGCGCAACCGCAACAAGATCAAAACAGCGAACGGACTGCAGTGGCTCACGATCCCGGTGGAAAGCAAAGGAAATTTCTATCAGAAAATCAACGAGACAAAGGTTTCCGGTCACGACTGGATAGACAAGCACTGGCACGCCATCACGCTGAATTATGCACACGCTCCCGCCTTTAAGGAATATGGACCGCAGATTCAGGAAATCTATGAAAAGTGCCGCAATGAAGAATATTTAAGCCGTATCAACTACCTGTTTCTGACGGAAATCTGCCGAATGCTCGGCATTGCCACAAAAATCACCTGGTCGTCCGATTATCAGCTCGTGGACGGCAAGACGGAGCGTCTGGTCGGTCTGGTAAGGGACAGCGGCGGCACGGAATATCTCTCCGGTCCGGCGGCGCAGGATTACATTGCAGAAGATTGCTTTAGGGACGCGGGAATTAAGCTGACCTGGATGGATTACAGCGACTATCCGGAATATCCGCAGCTTTTCGGAGAATTTGAGCACAATGTCTCCATTCTCGATTTACTGTTCAATATGGGGGACCAGGCGATTCAGTACATGAAGCCGCTCTGATTGCCGCCGATTACAATATGCGAATTAAACATCACTCATTATAAGGAATGCACCAGCCTGCTGCCGGTGCATTCCTGCTAAATCAAAGAATACCTTATGTATAATCCGCGTATCGCCTGTTTCCTCTCACAAAAGCTGCGGTACCAGCTCATTTAAGCTGCCGTGAATCACGTAATCCGCATTTGCATCGCCGTAGGTTTCCCGGTTCGTCAGGAGAATAACCTTATTGCCCTTATAATAAGAAAGATTGTGATCGCAAAATTCCGGATCGAGACGTGCGCCAAGCACCAGCAGCACGTCCGCTCTTGAAATTTCATTTGCCATCTTTGTCATCTGGCTGTTATCCACCATTTCCCCAAAAAGGCGGATGCCCGGACGGATCGGAAGCATACAGTCCTCGCAGAGCGGCACCTTTTTGGCATCCTTCAGATATTGCTTCGAGTAGGTTCTGCCGCAGCGCGGACAATGATTATTTCCCACATTTCCGTGCAGCTCCAGTACATTTTTGCAGCCCGCCTCACGGCTCAGTCCGTAAATTTCTCTTGTGATGATCGTCTTTAAAATTCCTTTTCGCTCCAGCTTCGCAAGCGCCTTATAAGCCGGTCCCGGCTTCAGGTCCTGCGAAAGGATCTCCTTTTTGTAGAAATTGTAGAAAGGCTCTGTGCGGGTATTGTAAAACGCGCTGCTGAACATCTCTTCCGGAGAATAACCATATTCCGCCTCAATATTGTACGCACGCTCCTGATCCCTGAGGCTTTGGTGTCCGTCGCATTCCCGCTGCAGGCCGCTCCCCGTAATGACAACCAGATACTTGCTGTCCTGCACCATTCTTCTTACCACACTCATATTCGCTTCTGCCATTCAAATCACCCCTTTGCCGCTATCATGGGGTCAGATTGCTTTTCCCATGACAGTAATGATATATATTAAATTTACCATTACGCACAGGATTCGTCAATCATTTTGCAGGAATTTCCACTCAATTTTGTATTTGCTTTCATCTAATCGAAAAAGACTGACATACTCTTCTTCCGTCAGACAATTTTCCTGTTTTTCCGACACAACCGCTCTGATACAATCGCCAAAAAGCATCTGCGGGAACAACAGGGAACAGGCCGTCGTAGCCGCCAGCAAAGCCAGTGCACGCCTCCATTTGTTTTTCTGGTTTTTTATCCGCATAGTGTCCTCCTGTCAATCAAGGTATTCCAAGTATTGACAGTTTGCAGGAAATTATGCATGAAAATGTATGCCTTTTTACAAACTAACAGTCTCCAAAAAATCCTGAATCATCTTAAATGCAGCTTCCACATCAATTTGTAACCAGTTTCTATCTCCGGCATGCTCTAAATTATTTCTAAACCGCCGATTTGAAAATGTAGCAGATACTCTCTTCCGTATCCCCTTCATATCCTTTTCTCTCATGGATGGTTCATCAATAATATAGGTCTTTATACATTCTGAAAGTCTTAACATGTTTACATGGTCTTTTAAATAACAAAAATCAAATATATCTTTGTATCTTGTTGAAAGGGGACCAAAGCGTAATAACGACCTCAGTTTCTCCGCAAAAATCTGTTCACAGGAATTAATCAGTAGACTTGCTCCCTCTTCGTCCATACAAACATCGAAGCAATATGTATCCTGCTCTATTTCCATATTGGCATGAACGCCAAGGTCAATCTTACTTTCAATGGAATTCCCCTCCTCATCTTCAATGGTAATATATACACGTCTTCCACTATACTCCTGCTGGGAAAGCTGCTCAATTTTGTTTCCTTTAATTTGTATTCTGATTCCATCAAGACAGTTTAATTTTGAAATAAAGTACCTAATAGAATCATCTTCCAATGAATACCTTATGAAATCCAGATCAAGGTCTTCCGTAGCACGTCTCACATTTCCCGTAATACTGCGCATAACAACGCCGCCCTTAATTGTTACATTTCTTCCCAAATCACTTTTCTCAATTGCTTTTAACACTATATCCTGACACACACGTGCCTCCGCATTTCGTTCTGAATAGCCAGCGGCTCTGTATCTTTCTGCCATTTTCTCCAGATTTATCATCAGAACACCTCCAACTGTAAAGTTTCAAGCACCTTATTACTCTTCGGCGCTATCAAAGCATAGTCCTGAATCTTTTGTATATCCAATCGCGGAAGTATTTTCCGATAATTCAGAACAATCTCTTTATAATAATCAAACGGCAGCTTACTTTTATATCGCGCAAGTTCAATAAGCATACGCTCTTTATTGTAGACCCGTATGTCATAACCTTTATAATTAGTAGTTTCAATGCCTTCCTCAAAAAAATCATCCGGAACAAAATATTGCTTTACTCTTTTGTCCTTGATTTTTGTCGCGTCACGTGTTGTCGCAAGGTCACATTCATCTGGTATTACGTCAGTTAAACTGTGAAAGAAAAAAGCACTCTTCATCGTTACAACTGCATTCGGATATTTATATACAAACATCGCAATTTCCGGAACATATTTCTTTTCCGAATATATTCCTTTTCCAACCCTGAATAATACGCCCTCTTCTATTTTTTTCTCAATAAAATAATCCGACCCATATTTTTCAAGACATTCCGCCCGTGTTTTCATCATTTCATTCCTCCTTATTTAAAAATAGCTCCGCATTTTCAAATATTTTGTGGATACTTTTTCAAATTATACTATGAACAAAGTTTTTCGTCAATATTTCTTCTTCAAAAAAACATCCGCATTTTTATTTGTTTTGCGGATGTTTTTCACACACATATTTTTGAAAAATGCTATAAATTCTCAGAATGACATCAGATGTTTTTGCAGTCCTCCCGAAAATAATACAAAATCATGCCCCCGTTATCATCATTCACAGTGTCCCACAGTCCATCAAAGGGGAGCCATGTACTGTTCCCGTAGGTAATCGTTTTTACAAAAAGTCTGTCCTCCTCCCAGCGATAGCCCGCAATCAGGAACCAGTGCCACTTATAATCGCGCCATTCTCCGGAAACCGGATTCAGCAGCAGAAACGGCACAATGTACTTCCGGTCAATCTGACCTGTCAGCACAGCCTGCGCGTCCGCAAGGGGCTGCCCCGCTGGAAAAAGTCTCATTCCCAGCCGTTCGTTTTTCATATCTTTCAGATACGCATTCATTCCATCCTCATAGAGAGAAAGCTTCGACACTCCGCTGTATCTTGGTCTGAGGTACGGCTTCATAATCCCCGCGAAACGCCGGTACAGTGCCTTTGTCAGATGATGCACGTCAAAGGGGCACAGCCTCTTTTCTCCACAAAAAAGCGTAAAATAAATACAACTGTCCACAGCAGCCAGCGCCGCACAGCCGCACAGCCTCATCCAGGGGTCTGTCATCCACTCCTGCGAGCCGCCGATGGCATTCCCGATATGAAAATAAGAAAGTTCTGCATAGGTATTGATACGTCCCACCTCCGATCTATATTATGAGCCGCATGACAGATTCGACTGTTCTCATCGATTCCGAAAGTGCGCGACCCCAAAAAATCGATGCAAATTCCCCAGCCCTGGCAAAAAGTCATTGTTCAGTATGCCCCGGTGCTTCCTCCGCGATTTTCTTTCGCGTCCACTCATCGATCGTCTGCCGGAAGCCGCGCAGATATTCCGAAAACTGCATGTTTTCCTGCCCATAGGTAAGCTGCAGTTCATATTCCAGCGGAAGCCAGGTGGAAATATCCGATTCGTTGTGGGAAATCAGCGCCTCCAGCTTATCCAGCGCCTTGTAGGTTTTCGCTTCCTTTGTCTCCAGACGTTCCATTTCCGCCAGAAGCGTCTGCCATTCCTTCCGCTGCGGCTCCGGAAAGCTCTGCACCCAATTTAAAAACAGCTCATCCTCCGTCTGCGTGTCCGCATCCGATTTTTCAAAAGTGGGGATGTCTCCTGTGAAGGATTCCCCAAGATCGTGAATCAGGCACATACGGATCACACGATCCATATTCACATCCTGAAATTCCTCCTCCCCGGACAGCAGCATCGCCATCAGCGCAATCCTCCAGCTATGATCGGCGACGCTCTCCGCCCGGTCTTTTTCTGTGTAGCAGTGCCGCGGCGTCACCTTCAGCTTCGCCGCCTGTTTTAATATCTCTAAAAATTTCTGTGACGTCATTTTACTGTACCTCCTCTGATCTTCTTGCCCCAAACACGCAGCCCTTCTTTTTTCTGCTTGAAAATACTGCGTGAAACAGGAAAAATCCCGCTGAATACAGTATAGCAATCCCCCGCAAAAAAAGAAATACCTCTTCCGAAAAAGAACGCAAAAGAGACTTCCCGTCTCTGTTTTTTTATGATATCATGTTACTACTCCGCCCATATATGGCGTTTCCTCTGAGACGCCCGGGGTGAGTATATTATTCAGGAGGAATCAACATGAAAGAACTTGTGAATTTATTTATGGTTTTCTTTCGAATCGGTGCATTCACCTTCGGGGGAGGTTACGCCATGCTGCCCATGCTCCAGCGGGAGGTCGTGGAAAAATATCACTGGGCAACCGAGGATGAGCTGATGGATTATTTTGCGATCGGGCAGTGTACTCCCGGCATCATCGCCATCAACACAGCTACCTTCGTGGGCTATAAAAATCGTGGCGTTATCGGCGCTGTCGCAGCTACGCTCGGCATGGTCACACCGTCCATCATCATCATCACACTGATCGCCGCATTTTTGACAAACTTTGCTGACCTTGCGGTCGTAAAGCATGCCTTCAACGGCATCCGCGCCTGCGTCTGCGTTTTGATCTTTAATGCGGTTGTCAAGCTGGCAAAAAAATCTGTCGTCGACAAAATCTGTCTTGGCATTTGTATCGCGGTTTTGCTTTTATCACTGTTCACACCGTTATCTCCGGCGCTCATCGTTGTTCTCGCCGGCGCGGCAGGCGTGCTCTTTAAACGTACAGGAATCGCAGGAGGTGCAAAGAAATGACAGGATTGATCCGTTTAGCATATGAATTTTTTAAGACAGGACTTTTTGCAATCGGCGGCGGTCTGGCTACGCTCCCCTTCCTCTATGAGATGGGAGCTGCTACCGGCTGGTTCAACGCGCAGGACGTCGCAGATATGATCGCGATTTCCGAGTCCACTCCGGGACCTATGGGCGTAAACATGGCAACCTATGTCGGATTTACCTCCTTCGGGCTGCCGGGCGCTATCATCGGACCGCTCTTTCTCGCACTGCCGTCCGTGATCATTATTATTCTGATTTCGAAAATATTAAGTAAATTCAAGGAATCGCAGCTTGTGCAGGATATTTTTTACGGACTGCGCCCGGCGTCAACCGGACTGATCATTGCTGCCGGACTTGGCGTTGCCAAAATCGCCCTGCTCTGTCCCGACCAGTTTGAGGTTACAAAAAATATTGCAGATTTGTTTAACTACAAGGCAATTATTCTGGCGGTGGTCATTTATCTTGTTTTAAAGAAAAAAGATTTCCATCCGATCCTCGTGGTAATTGCTTCCGCGATTATCGGAATCATTTTTCAGTTCTAACGGTATTAAAAATTGAAAAATAAATCGGGTGGAGGCCCAAAAGCCACTGCCCGATTTTTTCCTTCCGGCAAAAATATATGCCGCCAATTATTCCAGATTTTCCACATGATAAGGCTTCCCATCCAGCGTTTTCCACACTGCCTCTGTGTTTTCCAGAATCATATACCCATGCGGACTTTCCGCCTTTGGAATAGATACAGAACCCGGATTGAGATACAGATTGTTATCCCCAAAGCGCTCCCACGCCGGAATGTGCGTGTGTCCGTGCAGCAGAATATCGCCCGGCTGCAGCGGCGGAAGTGCACTGATATTATAACGGTGTCCGTGTGTGACATAAATCAGCCGCTCTCCAACCGGCAGGATCCCGTAGTCTGCCATGATTGGAAATTCCAGAACCATCTGATCCACCTCGGTATCGCAGTTTCCCCGCACACAATATATCTGATTTTTCCTGGCGTTCAGCATTGCGATCACTTCTTTGGGCGCATACTCCTCCGGCAGATCGTTGCGCGGTCCATGGTACAAAATATCACCCAGCAAAAGCAGCCTGTCCGCCTGCTCCCGCTCAAAAGCCGTCAGCATCTCCCGGCAGTAACGCGCCGAGCCGTGAATATCTGAAGCGATCATCAGTTTCATGCTATTTCCTCCCAAGCTTGACTTTGTTTCCGTTTTCCCGGCGCTCTGCCGGCAATTATAACTTAAAGCGGTATCCCACGCCCCATATTGTCTCGATATACTGCGGTTTTGAGGTATCCTGCTCCACTTTTTCACGGATTTTTTTGATGTGTACCGTCACGGTAGCGATATCGCCAATGGATTCCATATCCCAGATTTCCCGGAACAGCTCTTCCTTCGTGAATACATGGTTGGGGTTTTCCGCAAGGAAGGTGAGCAGGTCGAATTCCTTCGTCGTAAAATTGCGCTCTTCTCCGTTCACCCATACACGGCGCGCCGTCTTATCAATCTTAATGCCGCGGATTTCCACGATATCGTTTTCTTTCATATTAGAGTGGATCAAACGCTCATAGCGCGCCAGATGCGCCTTCACGCGCGCCACAAGCTCGCTCGGACTGAATGGCTTCGTCATATAGTCGTCCGCGCCAAGCCCAAGGCCGCGGATCTTGTCGATATCATCTTTCTTTGCTGAAACCATCAGCACCGGAATGTCCTTGCGCTCACGCACGCGGCGGCAGATCTCAAAACCGTCCACCTCCGGAAGCATCAGGTCGAGAATCAGCAGATTGATATCTTCCTCCAGCGCTTTCTTCATGCCGACATCGCCGCGCCGTTCCGTCTCCACCTCAAATCCGCTCAGCTCCAGATAGTCCTTCTCCAGCTCGGCAATGCTCTCTTCATCCTCAATAATAAGAATTTTGCTCATAACTGTTTCCTCCTGCTATTTTAAACGATTACTCAACCGTTACTTTTCTCAGAACAAAATACATCACGGTTCCGGTGCCAAGCTTGCTGGTCGCCCAGATCTTTCCTCCGTGATCCTCGACAATCTTGCGCACAATGGAAAGACCGATTCCGCTGCCCCCCATCGACGAATTGCGCGATGCGTCCGTGCGGTAAAAGCGGTCAAAAATATACGGCAGCTCCTTTGGTCCGATGCCTTTTCCATTGTCCTCGATCTCAATCTGCACAAAATCCCCGACATCCTTCACGCGGATATTGATGCGTCCCTTCGGCTTATCCATATATTTCACGGAATTGCCGATGATGTTGTTGATCACGCGCTTCATCTGCTCGGCGTCCGCAATGACCTCAACATTTTCATCTACATAGTTGAAGTAGGAGAAGTCGATATTCTTGGATTCCAGATCCAGTCCGACCTCCTCGCAGCAGTCCTCAAAATAACTGCTCACATTGATTTTGTTAAAGGTATATGGGATGCGGTTTGTGTCGATCTTCGAATAAAACGTCAGCTCGTTGATGAGCCTGTCCATATCGTTTGCCTTATTGTAAATGGTGCGGATATAGTGATTCATTTTCTCCGGCGTATCCGCAACGCCGTCCATAATTCCCTCTACATAGCCCTTGATCGCTGTAATCGGCGTCTTCAGGTCATGAGAAATATTGCTGATCAGTTCCTTGCTCTCCCGGTCATACTGGATCTTTTCTTCGTTCGACTCGCATAGTCTGCGGCGCATCTCCTCGAAGTCGCGGCAGAGATCGCTGATTTCATCGTTTCCATCCACCTCAAGCGTAAAATCCAGATTCCCCTCGGCAATATTGTGCGTGGCCTTTCGCAGCTTCATAAGCGGGACATTTATCCCGGTGTATATCCATCCGATCAGCAGACAGGCAGTGATGAGCAGTACCAGAATAGCTACGATCGCTATATTTTTCAAAAAGTTGCGAATCTCCGGCACCATCCTTGCTGCTGCCGGAAGTGTCGTTTTTGTACCCTGCAGCTCCTGTTCCTCTTCCAGATTTATCCCTTCCTCCTGCTGCAGGCGGTTGCCGTACTCCTCCAGATATTGAAGCTGACGGTTTCCTGTCGTCATCATAAAAATCAGCAGCAGCAAAACGGGCACCAGAAGAATCGTGCAGAAAGAAATAACCAGTCTTGTCTTTAGTTTCATACAAACGGCTCCTTCATGGCAAAATATCATATCTAATGAAAGTATACCATAAAGGAGCCGTAATTGCACCTAAACAAACGTCTGCTTTTCTAAACTTTTTATAAATAGTTACTGTTCGCTCCATGCACAGCAGATGTTTGAGGCTGGCGTAAACTTGTAACTATAAATATGCTTTCAGCGCTTCCACCTTGTCAAGCTTTTCCCACGGAAGATCGAGGTCTGATCTCCCGAAATGCCCATAGGAGGACGTCTGCTTGTAGATCGGACGACGCAAATCAAGCATTTTAATGATGCCTGCCGGGCGGAAATCAAAGAGTTCACGTAAAATTTCTGTGATCTTTTCATCTGCAAGCTTTCCGGTGCCGAACGTATCTACCATGATAGAGGTTGGCTTTGCCACGCCGATCGCGTAGGAAAGCTGAATCTCACACTTGTCTGCAAGTCCCGCCGCCACCACATTCTTTGCCGCATAGCGCGCCGCATAAGCCGCTGAGCGGTCTACCTTCGTGCAGTCCTTTCCGGAGAAAGCGCCGCCGCCGTGGCGCGCATAGCCGCCGTAGGTATCCACGATGATTTTTCTGCCGGTAAGTCCGCTGTCCCCGTGCGGTCCGCCGATCACAAAACGTCCGGTCGGGTTTACAAAGAATTTTGTATCATCGTCCACCATCTCCTGCGGAAGAACGGCGTCAAATACATATTTCTTAATGTCCGCATGGATCTGCTCCTGCGTCGCCTCCGGATCGTGCTGTGTGGAAAGCACTACCGCATCCAGACGAACCGGCTTGTCATTCTCATCATACTCCACCGTCACCTGCGTCTTTCCATCCGGTCGGAGATACGGAAGCGTTCCATTTTTGCGTACCTCCGTAAGCTTCAGCGCCAGCTTGTGCGCCAGCCAGATCGGGTACGGCATATATTCCTCCGTCTCGTTTGTCGCATAACCAAACATCATGCCCTGGTCGCCTGCGCCGATCGCCTCGATCTCATCCTCGGACATGGTATTTTCCTTGGCCTCCAGCGCCTTGTCCACGCCGAGAGCGATATCCTGGGACTGCTCGTCGATCGC
The DNA here is from genome assembly GCF_905201705.1 of uncultured Marvinbryantia sp. Classification (GTDB taxonomy): domain Bacteria; phylum Bacillota; class Clostridia; order Lachnospirales; family Lachnospiraceae; genus Marvinbryantia. The sequence goes on from NZ_CAJKOX010000005.1 coordinate 140,328, forward strand.
TGTGATTACACCGCAGGTGTCTGCGTCAAAACCATATTTTCCTCTGGTGTAGCCGATCTCGCGCACTGTGTCGCGCACAATCTTCTGAATATCCACATATGCCTTTGTGGTGATCTCACCCATCACCAGCACCATGCCGGTCGTTGTGGCAGTCTCGCACGCCACGCGGCTCATCGGGTCCTGCTTTAATAACTCGTCTAAGATCGCGTCTGATATCGCATCGCACATTTTATCCGGATGTCCTTCAGTTACTGATTCAGATGTAAACAATCTTCTCTCCATCTTATGTCCTCCTTTAATTTATGAGTGTAAAAAAAGAGGTCCGAAGCGGACCCCTATCTTTCTGATAGCAAATCCTCTTATTGTTCGAATAAATCGCTCAGGTTGGCACCTTCCGCCTTCGCGGGGTTGCCGTGGCTTCACAGATCCTTTGTATCTCCACCACTCTGAATAAGAGTATTATATTTTTAACCTACGCGCAGCCGGAATTTCTGGATTTCCTTTTCCGTCGAAACTCGCTCGATCTCTGCGCCGAGACCGCGCAGCTTTTCTTCAAAATGTTCGTAACCGCGCTGAATATAAACGATATCATCTACAATCGTGATACCCTCCGCTGCCAGCCCTGCGATTACCAGCGCTGCGCCAGCCCGCAGATCCGGCGCACTCACGCGCGCTCCTGTCAGCTTCTCTGTTCCGTAGATGACGGCAGTGTTTCCTTCCACCTTGATGTCTGCGCCCATGCGCATCAACTCATCCACGTATTTGAAACGATTTTCAAAAATGCTCTCCGTCACCAGGCTTGTCCCTCTCGCCAGCGCCAGCGCCACACCGATCTGCGGCTGCATGTCTGTGGGATATCCCGGATACGGCAATGTCTTTACATTGGTATTGGTAAGTCTCTTTGTGGCAACCACGCGGACTGCGTCGTCAAATTCCTCCACCTGGCATCCGATCTCCACCAGCTTTGCGGTGGTCGCCTCCAGATGCTTCGGGATCACATTCTTTACAATAACGTCGCCCTTTGTGACTGCCGCGGCAAACATAAAGGTGCCTGCCTCGATCTGATCCGGAATAATGGAATACTCCGTCGCATGGAGCCGTTCCACGCCGCGGATACGGATAACGTCCGTACCTGCGCCCTTAATATTGGCCCCCATGCTGTTTAAGAAGTTCGCCACATCTACAACATGTGGTTCCTTCGCAGCATTTTCAATAATGGTGCGTCCCTCTGCCATCGAGGCAGCCATCATGATGTTAATAGTAGCTCCTACGGAAACCGTATCGAGGTAAATATGATTTCCTCTCAGATGCTCCGCCTCTGCAATAATAGAACCGTGCGAAATCTTTGTCTTCGCACCGAGTGCCTTAAAGCCCTTTAAATGAAGATCGATCGGCCGGCTCCCGATGTTGCATCCGCCCGGAAGCGGAACCTCTGCCCTCTTGTACTTTCCAAGCAGCGCTCCTAACAGATAATAGGATGCTCTGATCTTCTTAATATATTCATAATCTACACTAACGCTGCCGATGCCGGAGCCATTTATCTGCCAGGCCATTCTGCCGACCTTTTCCACCTTCGCGCCAATACCTCTGATCGCTCCAAGCAAAGCATGTATATCCTGCACATCCGGCAGATTATCAATTACAACTGTGTCATCTGTCATAATAGCCGCAGCAAGAATGCCCAGTGCCGCATTCTTGGCGCCGCCAATTTCTACCTCGCCGACGAGAGGATTCCCGCCTTTGATAATATATTGTTCCATTGGACACCTCTGATATTTTATTTACACTCTTCCCCTGTGTATAAAATCTTTTCCCCTTAAAATGAGCAAGAAGCTCGTCAAATGCCCACAAACACAGAATCTTTCGCAAGCTCGTTCTCTGTGTTTCTGTGCATTTTCCTCTGCCCTTAACGAACATTATATCACATTCTTTGGATTTGTAAACAAAAATTAATTTATCGACATAATTCTATCAAAATTCGACACGGTTTTGAAACAATATCATGTACCGTTTTTTCTGTTTTTTTCAGACCTGGTACCACATCTTGTTTTTATTTTTTTCTGTTTTCCAGAGGTTTCTTTTTTTCTGACAGAATAGCCGAAGGTGCCAAGCAGCTCTCCGACCGCATGGTATTCGCCGTGGGAGTATACCAGAAGCCCGGCCTCGTTCAGATGAAATTTGCCGTTTTTATCAAGATAAGCTTCATCAACATGAACGGCAAGCACCTCCGCAAGAAACATATGGTGGGAGCCAAGCTCCAGCACCTGTTTGACGCGACACTCGATATTGACCGGACATTCCCTGATCCCCGGCGCTGCTATATGCTGCGAGGGTTCTTCCGTAAGATGAAGCTGCGCGAATTTATCCATATCACGCCCGGAACGTACCCCGCACATATCTGTTGCGCGCGCAAGCTTTTCCGTCGTCAGATTCACCACAAATTCCCCGGTCTCCCGGAGAATGGAATAGGAGTGTCTCTCCGGGCGTACGGAAATATAAAGCATGGCAGGATTGGTGCACACCGTTCCTGTCCATGCTACCGTGATAATATTTGCTTTTTCTCCCGGCCGTCTGCAGCTCACCATGACCGCCGGAAGCGGGTAGAGCATATTGCCGGCTTTCCAAATCTGTTTTCCCAAAGCTTCTCCTTCTCCTTGATGATCTTATGGAGTCAAACAGATGTGCAGGCACATCCGCCTGGCTCGTTGCTTGCAGGAATAAAACACTTTTGCAGACAGCAATAACGTCTGCTTACTGCTGAAGTGCGGAGAACAGCGTCGGTATGAGCTGTTTTTTGCGGGATACGATGCCCGGCAGAATGACAGAACCATTCTCCACAGTTTTGCCGAAGGCTTCCTTGACCAGGTTTTCCGAACCTTTTCCGAAGCACAGCAGCTCGGTAGACTCATTTAAGATATCCGTTAGCATGAAAAACAGCATAGTGAGACGCTGATTCTCAAATGCAGTCTCCATATAAGCGAGCAGTTTTTCCTTTGCGCCCGCAAGCTCTCCCTCTGTCATGGAAGTGATCTGCGCCACGCCAAAGGTCGTCTCGTCCTGCTCAAATTTTTTGAAATCCTGATAAAATATTTCTTCCGCTGTCTTGCTCTTTAAATTGCTGCCTGCCGCAAACATTTCTGCTGCAAACTCCTTGCAGTCAATTTCGGCGATCTGAGCAAGCGCCTGCGCCGCCGCCTTATCCATCGGCGTACAGGTAGGAGAACGGAACAGCAGCGTATCGGAAATAATCGCCGCGCACATAAGTCCCGCAATCTTCTTCGGAATCGCTATCCCCTGCTCCTGGTAAAGCTGGTAAATAATCGTTGAGGTACAGCCAACCGGCTGATTGCGGAAGTACACAGGCATCATTGTCTCCAGCGAGCCAAGACGATGATGGTCGATGATCTCCAGAATCTCGGCGCTCTCGATGTTGTCGACCGCCTGGGACGGCTCATTGTGGTCGACCAGGATCAGACGACGTTTCTTGATACCGAGCAAATTCCGGCGGGAAATGGTTCCCACATAATGACCATTTCTATCAAGGATCGGGAAATCACGATGACGCTTGCTCGCCATGATTTCTTTGATGTCATCCGTGAAATCATCCTCTGAAAAAGCAATAATTTCGTTGTCTTTCATGAAAAACCGTACCGGCATACTCTGGTTGATCAGATGTGCAACCGTGTAGGTGTCATACGGCGTCGCAATGATCGTACAGCCCTTTTCCTTGGCAAGGATCTGGATCGTCTTGGTGACGACTGCATCTCCGCAGATGATCAGGCAGCCGGCCTTCATCTCAATTGCGCAGAGCTGCGTCTCATAACGATTGCCGAGGATGACCATGTCGTGTTCCTCGATATAGGATTCCATGACCTCCGGACTGGAAGCTGCCACAACTACCTTGCCCTGGTCAAAAAAAGCATTCGGATCGCCCACATAGAGCGTACCGTCCAATGTCTCCAGAATATTGCAATACTGGGTCTGCGCCTTGGAAAGAATAGCATTGTCCACGACTGCCATATAGGACCGGGCAATATCGCCGATGCTGATAAGTCCCTCCAGAACATTGTCCTCTTTGATGATCGGCAGCGTCGTGCCCTTTGTTTCATTCAAAAGCGTCCATGCCTTTTTCAGAGAAATATCGCTGGACACCCCCTGCGTCCGGCGAATCTCCATATCCTTCACCCGCGTTTTTACATTTGGCACATAGCCCGGCGCTTCCATATTGAATTTTTCCAGCACGTACTGCGTTTCCGTGCTCACATGCCCGGCGCGCTTCGCTATGTATTCTCCGGTGCCCGACTGATTTTTCAGATAGGCGTAGGCAATTGCTGAGCAGATGGAATCCGTATCGGGATTTTTATGCCCGATCACATATATTTGGTGTTTATCGTAATGTTCCATAAATACCCCCAATATTTTCGTCTTCTGTTAAATCATAGCAGAAAATGCCGGATTAGTAAAGCAGACATTCCAAAGAGATGCCCTAAAATGAGGAGTGCCCCCGGCGTCTGGTACACCGGAGGCAATTATGAAAAAATTTATCTATGTGTGTAATGAAAAACATTACATGTTTCCGTTGCTATGTATATATAGTACAATACAATTATGAACAAATTATGAACAAGCTATGAAAATGTTGTTAATTTTTACAACGATGTAAAAAAACAGATGCAAAATATGTGCAATATGCACAAAAACGACAGTAATTGTAAAAATGTAAGAGTTATGATATAATAAAGCGATTATAAACAGACATTTGTTTTTTGGAAAGAGGATAGGTATGGATAATTTTATGGATGAAATTGTACAGAAATTTACCCCACAGGAGATGATCCGGGCCAATGCGGCAGCAGATGCGGCAGAGATTGAAAGCCTTGAAAAGCAGCTTACCCTGTTTAAAGAACAGATGGAGAAATATGACGACTGCCTTCAGGAAATGCGTCAGGTGAATCTGAAGAATATAGAGACGGCACAGGATGTTCAGCAGTTAGCGGACAAAATGGGACAACATTTAGGTAAAACAGCAGGAGAAGTAGAAGCTGCTTCCGTCTCCAAAATCAAGGAAACCTCAGATCTTTCCATGGCTGGTATCCAGAAGGCAATTGATGAGAGTCTTGCGAAGATTGCCGAAATTAAGGAGCATGCAGACAACACCCAGCAGATTGCAGAGATGGTGAATGAACTCCAGGATAAGACCGAGAATGTCATTAAGAACCTGGAAGATTTTCTCCATACCGATAATGTGAAGGTGTACCGTAATGTGCAAGCTTCCATGGTAGAGGAACTGGACCGCCGGACAGGGGAACTGAAGGAGGAATTGCAGAAGACACAGAAGAAGTCGGGCATATTGTTCCCGCTTGTCCTGATTACAATGATTCTGTCCGCACTGAATCTGATCGTAGCTGTTCTTGGATTACTTGGAATATTGTAACTGTTCAGAGCTATGCAAATCATGGAGATATGTACGGCGAATGCCTGCATTCATAAGGATATATGACATCAGGAGATAGAAAATATGGCTAAACAGACATGGAAACCGGGGAATATGCTCTATCCGCTTCCGGCAGTTCTGATTACTGTGGCGGATCAGCAGGGCAATCCCAATATTTTTACAGTGGCATGGGCAGGCACCATCTGCAGCGATCCCGCAATGGTATCAATCTCTGTCCGTCCCTCACGTTATTCCCATCATATAATAGAAGAGACAGGAGAATTTGTGATCAATCTGACCACCAGGGATTTGGCTTTTGCAACGGATTACTGTGGAGTGAAGAGCGGTAGGGATGTGGACAAATTCAAAGAGCTCGGGCTTCATATCAGCCCTGCGTCTGAGGTAAGTGCACCTCTTTTAGACGAAAGCCCTGTGAACATTGAATGCAGGGTAACACAGGTGCTCCGGCTGGGAACACATGATATGTTTGTGGCGAAGGTCGTATCCGTACATGCGGATGAAAAATATATGGATGAAAATGGAAAGTTTTCTCTTGAAAAAGCAGACCCGATTGCTTATTCACACGGAACGTATTACACGCTCGGAGAGAAGCTTGGAACATTTGGTTACAGCGTAAAGAAACGATAGACTCCGAAAGGGCTCTATCGTTTTTCTTTTTGAGTAGAGCACTTAGCGAGGTTATTTCGAGCTTAGTGCGAACCATACAAGTT
>NZ_CAJKOX010000006.1 GCF_905201705.1 uncultured Marvinbryantia sp.
TAAGCAATCATGCCATGCTTCGCATGTCATAACGGCTGCTCACTGCGTTCGCACCTTATACTCCGAAATCCAACCGCGCAAGCGCGGTTGCCGCTGCTTGCGCAGCTCAAAGATTTCGTTACATTGGGGTGTTTCACGCTGCTGAATCATGTTAGACTCGAAAAAATGCTGCGCATTTTTCCTCGTTAAGCAATCATGCCATGCTTCGCATGTCATAACGGCTGCTCACTGCGTTCGCACCCGAAAATCGGCGGAGCCGATTTTGATTGCTTACATCATCGGTTCCATTGTCAGTGCCGGGTGTCCTTTTTCTTCCAGGAATGCCAGCAGGGTTTCCGGATCTTCTGCCACGGTCTCGTCGCCGATCATGTCGGTGAAGTTGTCGATTCCGTAGAGTTCTTTTGCAGTTGCGTTGAGTCTGTCTTTTACCTGCTCCTTCAGTTCCTTCGGCATCCATACGATACGCTCAATACCGCCCTCTGCCTTCATGAACTTCTTGGAAGCGATAAAGTGCTTACCATGTCCCATGAAGCCCGGTGTCTGAACACCGCCGCCGGTCATGGAAGCGAGCTCTGAGAAGGTCATACCGATCGGAGTCATGCCCGCATACTCACGGTTTGCGATGCAGACACCGTTGGACAGCGGCTCGATACCGCAGATACACTCGAAGCATCCGCAGCTCGTCATCGGCTTTTCGATGATGGAGTACAGAGATACATCTTCCAGAGCACCCTGGGAGAACTTGCGCACTGCTTCGTTTACATCCTCGTATTCACCGATTCTTTCATCGATCGGTCTCTCCTTCGTGATAATCTGGCACGGTCCCTGCGGGTCGAGCTCGTTGGTCGCTTTCGCATCCAGCCATGAAACGGCGCCGCAAAGTCCAAGTCTCTCCGGTGTTACCACACATACGTGGCTCGGGGAGAATGCCTGGCACATGATACAGCTGTAGTATACGTCTACGCCCTCGTCTGTCAGTGTGGTCAGACGCTCATCGCGCTTGTCATATACCGGAGTAGCCAGCTCGTGACGAAGTCTTGTACACTCCGCCGCATCGGTGTAAATCTTCACCTGACATTTGTCAACAACAGCAGCAAATTCGCTCTTTACCTTAGCGTAAAGCACTTCACCGATATGTTTCAGACGGAAGCCCGCATTATAAGTATCCTTGCTGATACGGATACGGATCATATCACGCTGTCCGGTATGCATCATACCTTCCACGCAGTTAAGGTAGGAGTGGAATTTACGCTCAAATACGGACTCGAAATCAGCCTGCATCGTCTTACCAGCTACCTCTACCACATACGCAATGCTCTGCTTGCTGCCTTCCGGCATTTCGTCAACATCCGGCCCAATGACCTCGATCTTGTGGTCTTCCACTTCGGAAGCATCCTTCGTCTGTACCAGCTCGAAGCAGTCCACACGGGAGCCGTCGAATTCTACCTGCATATCGCCGCGGCGGATAATTTCGCCCTCGAACGCGGAAGCAAAAGCAACCGGAATATCGATATGTGTAATTTTAATCTTAATGTCGCGTGCTTCCAGGGAGGTCGCATTGAACTTGCTGACATCCGGCTGCACGATCAGGCTCTTCGGAACCTTGATATTTACTGCCTCTGCGGTTGCCACATCATTGGTAACTACCGGGAAGCCGAGTGCGATAGCGCCTGCGCCGCATGCAACAATAACCGGATCAAGCGGAGCGAACGCGTTTACAAATGCCGGTACACGCTTCATGGTGTATTCCATCAAACCGGCAGCGTCGCCGCCCTGGATGTTGCCGAAGATCAGTGCTGCACGCACTGCAACGGATACTACATGCACAACGCTGGTCACATCCTTGCCAAGCGGGATTACACGCACGTTTGCACCTGTCTTGTAGCCAAGCTCTTCACACTGGTCAATAATACCGCCAACCAGCGTAACAAGGATACCCTGTGCCTGATAGGATTTTACCAGATCCACGCCTTCCTGTGCGGTCGGAGCGGAGCCCAGGATAACTGCAACGCCCGGGATATCGCCGGTTACAAGCGGAACGCCGAGCTCACGGATAATCGCATCACCCAGATGTCCGTAGCACGGAGCTTCGTAGGGAGCTGCGCCGTCGATATATTTCAGCGCTTCAATAAACTCCGCGCAGAGCGCCGTAGCAACGCCGGACATAAATACATCGTTCAGACGTTTTTCTCTGGTCATAAGAGATTTAATTGTTCCAAGAGCAGCCTTCATATCACCGAGGTTCGAAATCTTTGTTCCTGTTACGCCAAAGTAACACGGCAGGCTGTACGCAGTGTCCGGAAAAGCAACCGCCTTATCCGCACCGTGCTGCGCGATAGCTGCGTCGACAGCGTTTTCTGTCAGTCCATACACAGTATCGTTTCCACTAAATACAACATCAAATAAAGTCACCGTAATTTCCTCCATTCATTGTTTCACTTAAAGAATCCTTATATTGTGAGCGCCTCGCGCTTTTTCTCAATATCCGCGATAATCGCATCTCCCAGTTCGTCAAGATTACAGGACACCGTATGCTTTGCCTGCGGACCGTCCTTCAGCCCGCTCGCAGCAATCACATCTGCAAGCTCACCCTCATACGGCATAATGCCGATAAAGGTATCCACGCCAAGACCGGTAAACGTATTTCCAAGCTCCACTGCCTGCGCAGATACACCCGCCGCATCGCAGCCGGCAATCGGCAGAGCCGCTACCTCCAGCCCGGAATCCGCGGAGAGCGCCTGCGCTATCGTTACCACATTGCCGATGTTTTCCAGACCGCCGAGCGGGAGCACCGGCGGGATTTCCGCAAGCTCACAAACTCTTCTCAGACCTGCGCCGCAGAAGCTTTTCGCCTCCGGATTCAGAAGCCCTGCTTCCTGCGCTACCTCCACCGGGTATCCGATTGCAAGCAGAACAATATCGTTTGCCAGCAGCTTTTTCATAAGCGATGCATATTCCTGTTTGTCGCGCACCTCTGAGCCGTCGCAACCAAGCATCACAACCGCTCCGCGCAGCACGCCGGAGGTCACGCATTCCAGCAGCGGTCTGGTGGAGCCTGCTTCGTCCACGTTTCCGTTGCATACGCCGTCAAGCGCTTTGATAATGTCCTCAACACCCAACTTCGGCAATTCCATATTACCCATTTTATCCGCCTCTCTTCTTATAAAAAAATTTATCAACAATAGCTATTCTGCCTGTGTTCTGTCGATAATCTCCTTGATTTTACGGATTTCCTCAACAGCGGCTTTGCTATAGTCAAACGGTGAAGAACCATTGCGGTCTGCATCAATGATATCTGAACTGTAATGAACAAATCCCAGCAGATCCGCTTCCGGAATTTTTGCGCGGATAAACGCTTCATCCTTTTCATCCCGCACCTTGTTTGCGACTACCCGTACCTGCTTTACCCCAAGCTCTGTCGCAAGGCGTTTCACATTGGTATAGGTCTGGATGCTCCTGGCGCCCGGTTCGATGACAACGACAAACTGATCCATGCCAGATGTCGTGCCGCGTCCGAGATGCTCAAGTCCTGCCTCCATATCCAGGATCACAACGTCCTCCCTGTGGAGCACAAGGTTGTTGATGATGCGTTTCAGCATGACATGCTCCGGGCACACACAGCCGCTTCCGGCTGTATCCACGGTGCCGAGTACGAGCAGCTTCACACCGTTACACATTCTTCCATAGGTATCGGGGATATCGCTTACCTTCGGATTGATGCGGTAAAAGGTATTGTCGGCATTTGCCCCGGTGCGCTCCTCGATGAGCTTACGCATTTTGGTAATCGGAACGATCTTCTCCAGCTCCTCCTCGGAGAAGCCGAGCGCAAGCCCCAGATTTGCGTCCGGGTCCACATCCGCCGCCAGTACAGGTCTGCCCTCTTCCGCGTAAAGCCTCGCGAGAGTAGCGGCGAACGTCGTTTTGCCGACGCCGCCTTTACCGGTCACTGCAATTTTCATAGTGTCTCATCCACCTTATGTATGATTTTAGATGCCGATTGCCGTACGTTTTTCTTCGATTCTCTCAATCATCAGATCAACCAGCTTTTCGATATCGGTCTCTACTGTATAAGCAGCCTCTACCCAATCTCTCACGCCCTCTGTAAGCAGCTTGCTTACCTGATCAGATCCGGATACATACGGATCTACGCCAAGGAAGGTGTCGATACCGGTTGCAACTACATAGTTTCCGATGGAAACTGCCTTCTCGGACATCCACTCCGGTGCGCATCCCACTACCGGAAGCTGGGAAATGTTCAGTCCGGAATCTTTTGCAAGCTCTGCTACCAGGATCATCATACGGCTGATGTCCACGCAGGAGCCCATGTGAAGCACCGGCGGAATATCAGCCAGTTCACAGACTCTCTTCAGACCTGCGCCGCAGAGATTCTTCGCTTCCTTATCCATCAGACCAGCCTTTGCAGCAGCCTGTGCGGAACATCCGGAAGCTACCACGATGATGTCGTTTGCGATCAGTTTCTTCATCAGCTCAATATGCGCATAGTCCGGACGGATCTTCGGGTTGTTGCAGCCAACCATTGCAACTGCACCGCGGATAACGCCGGAAGTGATGCACTCGATGAGCGGCTTTGTGGTGCCTGTTACGTCTACCTGGGAGTTGGTAACGCCGTCCAGCGTCTTTACGATTGCTTCTACAGAGTAGCCAACGGTAGCCTTCTGTTTCATATCCGGGATGTATACAAGATCCGGATTTCTGTTTTCAAAGTTGTCGATCGCCATCTTTACAATCGCTTTTGCATTCTCATCTGCAGTCTCCGCGTCGAAACGGATAAACTCAGAATCCGGCATCTGCGCAATCGGAGAGGTCGTCACAAATTTGGTGTGGAAGCATTTGCTAAGCGGGCCAAGTGCCGGGAAGATACACTGTACGTCTACGACGATTGCTTCACATGCACCGGTCAGCACTACATTCTCCTGCTGGAGGAAGTTTCCTGCCATCGGGATCCCGCGGCGCATTGCCACTTCGTTTGAGGTACAGCAGACACCGGAAACCGTGATGCCCTTTGCGCCCTTGCTCTTTGCGTAAGCGATCATTTCCGGATCATCCGCATATTCGCAGATCATCTCGGACAGGGACGGATCATGTCCGTGTACAACGATATTTACATTGTCCTTGTTCATAACGCCAAGGTTTGCCTCGGTATCAACCGGCTTCGGCGTTCCGAAAAGCACGTCCGAGAACTCGGTGCCAGCCATGGAACCGCCCCATCCATCAGACAGACCGGAACGCAGGGACTGACGGATCAGCGCCTCCGGTTTGGAGGAACATCCCATATGTGTCATATGTAAGGAGCAGGATACTTCGCGGTCGATCGCGCGCGGAGCAATCTCCTCTCTCTCCCAGATATCCTGGGTGTGCTGCGGAGCTCTCTTCAGGAAATTCTGAGTTCCGAATACCTTTCCGTATTCGCTCAGACCAAGGTATGCGACCTCATGCGCAAGATCGTAGATGTCCTTTCCTTCGGTCTCCACGCCCCATTCCTTTGCGATGCGGATCAGCTTCTCCGGATCCTTTACCTTGTACGGTCCTTCCGGTTTTGCATGATACAATGTCTTGCAGATCTCACGGCCGTGATCGGAGTGCGTAGCGGAACCGCCCGCCGTGAATTTCAGATAGTTGCGTGCCACGATGCCGTGAGCGTCGCATCCGCAGATTCCTTTCGGCGCTTTCGGGGTGATACGGCATGGGCCCATGGAACAAATCTTACAGCAGATACCGGTCTCACCGAACTTACAGTGCGGCGTCTGATTCTTTACACGGTACTGCCATCCGTCTGCGCCTACTTTTTTGCCGGTTTCCAGCAATCGGTTTGTAGCCGCTTCCATTTCTTCAACTGTTGTCAACTTAAAGTCTCCCATCATAATCCTCCTTGACTGGGTTATAATATTAAATCTTTAATTTATCTATGATACTGTGCAGTGCCTGCTTCACCGGAGAGGTTTCCGGCAGATCTATCATCGGCTTTCCGGCACAGTCATATTCGTAAACCTCGGCGTCCTGCGGCACGACCCCAAGCAGGTTGAGCCCCTGCTTTTCGATTTCTTCCATAGTGCCCTCATTCAGCCTGCCTTCCGGAGCACGGTTGACGATCAATCCCATCGTTTCCGGTTTCAGACCGAGCTCTTTTGTGAGCTGCGCGATCCGTCCGACCGCCTGCACGCCGCGCCGTGAGCAGTCGCTCACCAGCAGGATCATATCCACCTTCGGCAGAATGCCGCGGCTGATATGCTCCATGCCCGCCTCGTTGTCCACGACAACATAGGGGTAATTTGGCGCCAGCTTCTGAAGCTGCGCCTGCAGAAGTCCGTTTACAAAACAGTAACAGCCCGCTCCCTGCGAACGCCCCATCACCAGCATATCGTAATCATCTTCCTCCGCCAGACAGCGATTGAACATAAATTCCATATAATCCGCTTTCGTCATGCCCACCGGAATCTGTGAATTTCCGGAAGCCTCCGCTTTGGACATTTCCTCGCGGATATCTCCAAGCGTCATCTCGACATCTATGCCGAGGACTTCATTCAGATTTGAGTTTGCGTCTGCATCCACTGCCAGCACCGGGCGCTTGCCCTGCTCGCAGAGGTACTGGATCAGCAGACCGCACAATGTGGTTTTTCCGACGCCGCCTTTGCCGGCGACTGCTATCGTAAATGACATAAAATCGCGCTCCTTATGATTTATCACTTTTTAAGATGCGGGCGGCTCAGCAGTTAATCTCAACCCTGCCGCCGGTGAGATCCGCCGACGCTATGGTTCCCTCGACCGTCTTCTGCTCACCCATCACATCTGTCAGAGTGATAAGATTTCCGTTTACTGTAATTTTGCTGACGTATTCCAGGAGAACACAGTCAGGCTGATTCTTTTTTACAACCGTGGAAAGGCACATGTTATTCACCTCCGTTATGCTTCCTTTACCAGAGATAACGCGAGACCAAGGTAGAGATTTCCTTTCTGGAACTCGTCTACTGCCTTACGGATCTGCTCCGCCGCTTTTTCGTGACCTTCCTTCGTCAGCTTGTCCGCCATCTGGTCGAGTTCTGCGGCATGATGCGTGTTGTGATCCAGCATATACTGCAGAAGCGCCGCGGTTTTGTCTGCCGGCGATGCTTCGCTGCTCTGGCATCCATGGCAATGTCCCCCGTCTCCGTGGCTGTGGCAGTTTCCCCCGCTGCCCTCAGACGGGCAGTGATCTTCGTGATGATGACAGTGCGCATCATCATGGCTGTGGTTATGATTTTCCTCAGCGCCATGCTCGTGATCGTGTGGATGGGTATGCTCGTACGTGTGCGTATGAGCGTGTTCATGCGTATGTGTATGCGCACAGACATTTCCATTTTCATCCGTTACAATATGCACTTCTTCAGCCTCCTTTCCGCATGATATTGTTAAATTTTTGACAGGGATTACTGCACATCCCCTACTATGGGATAGTATAGCACATAAAAAGTGAAATCTCAACAAAGAAATTGTACTTTAAGAAATACAAAAAGACGAAATCACCAAGCGGCAATTCCGTCTTTTTTCCGTTTATGCAAGCATCATACGGTCGTTTGCAAATTCGCCGCCGCTCGCCTGTTCAAATTTCTGAAGAAGGTCAGAAACCTTCAGATTTTTCTTTTCCTCGCCGGATACATCGTAGATGATCCTGCCCTCGTGCATCATGATCAGACGGTTGCCGTGCGCGATGGCGTCCTTCATGTTGTGCGTGATCATAATAGCGGTCAGATTATCGCGGGCAATGATCTTGTCCGTCGCTTCCAGCACCTTTGCCGCCGTCTTCGGGTCGAGCGCCGCCGTGTGCTCGTCGAGAAGAAGAAGCTTCGGCTTTTTCAGTGTCGCCATCAGAAGCGTCAGCGCCTGGCGCTGTCCGCCCGACAAAAGCCCTACCTTTGCAGTCAGGCGATCCTCCAGACCGAGATCTAAAATCTTCAGCTTCTCCTTGTAGCGCTCCCGCTCCGCCGCATTGATGCCGCTTTTTAAGGTCCGCCGCAGCCCGCGCCGGGATGCAAGCGCCAGATTTTCCTCAATCTGCATACTTGCCGCAGTTCCCGTCATCGGGTCCTGGAACACACGTCCGAGGTACTTTGCACGCTTATATTCCGGAAGGCGCGTCACGTTCACGCCGTCGATGATGATCTCTCCCTCATCCACCGGCCAGACGCCGGCGATCGCGTTCAGCGTGGTCGATTTCCCGGCGCCGTTTCCGCCGATGACCGTCACAAAATCCCCCTCGTTCAGCGTAAGATCGACGCCGCAGAGCGCCTTTTTTTCGTTCACCGTTCCCGGATTGAAGGTCTTTTTAATTCCAATCAGTTTAAGCACGGCCGGCACCTCCTTTTTTGGAAACCTTTGTAAAATACTTTCCTTTCAGATGCGGCACCGCCAGGAATACCGCAACGACAAGTGCGGAAAGAAGCTTTAAATCGTTGGAGTTCAGTCCGAGCCAGAGCACCACCTGCAGCACAAGATAATATACGATTGCACCCAGCGCGACCGCAATAAGCTTGCCGGCAAAATTATGTGCAAATTTGCCGAAAAGCACCTGCCCGATAATGACGGCCGCCAGACCGATCACGATCGCGCCGCGTCCCATGTTGACGTCCGAGAAGCCCTGGTACTGCGCATACAGACCGCTGGAGAGCGCCACGATACCGTTTGAGAGCATCAGACCGATGATCTTGCTCACATCCGTGTTGATGCCCTGCGCGCGGGACATGTGTTCATTGGAACCGGTTGCACGGATCGCACAGCCAAGCTCCGTCCCGAAGAACCAGTACAGCAGGGCAATGATCACCACGATAAAGATGATCACGATAAAAATCGTATTTTTATAGACCGGAACGCCCTTGATATTCCGCAGCGATACGATCAGCGGATATTTGTCCACGCTGATCGCCTGGTTTGCTTTATTGCCCATAATGCGCAGATTGATGGAATAAAGTCCGAGCTGTGTCAGAATGCCCGAAAGGATCGCCGGAATACCCATCGCCGTGTGAAAAATACCGGTCACAAGACCGGCGAGCATCCCTGCGCCAAACGCACAGGCAAGCGCTACCGGCACGGAATAACCGCTCAGCAGCATCATGACACAGACCGCACCGCCGGTACACATGGTACCGTCTACTGTCAGATCTGCCAGATCGAGAATTTTGTAGGTAATGTACACGCCGATCGCCATAATGCCCCAGATCAGTCCCTGGGCACAGGCGCCGGGCAGTGCATTAAAAAGATTTCCAATGTTCACAGCTCTTTCTCCTCCATAGCAAAACGACGGGCTGCCGCAGAGCAGGGAAATTTCCCTTTCCGCGACAGTCCGCTGTAATGTTTCTTACTTGCTTTTTTATTCTTTATGCTTCTGTTTCCGCTTCAGTCTCTGTTTCCGCCTCTTCCTCGATTGCTTCATAGCCGTCCGGAACGGTGATGCCGAGCGCTTCACATCTTGACGGAACGTATTTCTTTACAAACTGCGGAGCAAACTCGATCGGCATGGTGCTTACGTCTGCGCCGTTTACAAGAATCTCGTATGCCATCTCACCGGTCTTGTAGCCGATATCATAGTAGCTGATGGAAAGCGTTGCAATACCGCAGCCCTCGCAGATACCTTCCTCACCTGCAATGATCGGAATACCTGCCGGCTCACAGATGTTGTTGATGATCTCGGTGTTGGAAGCCGCCGTGTTATCTGTCGGAACATAGAGCGCTTCACACTCAGCGGCAGCCGTGGTTGTGATGGATGCAAGGTCGTTGGAGTCTGCAAAGGTATATACGTTGCAGGTAACGCCCGCTTCTTCCAGCGCCGCCTTTACGGTGTCAACCTGGTATACGGAGTTCGGCTCTGCAGAGCAGTACAGAAGTCCTACCGTCTTTACGTCCGGGAGCAGTTCTGCAAACATCGCCGCCTGCTGATCAAGCGGTGCAAGGTCTGAGGTACCGGAGATATTGGTTCCGGTAGAACCTGTCCACTCTTCATCCGGGATAGACAGCGCCACGTTGTATACGGTGATGGAGGTTCCGAGGATCGGAATATCTCCTGTTGCCGCCGCTGCTGCCTGAAGGGAAGCCGTTGCGTTTGCCATGATAAGGTCTACGTTATTGGATACAAACTGGTTTACGATAGTTGCGCAGTTTGCGGAATCGCCGGAAGCGTTCTGCTCATCAATAACGACCTGATCGCCAAGCTTCTCTGTGAGCGCATCCTTAAAGCCCTGCGTAGCCGCATCCAGTGCCGGATGCTGTACGAGCTGACAGATACCTACGTTATATGTGGTGTCCTCTGCGCTTACTGCCATACCGAGTGCCGCTGTCATGGAAACTGCCATGCCCGCTGCAAGAACCTTGGAAATTACTTTTTTCATCACTCATTCTCCTCTTTTCTGTTGATTTTACGCTTTTACTTTAACAGTTTAAAGTACGTTAGTAAGAGCATACACCTTTTTGGTGAAATCGTCAAGAAAAAAATCCAAATTTATTTACCACGTCAGCCCGCCATTCTCAATTTTCGGATCGCGCATCATCAGTTCGTTTACCGCTTCGTCGGCGCGCTTGCCCTCAAAGAGGACTTTGTTTACCTGCTCGACGATCGGCATTTCGATGCCATATTTTTTTGAGAGGGCGAGGGCTGCTTTTGCGGAGTAGACGCCCTCAACGATCATTTTTACCTCGTCCATTGCCTCTTCCATGGTGCGTCCCTGTCCGATCAGATAGCCCGCCTTCCGGTTACGGCTGTGGACGCTCGCGCAGGTGACGATCAGGTCGCCGATGCCGGTAAGACCGTAGAAGGTCTCCGACTTGCCGCCCATTGCGATGCCAAGGCGCGCGATCTCCGCGATGCCTCTGGTAATCAGCGCCGCCTTTGTGTTATCACCGTAGCCAAGCCCGTCAGCGATGCCTGCCGCCAGCGCGATGACGTTTTTCAGCGCGCCGCCAAGCTCGATGCCGAGCATGTCGGGGCTTGTGTAGACGCGGAATACCGGGCTGATAAAGATACTCTGCAGGTATTGTGCCGTGTGCGGATCATGCGCGCCTACTACGCAGGTGGTCGGAATACAGCGTCCTACCTCCTCAGCGTGGCTCGGTCCGGAGAGCACAGCCGCATTCACGCCCGGAAGCTCTTCCTCGATGATATCTGTCAGCGTGTCAAGCGTCGCTTCCTCGATACCCTTTGCCACGTTCACGATGATCTGTCCCTCTTTGACAAGCCCTTTGAGCATTTTGCTGGTGCTGCGCGTGTACGGGGATGGAACCGCCATGATCAGCACGTCCTTGTCTGCCGCGATCTCCAGCAGGTCGTCCGTAAACAGAATGTCCTCCGCAAGATGCACGCCGGGCAGCTTTGACTCGTGCTCCCTCTTTTCGCGGAGCATCTCAATCTCCTCTTTGATGATCGACCAGACGCTCACGTCATGTCCGTTGTTGTGAAGCAGTACTGAAAGCGCGATCCCCCAGCTTCCTGCCCCGATAATACCGATCTTTGCCATGTGAGATTCCTCCTGTCACTCTTTTTTATTTTTCTTGAATAAATACGTTTTCCGCTCTGTTCCCGCAAGCAGGCGCTTAATGTTTTCGCGATGCTTCCAGAACGCCATCGCCGCGAGAAGAAGCGTGACGATATACATTTCAATAAGATACGGCTGCGCCATGCCGAACGCTCCGCTCTGACCGAGCGCGATTATTTCGATCACCAGCCCCACATAAACAAGAAGCGAGCCGAGCGATACATAGTGCGTCAGAAAGAACACGGTGAAAAAGGTGATGATTCCGCAGACCGTGATCACCGGATGCAGGGCGAGCACGATCCCGGCAGTCGCCGCGATGCCCTTTCCGCCGCGGAAATTCAGATAAAACGGGAAATTATGTCCGAGGATCACCCCGGCTGCCGCATACATTTCAAGAAGCGCAAGCATATCCGCATGCGTTTTCCCGAAGCAAAAGCGGACAAGTACGATCGCCAGTATGCATTTCAGACAGTCGCCGAAAAAGGTCAGAAGCCCCGCCTTTGTACCCATCGTCCGCAGCATATTGGTGGTACCGGCATTTCCGCTCCCGTGGTCGCGAATGTCGATGCCATGCATCCTGCCGATGATATAGCTTGTCTGAAACAGTCCGAACACGTAGCCAATCGCTACGCAAATGATACGCGTCAACATTATTTTTCTTTGTCCTTTCGTTCACGGATGATAAATTTCAGCGAGGTTCCGCGGAACCCGAAGGTATCCCGGATTTTATTTTCCAGATAGCGCGTATAGGAAAAATGCATCAGCTCGCGGTCGTTCACAAAAATAACGAAGGTGGGCGGTTTCACGGAAACCTGCGTAATATAGTAAAGCTTTAAGCGGCGTCCCTTGTCCGAGGGCGGCTGCTGCAGCGCCACCGCCTCCGAGAGGATCTCGTTAAGCACACCGGTCGCAATGCGCAGCGACTGGTTCTGGATGATCATGTCGATCATCTCAAACAGCTTCGGAAGCCGCTGACCGGTCTCCGCCGACACGAACATGATCTCCGCATACGGCATAAAGGAAAGCGTCTCGCGGATTTTCTGCGTATACTTGTAGATGGTCTTGTCATCCTTCTCGACGGCATCCCACTTGTTCACCGCAACGAGGATCCCCTTTCCGCGGTCGTGCGCGATCCCGGCAATCTTGGCATCCTGCTCTGTCACGCCCTCGGTGGCGTCGATAACGACTACCACGACGTCGGCGCGGTCCACCGCCGTCACCGTGCGGATGATGCTGTAGCGCTCCAGCTCCTCTTTGATCTTATTTTTCCGGCGAAGCCCCGCTGTATCGATAAACACATACTCTTTGCCGTCCCAGGTAATCGCCGTGTCGATGGCGTCTCTGGTCGTGCCGGCAATATCCGAGACGATCACCCGGTTTTCGCCGAGCAGCTTGTTGATGATGGAGGATTTCCCGACATTTGGCTTTCCGACTACCGCAATGCGCGGGCGGTCGTCCTCCGCTTCCTCCAGCTCCACATCCTGAAAATAACCGACCACCACATCCAGCATGTCGCCAAGCCCCTGCTTTCCGGCTGCTGAGATCGGCTGCGGGTCTCCGATGCCGAGATTATAAAACTCATATACATCCGGCAGGGATTTTTCATAGCTGTCCGCCTTGTTTACCGCGAGCACGATCGGCTTGCGGCTGCGGCGAAGCATGTCCGCCACCTTGGCGTCCGAATCTACCAGCCCCTGCTTTACATCTACCATAAAAATAATGACGTCCGCCGTGTCGATGGCGATCTGCGCCTGTTCGCGCATCTGTGAAAGAATAATATCACTGCTGTCCGGCTCGATCCCTCCGGTGTCGATGAGTGTGAACTGATAATTCAGCCACTCTACGTCCGCGTAGATGCGGTCGCGCGTCACGCCCGGCGTATCCTTCACGATCGAGATATTTTCGCCCGCCAGCGCGTTAAAAAGCGTTGATTTTCCAACGTTTGGTCTTCCTACTATTGCTACAATCGGTTTACTCAATGTCTGTCACCTCATATGGCTGTGCCGTTTTTCCTTCTTCATCCTGTTCCTCCAGAAGAACGGCATGCACAAAATCCTTTCCGCTTGATTTTACAATACAAGCTTTTGTTTGTAAAGTCTCCTCAAGTTCTTTTAAGGTAATATCATCTAAAAATACGGTTTCCCCGCTTTTAAACATACTGCACGGAAACAGCAGCGCATCGCCCAGCACCTGCCCTTTCAGCGCGCGCAGGATATCCTGTCCGGTCAAAAGGCCCGCTACCGTGATGCGCTCCCCGAAAAATTCGTTTTTCACCGGATAAACGTTCGCCGTCACATGCGGGTACTTTTTTGTCAGCGCCTCCGCCGCCTGCTTCACATAGGGAGCTGCCAGAAGCCCGGTCACAAGAGAGACCGTGTGCTGCCTGCCATCCCCCGTGCGCGCTTCGATCGCCTCACTGGTTTCCTCCAGGAACAGCCGCAGCATCCCGACGCCGTTTTCGAGCTGCAGATAGCCGTCGTACGTCTCCGCCTGCGGAAGCTCCCGCTCCGCGAGCAGGTACCACTCATCCCCGGCATGGATAAAATGCGTGCCGTACTTCTCATACAGCTTTTTCTGCCAGCGGTGAATGGTGTCGAGCACCTGACATGCATCCTCCTTTGTGAACGGCTCCAGCGGATACAGTCCCTCGCGGAATTTCGTCAGTCCCACCGGAACCACCGAAACGCTCTTTAAATGCGGCAGATAACGCACAAGCTGTCCGATCGAGTACTCCAGCTCGTCCCCGTCGTTGACGCCCTTGCAGAGCACGATCTGCCCGTTCATCTCGATACCCGCCTCCGCCAGACGGTCGACCTTTTTCAGGGCATCGCCCGCGAACCGGTTATTCAGCATTTTACAGCGAAGCTGCGGGTTCATCGTCTGAAAGGAGATATTGATCGGCGACAGATGATAGCGGATAATCTGCTCCATATCCGCCTCGCCGATGTTCGTCAGCGTCACATAATTGCCCTGCAAAAACGAAAGCCTTGTATCATCGTCCTTAAAATAAAGAGTATCGCGCATCCCCGGCGGCATCTGATCGATAAAACAGAAAATGCATTTGTTGCGGCAGGAATGGTATTCATCCATGAAGCCGTTTTCAAACTCCAGTCCGAGGTCCTCCTCAAATTCCTTTTCGATCTCCAGCTCCCACTCTTCGCCGTCCGGCTTTTTTATCAGAACCAGCAACTCCTCCTCATTGCACAGATAGCGGTAGTCCAGAATATCGCGCACCCGCTGTCCGTTAATGGAGAGTAGCTCATCGCCGGGAGCGATCTCCAGCTCCTCCGCAATGCTTCCCGCCAGCACGCGGCTGACGATATGCTTTTTTTCTTTTTTCATCAAAAATCTACTCCTTTGCTGCTTATCATACTAAATTCGACGCAAAAATGCAACCGAAGCGACAAATTTCTTGACGCGCGCCGCCCGACCGACTATACTTAATGTAAAGTACTTGTAAAAATGTTATATTATGGAGGTTCCCATGTCCGATCTGTTTGATCCATTGCGTCATTCTATCCCACTTGCGCCGCTCAAAATAGCCGCATTGGAAGGCTGCCGTGAATTCGCGCAGCAGGTAAACCAGCATCTCGTTGAATACCGTCACACAAACCCCACATTGCCGTCCGACAGCATCGCCTATCCGGAGTATGCGGCGGATTCGTTTCTGGTCGACTGCGCGTGCCCGCGTTTCGGCACCGGCGAGGGAAAGGGCATTATCAATTCCTCCGTGCGCGGAAGCGACCTTTTTATTCTGGCAGACGTCACAAACAACAGTCTTACCTACAAGGTCTGCGGCTACACAAATTATATGTCACCGGATAACCATTTCCAGGATCTAAAGCGCATTATCTCTGCCAGCGACGGAAAGGCAAAGCGTATCAATGTGATCATGCCGTTCCTCTATGAGGGCAGGCAGCACAAGCGTTCCGGGCGCGAATCGCTCGACTGCGCGCTCGCACTGCAGGAGCTTGCCGCAATGGGTGTCAGCAATATCCTCACCTTCGACGCACACGACCCGCGCGTGCAGAACGCCGTTCCGCTGATCGGCTTTGATACGTTTATGCCGACCTATCAGTTTTTGAAGGCGATCCTGCTCTCCACGCCGGATTTCGTAATTGACAGCGACCATCTGATGATCATCAGCCCGGATGAGGGAGCGATGAACCGCGCCGTTTATTTCTCCACGATCCTCGGCGTCGACATGGGCATGTTCTACAAGCGCCGCGACTACTCTACTATCGTGAACGGTAAAAACCCGATCGTCGCGCATGAGTTTCTCGGCGATTCCGTGAGCGGCAAGGATGTGGTAATCGTGGACGATATGATCTCCTCTGGAGAAAGTATGCTGGATGTGGCAAAACAATTGAAGGACCGCAATGCAAAGCGTGTGTTCGTCTGCACAACGTTCGGTCTGTTCACGGACGGCTTTGGTAAATTCGATGAATTCTATGAGAAGGGTTATATCCACAAGATCATTACCACCAATCTGAATTACCGCGATCCGGAGCTGTTCACGAAGCCGTACTACCAGGAGGCGGATATGACGGGCTTCCTCGCAAGCATCATTGATGCGCTGAACCATGACGTCTCGATCGAGCATGTCATCACGCCGACGCACAAGATCAATCAGCTGCTCGCAAGGATGCGGACCTCTGAGAAAAAATAGATTCCTAACGTATCCCTAAAAATGCTGCAAGGTTGCCGCGCATTCCATGGGAGGCGCGGTGGGAGAACAGAAGGTCTGGATTACAGCAGGTACAGATGTCGGTGACCGAAAGGTGCTCCGGCAGAATGCCTGCTTCTTTTAATATAATCTCGTTTGCGCGCCACAGATTTAACTGATATTTTCCGTTTTCTTTTGGATAGTACAGCTCACTCCAGAAGCGCTCGTTAAAGCTCTCCTGAAATTCCTCTATCACATCTTCACTCACCTCATAGCAGTTCTGGCAGATCGAAGGACCGATCGCAGCAAAGATATTCTCCGGACGACAGCCGTATGCCTCCTGCATCGCCTGTACTGTCACTTTTCCGATCCTGCCGACAGTTCCACGCCAGCCGGAGTGTGAAAGTCCGATCGCCCCTCTCACCGGATCGACAAAATACAGCGGCACGCAGTCCGCATAGAAGGTGGCAAGCACCAGTCCCGGCACATCGGTGATCAGCCCGTCCACATCCGTGTAATCGCGCGGCACTGTGTATCCTTTTCCACGGTCAGCCTCCGTGACCATGCGCACGTTCGTCGTGTGTGTCTGGTCAGAAAATACCAGGTTTTCCGGCGCAAATCCGATTGCCGCTGCAATGCGGCGATAATTTTCCCGGACGTTTTCCTCGCTGTCTCCTCTGGAAAAGCTTAAATTCATGGAGGACAAATGCGCCTCGCTCACCCCGCCGAGCCGCGTGGAAAAACCGTGTACAATGCCCTCTGTCTTTTCCAGCGCCGGATAGGTAAGCCAGACGACGCCCTCTTTTTCGTTTGTGCGAAGGACGCTCTGCCGCCCCTTTCGCTTCCATATGATTTTCTCCATATCTTTCATCCCGCTTTCCGCTCAGTTTTCCCAGAACGCATTTTCTATATGTGTGATCACATCTTTGCAAATACCGACCACATCAAAGCGGCACTGCGTTTCCATTCCATATCCATGACGCAGCAGATAGTGCTGCGCCGTGCGGATAATCGTTCTCTGCTTGCGCGCATCCACCGCCTCCAGCGGCGTGCCCTGGCGGTCATCTGCCCGAAATTTGACCTCCACAAACACCAGATATCTGCCGTCGCGCGCGATCAGATCGATCTCCCCGCTGCGCAGGCGGTAATTGTATTCTAAAATCTTCATACCGTGCTGCTCAAGATATGCAGCGGCAAGCTTCTCATAAGCGTTTCCGATCGCTCGTTTGTTCACAGCTTGGCCTCTCTTTGTTCACAAATGTTTTTCAAAAACGTTGCCCGGTGGATCGGCGATGGTCCGTATTTTCGCAGCGCCTCGATATGCGCCGCCGCGCCGTAGCCCTTATGCGACGCAAAGCCGTACTCCGGCATGATCTTATCATACTCCCTCATCAGACGATCCCTCGTCACCTTGGCGATCACGCTTGCCGCCGCGATGGAGAGGCTTTTGGCGTCGCCCTTTATGATCGGCACCTGCTCTGTCGCAACGTCCGGGATCCGCACTGCGTCGTTGAGCAGGATATCCGGCTTTACAGAGAGCTTCCCGATTGCTTCGCGCATTGCCTCGTAGGTTGCCTGCAAAATGTTGATCTCATCGATTCGCGCAGGGGACGCCATGCCGACGCCGACTGCCACCGCTTTCTCCATGATCTCGTCATAGAGCTGCTCACGCATTTTCTCCGAGAGCTGCTTGGAATCATTTAAATAGCGAATGGTACAGCCCTTCGGCAAGATCACCGCTCCGGCGACCACCGGACCCGCCAGCGGTCCCCTGCCTGCCTCGTCTATCCCGCAGATATGCGGATATTTTTCGTATTTCCGTTCATAGGACAACATCTCATAGAGACGCGCATCCTCTTTTTCTTCCTTCGCAAGCTTCCTGCGAAAGCGCTGCACAAGCGCCGCAGCGCCTGCCCGCTCATCCTTCGCAAATTCTTCAAGAAGCTGCGGCAGCTCCTCCCGTCCGGCGGCTTCCAGCTCTGCTTTCATCTCTGATAGTTTCTTCTGCATGATCCAGCACTCCAAATCTCTCCAGCGGCAGCACGCAGAGCCACCCTTTGCCGACAATATCACGCTCCCTGATATTGCCGACCTCCGGCTCCCGGCTGTCTACGCTGGAATTGCGGTTATCTCCAAGTACAAAATATTCATCTTCCCCAAGCGTCACCGTGTTGGCAGCGAGTCCTCCGTCCTCGATCGCCGCATTTCCATAGTGCTCCACCAGCGCGTTTCCGTTGACGTAAATGACGCCCTCCGCACTGATGCGCACTGTCTCCCCGGGCAGTCCGATAATGCGCTTGATGTAGTAAGTGTTTGGCTTATACTGATAAGAAAACACCGCCACGTCAAAACGCTGCGGTTTCCCGATCCGATAGCTCCATTTGTCGATCAACAGATGATCGCCGCTTTTTAGCGTCGGCAGCATAGAATCGCCGCTTACGATCGTTCCCTTCAGAAAATACGGCAGCGCAAGAAGTACTGCCAGCAATACAACAAACCTTATCAGACCGCCCGGCAAAGTCTTCTCTCCCCTCATTCTTTGCCTCCTGCACTGATCCCTGGATCCGCTCCCCTTACGCAGGCTTCTCCAGGGTGATTCTTCCAAGCTTTCCGCTGCGGAAATCATCCAGAAGCACCGCCGACGCTTTTTCATAATCCAGCTCGCTTCCTTTGCGGATGCATCCGCGGTTCCCTGCGATTTCGCCAAGGATCTCCACCGGCAGCTTTTCCTCCGCACACTCATAGCGCTGCATGAGCACGCCCGGATAATGTGCCGTCAAAAAACCGATCAGCTCCAGCGCAAGCTCCTCGGTATTTAAAATCTCATCACGGATCGAACCGATCATCGCCAACCGCATTCCCACTTTCTGATCCTCAAATTTGGGCCACAGGATCCCCGGCGTGTCCAAAAGCTCCACGTCCTTGTTTAAGCGTATCCACTGCTTTCCCTTGGTAACGCCCGGCTTATTTCCGGTCTTTGCACACGCTTTTCCGGCATACGTATTGATAAAGGTAGACTTGCCCACATTGGGAATCCCGGCAACCATCGCCCGAACCGGTCGGTTTAAAATGCCGCGCCTGCGGTCGCGCTCTGTCTTTTCCCGGCACGCCTCCTGCAGAACCTTTGTCAGCACATTCATGCCGTTTTTATTTCTGGAATCGAGGGCTACCGCATAATATCCCTGTGCGCGGAAATGCTCCATCCACGCCTCGCTGCCGGAAGCATCCGCAAGGTCCGCCTTGTTGAGCAGCAGAATGCGCGCCTTGTTTTTTCCAAGCTCGTTGATGTCCGGGTTGCGGCTCGACTGCGGTACGCGCGCATCCACCAGTTCGATGATCACATCAATTAGCTTTATATCCTCCTGCATCATACGCTTTGCCTTCGTCATATGACCAGGATACCATTGAACATTCATAAAATAACCTCTCTGACTGCACAGTAACTTATTCCACTCTTCCGAAGGAATCGGTTGGGGCTATCCGAAGCCACACCTTTCCCTCGATATAATCCAGATTTACCAGTCCAATATCCGCATAGCGGCTGTCCTCGCTGTCGTTGCGATTGTCACCGAGCACAAAATATTCCTTCACGTCAAGTGTGATCGGTTCGCTGGCAAGTCCGCTGTTGGTCATCAGCGGATAATCCGCTTTTTCCAGATAGACCTTTCCATTGATATAAATAATACCGTCCATTATCTGGATCGTCTCACCCGGGAGCCCGATAACACGTTTGATATGCGTGTGGCTGGTGGAGCTTCCGTTTGGCTTGAAGGCAATAATGTCGTTTCGCTTCGGGCTGCCGACGCTGTAGGATAGCCGATCAAGCAACACCCGGTCGCCGTCCGCAAGCGTCAGCTCCATGGAGCTTCCGATATTTGTGCGCACCTGTCCGAAAAAATAGACAAGCACAAACGCAAACAGGATGACCACGGCAATCTCAAAAATCCACAGCAGCACGCTGCTGATCTTCTCCCGCAAGGTTCTTTTTTCCTTCTGCCTTTTCCGGCTTCCTCTGCCTGTTTTTCTCATGACTGCCCTCCGCATGTAGATATATTATGACAAAAAAGGCTGTCCGCATCTGTCAGACAGCCCTTCCCGCTTTTTATTTCACCAGTTCTTTCACCTTAGCGCTCTTACCGGAACGATTTCTCAGATAGTTTAGTTTCGCACGTCTTACTTTACCACGTCTTACAACCTCTACCTTTTCTACGTTCGGGGAGTGCAGCGGCCATGTCTTTTCCACGCCGACTCCGTTGGAGTTCTTTCTTACGGTGAAGGTCTCGCGGCTGCTTCCGCCCTGCTTCTTCAGAACCGTACCCTCGAATACCTGGATACGCTCACGGTTTCCCTCTTTGATCTTACCGTAAACGCGAACGGTGTCTCCCACATTAAACTGCGGAACCTCAGCTTTTAACTGAGCTGCTTCAATGTTTTTGATAATATCCTGCATTGTGTGCCTCCTTATTCTTTTGGATGTTCATAATACATACGTAACAGAGGACCATCTCTTTTTCTCACAACGTAAATTATTCTAGCATGATGCACGCGAAAAAGCAAGTAAAAAATCAGCTTTTCTTATATCTGCTCAGCGTCGTCCTCCGCCGGAGCTTTTTCTGCTTCCGCTGCCTCTTCTGCCGGAGCCTCCCCGCCAGCTTCTGTCTCTTTTGCCGGAGCTTCCTCCCCAGCCTCTGCTTCTTCCGCTGCCGTTTCCTCTTCTTTCGCTTCCTCTTCCTTCGCTTCCTCTGTCTTCTCTTCCGCCGATGCCTTTGCCTCGTCCACCGCGCTCTTCACCGCGTCCGCTGCATCGGCTACCGCTTTTTTTGCCTCGTTGATAATCTCCTCGGTATCCTGTACCATCTCCTCGGCGAATTTCTTCTCATCCTCCGGAAGCTTCTCCTTCAGCGCCTTGATCTCGTCCTCCAGAGCGGCGATTTCATTGTAGATGTCGTTAATGCCGACAATTTTGTCCGCAAATTCGTCGGCAGTGTCCTTGTGCGCCTCATAATATGCTTTGCCGAGCGCCATCAGCTCATCGTCCGCTTTTTTCTTCTTTGCAAGGATTTTTGTGCGCAGACTTGCGATCTCCGCCACCTCACCGGTCTTTTTTACCATTACCTGCGCGAGGTCTCCCATATTCTGCGCAAGGTCCCCAAGTTTCTTCCCAAGATCTTCAAACATCGTTTCCTTCTCCTTTCAGCATAGCTTTTTCTTTTTCAGTGAGCGTTGCTCTCTTAAGCAGATCCGGGCGCCATCTGGCGGTGCGCCGCACAGACTGCTCCCTTCTCCATTTTTCCACATTCGCATGATGCCCTGATAAGAGCACGGGCGGAACCGCTTTGCCGCGCCACGTCTCCGGTCTGCTGTACTGTGGATATTCCAGCAGGGAATCCTGGAAGGATTCAAACTCTGCGGAATCCTCGTTATTTAATACCCCCTCGACAAGCCGGGAAATGGTATCGATCATGACCATGGCGGGCAGCTCTCCGCCGGTCAGCACATAATCGCCGATAGACACATAATCCGTGACGACCTCCTCCAGAACACGCTCGTCAATGCCCTCATAGTGCCCGCATAAAAAGATCAGCTCCTCCTCATGGGAAAGCTCCTTCGCCATCTCCTGATGAAAGGTCTTTCCCTGCGGCGTGAGGTAGATCGTGCGGATTTTCCTTCCCGCCTGCTCTTCGATGGATCTGTGTGCGCTGTAGACCGGCTCCGCCTGCATCACCATGCCGGCGCCTCCGCCGTACGGATAATCATCCACCTTGCCGTGCTTATTACCCGCAAAATCGCGGATATTTACCGTATTCAGCGAAATAAGCCCTTTTTCCATTGCCCTTCCCGTAATGCTCGTGTGCAGTCCGTTTTCAATCATTTCGGGAAACAGCGTCAGTACATGAAATTTCACAGCAGCCCCTCCAGCAGATGAACCGTCATTGTATTTTTTTCCAGCGATACCTCTATAATACATTCTTTTATGTTCGGTATCAAGACTTCTTTTTCATTTTTTGTTTTTACCACATAAACATCGTTTGCTCCGGTGCGGATGATCTCCGTCAGCGTGCCAAGCTCCTCGCCCGTGTCCGTGAAAACGGTAAGCCCTACAAGGTCGCACAGAAAGTACTCTCCCGGAGCCAGCTTCACGGCATTTTTGCGCGTCACCAGTAAGGGACAGCCCTTATACTTTTCCACGTCGCTGATGTTGTCGATTCCCCTGAATTTCAGGATCACCATATTTTTGAAAAATTTTACCTGTTCTATCGTAAGCGGCACATTGCCGTGCTTTGTCTCAGCAAAAACTTCTTTGAGCTTTTTAAAGCGCGCAGCGTCGTCTGTCGTCGGATACACCTTTACCTCGCCGCGGACTCCGTGCGTGGAAGAAACCACGCCCACCTGCAGAAACTGTTCCATATATTTCCTCCGTCAAAGGAGCAAAACTGCCCCGCTGTTCTTTATTTATATTCATAAATGTGCAAAAAGAGCTGCCCTAAGACAGCTCCTTGCGTTACACAATATCAACAACCACTTTTTTATCACTCTTGGACGCCGCAGCTTTTACAACGGCGCGGATTGCTTTTGCAATTCTGCCCTGCTTGCCGATAACTTTTCCCATATCAGACTGGGCTACTTTCAGTTCGATCACGGTAGTCTTGCCGCTTTCTTTTTCTGTAACTACGACCTCTTCCGGATGTTCTACCAGAGATTTGGCAATTACTTCTACTAAATCCTTCATTACCGCCACCCCTATTCTACTTCTCGATACCAGCCAGCTTGAAAAGCTTACCTACTACCTCGGTCGGCTGAGCGCCGTTTGCAAGCCATTTCTTTGCCAGTTCTTCATCGATTTTAAATTCGCTCGGGTCAGTGTTCGGATTGTAGGTACCGATCTCATCGATACATCTTCCGTCTCTCGGAGAGCGGGAATCTGCAACCACAATTCTATAGAAAGGAGCTTTCTTCTGTCCCATTCTTCTTAATCTGATCTTTACTGCCATTTCATTTCACCTCCTTGGTTTCTTCTGAAATATATTTAAAAGGGAAATTTAAATTTTCCTCTTTTACCGCCTCTGCCTCCCGTCAGTCCGGGAATCTGTTTCATCATCTTTTTCGTCTGCTCAAACTGCTTGACAAGCCGGTTTACCTCGGCAATATCCACACCACAACCGGCAGCGATCCGCTTTTTGCGGGAGGGATTTAATATATCGGGATTGGCTCTCTCCTGCGGCGTCATGGAAAGGATAATCGCCTCGTTGCGCGCAAGCGCCTTTTCATCGATCATGCCCTCGACATCCTTCATCTTGCTGCCGCCAAAGCCGGGTATCATGGAAAGGACGCTGGAAAAGCCGCCCATGTTTTTCATCTGGTTCATGCTCTCCAGATAATCGTCGAAGCCGAACTGCGCTTTCTTGAACTTCTGTTCCATTTCGCGCGCCTTGCTCTCATCCAGGTTTGCCTGAGCCTTCTCGATAAGGCTCATGACATCGCCCATGCCGAGGATCCTCGACGCCATACGGTCCGGATAAAACTGCTCCAGGTCGGAGAGCTTCTCGCCCATGCCGACATAAAGAATCGGCTTTCCGCAGGTCGCTTTTATGGAGAGCGCCGCGCCGCCGCGGGAGTCGCCGTCCAGCTTTGTCAGGATCACGCCGTCGATGCCGATCTTGCTGTTGAACATCTCGGCGACGTTGACGGCATCCTGTCCGGTCATCGCGTCAACCACCAGGATCGTCTGGTCGACGTGCACCGCCTCCTTGATCTGTACAAGCTCGTCCATCATCTCCTCGTCGACGTGAAGACGTCCCGCCGTATCGAGGATGACCACATTCATATTGCGGCTCCTTGCATGTTCCATAGCCGCCTTTGCGATATTCACCGGGCTTTGCTTATCTCCCATTGAGAATACCTCAACGCCCTGCTTTTCACCGTTTATCTGAAGCTGCTGGATCGCCGCCGGACGGTAAACGTCGCACGCCGCCAACAGAGGAACCCTGCCCTTCGACTTCAGCTTGCCCGCAAGCTTTGCCGTCGTCGTCGTCTTGCCCGCACCCTGCAGACCTGCCATCATGATGACAGTAATCTCGCTCGCCGGACGCAACGCAATTTCCGTAGTCTCGGAGCCCATCAGCTTAACCATCTCTTCGTTGACGATCTTAATGACCATCTGTCCGGGATTCAAGCCTGTCATGACGTCGGTGCCGACCGCGCGCTCCTGCACGGATTTCATAAACTGTTTAACCACCTTGAAGCTGACGTCCGCCTCCAGAAGCGCCATCTTGACTTCCTTTAAGGCAGCCTTTACATCCGCCTCCGTCAGGCGGCCCTTGCTCCGCAGGTTCTTAAACACATTCTGCAATTTATCGGAAAGGCTTTCAAATGCCATCTTTACAACTCCTCTAAAATCTCGCCTGCAATTTTCCTTATCTCTTCATGCCCTTCTGCAAGCACATGGATCTGTTCGATTTTCTCGCGGATGGACAAAAACTTTTTCACCAGGTGAAGCTTTGCCTCGTAATCCTCCAGGATACGGTTGCAGCGCTTGATCAGATCGTGTACACCCTGGCGGCTGATCTGATACTGCTCTGCCGCCTCCGCATAGGAGCAGTCGTTCAGAACCACATCCTCATACACATTCCTCTGATGCTCTGTCAGAAGCTCGCCGTAAAAATCAAACAGCAGCGTCTGCTCTACGATCCGTTCCATCTCTCATCACCTTCGCTATCATAATACAAAAAAAATACGGTGTCAAGTATTTTTTCTTGACACCGTTTAAAATTCCTGTCTTATCGACGTAAATTTCCTCTAAAGGCTTGTGCGGATGACGCGCGGCTTGAAGCCGTGCTCTTCCAGCGCGTGCACGATCTGGTTTTTGTGCTCGGTGCCGAATGCCTCCATGGTGATCTTCAGCTCCACCGCCTTGCTGCGGTTGGTGCTGACGAACTGGTTATGGTCAAGCTTGATAACGTTGCCCTGCATCTCGGCGACCACGGTGGAAACGCGCACCAGCTCGCCCGGCGTATCGGGAAGCAGCACAGACACCGTAAAGATACGGTCACGCTGGATCAGTCCGAACTGCACGACGGAGGACATGGTGATCACATCCATATTTCCGCCGCTCAGGATAGCGACGATCTTTTTATTCTTCACATTCATATGCTTCAGCGCCGCCACGGTAAGCAGACCGGAATTCTCGACGATCATCTTATGATTTTCTACCATATCGAGGAAAGCGACGATCAGCTCGTCGTCCTGGATGGTGATGATGTCGTCCAGATTCTTCTGCAGATACGGGAAAATCTTCTCGCCCGGACGCTTTACCGCAGTGCCGTCGGCAATGGTGTTGATCGTCGGAAGCGTCACAACCTCGCCCGCCTCCAGGGACGCCTGCAGGCAGTTTGCCCCCGCCGGCTCCACACCGATCACCCTGATATTCGGATTCAGCATCTTTGCGAGCGTAGAGACGCCGGTTGCCAGTCCGCCGCCGCCCACCGGAACAAGAATATAGTCCACAAGCGGCAGCTCCTTTACGATCTCCATCGCAATCGTGCCCTGCCCGGTGGCAACAGCAAGATCGTCAAACGGATGGATAAAGGTGTAGCCGTTCTCCTCGGCAAGCTGGTAGGCGTACTCGCACGCCTCATCGTAAACCTCGCCGTGCAGGATCACCTCCGCGCCGTAGCTTTTCGTGCGGTTCACCTTCATAAGCGGCGTCGTCACCGGCATGACAACCACAGCCTTTACGCCCAGCTCCTTTGCCGCGTATGCAACGCCCTGGGCGTGATTTCCTGCAGACGCCGTGATCAGTCCTCTCTCCTGCTCCTCTTTCGAGAGGGTAGAAATGCTGTAATACGCGCCGCGGATCTTATAGGCGCCGGTAATCTGCATGTTTTCCGGCTTTAAATAAACGCGGTTCCCGGTCTGGTCGCTGAAGTACTTGCTGTATACCAGCTTTGTCTCCTGCGTGACCCTTTTTACAACCTCCGATGCCTCTTCAAAACTCTCTAATGTCAGCATAATTCTGATTCCCCTTTATTCCTTTTCATCTGTTAAAAACAGTGCATTCACAAATTCTTCCGCATTAAACTTCTGCAGATCCTCAATACTCTCGCCGACCCCGATATATTTCACCGGAATGCCCAGCTCTGAGTGAATCGCGATCGCGATGCCGCCCTTTGCCGTTCCGTCCAGCTTCGTCAGAATGATGCCGGTGATATCGGCAACCTCCGCAAACTCGCGCGCCTGCACAAGTGCATTCTGCCCGGTCGTTCCGTCCAGTACGACAAGCGTCTCGCGGTACGCCTCCGGGTACTCCTTTTCCAGGATGCGGTTGATCTTGCCAAGCTCGTTCATCAGATTCTTTTTATTGTGAAGCCTGCCTGCCGTATCGCAGAGCAACACGTCCGCATGGCGCGCCTTCGCCGCCGCTACCGCATCATAGACCACTGACGCCGGGTCGCTGCCCTCCTGTCCGGAAATGATCTCAACGCCTGCCCGATTGGCCCACTCGGAGAGCTGTTCCCCGGCGGCTGCCCGGAAGGTATCGGCGGCTGCAAGCACCACCTTTTTCCCCTGATCCTTCAGCTTCCCGGCAAGCTTTCCGACACTCGTCGTCTTGCCGACGCCGTTTACGCCGATCACCAGAACGACGGAGGTGCGGTGTTCAAACTCGTAGGCCATCTCGCCGACCTCCATCTGCTGACGGATGCTCTCGATGAGATACCGCTTGCACTCCGACGGCTCCTTGATATGGTTTTCCTTTACCTTTTCTTTTAAATCCTCAATGATCGCGGTCGTCGCGTTAATGCCGAGATCGCCCATGATCAGCGTTTCCTCGATCTCCTCGTAAAAATCCTCGTCGATACTGGAAAAGCCGCTGAAGATGCTGTCGATGCCGGACACAATATTATCTCTCGTCTTGGAAAGTCCCTCCGCCAGTCTCCTGAAAAATCCTTTCTTTTCTTCCATAAAACTCCTCCTTTCCAGGACAGAAGCGCCCTTTCGCAGGCTGTCCTTATCCTATTTATCAAGTTCCTCTTCTACCATATTGACGGAAACCTGCGTGGAAACGCCCTTCTCCTGCATGGTGATCCCGTAGAGGCGGTCCGCCGCCGCCATTGTACCCCTTCTATGAGTAATAATAATAAACTGTGTATTTTTTGTCAACTTTTTCAGATATCCCGCATAACGCGCCACATTGTTTTCATCAAGCGCAGCCTCGATCTCGTCCAGCAGACAGAACGGCGAAGGCTTCATGTTCTGGATCGCAAACAGCAGGGCGATCGCCGTGAGCGCCTTTTCTCCGCCGGACATCTGCATCATATTCTGCAGCTTCTTTCCGGGCGGCTGCGCGATAATGCGGATACCCGCCTCCAGGATATCCTCGTCCTCCACAAGCTCCAGCGTGCCGTGACCGCCGCCGAAAAGCTCCTTAAACGACTTGGAAAACTCCGTCTGCATAATTGCAAATTTCTCCGCAAACTGTTTGCGCATTCCGGTATCCAGCTCTTTGATGATATCTTTAAGCGCCTCTCCCGCCTTTACAAGATCGTCGTGCTGCTCCGTCAAAAATTTGTGCCGCTCGGCGGTCTCTTTATACTCCTCAATCGCATTCACATTGACCGGACCAAGCGCCTTGATCTCACCTTTTAACTCGGAGATGCGTTTCTTTAGCTGCGCCGGATTCTCATGCGCCTTATCCTCGAAAGCGGCAGCCTCGCTCGCCGTCAGACCGTATTCCTCCCACATATAATTGATCTGACGCTCGCGATAGTCCTCCAGGCGCTCCTTCTGGCTTTCCAGACGGTAGCGCTCCTTATCCAGGCTGCTCATCTGCCCGGAAAGCGCCTCGCGCTTCTCAAAGAAATTCTTATGCGCGGCGGACACCTCCTGCCGCTCCTTCGCAAGCGCTTCTATCTGCGTCTGTGTCTCCTGCCGGGCAAGCGACGCATGCGCTATCGTTTCCTCTATCTGTGTGATCTGCTCCGTCTTCTGCGAAACCTCGTCGCCGGAGCCCTGCCGGTCAGCCTGAAGCTGCGCCTCTTCCTCCCGAAAGCTCTTTATCTCGCGCTCCAGCCGCTCCACATTATCGCCGGCAAACGTTTCCCGCTGTGCAAGCTCCGCAGACCGCGTGCGCGCTTTCGCCGTCAGATCGTTCTGCGCCTCCTGCAGGCGGCGCTTTTCCTCCAGCGCCTCCCGGCGTTCCGTAATCTCCGCCTCCAGCTTGCGTTCGCGCTCCTGCGAATCTGCAAGCTCAGATAGAAGCGCCGTCTTCTGTTCCCCGATCTCCGTTATCTGGGAATCCAGCTCCGCGGCCTCGCGCAATAGCTGCTCGTTGCCGGTCTGCGTTTTCTGCCTCTGCCCGTCGATCTCCTCCAGCTTCAGTCTGGCGGTATTCTGCAGCAGATACTGCTGCTGCAGCTTCTCTGTGCGCTTCATCAGCTCCTGCCGGTATTCCTGCCGCTTTTCACGCAGCTCGCCGATATCCCTCTCTGCCTGGCTGACCGCGTCGCTTTTTTCCTTTACACTCTTTTCCAGCTCCTCCGTCTCGCGCCTTCTTCCAAGCAGATTGCTGGAATTTTTGAAGGCTCCGCCGGACATCGAGCCGCCCGGACTTAAAAGATCGCCCTCCAGCGTGACAATGCGCAGGCTCTGCTTATACTTCCGGGCGATCGCGATCGCATGATCGATCGTATCCACCACCAGCGTCTGCCCGAGCAGATATTCTACAAGATTATCGTAGATCTCGTCCGCCTCGGCGAGCGTGCTTGCCACGCCGATCGCTCCCGGCTCGTAGAGCGCCTGCTCCCTCGCCAGGCCGCCGCGCCTGCGGATAGCCGTCAGCGGAAGGAAGGTCGCGCGCCCGTAGCGGTTGCGTTTTAAGAAGGCGATCATGCTCTTTGCCGTCTCCTCATTGTCCGTGACAATGTTCTGGATGCTTCCTCCAAGCGCTGTCTCTATCGCCGTCTCATACTTTTTCTGCGTCCTGATCAGATCGGCGACTACTCCGTGCAGACCGCTCTGCACAGATTTCTGCTCCATGACCTTGCGGATACTGATACCGTAGCCGTCATAGCGCTCCGTGATATTGCGCAGCGACTCCAGGCGGGAAGCCTCGCGATGGTACGCCGTCTTTGCCTCCTCCAGCTCACGGCTGCGCACTGCAAGCGCTTCCTGCATCCTCTGGATATTCTGTTCCACCACGCTGTTGTCCGCGATCATCCGCTCAATGACTGCCTGCGTCTCGTCGTACTCCACCTGCAGCTCTGCGCGGTTCTTCGAGAGATCCTCCTCCTCGCCCTTCGCAGTCAGAAGCCGTCCCGTCAGCTCCGCCTTGCGGATCTGCGTCTGCTCCAGCATCGTTTCATATCGCTGAAGATTTGTCTTTGTAGTGCTTCGCTGGTTGATCAGCGTGATCAGCCCGGACTGCCCCTGTGAGATTTCCGTCTCCAGAGCGGAAACCTCCTTTATAAGCTGCTCCAGGAACTGCTCGTGCTCCTGCTCCTTTGCCCTGGCTGCCGCCGTCTCCTTCTGCAGCGCAAGAAGCGTCTCATTCTCCTTTTCCTTTTGCCCGCTGCGCGCAAGAATGTCTCTCTGCAAAGCAGCAATACGGCTTTCATAGTGCTCGTCGTTCATCTGCGCCGAGCGGATCTGCTCCCTGAGAAGCCCAATCTGGCTTTCGAGCTGCTGGCGAGTGATCTCTGCCTGGTGAAGCTGGTTCTGCTTCTCCTCAATTGCGGCATTCAGGCTCTCCAGGCGCTGCTCGGCGTCCTCATATTCCCGCTTTGCCGCTTCAAGCTGCCCGCCCGCCTGCGCAAGGTCGTTATCGGAGATCGCGATCTTCTCCGTCACCTCTTCAAGCTGTTTCTTAACGCGCCCGTCCTCCAGAAGAAACATATTGATATCCAGCGTTTTCAGTTCTTCCCTGCGCTGCAGATAAATCTTTGCCTTCTCCGACTGCCGCTCCAGAGGTCCGATCTGACGCGTAATCTCTGAAAGGATGTCGCGCACACGCGTGAGGTTATTATTTTCATCCTCCAGCTTCTTCTGGGTAGCCAGCTTGCGCCGCTTGAATTTTACGATCCCAGCAGCCTCATCAAACAACTCGCGGCGCTCCTCCGGTTTCCCGCTTAAAATTTTCTCGATCTGCCCCTGTCCGATGATGGAATAGCCTTCTTTTCCGATACCGGTGTCGTAAAACAACTCCTGGATATCGCGCAGACGGCAGGCTGTGCCGTTGATGAGATATTCGCTCTCGCCGGAGCGGTAGAGACGGCGCGTCACCGTCACCTCATCGTAATCGGTCGGAAGCTGATGATCGGCGTTATCCAGCGTGATCGCAACCGATGCAAAGCCCAGCGGCTTGCGGTTTTCCGTGCCGGAAAAAATGACGTCCTGCATATTGGAGCCGCGGAGCTGCTTTGCGCTCTGCTCACCAAGCACCCAGCGGACGGCGTCCGCCACATTGCTCTTTCCGCTGCCGTTTGGCCCAACGATACCGGTGATCCCGTTGTGAAACTGGAACTTCATCTTATTTGCAAAGGACTTGAACCCCTGCACCTCGATGCTTTTTAAATACATAAATTACTGTTGTCCTTTCAAGATCATCATTGTACGGTAGGCAGCTTCCTGCTCGGCACTCTTCTTTGTCCTTCCGCGGCCTTCCTCAAAGCCCCTGTCGCCGATAAAAAGCTGTACCACAAAGGTCTTATCGTGCTCCGGTCCCTCCTCCCGCAACAGGCGGTAGGACATTGCTTCGCCCTTGAAAGAACTCTGTACAATTTCCTGCAGGATAGTTTTACTATCAAAAAAGAGTTTTTTGTGCTCAACTCCATGTAAGATGAATCTGTTTACAAATTCTTTTGCATTAGTAAAACCACCATCCAGAAAAATGGCGCCGATCAGGGCCTCCATCGCGTCGGAAACCACGGAATCGCGGTGTCTGCCTCCTGTCTGCTCCTCTCCTCTGCCCAGCCGCAGGAAGGAACCAAGCTCGATTTTTGCCGCACACTGTGCAAGAGTTGGCTCACACACAATACTTGCCCGCAGCTTTGTCATTTCTCCCTCCTTCATCTTCGGGTAATGACGATACAGATATTCGCTGCTCGAAAGCTCCAGCACGGCGTCGCCGAGAAATTCCAGCCTCTCATTATCCTTCAGGTTCTTTTTTTTGTGTTCATTCGCATATGAGCTGTGACGGAGCGCATTTTCCAGCAATTCCTTATCCGCAAAGGAGTAGCCGATCATCTGCTCCAGCTCGCTTATTTCTCTTAGCATTTTTCAGACTCCTTAACATACAGGAAGGGCGCTGTCTTCGGCGCCCTTCCACGAAACAGATAATCATTAATTCACTGCGTTTCTGATTGCTTCCACGGCATCGCCTACTGAAACGATTTTTTCCGCTTCCTCTGCCGGAATCTCAATATCGAATTCTTCCTCGATACCCATAATGATCTGGTAAACATCCAGAGAATCTGCGCCGATGTCATCCACAAAGGTCATATCCGTTGTAATCTCATCCGCATCCATGTTCATCACTTCCGCAATAATTTTCTGCAGTTTTTCCAATTCCATAATATTCCCTCCTAATTTTTCTGTTCCTCCCGGAACAGCTCTTTCATCATTTCATCAATGTGCTGCTTTTTAAATTGCACACACTGCATAACGGCATTTTTGATCTCGCCGCTTTTCGCACTTCCGTGCGTCTTTACCACCAGCCCGTTCAGACCGAGCATCGGCGCGCCTCCATACTGACTGACGTCAAAATTTTTGACGTTCTCCTTTAATGCCGGCTTCACCAGCAATCCGCCGAGCTTCGCACGTGTGCTGGTCATCATGCCCTGCTTGATTTTCTTGATCAGCGTGCTGCTCAATCCCTCATAAAGCTTCAGGATCACATTGCCGACAAACGCCTCACAGACAATGACATCACATGCTCCTGCCGGGATCTCCCGCGCTTCCACACTGCCGATAAAATTGATATCCGGGCATTCTTTCAATAAAGGATATGTCTCTTTTACCAGGGCATTCCCCTTTTCTTCCTCCACTCCGATATTGACAAGACCAACGCGCGGATTCTCAATGCCGAGCACGTTTTTCACATAAACGGACCCCATCCTCGCAAACTGAACAAGGTGGGACGACCGTGCATCCACATTTGCGCCGCAGTCTATCAGTAGCGACACGCCGTTTGCCGTCGGAATGAGCGGAGCCAGAGGCGGACGCTCCACACCCCGGATCCTGCCCACGAGAAGCTGCCCGCCGACCAGCACGGCTCCGGTACTGCCGGAAGAAACAAACGCATCCGCCTCTCCCTTCTTTACCAGACGCATACCGACCGCGATCGAGGAATCCTTCTTTCTGCGGATCGCGTTCACCGGCGGCTCACCGGTTTCGATTACTTCTTCTGCATGGACAATTTCTATCCGGTCTTTCGGGTAGGTATACTTCGCCAATTCTTTCTTGATGTCCTCCTGACGTCCGGCAAGGATCACCCGGACGCTCTCGTCAGCGAGCACAGCCTCAACTGCTCCGTGAACCAGCTCAGCCGGAGCATAGTCGCCGCCCATGGCGTCAACGACTACCCGTACACTTTCCTCCATCCAATCATCTCCTTTATCTCTATTCCCTATCATACAAGACATCGTTTTAAAAATCAATATGTAATTTTACAGATGTTACAGCCTTCGCAAACTATGACCTACAGGACCTGCCACCGGCAGCTTCCTTCGGATGCATGGCAGCCGAAAAAAGGCTCCCCGTTTCCGGGAAGCCTTATGCTGTTTCGATTAATCCTGAGCGATAATCTCTTTTTTATTGTATGTTCCGCAGTTCTTGCAGACTCTGTGGGACATCATCAGCTCACCGCATTTGCTGCACTTTACTAAGTTCGGAGCAGTCATTTTCCAGTTTGCTCTTCTTTTGTCCCTTCTTCCTTTGGAAGATTTATTCTTCGGGCAGATAGACATCGTTCACACCTCCTTAAATTTGTTAAAAATCTCCTGGATTTTCGCCATCCGCAGGTCTGTTTCATCTTTCCTGCAGTCACAGGTCTTCTGATTTAAATTGGTTCCGCAGATACTGCAAATTCCCTTGCAGTCTTCTTTGCAAAGCACTTTGGACGGCCAATTCACCAGCAGCTCGGAATAAACAAGTTTATCCACATCCAGATTGTACCCTTCCAAATACACTTGATCTTCCAGCGTCCGCTGGCTCTCCGCCTCGCTCTTTTTCAGATCCGCCTCTTTCTCAAAATGCAGATCCAGCGTAACGTCGACATCCTCCAGACACCGGTCGCAGGGAATACGCACCGTAAGCACGGTATCCCCCGTGATCTGCAGCTCCCTGTCTCCTTTGTTCCGAATATTTAAGGAAACCGGCTGCTGCATGACGATAGGAAACGCACCCATTTTTGAAACAAATTGTTTCATATCCGGCATGACGTCCGTCTGCATCACTCTTCCGTCGTTCTTTAAAACTTCGTTTAAGTCTATCAGCATGACATCCTCCTATCCATACCTGATTATTATAACTATCCACTATGATTTTGTCAATCAGATTTTTAAATAAATAAATATTTCAGTATAAACAATGCGCAGAGCACATACATTACCACGCTGATTTTCTTTTCCTTTGCCTTTCCGCTGAGCAGATTGATCACCACGTAGGAGATAACGCCCATGGAGATTCCCTCGGAAATGCTGTAAAACATCGGCATTGCCGCGATGCAGATAAATGCCGGGATACCCTCTCCTGCATCCGTAAAATGAATGCTGCCAACGTTGCTGAGCATATAGAAGCCGACAATGATCAGCGCCGGAGCCGTCGCGAACGACGGGATCGCAAGGAAGATCGGGGAAAGCAAAAGCGACAGCGCGAACAGGATCGCCGTCACAGCGGAAGTAAGACCGGTTCTGCCGCCCTCTGCAACGCCGGAAGCACTCTCCACGAAGGTGGTAACGGTGGAGGTACCCATCACAGCGCCCGCCGTTGTCGCGCAGGCATCTGCAAGCAGCGCGCCCTTGATGTGCGGAAGCTTCCCGTCCTTGTCAAGCATATTTGCTTTTGTGGAAACACCGATCAGCGTTCCAAGCGTATCAAACAGATCGACAAACAAAAATGCAAATACGATTACGATCAACTGCAGGATGGAAATGCCGCTGAAGGACATCTTTGCAAAGATCGGCGCAATAGACGGCACTGAGATACCTGCCGAAAAATCCGGAAGCAGGGAATACATGCCGATTTCCGCATTCGGCACATAGATGCCGCAAAGCTGGCAGACAATGCCGAGCAGCCAGGTGATCAGAATGCCCCAGAGGATATTTCCCTTCACATTTTTTACAACCAGGATCGCTGTGATCAGCGTACCGATAATCGCAAGCAGTACCGTGATCCCCACATCATTGAAGGAACCGGCGCCGCCGTTGAGCCCCTGGAAGCTCTCCACAGAGAAAAGCCCTACCAGCGTGCTTCCGTTAGCAAGCACGATCTTTGCATTCTGCAGACCGATAAAAGCGATAAACAGACCAATGCCGACGCTGACCGCATGCTTTAAGCTGATGGGGATCGCGTTGAAGATCGCCTCGCGCACGTTACACAGTGACAGCAGAATAAAGATGACACCTTCAATGAACACGGCTGCCAGAGCTACCTGCCAGGAATAGCCCATCTGCAGGACGACGGTGTAGGCAAAGTAAGCGTTCAATCCCATGCCCGGAGCCAGCGCAAACGGATAGTTTGCAAAAAGTGCCATAAAGAGCGTACCGAGGAAGGATGCTGCCGCCGTCGCCGTAAATACTGCCCCTCTGTCCATGCCGGCCGCGGAAAGGATGTTCGGGTTTACCGCCAGGATATACGCCATCGTCATAAAGGTGGTGATACCCGCGATCACCTCTGTCTTTACATTTGTATTGTTTTCTTTCAGCTTGAAAAGTTTCTCTAACATTTTTCTCTCTCCTCATTTATAAAGGGCGGATGCATTTTGCGGCATCCAAAAAGCAAATGGTTCGACGGCACGCATTCGTCCCACCTGTTTCGTGCCATCGAACCCTTTCCTTACTTTACCCTGTTTTTGCAGCCTTTATACAAGCGCTACCGTCTCGCGGCAGATTGCCAGCTCCTCGTTTGTCGGGATCACTGCAACCTTTACCTTAGAATCTGCGGTAGAAATCACCATGTCCTCGCCGCGCTTCTTATTCTCCTCCGCATCCAGCGTGATGCCAAGGTAGCCAAGATAGCCGAGTACCTTTTCGCGGACGAGTCCTGCGTTCTCGCCGATGCCTGCGGTAAATGCGATCGCATCCACGCCGTTCATCGCCGCCACATAGGAGCCGATGTATTTTGCCACACGGTAGCTGAATACTTCTATAGCCGCCGCCGCATATTTATTTCCGTCGTTCATCGCATCCTCCAGGTCGCGGAAATCGCTGGACAGCTCTTTGGAAATACCGAATACGCCGGATTTCTTGTTCAGCACATTCATCACACCTGCGATATCCAGATTTTCCTTCTTTGCGATGTACTCCATGATCGCCGGATCGATATCGCCGGAACGGGTACCCATCACAAGACCCTCAAGCGGTGTCAGACCCATAGAGGTATCCACACATTTGCCGTTCTGTACTGCGCTGATGGAAGCGCCGTTGCCCAGATGCGCCACGATGATCTTGGAATCGTTCAGATCCAGACCAAGGAACTCTGCAGCATGTTTGGAAACAAAGCTGTGGCTTGTTCCGTGGAAGCCGTAGCGTCTTACAGCATATTTCTCATAATATTCATACGGAAGTCCATAAAGATATGCCTTCTCCGGCATAGTCTGATGGAAAGCGGTATCGAACACAGC
Organism: uncultured Marvinbryantia sp.; assembly: GCF_905201705.1. Lineage (GTDB taxonomy): Bacteria > Bacillota > Clostridia > Lachnospirales > Lachnospiraceae > Marvinbryantia. The sequence goes on from NZ_CAJKOX010000006.1 coordinate 36,017, forward strand.
TACCATCGGTACGCCCGGCATCAGCTCTGCGCAGGCATTGATGCCGATGAGATTTGCCGGGTTGTGCAGCGGCGCAAGGTCGTTGCACTCCTCGATTGCCTTCAGCACTTCTTCATTGATCACAACAGAGCTTGCGAATTTCTCTCCGCCGTGTACGACTCTGTGGCCGACTGCCTCTACCTCTTTCAGGGATTTGATCGCGCCGGTCTTTTCGTTTACAAGTGCATCCAGCACCATCTGGATCGCCTGCTTGTGCGTCGGCATAGCCGCCTCTGTGATTTCCTTGTCGCAGCCGGCTTTCTGGTAAACCAGTCTTCCGTCGATACCGATTCTCTCGCAGAGACCTTTTGCAAGCACTGCCTCGGAGTCAGAATTGATAAGCTGGTATTTCAGCGATGAGCTTCCGCAGTTAATAACTAAAACATTCATTTTTATTTTTCCTCCTTAGTCCTCAACCTGGCACTGTACTGCCGTAATTGCAACAACGCCGACGATATCCTCTGCGGAGCATCCGCGGGAGAGGTCGTTGACCGGTTTTGCGATACCCTGCGTAACAGGTCCGTATGCTTCCGCCTTTGCAAGTCTCTGCGCCAGCTTATAGCCGATATTTCCGGCATCCAGGTTCGGGAAGATCAGGACGTTTGCTTTTCCGGCAACGTCGCTGTTCGGAGCCTTGGAGGAACCTACGCTCGGAACGATCGCCGCGTCAAGCTGCAGCTCGCCGTCCAGCTTAAGGCCCGGATTCTGCTCTTTTGCGATCTTTGTAGCCTCAACTACCTTATCAACCAGCGCATGCTTTGCACTGCCCATGGTGGAGTGGGAAAGCATTGCAACAACCGGCTCTTCCTGTACCAGCAGACGGAAAGACTCTGCGGAGGAAGCTGCGATCGCCGCCAGCTCTTCCGGATTCGGATCCTGTACAAGTCCGCTGTCGCCGAATACGAACGCGCCGTTTGCACCGTACTCGCAGTCCGGAACTACGATAAGGAAGAATGCGGAAACAAGCTTTGTGCCCGGTTTTGTCTTCAGGATCTGCAGACACGGTCTTAAGGTATCTGCTGTGGAGTGGCATGCGCCGGATACCATACCGTCTGCATCGCCCATTTTTACCATCATTACGCCGTAGTAGAGATACTGGTTCAGAAGGATCTCCTTTGCCTGCTCCGGCGTCATGCCCTTCTTGGAGCGCAGCTCTACCAGCTTGTCTATGTAACCCGGTGTCTTATCGGAGGTAGCCGGATCAACGATCACTGCGCCTGTGAGATCCAGACCTTCGCTGCCCTTCTTTACCGCTTCCTCACTGCCTACCAGGATGATGTTTGCGATACCTTCCTTCAGGATCTGTGCAGCGGCCTCGTAGGTTCTGCGATCCTCTGTCTCCGGAAGTACGATCGTTTTTTTGTTGCTTCTTGCTCTCTCTTTGATTACGTCAATAAATCCCATGATTCTTTGACTCCTTTCATTGTGTTGGCGCGGGCGGAATCCGCTTCGCGTATTCTGATATGTTACATTATACCCATTTATATACATTTTTTCAACACGTAATCGCGATATTACTTCTGTATTTTTTTTAGAACAGAGAGCGCCCATCTGCGGTAGGGCGCATAGCGAAGCGGCAGGTCCAGCCAGAGCGCCTTCTTCATGATACTCTTTTGATGCGAAAAGGCAGTAAAACTCTCTTTTCCGTGATAACTGCCCATTCCGCTGTTTCCAACGCCGCCAAACGGCATATAGGGCGTTGCCAGGTGAACGACCGTATCGTTGATGCATCCGCCGCCATAGGAGGTATGCGACAGAATATAGCTTTCATTCTCCTTGCTCTTTGTGAACAGATAGAGCGCAAGCGGCTTTTCGCGCTTTGTCACAAAGCCTGCTGCCTCCTGGATGGTGTCAAAGGTGAGCACCGGGAACAGCGGTCCGAAAATCTCCTCCTGCATGACAGGGCTTTCACCATGCACAAGATCGACGATAGTCGGCTCGATTTTAAGAGACTCCGCCGCCGTCTTTCCGCCTGCCAGTACCTCGCAGCCTTCCATCAGACGGACGAGGCGCGCAAAATGCTTCTCATTGATGATCTTCGGGTAATTCTTATTCTGCAGCGGTTCCTTTCCGAACTGCCTGCGGATTTCCCTGCGCATCGCCTCCACAAGCCGATCCTTCACATTGCTCTGCACCAGCAGATAGTCGGGAGCGACGCAGGTCTGTCCGGCGTTTAAAAATTTCCCCCAGACGATACGTCGGGCGGCAAGTTTCAGATCCGCCGTCTCATCCACGATACAGGGACTCTTTCCGCCAAGCTCCAGCGTCACCGGCGTCAGGTGTTTTGCCGCCGATTCCATCACAAGCTTTCCGACGTTCACACCGCCGGTGAAAAAGATGTAGTCGAAGCGCTGTTCAAGAAGCGCCGCGTTCTCCTCTCTCCCGCCCTCCACGACCGTCACCAGCCAGTCCGGGTACAGCTCGCGCACCATGCGGGCGATCAGCGCGGACGTGTGCGGCGCATAGGCGGACGGCTTGATCACTGCGCAGTTTCCGGCAGCAAGCGCGCCGACAAGCGGAGCCAGGGAAAGCTGGAACGGATAATTCCAGGGCGCCATAATAAGAACGACGCCGTAAGGCTCGCTGATGCGGAAGCACTTTGACGGGAACTGCGTGATCGGCGTTCGCACCGCCTGCGGCTTCATCCACTTCTGCAGATGCTTTAGCATATAATGCACCTCATCAAGCACAATGCCGATCTCCGTCGCATAGCACTCAAACGGCGCTTTATTTAAATCCGCATAGAGCGCGTCATAAATGTCCTGCTCATGCGCGTGGATCCAGGCGGGCAGCTTCTTTAGCTGCTCTGCGCGGAAGTCATAGCTTCTGGTAACGCCTTTCCGGAAATTGGCGCGCTGCCTGCAGACTGCTTCTTCTATTAAGGTACTCATTGCTCTTCCTCCATAATCTGACGATAAAGTGCGCGGAAATCCTTACGCCCAAAAATAACCGGAACAGGATACAGCGGATTTGCCTCCTGCGACGCCCAAACCGCAAGCACCGGAATATCCTTCTGGCGGATACCGCCGATCTTCTCCGGGATGTTCATTTTCCGGTTCAGCCCACGGACTGCCGCAATAAAAAGCTTCGCGTTTTCCTCCTCCGTGTTTTCCTCCAGGGCGATGCCCGCCACCTCGGAGAGCTCTGCGAGCTTCTTATAGACAACGTTCCCATAATAATCCAGAACATACGGCAGGATCACCGCGTTCGCCAGCCCGTGCGGCACGCGGTAAGCGCCTCCGAGCGCGTGCGCCATCGCGTGTACGTTGCCGACATACGCCCGTGTGAACGCCGCGCCTGCCTGGAAGGACGCCTCCTGCATAAAGCCGCGCGCCTCCATATCGTCGCCGTTTTCATAAGCGCGGTAAAGATAATCGAACACCAGGCGCACCGCGCACTTTGCCTGTTCGATGGTTTTCTTCGTGTTGCTGTTTCCGATATACGCCTCCACAGCGTGCGTCAGCACGTCCATACCGGTGGTTGCCGTGATCATTCTGGGCAGCTTTCGCGTCAGCTCCGGATTAAGCACCGCGTAATCCGGAATCAGCGGAAAATCGTTGATCGGGTATTTGTGCCGTGTTTTTTCATCCGTGATGACCGCCGCCAGCGTCGTCTCGCTGCCGGTACCCGCCGTCGTCGGGATCGCGTAGAGGGGCGGCGTCTTTTTATGTATCTTCAGGATGCCCTTCATCTTCTGCACCGGCTGGCGCGGCTTGACTGCCCGCGCGCCGACCACCTTTGCACAGTCCATCGCCGAGCCGCCGCCGATCGCCACGATCGCCTCGCACTGCGCTTCTTTATATAAAGCAAGCGCCTCCTCGATGTTGGCGATCGTCGGATTCGGGATCGTATCCTCGTACAGCGCATACGACACCTCGTACATCTCCAGCACATCTGTCAACTCCAGATGCAGCCCGATCTGCGCAAGTCCCTTATCCGTCACCACCAGCACACAGTGATAATCCTCTTCCTTCAGCTTTTGGGCAAGACGCACCAGCGCGTCCTCTCCCTCAATAATCTCCGGCGTCCGCCACGGCATCACATACATGCCGTATTTCATAACCTTCTGAAAAATACGGCAGCCGCCCTTTACACAAATATTCATTTTTTCTTTCTCCTCTTTTCTTTGCCGGTCAGAACTGCAAATTATCCGGCACAGCCTGATTTTACCATTGAAGAGATGAAATGACAAGATTGAGTTACATTCGATTCTTTACATCGGAGGCCTGCTGATGTATAATTCGAAACAGAAAATAAGAACAGGAAAAGAAATGTATGGGTACACTGATTAATGTAGCGGCCGTCATACTGGGCGGCGTCCTCGGCAGATTCATAAACGCCGGGGTGATTAAAAAATATGAAGCGTCTCTGATGCATGCACTCGGACTTTGCACATTGTTTATCGGTATCAGCGGCGTTCTCTCGGAAATGCTGGTGTATGAAAACGGCGCTTTTTCGATCACCGGAACGATGCTGATTATTTTTTCACTGGTGCCGGGCACACTGATCGGAGAGCTGCTGCGGATCGAGGAGCGCCTCACTGTTCTTGGCGAGCGCATCAAAAAAGCGGTCGGTGCCTCTAAGGATGCGCGTTTTGTGGAAAGCTTTATGGCAAATATGCTGGTGATCTGCATCGGCGCTATGGCAATTATCGGTTCGCTGCAGGACGGTCTGACAGGCGATTTTTCCATGCTCGCCGCAAAAGCAGCGCTCGATTGCGTGATCACACTGATTTTTGCCTCCACGATGGGGATCGGCGCGGCGTTCGCCGCCATCCCGCTGGGCATTTACCAGGGAAGCATCACGCTGCTTGCGCACGTCATCCAGCCGTTTCTGTCGGATGCGCTCATCGGCGATCTATCCATGATGGGCTCGGTGCTGATTACCGGCGTAGGTATTAATCTGCTCTGGAACAAGGGCATCCGGCTGGCAAATATGCTGCCCGCCATTCTCGGTCCCGTGATCTATCATCTTGTAATTCTGCCGCTGCTGTGAAAAGAAGAAAGGGGTCTGTAATGATCGTTACCGCTTTGATCGCGGAATATAATCCGTTTCATAATGGACATGCGTATCATATCCGGGAAGCCCGGCGTCTGACAGGCGCCGACTTCCTGCTTGTTTTAATGAGCGGGGATTTTGTGCAGCGCGGAGAGCCCGCGGTGATCGGCAAATCCGCGCGCGCCGAGATGGCGATCCGCTGCGGAGCCGACCTGGTGCTGGAGCTGCCTGCCTGCTATGCCTGCGGAAGCGCCGAATATTTTGCCGGAGGCGCCGTCGCTCTTTTAAACGCGCTCGGCTGTGTAGATTATCTCTGCTTTGGAAGTGAATGCGGAAATCTTGATATTTTGCAGACGGCCGCCCAAATACTTTCCGCAGAGCCGGATGCTTTCCGGCAAAAGCTGCAGACGCTTCTGCGGCAGGGTCTTTCCTTTCCGAACGCGCGCCAGGAAGCGCTTGGGTGGTATCTGGAGCAGAAAAATGCGGGCAAAGCCCCCGCACCCCTTCTTTCCCAGCCCAACAATATTCTTGCAGTCGAATACTTAAAGGCGCTCATTAAATCGGGCAGTGTAATAAAGCCCGTCACGATTCAGCGCGCGGGCAGCGGCTATCATGATACAGATATCGGTAATTTTTGCTCCGCCACAGCGCTGCGCAGGGCATTCGCGGATGAGCTATCCGACAGCGTTTTCCCGCCACAGCTTGCCGCTTCGGTTCCAAAAGACGTATACGATATCCTCTCCGCCAACTGGCAGCGCACCTTTCCGGTTTTCGCGGACGATTTTTCGGCTATGCTGCATTACCGCCTGCTGACAGCGCCAGGCTGGGAATCCCTTGCCTCCTGCTTTGACACCCCGGAAACGCTCGCACGTCGGATTTTCCAGATGCGCTACGCATTTACAGACTTTTCTTCCTTTGTGAAGCTTATCAAAACGCGTAATCTCACAGAAGCCATGGTGCGCCGCGCGCTCCTGCATATTCTGCTTTGTCTGCCGCAGCCACAAAAGACAGATCCGGAGCGCTTCCCCGTTTACTATGCACGCATCCTCGGACTTCGCCGGTCCTCCGGTGCGCTTTTGGGACAAATAAAAAAAAGCGGACAAATTCCGCTTCTCTCAAAGCTCGCTGATGCAGGCAGCGTAATCTCCCGGTTTTATCACGATTGCGGCGATGCCGCAGAGCGTGCCCGGCAGATGCTCACGCTGGACATACGCTCCTGCGAAATTTATGGAGCAGCCTGCACCGCAAAATTCGGCTGCCCCACTCCAAGCGAATATACGCGACAGATTTTTACTATGGACCCTCCGAAACGCTGAAAGCGCGGAGCACTCCTGTATCCCTAATTTTTGAAGCTGTGGATCGGCGCCGGGATTCTGCCGCCGCGATTTACAAATTTTTCGCAGGAGAACTGATTTACCGGCATGATCGGCGCGTAGCCGAGAAGTCCGCCGAATTCTACCGTTTCGCCGACGCCCTTTCCGATTACCGGGATCACGCGGACTGCCGTGGTTTTCTGATTTACCATGCCGATCGCCATCTCATCCGCAATGATACCGGAGAGCGTCGTCGCCGGGGTATCGCCCGGAACCGCGATCATATCAAGACCTACCGAGCAGACGCAGGTCATCGCCTCAAGCTTCTCCAAAGAGAGCGCGCCTGCCGTCACCGCGTCGATCATTCCCTGGTCCTCACTCACCGGGATAAACGCGCCGCTTAAACCGCCCACGTAGGAGGACGCCATCACGCCTCCCTTTTTCACCTGGTCGTTCAAAAGAGCCAGCGCCGCCGTTGTTCCGGGAGCGCCCGCGTATTCCAGACCGATCTCGCAGAGAATATCCGCCACACTGTCTCCCACCGCCGGAGTCGGCGCAAGCGACAGGTCAATGATGCCAAACGGAATGTTCATTCTTCTGGAAGCCTCCTGCGCCACAAGCTGTCCCACACGCGTCACCTTAAACGCCGTCTTTTTGATCGTCTCGCACAGCTCCTCGAAATTCTTTCCGCGCACTTTTTCCAGCGCACGCTTTACCACGCCCGGTCCGCTGACGCCGACATTGATGACCGCGTCGCCCTCCGTCACGCCATGGAAAGCACCTGCCATGAACGGGTTATCATCCGGCGCATTGCAAAAAACAACAAGCTTTGCGCAGCCAAGAGAATCCTGTTCCTTTGTGCGCTCCGCCGTCTCCAGGATCACATCGCCAAGCAGACGCACCGCGTCCATGTCAATGCCGCATTTTGTGGAACCGACATTCACCGAGCTGCACACACGCTCCGTAGAAGCAAGCGCCTGCGGGATCGAACGGATCAGCAGTTCGTCACTTTTTGTCATGCCCTTGCTCACCAGCGCGGAGTAACCGCCGATAAAATTGACGCCAACCTCCTTCGCCGCTCTGTCCAGCGTTTCCGCCAGCGTCACATAATCCTCCGGCGTCCGGCACGCCCCGGCACCCACCAGTGCGATCGGCGTAACGGAAATACGCTTATTGACGATCGGGATCCCGTATTCCCGCTCGATCTCCTCACCGGTCGCCACCAGATTTCTGGCAAGTGTCGTGATCTTCTCGTATATTTTCCGATTCAGCTTCTCCAGATCGGAATCCACACAATCCAGAAGGCTGATACCAAGCGTGATCGTGCGGACGTCCAGGTTTTCCTGCTGGATCATCTTATTTGTCTCGTTAACCTCAAAAATATTGATCATACTGTTACTGTCCTTTCTCTGCGTTTTATTGCCATGCTCATCGAGATTCATATGCGATGCATCTTGTTGAAAATATCCTCATGCTGGCAGTTGATGACAACGCCGATGACCTCGCCGAGCACCTTCAGCTCCGTGGAAAGCTCGCCGAATTCCTTTGTGGAAGCGGAGGCATCCGTTACCATCATCATGTTGAAGAAGCCATCCACAATGGTCTGGGAGATGTCGAGAATATTTACGTTGTTTTCCGCGAGGAAGGTGCAGACCTTCGCAATGATTCCCACGGTATCCTTTCCTACTACAGTAATGATTGTCTTTTTCATGTTGCGTTCTCCTTTCGATTTAAAGGGATGTCCGGTGCCGCCTTTGGCACCGGATGAGTCCCCGGATTTTTAATCAGATATATACCGGCTCCGACGCTTCGCTGCGCCGCGCCACCTGTATCTTAAAATCGTTCGCGCGATACGGATTATCGCCAAGCGTTACCTCCGTGCATACCGTCTCGTAGGCAAGCGCCTCGTAATTATTTTCCTTGCTCAGATGTCCGAGAAACACGCTTTTCAGATTGTCGTGCAGGATCCGGCAGAGCAACCGTCCGGCGTTCTCATTCGAGAGATGTCCATGATTGCTCAGGATACGCTGCTTTAAATAGTATGGGTAAACGCCCGCCTGCAGCATACGCACGTCGTGATTCGCCTCCAGAAGCACCGCGTCCAGCCCCTGCAGATGATCGACAATGTAATCGTTGTACACCCCAAGGTCCGTGACAACTGCCGCCGATTTTTCCCCGGAATTTACCCGGTAAGCCACCGGATCCGCCGCGTCGTGCGAGATGCGAAACGGGACGATCTCCATGTCGCCGACCTGAAATATCTCATCCGGGCTGATCTCCCGGTAAAGCCCCTCGTCAATTTTCCCAAGCGAGGAACAGTTTTTTATTGCTTCCAGCGTGCCCTTCGTCCCGTAAATCGGGATGCCGGCCTTGCGCGCCGCCACACCTACGCCGCGGATATGATCGGAATGCTCGTGCGTAACCAGAATCCCGTCGATATCCTTCAGTGTCCGGTCTATGGTATGTAAGCCCGTCTCCGCCTGCTTTGCGCTGATACCGATATCCACAAGCAGACTTGTCTGCTCCGTCCCGATAAAAATGCAGTTTCCGCTGCTTCCGCTTGCAATGCTACACAAATTCATGTTCTTTCAATCCTTTATCTATCTGTTCATAAGTATTTTCCAGGAAATCGCTGCTGTTGTCAACGGTAAACTGACAGGCAGCGCGAAACTGCTCTTCGGATTTCTGATTTTTTAAAATCTGCGCGGTCTTTTCCGCCGTATAGCCGCGCGATGATGCCAGACGCTGCGCGCGCACCGCGTCATTCACAAAAATATACCAGATTTCATCGCAGATTGTCTCGTAATGATCGTCAAGGAGCAGCGCCGCCTCCAGCACCAGAAACGGCGCGCTGCCCTCCGCCTGCTTTTTTGCGATCCAGCCTTTTACATACTCCTTCACCTGCGGATGTACGATCCCATTGAGCCGCTTTACCTGCTCTTCGCTGACAAATGCTTTCTGATAAAGCTTTCTGCGGTCGATCGTTCCGTCCGGCGCCAGAATATTTCTGCCGAAAGCAGCGACGATCTTGTCATAGCACCGCTCCCCCGGCTCCATCAGTCTGTGCGCTGCCTCGTCGAGCTGCAGCACCTCTGCGTGATATTTTTCTTTTAAATAAGCGAGCACCGTGCTCTTCCCGGCGCCGACGCCGCCGGTGATGCCCAGAACTTTAATGCGCCTCATACCAATTATTCCCCGTATTCATATCTACCTCCATGGCGACGCTCAGATTCACCGCGTTTACCATTTCCTCCGCCAGAAGCTTTTTCACGTCCTCCACCTCGGACGGCTCCGCTTCGATCAGAAGCTCGTCGTGGATCTGCAGGATCAGCCGCGCTTTGCGTTTTTCCGCCCGCAGACGCTCGTTTACCCGGATCATGGCGATCTTGATAATATCCGCCGCCGTTCCCTGGATCGGCGAGTTCATCGCCACGCGCTCGCCAAATGAGCGCTGCATAAAGTTTCCGGAATTTAGTTCCGGCACCGGACGTCTGCGGTGAAACAGCGTCGTCACATAGCCCTTTTCCTTCGCGTCCTTCACTGATTTATCAAGAAATTCCTTCACCTTCGGATAGGTCTGGAAATATTTTTCAATATATTCGCCGGCTTCCTTCACGCTGATGTGCAGATCCTCGCTCAGTCCAAAGGCGCTGATCCCATAGACGATGCCAAAATTTACCGCCTTTGCGTTCCGGCGCTGCAGGGACGTCACCTCATCATACGGAATGTGAAATACCTGCGATGCCGTCAGCCGGTGGATATCCGCATGGTCGCGGAACGCGTTGATCAGCGTCTCGTCACCCGCCATCGCCGCAAGCACGCGCAGCTCGATCTGTGAATAATCGGCGTCGATCAAAACACCGCCCTCGCGCGCGATAAACACCTTGCGAAGGAGCCGCCCAAGCTCCGTGCGCACCGGAATATTCTGCAGATTAGGATCGGTGCTGCTGATGCGACCGGTCGCCGTGATCGTCTGGTTGAAGGTTCCATGGATCCTGCCATCCTCCGCTATAAAGTTTGCCAGTCCGTCCGCATAGGTCGATTTTAATTTCGCAAGCTGCCGGTATTCCAGAATCTTCGCTACGATCGGGTGATTGGGCGCCAGCTTCTCCAGCACGTCCGCCGCCGTGGAAAATCCGCTCTTGGTTTTCTTTCCTCCCGGGAGCTTTAATTTTTCAAACAAAATGACGCCGAGCTGCTTCGGGGAATTGATGTTAAATTCCTCCCCGGCGTCCGCATAGATCTCTTTTTCCAGCTCCACGATGCGCACATAAAGCTCCTCGCCGTATGCCTTTAACTCCTGTGCGTTTACGCGGATGCCCACCTCCTGCATATCATAGAGTGTGTAGACAAGCGGCATCTCCATATCCCAGAAAAGCCTTATCATATCAAATTCCTGCAGCTTTTCCAAAATGACCGGCGTCGCCGTCAGCGCCGTGTAAGCAAGATAGCAGGCGTACTCCGCCGCTTCCTTTGGCTGCTCCGCCACCGCCTTTGCAAGCGGCGCTTTGCCGAACAGCTCCGCCCTTCCCTTCATCATCAGCGAAGCGTAGTCCTTCGCAATGTCCTCACAGGGATACTGCCCCTTGAGAGGATTTAAAAGGTACGCCCCGATCGCAGCATCGGCAATCTGCGCGCGGCTTCCTATGCTGCTCCGCAAAAACGCAAGCTGCTCCTTCAGGTCGATCGTATATGCCGGGCGGTTATTTTGCAGAAGCCCTGCACATTTCTCCGTGAGATAGCCCTCTGTCAGAAAGCCCTCCTTCCGGATAAAATAAATATGCTCCGCATCAAGCGCCAGTGCCAGTCCGAACAGCTCTCTCCTCTCCGCCAGCAGCGAAAAACCGATACCGTCCGTCTCCTGCGCACGCGCAAAAACATCCTCCGCCTCAGAAAGCTCCGTCACCGTGAAAAAGAAATCGCTGACCGGATTTGCCGGAGCGTCGCAGGAAAAACGCGGCAGGATATTGCGGAATTCCAGCTTTTTGCAAAGCTCAAACGCCTCCTGCGTAAACAGATTTTCCAGCTTTGCCTGCTCCATATCGAGCGTAAAGGGGCTCTCCGTGTTGATTTTTGCCAGCTTTTTGCTGAGCTGCGCCAGATCGTAGTGATCGCGCAGGGATTCCCGCGCCTTGTTCGGCTTGATTTCCTCCACATGCTCGTAGGCGTTTTCAATGGAACCATACTCGGCAATGATCTTGCCGGCCGTTTTCTCGCCCACGCCCGGAATGCCCGGGATATTGTCGGAGGCATCGCCCATCAGCGCCTTCAGATCGACGATCTGCGGCGGCGTCACCATGTATTTTTCCACGACCTCCGCCGTGTTGTAATCCTCTATCTCCGTCTTGCCTTTCTTTGTCTTTGGAATGCGCACCTTAATGCGGTCGGTGGCGAGCTGCAGAAGATCGCGGTCGCCCGAGATGATCGAAACCGTCAGTCCGTCGCTCTCCGCTCTTTTCGCCGCCGTTCCTAAAAGGTCATCCGCCTCATAGCCCTCCAGCATCATCAGCGGCACGCCCATCGCCGTCAGCATCTCCTTCATCACCGGAACCTGCTGCCGCAGTTCTTCCTGCATCGGCTTGCGCGTTCCCTTGTACGCATCGTACATTTTATGCCGGAAGGTCGGCGCGTGAAGGTCAAAAGCGACCGCAAAATAATCCGGCTGCTCCTCGTCCAGGATCTTAAACATAATATTCAGAAAACCGTACACCGCGTTCGTGTGCAGTCCCTGCGAGTTTGTCAGATCCGGCACCCCGAAATACGCCCGGTTTAAAATACTGTGTCCATCTATCAAAACTAATTTTCCCTGCATAATACTCCTTTACTCTGTCAATATCTCTGACAGCGGAACCGCTGCCTCCGTCTCCGGCGTCGTCACGACCGGCTGCCGTTTGCGGTTCGTCTCACGCTCCGTCGTCTCTGTCGGCTGCGTCGAGCTCTCCTCCTCGGTCTCCGGTATCCAGGTGATCGGTTCCGTCTCCGCGCTGAACAGATTATAAAGCGTTGTGTATTCAAAGGAACCTGTGAGCAGCGTCTGCGCGCCCGTGAGCAGAAGGATACCCGCCACAATACCGATCAGCGTCATCAGCAGCCGCCGGTAAAACCGCATGATATTGTGCTTTTTTACGCGATCCTCCGCCTGCTTCAGATTCTTCTCCAGCAGCTCCTTGATATTGTAGGTATCGCTTTCCTCCTTATCGAGCTGCGTCAGCGCATAATAAATCGTGAAATAGACCTCCAGCTCCTCGCTGCAAGCCTTGCACCCGCGGACATGCTCAATAAATTCTTCCGTCTCGCGGTCATTTAACTGCCGCTCTATATAGGGCGTGATTTTCTGCTGCGCTGTTTTACAATCCATGTCGGCTCCTTTTCTTCGGTATTAGCATACCACAATCTTCCTTCAATGGAAAGGGTGACATTTTAAATCTTGTGCGTCTGCCACTTATTTCCGAGGAATCGCGTGACAAACATGATAACGCGGAACACCCAGTCAAGCACCATCGCGATCCACACGCCGATCGCGCCCATTCCCATCTGATAGCCGAGAATATAGCTGAACAGGATGCGGAACGCACACATGGAGAAAATAGAAACCACCATGGTATATTTCACGTCGTTCGCCGCACGCAGCGCATTTGGGAGCACAAACGAAAGCGGCCACAGAACGAGCGCACAAAGGTTATGGATATAGATCAGCGTTTTCGCAAGAGCGCGCGCCTCATCCGTCACCCTGTAAATACTGAGGATCCACGGCTGCAGGATCAGCAGGCAGATGATCAGCACCGCCATGATCGCATACGTGATTTTCAGCAGCTTGACCGTATATTTTTTTGCCTGCTCAAAATCCCCGGCTCCGACGCACTGCCCGACCACCGTGATCATCGCAAGGCTCACCGCCTGTCCCGGCAGGATGCCCATGGCATCCAGATTGTTTGCGATCGCGTTCGCCGTGATCTGCACGGTTCCAAAATAAGTAATGATACTGACCACAAGCACGCGCCCAAGCTGGAACAGACTGTTTTCCAGACTGCTCGGAATACCGATATAAAGAATCTTTTTGATAAGATTTCCCTGCGGCTTCCAGCCGTGCGGCAGAAGATGCAGCTCCTTTTGCTGATTCAGAAGCAGCGCCGTGATGATCACGCAGGCGAGCATACGGGAAATCAGCGACGCGATCGCCGCCCCGGCAGCGCCCATGCCGCAGCCAAAGATCAAAATGGCGTTTCCGACAATATTCACCGCGTTCATGAGCATGGAGATCAGCATGGTGATCTTCGAGTTGCCCATGGAACGGAAGATAGCCGCCCCGCTGTTGTAAATTGCCAGAAACGGATAGGAAAGCGCCGACAGGATCAGATAGATCAGCGCATTCTCCATAACGTCCGGCTCAATACTGCCAAATAAAATATGCAGAATACTGCTGCGGAAAAGTAAGGTCAGCGCCATGATCAAAAGCGACGCCGTACCGCTTACGATATAAAGCTGGTTTACCGACTGACAGGCAAGATCTTTTCGCTGCTTTCCGATATACTGCGATGTCACCACCGCCCCGCCGGTGGCAAGCGCCGCAAATATATTGATCAGAAGCACATTGATCATATCCACCAGGGATACCCCGGAAACGGCGGCGTCTCCCACCTGCGATACCATCATTGTGTCTGCCATGCCGACAGTGATCGCAAGAAGCTGCTCCATCACCAGCGGAAAAATCAGTTTTTTCAGTTGTGCATTTGTAAACATTTCTCTCTCCCCGAAGTACAAAAAGTAATCAACGAAACCGAACCTATCATACCATTCTCAATTGCATATTTCAATATTTCAGCCGGAAATTCTTATGAGGTGCCCGGATATCTTTTGCTGCTTATTTTTTAATAGACTTTTTTTCGTCCCGGTATTATCATAAAAGAAAAAAGGAGCTTCCACATGAATGCAGAGCTTTTAGCAAGCCTTCGGACCATCACAGACGAGGAAAAAGCCCTCCTGCAGGGAAATACCTCCATACAGAAGGGCATTTATACCTCAAAAAAAGATTTCGTGATAGACAATGAACGGCTTCTTGCCAAGGGACGTCTGATCGAGATCCGCCCGCACACGCGCTTCGCTCATTTTCCAAAACACCGCCATAACTACGTGGAGATGGTGTATATGTGCGCCGGTTCCACTACGCATATTATCAATGACACCGACCGTATCGTCCTTGAGGCCGGCGACCTGCTTTTTCTCAGTCAGTCTGCCACCCAGGAGATCCTGCCCGCAGGTGAGGACGATATTGCCGTGAATTTTATTATCCTGCCGGAATTTTTTGACCGCCCGCTCTCCATGATCGAGCGGGACAATGTGCTGCGCGATTTTCTGATCTCCACCCTTTCCGGCAGCGGATCCCGCATCACCTATCTGCAATTTCGTGCAAAAGACATCCTGCCCATCCAGAACCTCATTGAAAATATGCTCTGGACGCTGATCAACAAAAAATCCAACACCAACACGATCAATCAGGTGACCATGGGACTCATTTTCATGAACCTTTCCGTTTTTGCGGATTCCATACTGCAAAACAGCGCGGGAAATTATGAACAGGATATGATTTTCCGTATTCTCAAGTATATTGAAACGCATTATAAAAGCGGGACGCTCTCCGACATCTCCGCCGAATTGAAGCTTCCGCCCTATTATGTCAGCCGTCTGCTGAAAAAATATACCGGCCACACGTTCAAGGAGCTCCTGCAGCAGCAGAAGCTTCAGCAGGCATCCTATCTGCTCTCCCACACCACACTCTCCGCAAATGCCGTCATGGAAGCGATCGGCTACAGCAACAGCAGCTTTTTTTACCGCGCCTTCCGGGAACGATTCGGAGTATCGCCGAAAGAATATCGTTCTCTTGAACCCTTCGTTTAAGGAAGGACGCTGTCAGCATAAAATAAAGCCTTAAACCTCCTCGCTTTCCTGGAGTTTTAAGGCTTTGTTGTACTGCCGGCAATGGGACTTGAACCCATACGTGGTTGCCCACAACAGATTTTGAGTCTGCCTCGTCTGCCATTCCGACACGCCGGCAAATGCTTTCCGATCTTATCGACCGAAAAACATTCTATCATACCTGCCAGTGTTTTGCAAGCAAAATTTTACACTTACGCTTTTTCCAGCGCCTGCGCAAGGTCCGCCAGCAGATCGTCCACATTTTCAATGCCGACGGAGAGACGGATCATTCCCGGCGATACGCCGGCTTCTTTCAGCTGCTGATCGTTCATCTGACGGTGCGTGTGGCTTGCCGGATGGAGTACGCCGGTGCGCGCATCCGCCACGTGAGTGACGATCGCCGCCAGCTTCAGACTATCCATAAAACGCACTGCCGCTTCTCTTCCGCCCGTCAGCTCAAAGGAAATCACACCGCAGGTACCGTTCGGCATATATTTCTGCGCAAGCGCATAATACTTGTCGGTCGGCAGACCGGCGTAGTTGACGTGACTTACCTTCTCGTGATTATTCAGATATTCCGCGATCCTTCCCGCATTGTAGCAGTGACGCTCCACGCGCAGCGCCAGCGTCTCCAGACCAACGTTCAGAAGGAAGCAGTTCATCGGGGAAGGCACCGCTCCAAGATCGCGCATAAGCTGCACGGTCGCCTTTGTAATATACGCCGCCTTTCCAAATTTCTTTGTATATACAATGCCATGATAGGATTCATCCGGCTCAGTCAGACCATGAAATTTGCTGCCGTAAGCATCCCAGTCAAAATTGCCGCTGTCTACGATCGCACCGCCGATCTGCATCGCATGTCCGTCCATATATTTCGTGGTAGAGTGCACGACAATATCCGCGCCCCACTCAAACGGACGGCAATTGATCGGTGTGGCAAAAGTGTTGTCCACGATCAGCGGAACCTGGTGCGCATGTGCGATCCCCGCAAACTTTTCGATATCGAGCACGACCAGCGCCGGATTCGCGATCGTCTCCGCAAACATCACCTTGGTGTTCGGTCGGAACGCCGCCGCGATCGTCTCCTCATCTGCGTCCGCATCCACAAAGGTGCATTCAATCCCCAGCTTCTTTAAGGTGACGTGAAACAGATTATAGGTACCCCCGTAGATGGTTGCGGATGCCACGATATGATCTCCCGCCTCACAGATATTCAGCACGGCGTAAAAATTCGCCGCCTGCCCGGAGCTGGTGAGCACCGCCGCAACGCCGCCCTCCAGATCGGCGATCTTTGCCGCCACCATATCGCTGGTCGGGTTCTGCACGCGCGAGTAGAAATAGCCGTCTTCCTCCAGATCGAACAGCCTTCCCATCTGCTCTGTCAATTCATATTTAAAGGTCGTGCTCTGGATGATCGGCATAATCCGCGGTTCCCCGTTCTTCGGCTTCCAGCCCGACTGAATGCATTTTGTTTCCTGTCTGTATTGATTTTCCATACCGTTCCTCTTTTCTTTTTTATTTCCGCGAGCAACAAGCCACGTGGACATGCTTGCATGTCCATTTGTCGGTGCTGTGTACCGGTGGCGCACGTTTAGCACCGACCGAAGTGAAGCGCAGACCTGTCGCGAAGCTTTAAGAAAACTATATCATATTTCCTGCAGAATTTGAAGAAAATGGATTGATTTTTTTCAAATTCCCGGATATACTCTAGTTGTTTTGGATATCGCACAAAAACATGCTTTTTACAGGCAGCCTGGAGGAAAATCGGATATGGATAAACGAATGAGAAAACGAATTTTAATGACCGTTCTCGGCATCTTTGCGGGCGGCGTCAGCGTCGGCTTTTTTAAGACGGCAGCATTTGGCGTCGATCCCTTTCAGACGCTGATGAGCGGGCTGGATAAGCTGATCCCGATTCATTTCGGAACGCTCTATGTACTGACAAACGCAGTTCTGCTGCTGTTTGCTTTCTTTGCAGACCGCCACTACATCAATCTTGGCACCTTTATCAATCTGTTTCTGCTTGGGTATGTGGTGGAATTTTCGCATAATCTGCTGCTTGGATTCTTTCCGGAACCGGCGCTGCCGCTGCGCCTGCTGTTTATGCTGATCGCGATCCTCATGCTCTGCATCAGCTCATCCTTTTATTTCACAGCAGACCTCGGCGTTTCCACCTACGATGCGATCGCGCTGGTACTGGCAAACAAATGGCATGTTGCTCCGTTTAAATACTGCCGGATCGCCACCGACCTTGCCTGTGTCCTTCTCGGCTGCACGCTTTACCTGCTTGCGGGCGGAAAGCTCTCCATGCTTCCCACGATTGCCGGGTTCGGCACCATTATCACCGCATTTTTTATGGGGCCGCTCATTGATTACTTCAATATCCATCTTGCAAAACCGTTTCTCGAAAAAAAATAGTTTTAAAAAACGCATCCGGAGCTGTTGTTCCAGATGCGTTTTTATCATAAATTAAATTTTAGCTTACAAAAAGTCTTTTCCGGCAAATACGCTTTAATTCACCGCTTTGCCTCTGCAGATCACCTTCACAAGGTTCAGCTCTTTATCAAGCAATACAGCATCCGCCGATTTGCCCGCGGTGATGCTTCCGCATTCCCCGTAAAATCCCAGCGCCTTCGCCGGTGTAGCCGTACATGCCCTTACCGCGTCTGCAAGCGGAATGTTCATCTCTTTTACAGCAGCGCGCAGGCAGTCCAGCAGATTCGACGCGGAGCCGGCGATCGTGCCGTCCTTTAAGGTCGCAAGTCTTCCGACTACCTTTACCGGCTGTCCGCCAAGCGCATAGTCTCCATTTTCCATGCCGGTCGCCATCATACTGTCGCTGATCATGCAGATGCGGTCTGCGCCGAACATTGCAAACGCCGCGCGCACCATGGACGGATGCACATGGATGCCGTCGCAGATCAGCTCCACAGAAACCTCCTTCGCATCGAAGGCTGCGCCGATCACACCGGGAGCGCGGTGTGTAAACGGCGGCATCGCGTTAAACAGATGCGTCACATGGTCTGCGCCGGCCGCAAACGCTGCCGCTGCCGTGTCGTAATCCGCCGTGGTATGCGCAACTGAAGCGTGCGTCTGCTTTGTCACTTCTTTAATAAAAGCGAAATCGGTATCCTCCTCCGGAGCAACCGCCACCTGCCGGATCAGCCCGCCGGAGAGCTTCTGCATCTTCTCAAAGAAACGCATATCCGGGCGATGGATATAGCTGCCGTTCTGCGCACCCTTCTTTGCAGAGGAAACAAACGGGCCCTCCATTGTAATGCCGCGGATCTTGCTTCCGCGATTATTCTCATATTTTCCTGCGTTTTCAAAAATCTTGGCGAGCTGTCCCTCCGAGAGCGTCATCGTCGCCGGGGAAACCGAGGTGACGCCGTGCTCCATCTCATACTGCATGATGGCGTCGAACGCCTCTATCGTCCCGTCGCAGAAATCATAACCCGCACATCCGTGAAAATGGATATCCACCAGCCCCGGAATGACATACAGCCCTTCCGCGTCGATCACCTGCTCCGCACCGTTTTCCGGAAGCTTGGGCGCAATCTGACGGAAGCTTTCCGCATTGATTTCTATATCCGCTTTCGAAAAGGAGCCGTCCTCCCCATATACCAAACCATTTTTAATGATCATCGTCGTTCATCCTCCCATCCGGCTGCCGCCTGTCCTTCAGATACGGTCTGCAATTTTTGCAAATGCCGCCTCATCTCCCACAACCGTCACCTCCGGGTGAAGCTGGAGAATGGAAGCCGGAACCTGCGGCGTAATCGGTCCGAAAAACGCTTTTTCCACAATGTCCGCCTTGTCCG
This sequence comes from uncultured Marvinbryantia sp., assembly GCF_905201705.1. Classification (GTDB taxonomy): domain Bacteria; phylum Bacillota; class Clostridia; order Lachnospirales; family Lachnospiraceae; genus Marvinbryantia. The sequence continues at coordinate 55,101 of NZ_CAJKOX010000006.1, forward strand.
TACCGCTCACAACCACCAGGATCTTTTTCGCAGACATAATCGTCTGGATTCCCATGGTGTACGCCTGCGTCGGCACCTCATCGCGGGAAGCGAAAAATCTGGAATTTGCGTCGATCGTGGACTGTGCAAGATTTACGCAGTGTGTCCCCTTTGCAAAAACATCGTCCGGCTCGTTAAAACCAATGTGTCCGTTATGTCCCATGCCGAGAAGCTGCAGATCCACGCCGCCGGTGCTTTTCACCGTCTCATCGTACTGACGGCACGCCTCGTCCGCATCAGCGATTGTTCCGTCCGGCACATGGGTATTGGCCGGGTCTATATTTACATGTGAAAAAAGATGGTCGTTCATAAAATAATAGTAACTCTGTGGGTTATCGTGCTGCAGTCCTCTGTATTCATCAAGATTCACGCTGGTAACGCCGGAGAAATCCAGATCTCCCTTTCTGTACCACTCCACCAGGCACTTATATGCCCCAACCGGCGTGGAACCGGTGGCAAGTCCAAGCACGCACTCCGGTTTGTAAATCACCTGCGCACTGATAACATTTGCCGCTTTCCGGCTCATGTCGTCGTAGTCTCTCGCTTTCACAAATCTCATAATCCTTATCCTCCTTAAAATATTTATAATTTCTGAGGCAAAAAGCACCTCATAAAGCCCACATTTTCCGCATTCCTTTATTCAAAAAATCCCGTAAGACGGTTTTTGCTGTCCGCAAGATGGTTGTACATCAGCATACGATATCCATCAAGCAGCGAAGAAACCAGCGCTTCGCCGTCATCATAGCGATGCCGCACGCCGTCCTCCGTCATGATCATATTCGCTGTGATGACCGGTATCTCCGTCTGCAGCTCTTTTAAATACTCCTGATAGCCAGTCAGCGGAACGCCCGCCTTCTCAAGCAGCTCTCCGCCCAGATAGTTGAGGCTTACATCTCCACCTGCCGTATTTTCACCGAGGTCGAAATTTGCCCACATAATATAGGGGACAATATAATTGTCAAAATACACCTCATCCGAACCTTCGCGCTCCAGCCCGAGCAGACGCAGGATCGTATTCGTTATATAGTCGGACGGCTGATGGTCCCCAAACATGAGAATGATCGTGTCCTCCTCCTGCTCCGCAAAATAATTTACCAGCATCTCAAACGCGCGGTCGCTCTCCAGCATCAGCGTGAGATATTTCTCCGCCGCGCGCACACTGGTCGTCTTATTTTCCAGGTCGGTCAGATGAACAGATTCCTCAAAGCCCTCCACGTCCCTGCTGTAGCCGCCGTGATTCTGCATGGTGACTTCAAAGACAAACATCCGATCCGTATCCTGCTTTTCCTCATACAGCTCAATAATTTTCGTAAACGCCGAGCTGTCGCTCACATAATTGCGGATCAGCAGCGGATTAGAAAAATCATCCTTAAACAGCATATTATCAAAGCCAAGCCGCGGATAGACATCGTCCCTGTCCCAGCCGGAGGCGTAATAGGGATGGATCGCCGTTGTCTGATAGCCGAGTCCGCCGAGGTAGCTTGCCAGCGACGGCATAGTACTCTTTAAATACTGCTGATACGGCACGCTGCCCGCCGGAAGAAATGCCATCGAGTCCCCGGTAAGAAATTCATATTCTGAATTTGCCGTATTGCCGCCCTTCACAGAAACATAGCAGTTTCCCTTAATTACATTGTCCTTCAGCGAGTGAATAAAGGGCATATAATCATAATCGGTGTCAAAATCGCCGAATACGGACAGGTCGGAAAACGCCTCGTTCATAATGACGATCACATTCGGGAGTGTATCCAGATCCTTCTCCACCGCTTCCTCTTCGCTTTTCTCACTATCGGACGCCGCCGCAGCCCCGCCGTAAGGCTCTGCGATCTCTTCCGCTATCTGCGGCGTGTAGCCCTCGGGCTTTTGCACCTTCATATATTTCAGATTTCCAAGGAAGCCTACCGTCAGCCCGTTGTTCCGGTAAAGCACATTCGGCGTAAACAGCGTGGTGTCAAGCTCAAACAGAGAAACGGCTGTATCTGTCCCAATCCCCTGCACCCATACAACCAGCGCAACGATAAGCGCCGCAGCCCCTGTCAGACGCACAGCAGGCTTTTTTACTGAAACTGACGTCCGGCTTCCAAGAAAAGATATCAGCAGAAAACCGAGCACCACCAGCACCAGCCTGCCAGTAATAGTATATTCGTAATTTCCCGCCACAGACGCCGCCGTAGAAAGCGAGTAAAGATCCCACGGGACGATCGGTGACGACCGGAAATCCACTACAAAGTAGTTGATAAGTCCAAACAGCATCGGAATCAGGGGAGCCACCGCATAGCCGATCGCCGTGCTGCCAAAGACAAAGCTGCAGATGCCGAACAACAGATAATAAAACAACAAATTTAACAAAAAGATGGGCACTGTCAGATCCTACGGCACATGCGTGTAGAATTCCAGACAGCACAGCGTCAGAGCGGGCAGCAGCACCAGAAGCAGCGCATTTGCCCACCCCACTTTTATTTTAAATCCAAGTATCTTCTTCATCTCATGCCTCACACAAAACTTTTCTCGCTCTATGAATGATGGACATGCTCATGCGAAAACAGATGATCCTGGCAATATTCATAGTTTCCGTCGCACTTCGAACAGAAACGGAATTCCAGATCGTCGCCGTCAAGCTCCGTCCTTCCGCACACCGCACATTTGTGGCGTGTGACCTGTCCGTTTTTCACTCTTGTAGGAGCCGTCGCCTTCTTAAAGTCATAGCGGCGCTTCTGCTCCTTCGGCGAGTAGCGCTTCAGATTGCGCGTGCCAAGGAAAAACAGGATAAAGTTCAGCAGCGACGCGATAATCACTACTCTGCCGGCCCAGCCGCTCTGGATAAAGTTGATCACGATAAAGAACCCGTAGATCAGCCCCAGCCACTTCATCTTGATAGGAATAAAGAAATACAGCAGCACCTGGGCGTCCGGGTAGGTGGCGGTAAACGCAAGCAAAATAGACATACTGATATAGTATGTGCTGAACGTGCCTCCGAAAACCGGAATGATCGAGGACGGATAGCTCACGCGCAGGATACCGTAAAGGATAAATGCGCCGATCACTGTAAAGATAATCCCGGAGAAAATGTAAAGGTTATAGCGAAAAGCTCCCCAGGTCTTCTCCAGCGTATTTCCTACCGAGTAGTAGAAATACAGCATGATGATCGTGAAAATATCAAGGCTTCCGGGCGGAACCAGAATCCATGATACCAGTCTCCAGATCTGCCCGCGCAGGATATAGGCAGGCTCAAGCGTCAGCCAGTTAAAAATACTCGGACTGAGCAATTCCATCAGATACCCCGCCGCATAGAGGGCAATGATGTAAGCTGACAGATTGTGAACAGCATATCTGCCAAATTTTCGTTCCATTTTTGTAATCCACTTCATATTTTCACACCTTTTCCATGTTGTCATCTATCTCATTTAGTATAGGATTATCCGCAAAATTTGTCAATCTAACCAAACGACTTTACAATCTTTTCATAATTGGATATACTGTTACTAATCTTTTTTTCAGGAGGCATAACCAATGGCAGGTTCTACATACGGCAAATTATTTCAGATCAGCACCTGGGGCGAATCACATGGCAAAGCGCTCGGCGTCGTCGTGGACGGCTGCCCGGCAGGTCTTGCACTTGAGGAGAGCGATATTCAGCGCTTTTTAGACCGCAGAAAGCCGGGACAGAATGCGTTTACCACTCCGCGCAAAGAGGATGATGCAGTTGAGATCCTCTCCGGCGTCTTTGAGGGCAGAACGACCGGATGCCCGATCTCCATGCTTGTCTATAACAAAACGCAGCGCTCCGCGGACTACAGCGAAATTGCAAACTACTACCGTCCCGGACACGCAGACTACACCTTCGACGCAAAATATGGCTTCCGCGATTACCGCGGCGGCGGACGCTCCTCCGGGCGTGAGACGATCGGCAGAGTGGCGGCAGGCGCCGTCGCCTGCAAAATCCTTGCGTCCCTCGGCATTTCCTTTACATCCTACGTGCGCTCGATCGGTCCCGTCGAGATTGATCCGCAGCGCTTCGATGAGACGGAGATCGCCAGAAATCCCTTCAATATGCCGGACGCAGAAGCCGCAGAGCGCGCGGCTGCGTATCTTTCCGGCTGCAAAGCAGAGGGAGATTCCTCCGGCGGCGTTGTCGAGTGCATCATCCATCAGCTTCCGGTCGGACTTGGCGATCCGGTATTTGAAAAGCTGAGTGCCAACCTTGCAAAAGCGATGTGCTCCATGGGCGCCGTCAAATTCTTTGAGATCGGCGACGGGATCGCTGCTTCCAGGGCGCGCGGCAGCGAAAATAACGACAGCTTCACCGCAGCGGAAAACGGCGTGATCCGCAAGTGCACCAACCACAGCGGCGGAACGCTCGGCGGCATCAGCGACGGCAGCGACCTGCTGCTGCGCATTGGCTTTAAGCCCACCCCGTCCATCTCCGTCCCGCAGCAGACCGTATCACGAAACGGCGAACCGCTTACCGTCCGCGTAAAGGGACGTCACGACCCGCTGATCGCAGCCCGCGCCGTCGTCGTCGCGGAATCCATGGCGGCGATCACGATCGTGGACGCGCTCTTCGCAAATATGTATGCAAGAATGGACGGCATCCTGGATTTTTACCGGAAGTAACCGCTTTCAGAGAGAATCCTGTTCAGAAATAACATCCCCGGGTGCAAATTACCGCCGGCATGGTACCGGCGGTACACTTTTTTGTTCTTTTTTATGCGTTTTCCTGCTGCGCCGTCTCATCCTCCGGCTCTCCCACCTTAGAAATCAGAATACAGTTCGGCGTATCGATCTTGATCGGTCTTCCCTTCATCACAAGCAGTCCTCTCTCATAATCGATTGTGAAGAAACGTATCTCGTTCGACTCATGATTGAGCGTCACCAGCGTCTTTTCATCCGGAAATACGTCGATGTCCTTCGGATATTTCCCGCTGATCGGCAGCGAGAGCACCTTCGTGAGCATACCGTTTTCGGGATCGATCGAAAAAATAGAAACACTGTTGTCCCCGGCCGATGAGGTGTACAGATATTTTCCGCTCGGCGCAATGCGCAGACCGGAGCAGGCGCACCGCAGCTCCTTTTTATCCATACGGGAATCCTCCTTCTGAAGCAGCTCGAATTTGGGGATTTTCCCGCTTCCGTCGTAGGAGTACACCAGTATCTCATTGCTCAGCTCGCAGTTTACATAGGCAAATCTGCCGTCCTTGCTGAAACGGATGAGACGCGGACCGGATTCCAGCTCGCAGCGCACTACATCCAGCAGCTTTAATTTGCCGCTGGTTGGGTTTACCTTATAAATATTAATGTGGTCGATGCCGCAGTCCACTACACAGAGGAATTTCTGATCCGGCGTCGGCATGACGCAGCTGATATGTGGACGGAAGTTGCGCTCCGCTACGCTGAAAAGCCCTTTGTGGAAGATACCGTCCATCACGCTGCCCAGACGGCCGTCCCGGTGTGTGTGGACAACCGTCACCTTGCCGTCGTGATAACCCGCCACAAACAGGAATTTGCCGCGATGGTCCGTCGAGAGGAAGCATCCTCTCATGCCGTCGATGCCGACCTTGTTGATCGGCGTGAGATCACCCGTTTCGGGATCTATCTTTAATACCTCCACGCCCTCATCCGCGATGGAGTATAAATATTTTCCGTTATCTGATTTGGTGAGATGCGATGCATTGTTCACCGGAACGACATCGCGCTCCGTCATGTAACCGTTTTCTACATCCAGATCGTATACATGAACGCCCACACTGCTGCCATGCGTGTAGGTTCCGACATACGCCACATATTTTTCTTTGTCCATAAACCGCCCGTCCTTTCCGCCGCTTCGCGCGGCTTCCTTTGATAAATATAACATATTTTTATCTGTTTGTTAAGAAGATTCTGCAAAATCTGCCGATATTCAGAAGCCCCCAGCCCTGCCTGCTGTGCGGCCGTCCGAGATCATCTGTGGTTTCCATCAGCCGCATTTTTACCTCCACATTTGTCAGCCATGGCTCCTGCGATAAAAGCAGCGCCGCCGCCCCGGAAACCATCGGCGTCGCCATGGAGGTGCCGCTTTTTCTGCAATACGCCTGCCCTCTCTGCCACAGGGCAGAGCAGGAGACGATGCCGGAGCCGGGAGCTACCACATCCGGCTTGCAGACGCAGTTTTTTGTCGGCCCTCTGCCGGAATATACCGGCGCGGAATCATCCGAGGAGCCAACCGTGATCACCTTGCGGCTGTTGCCGGGCGCTGTGATGGTCTGCGGCATCGGTCCCATATTTCCGGCGGCTACCACGACCACCAGCCCGGCGTCCCACGCCTCCTCCACCGCCTGCACCAGAAGCGCGTCCCTGCTGTCGCCCTCCTTTACCGTGCCGACAGAAATATTCATTACCCGGATACCGTACTCTTCCCGATGCCGAATCACCCAGCGGATGCCATTTATGACATCACTCCGCCTGCCGTTTCCGTTCCGGTCCAGCACCTTCAGACTCACGATCCTCGTCTCCGGCGCGATGCCCCGGTAATTTTTTGACAGCGCGCCATTTCCCGCGAGGATCCCGGTCACATGTGTTCCATGTCCGTAGTCGTCATACGGCGATGTGCGTCCGCCAATAAAGTCCCGGAAACAGACCAGGCGGTCGGCAAAATCCGGGTGACGCGCCGCGCCGGTATCCAGCACCGCCGCCGTGATTCCCCGTCCGGTGATCCCCCGCACCCACGCTTCCTCCGCATGAATGATCTTTCTCGCTCTGTTCATGGAATCCTCCTGCCCGCATAGTTCATCGTTTCTTTTCCAATGCTCCCTTAAACGCATGCTGCCGTCTGTGGGAGCTATAAATTACTATATGAAGCAGGGAAACGATTGTTTCTGCCCGGGACAGCCGTTACTGTTCAAAAAATGCTGTCACCAAATCCGCGCGTGGACGTATAGATTATTATATAGAAAGCAAATATGAAGGAGACAACCTATGCCGCAGCCTTCCCTGCAGGATAAAATATATTCGAATGATTATTTTGACGCGATCCTGCCCGTCACCATTTCCAACCAGAATTTTCTGGACACCTATGCGCATCTCGGCGCGCAGCTCCTTGGCGCGCGCTTCGGCATGATCCACCTGCGCAATGTCCCCGGCAGTCTGCCGCAGGGCATCAATTACTCCCTGACACCAAAGCTTTTCACCCCGCTGGACACCACCAGCCTGGAGGTGTCCGGTATCCTGCGCGTGCAGACGCAGCCCTCTCTCGGCTACCGGGGCGAGGGCGTCATTCTCGGCTTTCTGGATACGGGCATCGACTATACGCTGAAGGCTTTCCGCTCGCCCTCCGGCGATACGCGCATTCTCGGTATCTGGGATCAGACGCGTCCCTCCGACAGCCCGCCCTTCGACATCGGCTACGGAACGGAATACACCTATGAGGATATTAACCGCGCCCTGCGCTCCGACGCTCCCTACGATATTGTACAGCAGAAAGATGAGGACGGGCACGGCACCTTCGTAGCAGGCATTGCCGCCGGGAGCGAGGACGTTTCCGGCAGCTTTATCGGCGCTGCGCCAGCCTGTCAGATTGCCATGGTAAAACTAAAGCCCGCGAAACAAAATCTGCGCGATTTTTTTCTCATCCGCGACGATGCCGTCGCCTTCCAGGAATCCGACATCATGATGGGGCTGCGCTACCTGCTCTCCCTCGCCGTAAGCTACGATCTTCCGCTCGTCATCTGCATCAGTCTCGGCACAAACCAGGGCGACCACAGCGGAAATTCCCCGCTTGAGCGCTATCTCTCCTTTATTCTTGATTATCTTGGCTGCTTCTGCGTGACGGCGGCGGGCAACGAAGCCGGTCTTGCCCATCATTTTTACCAGGCACAGTCCACTTCTCCGGCCGCGCCCGCAACGGAGCTTCTGGTAGACGAGGACACCGACGGCGTATTTCTGGAAATCTGGGCGGATTCCCCAGATCTATACGGCGTTTCCATCACTTCCCCGCTCGGAGAGACGATCCCGCGCATTCCGCCCAGGCTGGGCACACGCAGCACCTACAGCTTCATCGCCGAGCGCACGGTTCTGGAGGTCTCCTACGAAATCGCCGAGTATACCTCCGGCGCGCAGCTTATCGTCCTGCGTTTTCTGCGCCCCACGCCCGGCATCTGGCGGATCAGCGTCTCCAGCGCGCAAACTCCGCTCGGTTCTTTTCATATGTGGCTTCCGGTAGACGGCTTTCTCTCCCCCGGCACAGTCTTTTTAAATCCGAACCCTTACACCACGCTCACCGTTCCGGCGACAGATGAAGCTGTCATCACGACGAGCACCTACGACGCCTACACGGGCAGCCTGTTTATCAATTCCAGCCGCGGCAACACGCGCACCGGCATGATCAAGCCCGACATCGCCGCGCCGGGCGTCGGCGTCTTTGGTCCGGCAACAAATCCTTTCAGTAATCTGCCGCCCCTAAATCCTTACATCCGACGTACCGGCTCCTCCATAGCGGCGGCCATTACGGCGGGTGCGGTCGCGCTGCTTTTAAATTGGAATCAGGATCAGCCCTCTCCGCAATTTATCACCAACCGCTCGGTAAAAGATTATCTGACGCGCGGAGCCGTCCGACAGAATGGCGTCGTCTACCCGAACCGCGAGTGGGGCTACGGCGCTTTAAATCTTTATCGCATTTTCGAAACTCTTATGTAACACACCAAAGCATATCTGCATATCTTGAAGTGTAAAGAAAATTCATGGAGGATTTATCATGAGTGATTTAACAGCTACAAACTGTGGATGCGGATGTGACAACAGCTGTGATAACGGCTGCGGAAACGGACGTTCTATTTTCGGCGGAGACTGCGGATGCTCAATCCTTTGGATTCTGATCCTGTTATCCATTTTCGGCAACGGTTTTGGCGGATGCGGCTGCGACAACGGCTGTGACAACAATAACAACTGCTGCTGGATCATCATCCTTCTGCTGCTCTTCTGCGGAAACGGCAACGGCTTTGGCTTCGGCGGATGCGGCTGCTAAGCTATCCTCAGGTTCAGTGAACGCCCCAAAAAGCCCGGCATAACAGCCGGGCTTTTTATGGCGTCGTTGATTCCACAGGCATCCTGCTCTCGCGGCAGGTCTGCGTTTCACTTTGGTCGGTGCTCGCGGGAAAAAGGGCGGCACTATGTCCGCGGGCCGCCCCGGCGCATACGCACCGTATTTTTTTGTTTACTCTTTATCTGTTTCCCTTTTGTCGCCTGTATGCCTTCCATGCCTTTCTGCTTTCGCAGCAGACACTCCTCATCCACCTCGTAAAACGCATTGCCGTCTATCACAATATGACTTTTCATATAAGCTCCTTTCTTCGATTTCCTATTCTACGTTATGTTCGATTTATCCGATTTGTGTATTCCGGCATAAAGCTGCCCATACCGGCATATACATGGTGGAAAAGAAGGTTAGGAGTTTTCTATGGAAGACGCTTCAAAAACGCCGCTGACTGCCGTGGACCGGATCGCGGACGGAGAAGGGCTTCAGATGGCAAAAGCGGCAATCCCCTATCTGCCCGGTTCCATCCAGAAAGCTTTTTCTGTTTATATCAAAATGATGGAGGTTTCCAATATTCTTTCCTATTATAATAATCCGGTGCACGCCTGCAGCGCGCCGTCCGCAAGCCCGGAGGAGATCTTAAACGATATTCTTCCGTACTGCACCGACGCACAGCGCCAGACGATCGACCAGGCGGTAAGCTTAATAAACACTTTAAAAATGTATCAGGAAATTCAGAAAATGTGAGGATAGACCATGGCAAATAATGATTTTAGCTGGATGAATAATCCGGCGCTGAAAAATATCGATGCGGCGAAGCTGCAGATGCTTATGACGCTCGCAAACCAGGGAAAGGGCAAATCACAAAAAGAGCTGCTGCCATTTCTCATGACAGCAGCATCTCAGGCAAAATCAAGCGGCAATTCCTTTACAAATGATGAAACGAATCTGATCCTGGAGGTCCTGAAGCAGGGAAAATCTCCAGAAGAAACCGCCAAAATCGAGCAAATGGTATCACTCGTGCAAAAAATGAAGCAGATGCGTTAGCTCTCTTCCTCAAGAATACACTCGCGCAGCATCGTCAGCGCCTTTACCACCGCACTCTCGCGGATCTTTGCGCGCTCCCCCTTAAAATGGAATTCCTTCACGGTAATCTTTCCACGATAGGAACATGCCATATAAACAAGTCCGACCGGTTTATCTTCCTCCGCTGCCGGACCGGCAAGACCCGTCAGAGAGATACAGACGTCGGAGCCGGTGATGAACGCGCCGTTCTTCGCCATTTCCTTTGCCGTTTTTTCGCTGACTGCACCGTAATCCTTCAGCGTCGTCTTCTTCACATCAAGCAGCTTCCTCTTGGCGCGGTTGCAGTACGTGACAAGCCCCTGCTTAAAAACATCGGAGGATCCCGGAACATTGGTCAGCCGCGCCGCCAGCATTCCGCCCGTGACAGACTCCGCCGTTGTGAGCGTCAGCTCCCGCGCGCGCATCATCTGAAGCACCGCCTGCTCTAAGGTCACCTGTTCATCCATCGTGTAGATGGCATTGCCAAAGCGGTTTTTCAGCTCCTTGACCATCGGCTTGATCAGCCGCTTTGCTTCTTTTTCATCCGGCGCGCTCGCAGTCACCCGCAGGTGCACCTCTCCGGTCTTTGCGTAAGTGGCGATCGTCGGATTTGTCTGACTGTCGATCAGATCCTTGATCTGTGTCTCCACCGCGCTCTCGCCCACGCCGCACAGCTTCACCATCACAGAGTAGATAACCTCCGGACGCTTCCTGTTCAGATAGGGGAAAATATCGTGCTCAAACATCGGCTTCAGCTCATTTGGCGGACCCGGAAGCAGGATCACGGATTTCCCGTTTTCCTCCATGATGATACCGGGCGCCGTGCCGTTGTGATTATCCACCACGATGCAGCCCTCCGGAACCATCGCCTGCTTCCAGTTATTTTCCGTGATCTTCTTCATGGAGCTGTTTTTAAAATACTCCTCAATAAGCTCGCGGGAGTGCTTATCTTCCACAAGCTTTTTCCCCATAACGCGCGCAGCAGTCTCCTTTGTGAGGTCGTCCTGCGTCGGTCCAAGACCGCCGGACAGGATCACGACGTCCGAACGTCCGAGCGCCGTTTTTAAGGTCTCCTCCAGACGTTTTTCATTATCTCCCACGGACGTCTCATAATAAAGCGACAGTCCCAGAAGGGCGCATTTTTCGGAAAGATACGCCGCGTTTGTGTTCACAATATTTCCAAGTAAAATCTCTGTGCCAACGGAAATCAGTTCTACGATCATGTTCTTCTCCTCTGCTTATGACTGCATACTCAAAACCTGTTTGTTTTTCCAGATATAATCAACCAGTGAAATAATCGTCAGTGCCAGCGCCAGCCAGATAAAAATCTGCTCAAGCACGGCAAACACTCCACCGAGATCGGCGATCAGCAGGATGATCATGATCATCTGTGCCGTGGTCTTAAATTTCCCCCACCAGCCAGCCGCGATCACGATTCCGTTGTCAGAGGCGATCAGACGAAAGCCGCTGATCGCAAACTCACGACTGATGATAATAATGACGATCCACGCTGGAAGCCTTCCGAGCTCCACCAGACAGATCATTGCGGCGCTTACCAGCAGTTTATCTGCCAGCGGATCCATAAATTTTCCAAAATTCGTTACCAGATGATTTTTTCTTGCCAGGTAGCCGTCCAGCCAGTCCGTCATGCTTGCGATCACAAAGATCGCCAGCGCAAGAAAGCGGAGGTTCCCTGATTTTCCAACCAGCATACAGATTACAAAGGGAATGATCAGAATCATTCTAAGAGTCGTCAGTTTATTCGGCAAATTCATTTTCTATCTCTCCTATCAAATCGTATTCCAGCGCGCCGGTAATGCGAACCCTCGCAAAATCACCGCTCATCAGTGTTTCCTGCGTCTCGATAAACAGATACCCGTCTATTCCTGGTGCATCGGCATACGTTCTCGCCACGTAGACATTTTCGTCTGTAAGATACCCCTCCACCATCGCGGTGACTACTCTGCCGCGGCAGGCGTCGTTTTTCTCAAATACAATCTCCTGCTGCAGTTCCATCAGCTCGTCCCTGCGCGCTTCCTTTACCTCCTGCGCGATCTGATCCTCCATCGCGGCAGCCGGGGTATCCTCCTCCTGGGAGTAGGTAAACACGCCAAGGCGTTCAAACTCCATCTCATCGACGAATGCCATCAGCTCCTCGTGATCCTCCTGCGTCTCCCCCGGAAAACCGGAGATCAGGGTGGTGCGCAGCGCGATGTCCGGAATCTCCCGGCGCAGCTTTGTAATGATTTCCACAAGCTGCTCCTTTGAGGTGCGCCGTCCCATCCGCTTTAAAATGCGGTTGCTTGCGTGCTGGATCGGCAGATCAAGATAATGACAGACCTTCTTTTCGTCCCGGATCGTCTCGATCAGCTCGTCGTAAATTTCTTCCGGGTAACAGTACAGCACACGGATCCAGCGGATGCCCTTTATCTTGCAAAGCTCCCTCAAAAGAAGATGCAGGCTTTTTTTCCCGTATAGATCCACGCCGTACAGCGTAGTCTCCTGCGCTACCAGGATCAGCTCCTTTACACCCTGCGCCGCAAGCTCCTCCGCCTGCGCCAGCAGCCGCTCCATCGGTACGCTGCGGAAATTGCCGCGGATTTTCGGGATGATGCAGTAGGTGCAGTGCTTGTCGCACCCCTCTGCGATCTTCAAGTGCGCATAGTGTCCTCCGGTCGTGACTACCCGTCCCGCATCCGGCATCGGCAGCCGCTCCAGCGTCTGAAAGTGCAGGTATTTCTGCCCCGCCAGTACCCTCTCCACCGTCTCCACGATTTCATCATAGGAAGAAGTGCCAAGCACGGCGTCTACCTCCCCGATCTCCGTCGTGATCTCCTCGCGATACCGCTGTGCCAAGCAGCCGGTGACGATCAGCGCCTTACAGGTTCCCTTTTTGCGGTACTCCGCCATCTCCAGGATCGTCTGGACGCTTTCTTCCTTTGCATCGTTAATGAAGCAGCAGGTGTTGATGATAATGATATCCGCCTGCTCCTCATCGTCCGTCATGGTGTAACCCTTTCTGGAAAGGAGACCGAGCATTTCCTCGGAGTCCACCAGATTTTTATCACAGCCAAGCGATATAAATAATATTTTCATTGTTATTCTCCATTGCCATTTTCCCCGTCTGCGTGAGCAACTGCGGTAATCTCATCGGTCACGTCAACGGCATCCGCCCGGACATCCGCCACATCGCAGCGGGCTGCTTCCGTCACCTTGCGAAGATGCTTCACCAGATAGCCGATCCAGAAAATACCGGCAAGATTCCCGACACCGTCCACGATCAGCGACACGCCGATCAGAACGACGATCACCTCCAGCCCCTCAAACGGATTTGCGACCAGCAGCGCGCCGATCACCAGCAGCGCCAGCGCAAAGATCAGCATAATGTACCATCTGTGAGAGCCGAAGCGCTTCAGATCAAAGGCATTCTGCAGCTTTACGACAGACCCGAGAAGCGCCACAATGCCGAGCGCAAACGGAATGATCTCCAGCACATACTCCATTTTCAAAAGGATGTACACACCGGTGGCGATGCCGACGATGCCGCATACCATATCCATCTGCATTACGCTCTGCAGCTTATCCTTCACAAAATACATGATCAGATGCGCACAGCCGAAAATGATCATACCGACGCCAAAAACGTAGCAAAATGTTTTTACCGAAATATCCGGCCAGATCAGCAGCACCAGTCCAAGTACGATGTAAGCTGCCGACAGTACGCAAAAACTCTTTTTTACTTCTCTGACCTGTTCCATAATATGTCCTCCTGGACTTTTCTCAGATTTTCCTACTGCTCCTCTGCCGGCTCTTCCTCGGTTGACTCTTCTGATGCCGGCGTTTCCGTTTCCTCTGCTGCCCCGTCCTGTACATCCGCGGATGCTTCGTCTGTCTCCTGCATCTCAGCAATCTCAAGCTCTTCTGCCGCGTCCCCTGGAAGGATCTTAATCAGTCCCTTGCTCAGCTCATCTACCGCAATGCTGAGCGGCTTGTTGATCGCCGGCATGGACAGCGGCTTTCTTCCGTCGATAAGCTGTCTCGCCCTCTTTGCCGTCGCCAGAACGATCGAATAGCGGCTGTTTACTACCGGCTCTTCTCCCGTTTCAGTTGCCTCGCTGTTGACTACCTTGATCAGTTCTGCATAAGATGGATGTAACATAAATTTTTCCTCCTCATAATTAATCCTGTTATTTTAGATGATTTTCCGTGATCCCCTGCGGCATCACTTAAATTTTTTCATATCCTCCTGAAGCGCTTTCACAAATTCCTCATTGCGCCCGACGCGGAAATGCTCGCTCTGGATGATCGCGTGCGTCTCCTCCACGCACTCGTCGATATCGTCGTTGACCACCAGATAATCATATTTCAGAATGTAATCCGTCTCCTCGACTGCGCGGTGCAGGCGCTTCTTTATGACATCAAGTGTCTCCGTGCCGCGCCCCGTAAGCCGTTTCTGCAGTGTGTCCGCATCCGGCGGAACCACAAACAGAAGCAGCGTATCCGGGAATTTCTCCTTGATCTTTAATGCGCCCTGCATCTCGATCTCCAGGATAACATCCTTGCCCTCCGCAAGCTTTTGCTCCACATAGGCGCGCGGCGTGCCGTAGAAATTCTCCACATACTGCGCGTACTCGATCAGCTCCTCCGCCCGGATCATCTCCTGGAATTCCTCTTTTGTCTTAAAAAAATAGTGTACACCGTCCACCTCTCCCGGACGCGGGCTGCGCGTGGTCGCCGATACGGAGAGCGCGTAATTGTCGTATTTTTCCAGCAGTGCAGAGACAAGCGTCCCCTTTCCTGTTCCGGCAAACCCGGAAATCACCAGCAATATTCCTCTAGCCTTCATCGTTCTCCCCTTTTCCGTCGTCTCCCATCGTCTGAAACCGCTTCGCCAGCGTCTCCGGCTGCAGCGAGGACAGGACAATATAATCGTTTTCCGTGACAATGACGGATTTGGTGCGCCTTCCCTGCGTGGCGTCGATCACCTTGCCAAGCTGTCTGGCATTCTGGACCATACGCTTCACCGGCGCCGCCTCCGGACCGACTACGGCAATGATTTTCGCCGTATTTATCACATTTCCAAAACCAATATTCATTAATCTAGCCAACTTCTCTCCCACCTATTCAATGTTCTGGATCTGTTCTCTCACTTTTTCAATTTCTGTTTTTAAATTAATCGCCAGGTTGGAGGTCTCCAGGTCGTTTGCCTTGGACAAAATGGTATTCGCCTCCCGGTTCATCTCCTGCGCGATAAAGTCAAGCTTTCTGCCGACTCCTCCGCCGCGCTCCAGCTCTGCGCGCATACTGTCGATATGGCTCTTTAAACGAACCGTTTCCTCGTCCGTGCAGATCTTGTCCGCAAACAGCACCACCTCGGCGGCGATCCTGCCCTCCTCGATCTGCGTATCTCCCAGAAGCTCGTGCACCTTATCGGTCAGCTTCTCGCGGTAGGCCGCAATGATCTGCGGGAAGCGCGTCTCCACCGCATTGACGTCGCTTTGCATGCCGTCCAGCTTTTCGAAAAGGTCGCGCTTTAAAGCTTCGCCCTCGCGGATGCGGCTCTCCGAAAACTGTGCGCATGCTTCCTGCAGCGCACCCTCCAGGATCGCCCAGAGCTCCTTTTCATCCACCACCTGCTCCTCCATCGTCAGAACCTCCGGACATCTGCCAAGCGTGGATACGCTGATATCGTCCTCCAGCCCAAAAACCTCCGACATCTGCCGGAAGTACCGGAGATATTCCGCGGCAATCCCCTCGTTGTATTTCAGGGAAACGTTTTCCTCCGTCATGTCCTCATAGGAAATAAAGACGTCCACCTTTCCTCTCTGAATATGGTTTTTCAGATATCCGCGGACTGCCGATTCAAAAAAGCTGAGCTTTTTTGGCATTTTAATGCTGACGTCAAAATACCGGTGATTTACCGCCTTCATCTCCACTGTAAATTTTCGTTCGCCCCGCTGATTTTCCCCGCGGCCGAACCCTGTCATGCTTTTTATCATTTTTTTAGTACCCTTTTTACGTATTATGGCATAAATAACCACTCTAAAACATTATACGGCAATTTGATTTTTCAGTCAATCGCTAATCATCATTCATTTCTAAAACCTTTGTAAACGAAAAACTTGCTTGTTTCCGGTGCATCTGCTATAATAAACGACACTATAAAGATGAAAGTTTTATGCAGATGAAGGGCTTGAAATCTTCCACCCCTTCTGTTTTATTTAGAAAGGATAATCAAAATGGCTTTAGATGGAATTGTAATCTCTGCGATGGTGCAGGAGCTTAAAAGCTGCATTCTTGGCGGAAGGATCAGCAAAATCGCCCAGCCTGAGCCGGACGAGCTGATGCTTACCATAAAAAACGAGCGCAAAAACTACCGTCTGCTGATCTCCGCGGGCGCAAGTCTTCCGCTCATCTATTTTACCGAGACAAATAAACCGGGGCCCTTAACCGCCCCAAATTTCTGTATGCTGCTGCGCAAGCATATCAGCGGCGGAAAAATCCTTGACGTCCGCCAGCCTGGTCTGGAGCGTATCATTCATTTTGATATCGAGCATTTAAACGAGCTTGGCGACGTCTGCCAGAAAACGCTCACTGTGGAGATCATGGGCAAGCACAGCAATATTATCTTCTGCAGCCCGGACGGGACGATCATCGACAGCATCAAGCATATTTCCTCGCAGGTCAGCTCCGTGCGCGAGGTGCTGCCGGGACGCCGGTATTTTATTCCGGATACCCAGAGCAAGCTTGATCCCTTCAGCGTCACGCTTGACGCCTTTACGCAGGCAGTTTCCGGCAAACCGATGCCGCTTGCAAAGGCAATCTACACGACCTTCACCGGCATCAGCCCGCTGATCGCCGAAGAGCTATGCCACCGCGCCTCGCTTGAATCCGCCCGCAGCGCGAACAGCTTTTCTGAAAACGAGCTGCTGCATCTGTTCCGCCAGTTTGAGCTTTTAATAGACAGTGTGAAGGAGCATGAGTTTACGCCCTGCATCTTCACCCGCGGAAGCGAGCCGGTCGAATTTTCCGTACTGCCGCTCACGATGTACAGCGACCTTCCGGGGACGCCCTGCGAAAGCGTTTCCGAAATGCTGGAGACTTACTACGCGGCGAAGAATACCATCACACGCATCCGTCAGAAATCAGTCGATCTGCGCAAAATTGTGCAGACCTCTCTGGATCGCGAGCGCAAGAAATACGACCTGCAGCAAAAGCAACTGAAGGACACGGAAAAGCGCGACAAATACCGCGTGTACGGCGAGCTGATCAACACCTACGGCTACGGGCTGGAGCCGGGCGTCAAAAAATTCACGGCGCTGAATTACTACACAAACGAGGAGGTCACGATCCCGCTTGACGAGACACTAACCCCACAGGAAAACGCCAAGAAATATTTTGACAAATACAGCAAACAGAAGCGTACCTATGAGCATTTAAGCGGACTGATCCACGAGACGGAGGACGAGATTTCTCATCTGGAGTCTATCTCGACCGCTCTCGACATCGCGCTCTCGGAGGAGGATCTTGTACAGATAAAAGAAGAGCTGGTGCAGTACGGATATATCCGCCGCCATGCCGGAGCAAAGCGCGTGAAAATTACCTCAAAGCCGTTCCACTATATTTCCTCGGACGGCTTCCATATCTATGTCGGAAAAAACAATTATCAGAACGAGGAGCTCACCTTCAAATTTGCCACCGGAAACGACTGGTGGTTCCACGCAAAGGGCGCTCCCGGCTCGCATGTCATCGTGAAGGCAAACAACGAGATGCCGCCCGACTCCACCTTCGAGGAAGCGGCGCGCCTTGCCGCCTACTACTCCAAAAACCGCGCGGCGGAAAAGGTGGAGATCGACTATGTGGAAAAGAAACATGTAAAAAAGGTGAACGGCGCAAAGCCGGGATTTGTCATCTATCATACCAACTATTCTATGGTGATCGATTCGGATATCCGCGGAATAAAAGAAGTGAAAGCATAATGAAAAAAACCTTGATCTCTCAAGGTTTTTTTCTATGGAGCTGAGGGGAATCGAACCCCTGTCCGAAAGCCTATTCATTGCGGCATCTCCCATCACAGTCATTATTTTGACATTCCCTCCGCCAGACGCCTAATGACAGGCTTCTGACTTTAGTAGCTTCATAATTTCTTCCGCCCCCGCAAAGCTTTGGGAGTGAAGTGCCTCACAGGATTTGATGCCGGTTGTTCAGGCTGTGAGCAACCTGAGTCCGACAGCAGCCATTAGGCTGCGTACGCTAACTGTTCGTCTGCGTTTATATTTAGTTTCCGGTTTACTGTGCGGTCCCGGCCCGCAGATGGCTTCCCCAACTTCAAAACCCCCGTCGAAACCAGTACAACCCCCTATATTCGTGCGCTTCCTCTCCATTTCAGTGTCACCGCACTACAAATGTTGTATGGCTGACAGACGATAGTTTGTGGATATCTATAGTATATATGATGTCATTAGATACGTCAAGTGCAATTTTTTTGTATTTATCGCAGGTTCCGCACCTTAAATTCCTTCTCCGCCTCGCGTCTCTGGTCGCGCTTTGCAATATCTTCGCGCTTGTCATAAAGCTTTTTGCCGCGCGCAAGACCAACCTCTACCTTTACCAGGCTTCCTTTAAAGTAGACCTTCAGCGGAACAAGCGTCATGCCCTTTTCCTTCATCTTTCCGGTCAGCTTGTTGATCTCATAGCGGTGCATCAACAGCTTGCGCTCCCGCAGCGGATCTTTGTTGAATATATTTCCCTTCTCATAGGGGCTGATGTGCATCCCGTAAATGATCACTTCTCCGTTGTCGATGCGGATAAAGGATTCCTTTACGCTGCACTTGCCCATGCGCAGGGATTTTACCTCCGTGCCCGCAAGCGAAATCCCCGCCTCAAATGTATCCTCGATAAAATAATCATGATACGCCTTTTTATTATTTGCAATCAGTTTAATAGATTGTGCTCCCACTTAACCTCACTCCTCTTCTGCCGCACGCAGCATATATCCCTTTTCTGATTTATTCGTCCGCGTCCTGCTCCCCGTCGTCCGCCGCAACGCGGAAATCAATCGTGCGCAGCTCTTTGTCGGCGTCTGCAACGATCACCTTCACCTTCTGCCCCATGCGGTAGACCTTTCCGGTCATGCTTCCCGTCATTTCGTAAGTCGTCTCATTGTAATAATAACGGTCGTCAATCAGATTGCTGACATGCACCATGCCCTCAACCGTATTCGGCAGCTCCACATAAAATCCGTAATTGTTCATGCCCGAGATCACGCCTTCGAAGGTCTCTCCGATGTGTGCGCACATATATTCCACCTTTTTCATCTTGATAGTTTCGCGCTCCGCCTCGTCCGCGCGTCGCTCTGTCCTGCTGCACTGACTGGCAACGCCCGGCAAAAGCTCCTCGTAATGTGCAATACGCTCCGGCGTCATGCGTCCGCGCAGGTTTTCCTTGATGATACGGTGGATCTGCAGATCCGGATAACGGCGGATCGGCGACGTAAAATGACAGTAATACTTTGCCGCCAGCCCGAAATGTCCGCTGCACTCCGGCGTATATTTCGCCTGCTTCATTGAGCGCAGCGTCAGTCGGCTGATCAGCGATTCCTCCGGCGAATCCCCGACGCGGACGAGAAGCTTCTGCAGCTCCTTCGGATGGATATCCCCGCCGCCCTTGATCCCATAACCAAAGTTTGCGATAAAAACCGCAAGCTGTCGTATTTTGTCGGGATCCGGATTATCATGCGTGCGATACACAAACGGCAATCCCTGCCAGTAATAATCCTGTGCGACCGTCTCATTTGCGATCAGCATAAAATCTTCGATGATCTTCGTCGCCGTATTGCGCTCATAGGGTTTGATTTCCAGAGGATGCCCTTTTTCATCGAGAATAATCTTGCTTTCCGGAAAATCAAAGTCGATCGACCCGCGCGCCTGACGCTTTTTACGCAGAATCTGCGCCAGCGTCTCCATCTGCTCAAACATCGGGACCAGCTCCCGGTACTCCTCGCGCTCCGCCTCGTCGCGGTCCGTCAAAATCTTTTTCACGCTGGCGTACGACATGCGACGGTTCACGCGGATCACTGTCTCGGCGATCTCATGCCCTGCCACATTGCCTTTGCCGTCGATGTCCATCAGACAGCTCAGCGCAAGCCGGTCCTCGCCCGCATTCAATGAACAGATCCCATTGGACAATGTGTGCGG
Source organism: uncultured Marvinbryantia sp. (assembly GCF_905201705.1). GTDB lineage: Bacteria > Bacillota > Clostridia > Lachnospirales > Lachnospiraceae > Marvinbryantia. The sequence goes on from NZ_CAJKOX010000006.1 coordinate 75,405, forward strand.
CAGCATCGGGATTACCCGGTCTGCCAGATAAACGCTGGTGCCGCGCTCCCGCGCCTCACAGTCCAGCGCGCTGCCCTCCTGCACATAATTCGTAACGTCAGCAATATGCACGCCGAGATGCCAGATACCCTTTCCCTCATCGTAGGAGAGCGAAACAGCGTCGTCCAGATCCTTGGCATCCTCGCCGTCGATTGTCACCATATCCACTGCGCGCAGATCCTTTCTGCCCGCACAGTCCGCCTCGGATACCGGCTTTGCCACGCGCTCCGCCTGATTGAGAACACGCTCCGGAAACTCCAGCGGAAGATCATGCGCGTACACGATGGACAGAATATCGACGCCCGGATCGTTGCGATGACCAATGATCTGCTTTATCTTTCCCTCCGGATTTTTCATCTGGCTTCCGTAATCTGTCAGCTCCACCAGCACCTTATGTCCGTCTACCGCACCCTTCGACCATTCCTGCGGGACAAAAATATCACGCGTAATCTTCTGGTTATCCGGCACCACAAATCCGTAATTTCTGCACTTCTCATAGGTACCTACCACCTCGGTAACAGCGCGCTCACAGACTTTGGTGATAACGCCCTCACATCGCTTTCCGGTCTTGCCGGGCAAAACGCTGACCTCCACGGTATCCCCGTGCATTGCTCCGCCGACGTGATTTTCCGGAATAAAGACATCCTCCGTGCGTCCCTCAACTTCCACAAACCCGAAACCCTTCGCAGTAGCGGAAAATGTGCCGACAAGCTTGACGCTCTCCGCCTTCTTATACTTTCCGCGTTTGGTACACTCTATTTTCCCATCCGTCTGCAGGTCCAGAAGAACCTGCTCAAGCTCCTGCCGATCCTCCTTTGCCACCTGCATAACGATCGCGATTTCTTTTATTTTCATCGGCACATAGTGCCTGTCGCAGATCAGATCGTAAACCTTCTGCCTGCGCTCCTCATATAACTTTCCCATAACACCTCTGTATTTTAATTTATGTCCGAATCCCGCCTGCGGGATCCGGCGCTGCTAATGCGTCGCATAAGCAGATTTTATGAGATAAAAAACACCCTTGCCTGCCACAAGAGTGTTTTTATCATTAAAAGTTCAGATTCAGAATAACTGCTAAAACAATAAAGCCAATTGCAAGCGCCTTCGTTCCTTTTACAAGAGCGCCTTCCATGGAGCGGCCTTTATTTTTGCTCCAGTAGGTCTCCGCCATTCCGCCGCCAAGGCTTGCAAGTCCCTGCTGCTTCCCCTCCTGCATCAGCACGAGCGCAGTTAATGCGATACAATCAATGATAAAAATTATGGTAAGAATGATTCTTAAAACTCCCACTTCTCCACCTCCTATGTCAAACATAATTACTGTAACACAGGTGGAAGGATTTTTCAACCACTTTTTCGCAATGTGCGGCATTCTTTTTCTTAAAAGTGTTCCTCGATCCGCAGGAGCTGATTGTACTTCGCGACGCGCTCGCTGCGGCAGGGCGCGCCCGTCTTAATCTGACCGGCTCCGCAGGCGACTGCGATATCCGCAATAATCGTATCCTCCGTCTCACCGGAGCGATGCGAGATCACAGTCCGGTATCCCGCTTTCTGTGCGATCTCAATCGCTTCCAGCGCCTCGCTTAATGTGCCGATCTGATTTACCTTCACAAGGATTGCATTTGCCGCACCCAGTGCAATTCCCTTTTTCAGCCGCTCCGGGTTTGTCACGAACAGATCGTCGCCGACAAGCTGTACCTTTTCTCCAAGCTCCCGCGTCATCTTCTGCCAGCCGCTCCAGTCCTCCTCATTGAGACCATCCTCGATAGAAATGATTGGAAATTTTTCCAGCAGCTCCCGATAATAGGCGATCATTTCCTCCGCCGTGCGCTCTACCGTCTCACCGCGCATTTTGCTCTCGCCAGGGAAGCGGTACACCTGCCGTTCCTCATCATAAAGCTCCGAAGCCGCCGCATCCAGCGCAAAGCAGATATCCTCGCGCAGGCGGTAGCCTGCCGCCTCCACCGCCTCGCAAAGAAGCTCCAACACGGCGTGAGCATCGGGAAGATCCGGCGCAAAGCCTCCCTCATCGCCGACGCCCGTGGAAAGTCCCCGCTCCTTTAAGATTTTTTTCAGCCGGTGATAGATTTCCGCGCACATCTGCAGCCCTTCAGAAAACATCTTTGCCCCGACCGGCATGATCATAAATTCCTGCAGATCGACTGTATTATCCGCGTGACAGCCTCCGTTCAATACATTCATCATCGGCACCGGCATCGTGTTGGAACGAATGCCGCCCAGATAGCGGTACATCGGAATGCCAAGGCTCTGCGCCGCCGTCTTTGCCACCGCCATGGAAACGCCAAGGATCGCGTTTGCTCCCAGGTTCGACTTGTTTTTTGTTCCGTCCGCGCGCAGCAGGATTTTATCAATATGCCCCTGCTGCAGGACATTTTCTCCGATCACCGCGTCCGCAAGTATCGTATTAATGTGATGCACCGCCTGCGTCACCCCAAGTCCGCCGTACCGCGCCTCCCTGTCGCGCAGCTCGATCACCTCAAATTTTCCTGTTGATGCGCCGGACGGCACCGCCGCCCTTCCGACTGCCCCGCCCTCCGCAAGCACTTCCACCTCCACCGTAGGATTGCCGCGGGAATCGAGGATTTCCCTGCCGAGCACATCTATAATCTGTCTGTATTCAAACATAAAGCACAATACCTCCTTTTGAAGATATTGTGCCCTGTTTTTTTTATGTTATGTCTGTTGAAATTTACCAGTACTCAGCGCCCCGCAAAGCCCATATCAAACAGCTCGCGCGCCTCGTCCGTCATTTCTCCCTTATAGCGGCATCCGGTGAGCAGGCTCTGCAGCCGTCCTCCATTCGGATAATCCGCAAACGCAGCAGATTCCCGCGCAAGCTTCTGCACTTTTTCTTTCAGCTTTTGGAAATCCTCCGTTTCACGCAGCTTTCCGGCTTCCTCTGCGGAAACGCCCATCACGCGCAGTCCAAGACCAGCCGCATAGCAGAACTCGTAGACGGAGATCAGCGGGCTCTCCTCTTTTGCCTTCATTTTAATCTGCACGGCATCCCGCGCAAGTCCCTTTACCATTTATTTGCGCACCAGCAGGGATTTTCCGGTCATTTCCGCCGGCTGCTCCATGCCCATCAGCTCGATCAGCGTCGGGATGATGTCCGCAAGACGACCGCCCTCGCGCAGCGTGTACGCCGGATCTGCGTTCACCAGGATGAACGGCACCGGATTGGTGGTATGTGCCGTAAACGGCTCGCCGGTCGTGTAATCTACAAGCTGCTCGGCGTTTCCATGATCCGCGCAGATAAACATCTGACCGTTTACTTCCTTAATTGCCGCAACAGCCTTTCCGACGCACTCATCTACCGCTTCGACAGCCTTGATCGCAGCGCTCTCCACGCCGGTATGTCCAACCATATCCGGATTTGCAAAGTTGATGATGATGACATCGTACTCCTGGGAGCGGATCGCCTCGCAAAGCTTGTCGCATACCTCATATGCGCTCATTTCCGGCTGCAGATCGTAGGTGGCAACCTTCGGGGATTTCACAAGAATTCTTGTTTCACCCTCGTTCGGTTCCTCCACGCCGCCGTTAAAGAAGAAGGTAACATGCGCATATTTTTCCGTCTCGGCGATTCTCGCCTGCTTTAAGCCGTGCGCTGCAAGATACTCGCCGAAGGTATTCGTGATGGAAACCTTGTGGAACGCCACCAGCTTGTTCGGAATGGTTTCGTCATATTCGGTAAAGCAAACATAAGTAACGTCCAGACGCTTCTCACGCGCAAAGCCGGTGAAATCATCACAGCAGAAGGTCCTGCTGATCTCTCTCGCGCGGTCCGGGCGGAAATTGAAGAAGATGATGGAATCCTTGTCGGCGATCCTGCCAACCGGTTTTCCGTCTCTCACCAGGACTGCCGGGATCACAAACTCATCCGTTTTGCCGTCGTCGTAGGATTTCTGGATTGCTCCGGTGATGGAATCAGCCGCAACGCCCTCACCCTTTACAAGCGCATTGTATGCCATCTCCACCCTGTCCCAGCGATTGTCTCTGTCCATCGCATAGTAACGTCCCATCACAGAAACGCACTCGCCGACGCCAAGCTCCTGCATCTTCGCCTCTAACTGCTCCACATAGCCCTTTCCGGATTCCGGCGGAGTGTCGCGTCCGTCAAGGAAGCAGTGAACGTAAACCTTAGAAAGGCCTTCTCTCTTCGCCAGCTCCAGAAGTCCGTAAATATGCGTGATGTGGCTGTGTACGCCGCCGTCGGAAACAAGTCCGTAAAGATGAAGCGCGGAATTGTTCTCCTTTGCGTTTCTGCAGGCTGCCAGCAGAGCCTCATTCTTAAAGAAATCGCCGTCCTCAATCTCTTTCGTAATTCTGGTAAGCTCCTGGTACACGATGCGCCCTGCGCCCATGTTCAGATGCCCTACCTCGGAATTTCCCATCTGTCCATCCGGCAGACCGACCGCCAGACCGCTCGCCTGTCCCTCAACAAACGGGCACTCCGCCATCAGCTTGTCCATTATCGGCGTATTTGCCTCGGCAACCGCATTGCCGTCTACTCTTTTGTTCAGTCCGTAACCATCCAGAATCATTAAAACAGTTGGTTTCTTGCTCATTTCGTTTCTCCTCATCTTTCTTTATGAAATATTGTAAATGATGCCCCGGATTTTTCCGTGCTTTACGCTTTCGGCATCTTAATAAACGCGGATAACCGCAGATATCTCTTTGATCATGGACATAGTCTGAAGGATTTTCAGGGAATCGTTGAAGTTGCGCTCCACCACTTCCTCGGTGATCACCACGATCTCCGCCAGTGTTCCTTCCTTGCGCTTCTGGATAAACTGCTCAATGCTGACGTTGTTGTTTCCAAACACGCTGGTGACACCCGCGAGCACACCCGGTCGGTCCTCCACCTGCAGGCGCATAAAGTAGCGGCTGACGATATCGTCCATCTTTTTCACCGGAATCGTCTTATAACAGGTACAGTTCACATGTCCGGTGCAGTGATAACGGATGTTTTTCGCAACATCAAACACATCCCCGACCACCGCGCTCGCCGTCGGAAGCTCCCCGGCTCCGCGTCCGTAGAACATCGTATCGCCGACAGCGTCTCCCCGCACAAAAACGGCGTTGTAGGAATCGTTGACGGACGCCAGCGGATGACGGCTGTCGATCAGCATCGGATGAACGCTTACCTCGATACCGGTTTCCGTACTGCGCGCCACGCCGACCAGCTTGATCACGCAGCCCATCTCACGCGCGTAGCGGATGTCGCGCGCCGTCACCTTCGTGATGCCCTCCGTGTAGACATCCGGGAAGGTCACGCGGGAATTGAAAGCGATCGACGCCAGAATAGCGATCTTGCGCGCAGCGTCCAGTCCCTCAATGTCCGCCGTCGGATCCGCCTCCGCATAGCCAAGCTTTGTGGCAAGCGCAAGCGCCTCGTCAAACTCCATGTTTTCCTCCGTCATTTTTGTGAGAATGAAGTTTGTCGTCCCGTTTACGATACCGACCACCTCAGAAATATGGTTTCCCTCCAGGCTCTGCTTCAGAGGACGGATGATCGGGATGCCTCCCGCCACCGACGCCTCAAAGAAGAAATCCCGCTGCGCCTCTTTTGCCGCATCCATCAGCGTTTTTCCGTCCACAGCGATCAGATCCTTATTTGCGGTAACGACATTTTTGCCTGCCCGCAGCGCCTCCAGCATGTAGGTGCGCGCCGGCTCCATGCCGCCCATCACCTCAATGACAATATCGATCTCCTCATCCTGTACGATCTCCTGCCAGTTATTTGTCAGCAGACTGCGATCCACCTTTGCCGCCGCCTTTTCCAGATTGCGGACAAGGATTTTTTTCACCTCCAGCTCCACGCCGAGCTTTGGAAGCATTTCTTCTTTCTGGCTTTCCAGAACCTTGTAGACACCGGTCCCCACCGTGCCAAGCCCCAACAGGGCAATCTGAATCTTGTTATCTCTCATATCGGTTCTCTTTTCCTTCCGGAGCATACAGTACTAAAAAACGTCCACCGGACGTTTTGTCGTATGCATGGCAACTATAAGCAGGGACCATTTTCAGCCCCTGCTTACATTTTCTCCTCTTATTTGACTGCTATTCTTCCTCGTCAAGATTGCGGTGCGCAAAGCCCGCCACCGCACCGGATACCGATACGACAACGGCAACAACTGCCGCCACAATAACAAGCGCAATCGCGATAAAAAATACTGCTAAATTAAATTCCATGACAGCACCTCCAATATGGGGGTAGTATACCACAAAAAGCATCCTTTGAAAAGTTTTTTTTCAATTTCCCCGCAAACAGTATTCCGCCAGCTCGAAGTCCCTGCTGTAGACGCGGATATCATACTCATACATCTGGTCGAAAGGCGTTCCAAGGCTGCCGGTGTTTCCGCGCAGCGTGCCCCTGCCGCTCCATTGCCCCATCCGGTTATGTACCTTATAATCATACGGGATCTGTTTTGCCTCCAGCTTCTCCCGTATCTGGTTGAATTTCTTTAAGTCTTTGCCGATCCACAGGCTTTTTGAATTAAAGATAGTAAACATCCGACCGCCCCCTTTTTCATATTCTCCGTCTTTTGTTTATATCATACCACGCAGCAAAGAATATGCCAAGAAAAATCACTTTTTCAGCATTTTTTGCAGAGATATTTGTAAATTACTGTCGCCGCAGCATACAGAAGGACTGCCTCTCCGAACAAAATCGCAGTGATCAGCGGCTCTCGCAGCAGTGCCGCAACAAACGCTCCCACGAAGCAGACGAGCATCGCGCCCACCCAGGTGAGATAACCCGCACGGCTGCGAAGCTGCACCTTGCGCTCATCCTTTAAATCTATTGTCTGTCGGCGCATTTTTTCGTGGTACGCTTCAATATTCTCAGGCTTTGTGTTGTACCAGAATCTTGCAAACTGCGCGACGCTGTTCGCAAGCAGACCTGCGCCCATACCGACTAAGATACTGGAATAATACTCTATGCCGCTTACCATTCCGCCGATGATCAAAGCTGTACCGACAATCGCGTAGATTATCAGAAGGTTTCTAGTGCTTTTTTTCATGATGATCTGCCTCCTCTTCATAGATAAAAATGTCCTCGATGCTCATACCGAAATACCTGGCAATCTTGAACGCCAGTATAATGGAAGGATTGTACCTGCCATTTTCCAGGGAGCCGATCGTCTGACGCGATACCTGCAGTGCATCCGCCAATTCCTCCTGCCGGATTCCCCGCTGCCTGCGCAGCTCCTCCAGTCTGTTTTTCATGCTGTCTCCCTCCTTTATGGAAAGTTTCCTTTCCATATCTCTACTATACCACATATTGCGAAAATGTCAAGCTAACTTTCCATAAAATGCGCTTATAGCCAGCTTTCCATAAAATGCATTTTTCCCGCACGGTTGAAAAAAATAAGGATTTCTGATATACTTAGCAGAAAAATGAAGTAAAAATACGAAAGAAAAGGAGTGATTTCCCTGGCTGATTCAAATATCACAAAGCGGGCACTGGCGTCTGCTCTCAGGGAACTGATGCAGGAGATGCCCTTTGAGAAGATTACGGTATCCCATATCTGCGAAAGATGCGACATGAACCGCAAAAGCTTTTACTATCATTTTCGGGATAAATACGACCTGGTGAACTGGATTTTTGATATGGAGTTTATTACGCTTTTAAAAAAACCTCCTCTGGATACATGGAGCTTTTTCGAGCTTACCAGCAGATATTTCTATGAAAACAAAGCCTTTTACAGCAAAGCGCTGCAGATTAAAGGGCAGAATTCCTTTTCTGATCATTTCCGGGAATTCTTATGCCCCTTAGTCCGCAGCCGGATGGAGGAAATTATCGGGCACCAGGATGTGCCTCAGATCTGCGTTGACTTCCTGGTGGACGGTTTTCTCTGTTCCCTTGAGCGCTGGCTTCTGGACAAAAACGCGATGCCGCCAGATAAGTTTCTTGCCGTTTTACGATCAATGATCGAAGCGATTGCAAGGGACATCTGTCAGGAGGCAGAGCATTAACCGCCCTGTCCGGCAGCGAGGTTCTGCCCCTTCTTTGGAAACGTATGTCTTAAAATATCCTGCAGACTGCTTTCCAGAAGGTTACAGCGCTCCTCCTTTGTCCGCCCTGCCTGCGTGATAAGCTGTCCCTCCGTGTCAAACCACGCCAGACATGCGTCCTGTGAGATAATGCTGTCCACCAGGATGCTGTCGCAGCCCGCCTCCCATACAACCGTCCGGAAAAGCTGTCTGTCTCTTGCCGACTTTACATATCCATACACTTCTTCTCTCACAGCCTCCGGACAATCAGACGCGGCAACCGCCATCGTGACAGCCGGATGCAGCTTCTGCGCCTCTGCAAAAAAGCTGCCGTCGATGATCTGCTTTGCCGTTTCTGCTGTGTAAAAATCGCAAACCCCGTACAGAAGTTCTTTTTCACGCATTTTGCAGCACACCTCTGCCGCGCCCTCACCGCAGCGTATCACCAGCATCAGATTATACGCCTCTGAAGCTTCTTTTAGAAATTCCTCCGACGCCTCATCGGGCGTAAGCATCAGCACAAACCCGCTCTCCGGATGCTCACGGACGAGGGAAAGTGCTTCCTGCGGGCAGTTCTTCGACACCAGAATCCACGCATGAATCCCCAGGCTCTCGCCCTCGGAAATTATCGTCTGATATGCCTTCTGATTCCGGCAAAAAGTCTCCCTGTCCAAACACAGCGAAAGCAGCCACGGAATATTATAATGTTCCTTTTCCTCTATTTCCCGGATTTTCCGCGCACCGACCGTACAGCCGTGATAACCCACATTCATTCCAAACCGAAGCAGCCGCTCGCAGTCCACATGGGCGACCGTGTCCCTGATCAGCTCGTAATACGGACTTTTCTCATTCGTGAGCATCGTCTGCGCTGCCTCAAAAAAATTGCGCTGAAACCGTCCTTCTGAAAAATTCAGCGCCATATCTATCAGGTTGCGTGTGCTCCGTCCCGGAGACGCCTTAATCTCCCGGAGCGTTTTCCTTACAATCGTTTCTATTAAAATACGTGAAGTATCATTTCCCATTCCGCCCTGCCCCTTTCCACAACATTGCACGAAATTTTGCTACCTATAGAGTAACGACTTTTTCTCCAAAGAGCAAGGGCCATTTTTCGTTTTCTGTCAAAAAAGGCAACATTTCCGGCAGAATGTCCCTTTTTTCGACAGACGGGCTCTCCTGTCCAATGACTTTTTTGCTTTTTTTTCCTATAATTCACACAAAACAGTCCCCGGACGGGGCAGAAAGGTGGAAATTATTCTATGAGCAACTTTACTTCAATTAAACAACATATGCAGACATTTGCCGTTTCACAGGCTTTAAAGTATGTGGAGGGAAACCCGGAAGAAAATCTCCCGAAGCTGATGGACATGGTCGACCGTTTTTGTCCCGACGGATGGTATGAAAGCCAGCGCGCAATCCTGCGCAATGTATTGAAAGAAAAAAATAACTGGTACGACCTTATTCTGCGCGTGTACGACCTCGACCCCGGCGTGCGCAAGACTTTTTTTGAAAACTTTCTGTTCAATGCCTGTTTAGAGGGCTATGCCAGACAGAAAGAAGTAAAAGAACGTGAAAACTGCAATGTTCCCTGGGCAATTCTTCTCGACCCGACTTCTGCCTGCAATATGCATTGCGTCGGATGCTGGGCTGCAGAATACGGTCATAAGCTCAATCTGACTCTGGAGGACATTGACAGCATCATCCGCCAGGGCAAGGAGCTGGGCATTTATTTCTATATTTATACCGGCGGCGAACCGCTTGTACGGAAAAAAGATATTATTAAGCTCTGCGAAATGCATCCCGACTGCGAATTCTTGTCTTTCACAAACGGTACGCTGATTGACGAGGAATTCTGCCAGGAAATGCTGCGCGTGAAAAATTTCGTTCCCGCTATCAGCCTGGAAGGCTTTGAGGAGGCAAACGATTCCCGCCGCGGCGAGGGCGCTTATCAGAAAGTAAGACATGCAATGGAGCTTCTGAAATCCCACAAGCTGCCTTTTGGTATGTCCGTATGTTATACCAGCCAGAATTATCTGGACATTACCAGCGAGCGCTTCTTTGATGATATCATCGACAGCGGCGCACTGTTTATCTGGCTCTTCCATTATATGCCGGTCGGCAACGACGCCGCGACCGCACTGCTGCCCTCACCTGAACAGCGCGAGACGGTTTATCACCGTATCCGCGAATTCCGCAACACGAAGGCAATCTTTTCAATGGATTTCCAGAACGACGCCCAGTATGTGGGCGGCTGTATCGCAGGCGGCAGAAACTATCTGCACATCAACGCCAAGGGCGACGTGGAGCCGTGCGTGTTCATCCACTACTCCAACTGCAACATCCACGATGTTTCCCTGCTGGATGCGCTGAAGAGCCCGCTGTTTATGGCTTATCATGACAACCAGCCGTTCAACAAGAACATGCTGCGTCCGTGTCCGATGCTGGAAAATCCGGAGAAGCTGCGTGCAATGGTAGCGGAAACCGGCGCAAAGAGCACCGATTACCAGAGTCCGGAGAGCGCAGACGACCTTTGCGACAAAACAACGCCTTACGCCGAAAACTGGAAGGAAACCGCCGACCGGCTGTGGGCGAAATAAGAAAAAAATCTGGATATTATTGCTTTCATCTTTGGGAGAAAGTAGGATGCACCTCCTGCAGTATCTTTCTCCTGTGTTTGGATATCTTCCCCAAAAGCCGGTCTGCACTTCACAGACCGGCTTTTCATACCTTCCGGATGACCTTCTTCTAAGACAAGTCAAATACCCCAATGCAAGCATGTCCGCTTTGCTCGTTACTCGCGGGAATCAAAACAGGCTTTGCTGCTCGTATTCCCGGTATGCCTTCAGCTTGTCCGGCGTTTTTTTAAGCGCATCGCTCAGAAATTGTTCGTTGTAAATCCACTCCTGCCACTCATTCTCGTTTAAAATAAGCGGCATTCTGTGATGGACCGCGCGGACAGATCCGTTCGCCTGCGTGGTAAGTATCACAAAGCGTTCTTCCTCCCCGAAACGGCTGTAGAAGCCGGCAAGGTAAAGCGCTCTCCCACTCTCCCGCGAAAACGTCACCTTATTTTTCCCCGCGTCCCACTCGTAAAAATGCCGCGCGGGAATCACGCAGCGCCTGTGCAGAACTGCGTCGCAGAACATCGGACGCTGCAGCGCCGTTTCCGCCCTGGCATTGATCAGAATACTGCTCTTCTGGCGCTGTGAAAAGCCCCAGCGCATCCGGCGGGCAGATACAGAAGACTGCCGGCGATAGCTTCCCGCCGTATCTTTCATCTCACACAAAACCGACTCCCACTCTGATGGATAAATATTCCCCGAAGCTTCTGTTCCGCACAGAACCGGCGCCAGCTCCGACGGATGAATATCACCCGATCGCTGCCGCAGATTTCTGCGGTCAATCTCCGCCACCGTCTCTGCGATCTCCTCCGCAATCGTATCGTCATAATAATAACGTCCGCACATTGCTCTCTCCTCACACCGTCCAGCTTTCTTCCTTCTCAAAACGATATTTCTGTTTCGCCTCCGGATACTTCTGGTGATCCACCTCGCTCATAAACATCACATACGGTCTCGCGCAGGTTTTATACGGCGCATACAGCGCCTGATAGATCACCAGCTTTTCTCCTGTTTCCGTGTGCTGTGCAAAGGCCAGAATCCGGTAAAGATATTCCGAAGTATTTTCCGCCGCCCATTCCCGCTTAAAATGCCGGACAATGTCACCTACGCAAATACCATGCGAATCCGGCATGATCTCCATGCAATCCGGCTCTTCCGACAATTTGGCATATTCCCCGCGGCCCGGCTCTTCCGACAGCTTGGCATATTCCCCGCGGCCCGGCTCTTCCGACAGCTTGACATATTCCCCGCAGTTCGACTCTTCCGACAGCTCGACATATTCCTCGCGGTCCAGCGATACCGGCACCCCTGTCCTGCCTGCCACATGCACACCGCCATACCAGGTTCCCTGCACCTCCAGAATATCTCCTACCTCATAGTCCGTCGAATAATCATCGTTCTTCTTTATAATTTTTACTTTTGCCATGTAATATACCTTCCTGTGTAATCTTTTTAGAACTCAATTTTAACGCATTACAGAGTCCGTGACAATAAAAATCTCTGTCCATATTATCCGGAAGAGACGAAAAACATCCGAAAGCACATTCATAATGTATTTTCTAAAAAAGAACACGAAAAATATTAAGTAGAATTTCATCAAAGCGTTTGATATAATCAGAATTGAGGGATTACTGCCCGTCCTTATTTGGGGAATGTCATCGAAGGATCCAGATGAAAATTTAAGAAAATTCCATCGCAAGATAAAAAGAACATATAAGGAGATGCAAAAGCATGATAAGCATATTATTTATCTGCCACGGCAATATCTGCCGCAGCACCATGGCCGAATTTGTCTTTTCAGACATGGTGAAGAAAAGCGGTCTGGAGCATCAGTTTTATGTTGATTCCGCCGCTACCAGTACGGAGGAAATTGGAAACGGCGTACATTACGGGACGCGCAATAAGCTGCGGCAGGAAGGGATTCCCATGTGGGATCACCGTGCACGGCAGATGACGCGCAGAGACTATGAGAAATTTGACTATATTATTGGCATGGACCGCTGGAATCTGAAAAATATGAACCGCATCGCGGGCGGCGATCCACAGCATAAAATCGGTTTACTGCTGGATTACAGCAAACACCCGCGTGACATTGCGGACCCCTGGTACACCGGAAATTTTGACGTCACCTACGATGATATCGTGGAGGGCTGCGAAGCGCTGCTGAAGCATATACAGGAAACAATGTTATGAGGATAAAGGCGTCGGGTAACTCATGTTACAGAATAGAGCCAATAGCAAAAAACTGCCAGCAGGTTTTCGTTTTACCTGCTGGCAGAAAATATCTCTTTTTTATTTGTCTGCTTGTTTCTGGCTGATATTAAAGCTGCGGACCAGCGGATACCAGAGCTTTGCCATGCTCGTTGCCTTCGTATTTTGCGAAGTTCTTAACGAATCTCTGTGCCAGGTCTTTTGCCTTTGTCTCCCACTCGGAAGCATCTGCATAAGTATCGCGCGGATCAAGAATACCGGTGTCAACACCCGGAAGCTCTGTCGGAACCTCGAAGTTGAAGTACGGAATCTTCTTGGTCGGAGCCTTCTGGATATCGCCGTTCAGGATAGCGTCGATGATGCCGCGGGTATCCTTGATGGTGATACGCTTTCCGGTTCCGTTCCATCCTGTATTTACCAGGTATGCCTTTGCGCCGTTTGCTTCCATCTTCTTAACCAGCTCTTCGCCGTATTTTGTCGGATGGAGCTCCAGGAATGCCTGTCCAAAGCATGCGGAGAAGGTCGGTGTCGGCTCTGTGATGCCGCGCTCCGTACCAGCAAGCTTTGCTGTGAAACCAGACAGGAAGTAGTACTGTGTCTGCTCCGGTGTCAGGATAGATACCGGCGGAAGTACGCCGAAAGCATCTGCGGACAGGAAGATTACGTTCTTAGCTGCCGGTGCTGCAGAAACCGGACGTACAATATTCTTAATATGGTTGATCGGGTAAGATACACGGGTATTCTCTGTTACGCTCTTATCAGCGAAATCGATCTTACCGTTCTCATCCAGCGTTACGTTCTCAAGAAGAGCATTTCTCTTGATCGCGTTGTAGATATCCGGCTCAGACTCTTTGTCCAGGTTGATAACCTTTGCATAGCAGCCGCCCTCGAAGTTGAACACGCCGTTGTCATCCCAGCCGTGCTCGTCGTCGCCGATCAGAAGACGCTTCGGATCTGTAGACAGAGTAGTCTTACCAGTTCCGGACAGACCAAAGAAGATCGCGGTATTCTCGCCGTTCATATCTGTGTTTGCAGAGCAGTGCATGGAAGCGATGCCCTTCAGCGGCAGATAGTAGTTCATCATGGAGAACATACCCTTCTTCATCTCTCCGCCGTACCAGGTGTTGATGATAACCTGCTCACGGCTTGTGATGTTGAATACAACAGCGGTCTCAGAATTCAGACCCAGCTCTTTATAATTCTCAACTTTTGCCTTGGAAGCGTTGTAAACAACGAAGTCCGGCTCAAAGTTCTCAAGCTCTTCTGCAGACGGCATGATGAACATATTCTCTACAAAGTGAGCCTGCCATGCAACTTCCATAATGAAACGGATCGCCATACGTGTGTCATGGTTTGCGCCGCAGAATGCATCTACTACGTAGAGCTTCTTGTTAGACAGCTCGCCCAGAGCGATATCCTTTACTGCCTTCCAGGTTTCCTCGGAAGCCGGATGGTTGTCGTTCTTGTATTCGTCGGATGTCCACCATACGGTATCCTTAGAGTTTTCATCCATAACAATAAATTTGTCTTTCGGGGAACGACCTGTGTAGATACCAGTCATAACGTTGACTGCACCCAGTTCACTAACCTGTCCTTTTTCATAACCTTCCAGACCCGGTTTGGTCTCTTCCTCAAACAACATCTCGTAAGAAGGATTGTGCACGATTTCAGTGGTTCCAGTAATGCCATACTTACTTAAATTAATCTCTGCCATCTTACATTTAACCTCTTTTCTTTCATAGTATTTTGGAGCTTTCCCAGTTCCTCAATCATATTATACATAATAAATCAATAAAATCAACCAAAATTTTTCTGAAACGGTAAAAAAGTGATATTTTCTTAACAATCCATATATTTCAGTCATGTCTCACCATGCTTGCCCGACCGGTAACCGGAATCATTTTTTGACGACATTGGCATTCCACGCTCGGGTGTTTGAGGCTGGCGTGAACAGTAAAGAAGATTTTTCGATTTTTCAAAAGAAAAGATTGACTTCACTGCCGAAATAGAATATGATATAGATAGCTAAGAAATGCGATTACAAATTTCATGAGCAATCGAAAATCCCAGGGGCGGCTTCCCCTGGGATTTTCTATGCCGTTTTTATGTAAGGTGGCCTACGCCTTCCGGCTGTGCTGCCTATTCGTCCCTGTCCAGCCATTTGCAGATATAGTAGCTGACTACACCTGCTGCGACCGAGACAAGAAATGCGATTACGTCTATCATAAGCAATCACCTCCTTTCTGCTGGAGGTTCGGCAGCACATTCATCATAACATATAATTCACATTTTTTCTTCCATTTTTTGATACATTTTGTTTGTAATTATTTCAAAAACATTTTTTTATTCACTTAATTAGCATAGCATCGCCAAAACTGAAGAATCTGTACCGCTCTCTCACCGCCTCCGCATATGCCTTCTCAATGTTTTCTTTTCCG
Organism: uncultured Marvinbryantia sp.; assembly: GCF_905201705.1. Taxonomy (GTDB): domain Bacteria; phylum Bacillota; class Clostridia; order Lachnospirales; family Lachnospiraceae; genus Marvinbryantia. The sequence continues at coordinate 90,727 of NZ_CAJKOX010000006.1, forward strand.
GCGAGCGCTGATACCAGCATCAGCAGGGTGGATTCCGGCAGGTGGAAGTTTGTAATCAGCGCGTCGAGGATTTTAAAGCGGTAGCCCGGATAAATAAAAATGTCCGTCCAGCCGCTGCCCGCATGGAGCATGCCGTTTTCATCGGAGGCGGATTCGACAGTACGGCAGCTTGTCGTTCCGACGCAGATCACGCGCTTTCCCTCCGCCTTCGTGCGGTTAATAAGCTCCGCCTGCTCCTCTTCTACCATATAAAACTCAGAGTGCATATGATGCTGCGTGACGTCCTCCACCTTCACCGGGCGGAAGGTGCCAAGCCCGACATGCAATGTCACATGCGCGATATTGACACCCTTATCGCGTATCTCTTTCAGAAGCTCCGGCGTAAAATGGAGTCCGGCTGTCGGCGCTGCCGCAGAGCCGTCGTGCTTCGCATAAACCGTCTGGTAACGGTTTTTATCCTTAAGCTGGTGGGTGATGTACGGCGGCAGCGGCATCTGTCCGAGCCGATCGAGAATTTCCTCAAAAATGCCCTCATACGTAAAACGAATCAGCCGGTTTCCATCCTCAGCGACCTCCAGTACCTCTCCCATGAGAATGCCATCGCCAAACGAAATCTGCGTACCCGGCTTCGCCTTTTTACCCGGCTTTACCAGCGTCTCCCAGACGTCTCCCTCGCGCCGCTTCAGCAGCAGGATCTCAATCTTCGCGTCCGTACCCACCTTACTGCCAAACAGACGCGCCGGGATCACCTTTGTATCATTAATCACCAGACAGTCGCCCGGATTCAGATAATTTACAATTTCCTTAAAAATATGGTGCTCCATCTGCCCGATCCTGCGATCAAGCACCAGAAGCCGCGAGGAGGACCGATCCTCCAGCGGGTCCTGCGCGATCAGCTCCTGCGGCAGATCAAAATAAAAATCAGATGTTTTCATAATATAATTTTCCCTCCTCTAACAGCTCCAGTCTGCCGTCCGTACATTCCAGAATCGCAACGCTGCAGTTCGGCGCAACGCCGCGCCCCCAGAAATCGCGCATATCATAGGTGCGCAGGCTATTTAAGAGGCCGCGCATCGCCGCTCCATGGGTGGACACCAGCACTGTTTTGTCCCTTAATTCTGCCCTGCTGCAGATATCCCTCAGGAAATCAGCCGTGCGCTCCGCGAGCTGCTGCATAGATTCCCCGTCTGCAGGCGGCACATATTTTTCCGGGTGATTGAAAAAGTTAAAGATTGCCGGGCTTTCAAAACAGCCCGCCTTGGGATCCCAGTGCGTGCCTTCGTATTTTCCAAAACTGATCTCAGCGATACGACCATCCTCCACGACCGGCACATCACGTCCACCCAACACAAGCTGCGCCGTCTCCTTTGCTCTCTTTAAAGGACTTGTGAAAACAATGTCGAACGGGATGTCCTTCATCCCCTCGCCGGTGCGCCTCGCCAGCTCTCTTCCGTTTTCGTTTAACGCAATATCGCTTCTTCCCTGCAGGAGATGTTCTTTATTCCACATCGTCTGTCCATGCCGGATAATATATATTTTCAAAGCATTTCCTCTCCTTCGTCTCCTGTATACGCCTATTACTGTAAGCCCATCATCTTCTGTATGTCAAGTTTAAATTCTGAAAAAACGGCACGACCGAAGTCATGCCGTTTTCATTTTTATCGCTGTCTCAGCAAGCAATGTCCCTTTTACTGTCTCAGCATAATTCCCATCGACTGCAGACCGTGCAGGATTTTTTTCATTGCTGCCGCAACGTCTGCTTCCTCCAGCGTCTTATCCTTCGCGCGGAACACAATGGAGTACGCCATCGACTTGTAGCCCTTTTCAATCTGCGCGCCCTCGTAGATATCGAACAGACGGTAGCTCTCCAGATATTTGCCGCCGCGCTGCGCGATCATCGCCTCGATATCGCCTGCAAGCACGCTCTTCGGCACTACCATACTGATGTCACGGGTAACTGCCGGGAATCTTGCAATGCCCTCAAACTTGCGGTCGAAGGTAGCAAAGCTCTCCACTGCCGGCATATCCAGCACTGCCACGTAAGCGCGCTCGCCGATGCCGTAATTATCCGCAACCTGCGGATGCAGCTCGCCGATATAGCCAAGCTTTGTTTTTTTATAGATAATATCCGCCTGGCGTCCCGGATGCAGGTACGGTCTGCCGGATTTCGGATCATAAGTAACATGATCGTGCAGACCAGTCTTTTCAAAGAATTCCTCCACAACGCCCTTCATGGTGTAAAAATCGCCGTCCCCGTACATTCCAAGTGTGAGCTGCATCCGCTCCTCCGGGAGCTCCGTCAGCGGAAGCTGCTTCGGAAGATACACATTGCCCAGCTCGTAGAGACGCACGTTTTTATTTCTGTGATTGTAGTTAAATGCCAGCGACGTCAGCATACCGTTTAAGGACAGCGTTCTCATGATGCTGAAATCCTCGCCGAGCGGATTGGAAATCGTCACTGCCTGGCGGAGCTTATCGTCTGCCGGAAGCAGCAGCTTGTCGAACACCTTCGGGCTTTCGAAGGAATAGCAATACCCCTGGGAAAATCCGCAGTACTCGGCAATATCACGGGCAACCTGCTCCACACGCAGATAAAACGGCAGCTTTCCGGTAGTTGCCTCGCCCTTCGGCAGCGTTACCGGAATATTGTCATAGCCGTAGAACCTTGCCACTTCCTCCGCAAGGTCCGCCGTGCGCAGCACGTCCTGGCGCCAGCTCGGAACAACGACTTCCTTTGCCGCCTCGTCATATTCCAGATCAACGCTTCTGAAATAAGACAGCATTTCTTCTGCGGAAATGTTCGTTCCCAGAAGCGCGTTTATTTTCTCCGGCTCAAATGGAACGCGCACAGAACCTCTCTTTTCCGGATATACATCAACCATGCCGCCGACTACCTCACCGGCTCCAAGCTCTTCCATCAACTGGCAGGCACGGTCGATCGCCGCCTGCGCGTTATTCGGATCAAGCCCTTTTTCAAATTTGCCGGAAGCATCGGTACGTAGACCGATCTTCTTCGCGGAAAGACGGATATTCGTGCCGTCAAAGCACGCCGCTTCGAACATCATTGTCTTTACGTCGTCCGTGATCATGGAGTTTTCACCGCCCATGATACCGGCGATGCCGACCGCCTTCTCACCGTCGCAGATCATCAGCACAGAATCGTCCATCGTGCGCTCCTGTCCGTCCAGCGTAACAAATTTCTCACCCTTTTCGGCGCGGCGCACCACGATCTCGTGTCCTGCAAGGGTGTCGTAATCATAAGCGTGCATTGGCTGCCCATACTCCTCCATCACATAGTTTGTGATGTCGACCACATTATTGATCGGGCGGATGCCATTCACCGCCAGACGGCGCTGCAGCCACATCGGTGACGGAGCGATCTTAATATTCTTCACAATTCTTGCGCAGTAGCGCGGACACAGATCCGCATCTTTTACCGTTACCTTCACGTAATCGTTTACATCTTCTTCGTTTCCAGTTGCCTTGACTACCGGGGGTACAAACGGTTTGCGAAAGGTTGCAGCCGCCTCACGGGCAATGCCGAGTACACTGTAGCAGTCCACACGATTAGAAGTAATTTCATATTCAAAAATCACGTCATCCAGACCGAGCGCCTTTACAGCGCTCTCCCCGACCTTTGCATCCTCCGGGAAAATATAAATGCCGTACTCCGGAGCTTCCGGATACATTTCTCTGGTAGAGCCAAGCTCCTCAATAGAGCACATCATACCGCAGGATTCAACCCCGCGCAGCTTGCCCTTTTTAATCTGGATGCCGCCTTCCGTCATTTTTCCGTCGTGATTTCCGGCAACGCGTCCGCCGTCCAGAACAACCGGAACCTTGTCGCCCTCCTTCACATTCGGGGCGCCGGTTACAATCTGTACCTTTTCCGTTCCGACATCTACCTGGCAGACGATCAGCTTGTCCGCATCCGGGTGCTTTTCGATGGAAAGAATCTGTCCGATCACGATCTTGTCCAGATCCCTGTCCAGTTTTTCAAATCCCTCTACCTTTGTGCCGGACAAGGTCATCGCATCGGTGTATTCCTGCGCCGTACACTCCAGTTCCGGAACGTATGCTTTAATCCATGATAATGAAGTATTCATAACTGATATCCTTTCTTTTTCTCACATCTTCTGGCCCTGCATCATAACTCCTACAGGACCTGCCACTGGCAGCTCCCTTCGGATGCATGGCAACTAAAACTGCTTTAAGAAGCGAATGTCGTTTTCATACAACAGACGCATATCGTCGATTTCATATTTCAGCAGCGCGATGCGCTCCAGGCCAACGCCGAACGCAAAACCGGTGTATTCGTTTGGATCGATGCCGCACATCTCCAGCACATGCGGATGAACCATGCCGCAGCCAAGGATCTCGATCCAGCCGGAGCCTTTGCAGAAGCGGCAGCCCTTTCCGCCGCACTTGAAGCAGCTTACATCCACCTCCGCGCTCGGTTCCGTGAACGGGAAATGATGCGGACGGAATTTTGTCTTTGTCTCCGGTCCGAACAGCTCTCTGGCAAATTCCTCCAGCGTGCCCTTCAGATCGGCAAAGGTGATGTTTTTGTCGATAACAAGTCCCTCGATCTGATGGAAGGACGGGGAATGCGTCGCGTCCACCTCATCGGAGCGGAACACGCGTCCCGGAGAGATCATGCGGATCGGCAGATTTCCCTGCTCCATACGGCGCGCCTGCACCGGAGAGGTCTGGGTGCGCAGCACGATTTCCTTGTTGATGTAGAAGGTATCCTGCTCGTCCTTTGCCGGATGGTTCGCCGGGATGTTCAGCTTTTCAAAATTGTAAAGGTCGTACTCTACCTCCGGTCCCTCGATCACCTCGTAGCCCATGCCGATAAAGATGCGCTCCACTTCCTCCAGCGCGATGGTGTTCGGGTGACGGTGTCCGACATTGTTCTTCTTCGCCGGAAGCGTAACGTCGATAACTTCTGCCTTTAACTGCGCTTCTCTCGCCGCGGATTCCAGCTTTTTCTTCGTTTCCTCCAGGAAATCCTCGATGGCGGCTCTGGTTTCATTTACCATCTGTCCGACCATCGGGCGCTCCTCCGGGGCAACATCCTTCATACTCTTTAAAACAGCAGTCAGTTCCCCTTTCTTGCCCAGGAATGCCACACGCACATCGTTCAGTTTTTCCAGTGCGTCAGACTGCTGGATCTGTTTCATTGCTTCTTCTCTGATTGCCTGCAATCTCTCTTTCATAATCTTCTCCTTCCATATGGTTGTAAGCGAGCATACGCGAAAGCCCTGTGCTTTTGCCTTCGCACGGTAAGCGGTATCTTCCAAGCCGTGCCCCTCGGAAACGCTCCGCATTTCCTCGGTCGCGGGCTCCCGCCCTATGAAGCCAAAAGCTCATGTCTCTGTATGTATGCAAGCATACACAGAGCCCTGTGCTTTTGCCTTCGCACGGCTTGGTGCTTTCGCGCAAAAAACAAAAGCTCCGTCCCGCATAGGGACGAAGCTCATAATCCGTGGTACCACCCTGTTTCCTGCCGTCGGCAGGCACTCGCATTAGCGTAACGTGCATAGACGTCATTTCCTACTGGCGTGTTTTTTGTAAAATAAAATCTGCGTTCAGAAATGCAGCTCCGGTGGGAAATTCAATACATTATCTGAACCTGGGGATGCTTCCAGCCGCTGACATCCTCTCTCTGGCGGAAAATAATGCTCTACTGACACCTTCATTGCCTTTACCTGCCTTTTAGTTTACCACAAATCCTTTTTCTGTCAAGTGCTTTCTTCCTCCATAAACGCATCCGGGTATTCCAGATAGCAGTTCACCTCCGCCCCGGCGAACAGCAGCCACATACAGAAGTACAGCCACAGCATGATCATCACGACCGTTGTCAGACTTCCGTAAATGCTGGTGGAATGGCTTGCATAATCGAAGTAAAGGGAAAATCCGTAGGAATAGATTGCCCATGCTGACGCTGCAAAGACGGCGCCCGGAATCTGACGGATAATTTTTATCTTACAATTCGGAAGCGAGCAATACATTCCCAGGAACACCAGCGACAAAACCAACACGGAGATCGCAGCGCGTACAATAATAATCATTCCTGTGAAATTGCCGAGCACCGGAAAATACTGAAATGCCGTGTTCTGGAGCAGGTTACCAAAAAGGAGCAGAATGCAGGCAAGCACGATCGCGAAAATCAGGATCAGAATATACAGACCTGAACGAAGGCGCATAAAAACGTAATTCCGGTTTTCCTCCACGCCGCGCACCGAATTCAGTCCGTTTGTGATTGCAAGCACGCTTCTCGCCGCCGCCCACAAAGCCGCAATCACCGTTCCTGAAAGAAGCGCCGTAGAGCTGCTGAAAAGCTCTTCCACAATTCCGGCAATTAAATCATAAAAACTGGAGGGAAGTATCTCCATCAGCAGGTCCATCACCATATCTGACGTCAACGGCGTATACTGGATCAGTGTCAGAAGCAGCATGAAAAACGGAAAAAATCCCATGATGATAAACAGGGCGGACTGCGCTGCAAACGCATCTACCCTGTCTCTTTTCAGTTTTCGCATAAAGCGGCGGAACAGTTTATAGCCCTTCCAGAAACGGTCCATTCGTGTCCATGCTTCCTTTCCCTGCCATATGCAGGCTGCGCCTACAATACGTGCACATTTTCAGTATCAAATACCAGATACGGCGTATCGCCTTCATGATAAATCTTTTTGCTGCGCGGATTGAAATCCGTAATTTTTACAAGCTCATCCCCAACCATCACCTGGTAATTCTGATAAGAACCCATAAAGGTCGACAGAACCACGCGGCACGGAAGCACGCCGCTGTCACCAAGCGTCACGCTCTCCGGGCGGAGAAGAAGCTTTTTGCCGTCTTTCCTGCCAAGCAGCTTTCCGTCCAGGAAATTTGCCTCGCCGATAAAATCCGCCACAAATTCATTCACCGGCTCATAATAAATCTTCTCCGGCGTTCCCATCTGCGCCACAACGCCCTTCTGCATGACGATGATATTATCAGAAAGACTCATTGCCTCGCTCTGGTCATGTGTAACATAGATTGCCGTGATGCCGGTCTTCTGCTGGATCTTGCGGATTTCCGTGCGCATGTTCACGCGCAGCTTTGCATCCAGATTGGAAAGCGGCTCGTCAAAAAGAAGCACGCCCGGCTCCACCACCAGCGCCCTCGCCAGCGCGACACGCTGCTGCTGTCCGCCGGAAAGCTGATTCGTCATGCGGTTTTCCATGCCGGACAGCTCCACCAGGTCAAGAATATCCATCACCTTTTTGTGGATCGTCGCCTTATCCAGCTTGCGTATTTTCAGACCGTAGGCGACATTGTCAAACACATTGTAATGCGGAAGCAGCGCGTAGCTCTGAAACACCATCGCCGTGTCGCGCTTGTTCGGCGTCAGCGCGTTGATCGGCTCCCCGCCCAGGTAAACCTCCCCCTCGTCGGGGCTCTCAAACCCGGCGATCATGCGCAGGATCGTCGTTTTCCCGCAACCGGACGGACCAAGGAGCGTCGCAAAGCTGCCCGGCTCAATAGTGAGACTCACATCGTGCACTGCATAGAAATCCTTTTTGGTCTTCGGATCCTTATATATTTTTGATAGATGATCCAGCTTAATACCTTTTTTCTCTTTTCCCATATCACAGGCTCTCCTTTACATTTCTGCTCGTGCCAAAGAATTTGATAAACAGGTTCATCAGGAGTACCGCAGCATATACGATCAATATCAATATTGTAGCATATGCGCACGCCACACCGTAATACCCCTTTTCCGCAAATTCATTGATCTGGCAGGTAATCAGCAAAAACTGCGGCGTCACCAGCAGGATGATCGCGCTGATCGCCGTGATGCTGCGCACAAACGCCGTCACAAGACCGCTGAAAAACGAATCCTTGATCAGCGGGAGCGTCACCGTCATAAACACCTTGCCGCTGTTCGCGCCCAGGTCGTATGCCGATTCCTCGATCGACTTGTCGATCTGGCGCAGCGCCGAAATGCCGCTTCTGGTGCCGACCGGCAGGCTTCGCACAATGAATACGATGATCAGGATCAGCCCCGTCCCGTAAATTCCCTGCAGGACGCCGGTATGGAACAGTCCGTTCGCATAGCCGCGGATATAGCCGACGCCAAGCACCGTCCCCGGCACTGCCATTGCAAGCATCGACACAAATTCAATAAAGCCCCTGGAACGGAATTTCCGCTTCACGACCAGATAGGAAATGACCATCGACAAAAGCGCCGTCAGGGGAGCTGCGATGATGGAGAGCACAAAAGAGTCCTTAAACGCTTTCAGCCCGCTGTACTTAAAGAGGTAATCAAACCATTTCAGACTGAGGCTGTAGTCGCGTCCCCACAATTTAAACAATGCTCCGAACGGTATCATAATATACATTAAAATTACAAAAATTGCAACCATTGCGCAGAGAATTGTGAGCGGAACCGTCACGCTTTTTTCCGTGATCATCATGCGCACGCGGGAAGCCTTTCCGGTCAGCGTCGCAGTGGTCTTTGCCTCCAGATAATATTTCTGGATGAAAAACAGCACCAGCGTGAGGGAAAGCAGGATGACTGACATTGCCGCCGCTCCGGTCGCATCGTAGGAACCCGTCACCTGCAGATAGATTGTCGTCGCCAGCGTATCGTAGGAACCGCCGATCAGCATCGGATTTGCAAAGTCCGCCACAGATTCCATAAAGGTTACCAGAAACGCATTCCCAAGCCCCGGCAGCATCAGCGGCAGCGTGACGTCGAGAAACACCTTGCCGCGCGATGCGCCCATATCCCGCGCCGCTTCCTCCAGGGAAGGATCGATATTTTTCAAAAGACCTTTCAGCATCAGGTAACATACCGGAAAAAACGTGAGTGTCTGCACAATCACGATTCCCCACATGCCGTAAATATTGGCGTCATAAATTTTCAGTATAGAGCGCGTGATAATTCCGCTGCGCCCAAACAGCATGATGGTTGAAAGGCTGAGCACAAAAGGCGGGGACACTACCGGGAGAAGCGAAACCACGTTAAAAAGCTTCTCCAGGATTTTCGTCCGCACCTGCACGTAGCAGTCAACATAGGCAAACAAAAGCCCGATCACCGTAGATAAAATGCCCGTCAGAAATCCCAGCTTCAGGGTGTTGACAAACGCCGTGCGGAAGCGCTGCAGACTGAGTACCCTCTTAAATACATCCAGCGTCAGCTTTCCTTCTGTGTAGACACTGTCTATCAGCAGAACAAACAGAGGATACAAAATAAAAAGACATAAAAAGACCAGCAGAATCACGATCGCGCTCAGCAGGATCGGATCCGCCATCATTTTTTTTCGTTCCAGAGCCTTACTCTGATTTCCTGCCATCTTCTTTCCTCCCGAATCTTGTTAATACAAAGGAAAAGCGGGGCTGCCGCAGACTGTGGAAACTGCCTCCACCTCGCTGCAACAGCCCCGTATCAGTATCTATCGTTTATTCTGTCTTGAAGCGGTCGTCTGCTGCCGAGCCAAGCGCTTCAAAGTATTCCTCCACATATTTCGAAGTATTTTCTTTTGCGTCCTCAAAGTCATAGTCGATCACGTTATCCGGATCAAGACCGAACTCTTCCGCTTCCTTCGGCTGCTGTGCATTGCTGATTACCAGGAACTGGTAAGACTCTGCGTTTGCCGCCTCCTCCACGCAGTCCGGAGAGAGCGCGTACTCAATCCAGAGCTTCGCAGCGTTCGGATGCGCGCAGCCCTTAAAGATCGCAGTTGCGCCGATCTCGTAGCTGGTGCCGGAAGCCGGAATGATCAGACCGATGTTGTCATATCCGTTCAGGATCTGCGCGATGCCGTCATGCAGGAAGCCGATACCGATGACGCATTCGCCAGGACCTACCATCTTGGACGGGCCGGAGCCGGATTTCGTATACTGGGAAATATTTTTATCCAGCTCTTTGAAGTATTCCATCGCTTCGTCATGTCCCTTCATCTGGATCATTGTGTTGATCACCAGCTTTGCGGTGCCCGCTGTGGACGGGTTGGACAGCGTGATCAGACCTTCGTATTTCGGGTCAAGCAGATCGTCCCAGTCCTGCGGAGCTTCGATGCCAAGGCGCTCCAATTCCTCGTTATTTACCATAAAGCCAAGGATTCCCTTATAAATGCCGTACCAGTTGCCGTCTGCATCGCGGTAATTTTCGGAAACCAGGTTCACTGCGTTCATTGCCTCGTACGGTTCAAGAAGACCGTCCGCCGTCGCTTCATTATATGGATCTGTGGTGCCGCCGAACCATACGTCTGCGGACGGATTACCATTTTCTTCTTTGATCTTCGTATATACCTCGCCGGTGGAAAGGCGCTGGAAGCTTACTTTAATGTCGTACAGGGATTCAAACTTCTGTGCCGCCGCGGAAAGATATGCCTCCTCACAGGAGCCATAGACAACCAGCTCGCCCTCTTCCTGCGCCGCCGCGATCAGTTCGTCAAGGTTTGCCTCTTCCGCCGATGCACATGCCCCGAATGCCATGGAAAGCGCTGCCGCTGCAGCCAACACCCATTTTACTGCCTTCTTCATAACGAAAACCCTCCTTTTGTGCATTTTCATGCTGTCTTTTTTTGATAGGTAAATCATACCACTTTTTCGTCCGGTTGTCTACACTTCTTTCGTTATTTTGTACAAATATTTATTTCAATTCGGCGTCTGCATAGTAATTTTGCAGTATTTCCTGACAGGTCAGTCCCTCCAGCGCCATATGCTTTGCCCCGTTCTGGCTCATGCCGCTGCCGTGTCCGTAGCCACCGCCAAGAATGCGGTAGCCGGTGAGAATCCCCTCCTCATACTGCGGCTGCAAAATGAAAAAAGCGCTCGGCAGAAGCTCCATCCCTTCCATCGTCTCCCCATCCTGCAATGTAACAGCGGCGGCAGCCCCGGCAAGAAATCTGCGGATATTGTACTCACCCTCCACAATATCGCGCTCCCCGCCCGTATCTGTAACGCAAAGCTCCCATGCGGCTCCGCTCTCCTGCCGCTTCTGCACGGAAAGCTCCGCCACGCCGGGCAGTTTTTCCATAGAAAGCGTTGTCTGCCAGCGGTACCACGGCTCATCCGCTTCATATGCCTTCACCTGATCCGTCTGCAAAAATGCCGCAAATACCGTCTCCTGAGACAAGTCCATATGCAGGTCCAGCCCGCAGGAGGTCGAATAGTAAAGCGCGTCGATCAGACCATTTTCATCCACAAGTACCCTGCCCTCCGTTGCCTCCACAGCCGCATCCGCCGCTTCAGAATGGTCCTGATTGTTATAAACCTGATAGGAAACGCTGTCGTCCACATCGGCAAAAAAGGCAGATGCATTTCTCTCCTGCATTCGTTTTGCCGCATAAGTGCGGGCACAGACCGCCTGCGCCTTCAGCGCCTCCGCCGGGTAGGAGGACGGCATCTCGCTCGGCACTACACCGCAAAGATACTGCTCCAGAGGAAGCTCATTGATCAGCAAAAGTCCCTCGTCCGTGCGGCGGATCTCCAGCCTGCCCTCATAGGTTTCGGATGCGCGCGCCCGCTGCAGCCCGGAAATCTCAAACTGTCCGTCCGCCGCTTTCAGATAAAGCACGCCGTCGCTGCCAAACGCCGCGGAATCTGCGGTAAAAATCTGCTTTTCCCCGGCATCTGACTGCCAGGAGCCGTTTTCGCCGGAAACCGTAAAACCCGCTGCAGAGGAAACCGTGATTTCCTCGTGGTATTCGCTGGCAAACCCGGCTGTCTTAATAAGAACGCGGATGTCACGGCTGACAATATCTGTTTTTCCAGTATCTTTGTCTTCGTCATCCGGCAGCGCAGACACCGGACTCGTTTTCCCTGCATCCGCCTCTGTGGATCTGGCATCGTACTGCGCCTGTCCGGCATCCATTGCCTGCCGCTTTTTCTGTATAATGCCATCCGCAAAGCTAAGCAAAAGCACCAGTACGATACAGCCGCATAAGATCAATATTTTTTTCATGGATCCCCCTTTTCAATGATAAAAGGGACAGCGCTCCGGTCTGTCCCTCTTTTGCAAAAATAAAAATTTTAAATTGTTCCATGCAGACCGAAGCACTTACTGCTGCACTGAATAATTACGAAAATCTGTAAATTGTTTCTGTATGGTATGTCTCCCCTGCCTTTAAAATCGGCGAAGCAAAGTTTTCATGATTTACCGCATCCGGATAGAACTGCGTTTCCAGACAGAAGCCGAAGCGCTTATCGTATGCCTTTCCATCCTTGCCGATCTGTGTGTTTTCGATAAAGTTTCCGGTGTAGAGCTGCACGCCCACGCAGTCGGTAAACACCTCCATCACACGTCCGCTCACCGGAGCCTTCACCTGCGCGATTTTCTTCATGCTGCCGTCGGTGTTAAGTGCGAAGTTGTGGTCGTAGCCGCAGCCAATCCGAAGCTGCTCGTTATCCTGTTCAATATCTCTGCCGATCGGCTTTTCTTCTCGGAAATCAAACGGCGTCCCCTCCACCGGGAGGATTTCTCCGGTCGGAATCGACTCCGCATCCACTGCCGTGATGCCGTCCGCGTCAATCCAGAGCACATGGTCGAGAATGATGCCGCTGTCATGTCCTTCCAGATTAAAATAGCTGTGATTCGTCATATTGGCGATGGTGTCCTTATCCGCCTTTCCGTTGTATGTAATCTTAATCGCGTTATCCTCTGTCAGAGTATATGCAACCGTCACGTCAAAGTTTCCCGGAAATCCCTGCTCCATATCCGGACTGTGATGCGAGAACGTCACCGTCAGAGCTTCCTCATCCACCTTCATATCCCAGATAAGCTTGTCATATCCCACAAAGCCGCTGTGCAGGCTGTTTCCGTTCTCATTTTTGTCAATCTGATACTCTTTTCCATTTATTGTAAATGCCGCCTTGCCGATGCGGTTTCCGCATCTTCCGATCGTCGCGCCGAGATAACCGCCGTTTTTCGCATAGTCGGTGACGTCCGCATAGCCAAGCACAACATCCGCATACTTTCCGTTTTTATCCGCTGTGACAGCCGACACCAGCGTTGCGCCGTAATCCGTCACCTCCACCGTCATGCCGTTTTTGTTTGCGAGCGTGACAAGCTTCGCCTCTCTCCCGTCGCTCAGTTTTCCAAATCTGCTGATCTTAATTCCCATAACCTTCTCCTTTTCTTTCCAGTAACAAAAGAGAGCCTTGCGGCTCTCTTTCCAACCCAGGATGCCGGTTCCTGCCTCTTGACTCCTAGCAATGCTAGGTGGGTAACCGCAACCGTTCTTCTGCCTTCCCCTGACCAATGGGGGCCTGACATCCGAACCGGCAATGTAGGAATCCCGTTTAAAGTAAATGTAGGTTCAAAACGGCAGGAGTTGTCGAACATTCCAGGAATACTCACTTTTTATTACCGAATTCATTATCGCATCTTGCTGTGAAAAAGTCAAGTAGTAATGTTGGCGTACTGTTCACGTCAGCCTCAGACAGTTACTGCGAACGTTATTTCCTTTCTTTTATCTTTACATTTTGTTAATATTTTATTCATTAGTTTTTATTTCCATATTGTGTTATAATAAATCTGTTATGATGTAATAAATTCACAGATTGGAGGATATACCCTATGACGAATTTTTCTGAGATCACCCCAGATATCCTTGCCTATTCAAAACTCTGCGAATCTTCAAGTGCCATTAATCCGGATCTCTACACAACCTACGACGTAAAGCGCGGACTGCGCGACATCAACGGTCAGGGCGTACTTGCCGGTCTGACGGAGATCTCCGAAATCAATGCCTTTGATATGGTCGATGGAAAAAAAGTCCCCTGCGAGGGAAAGCTTTTCTACCGCGGCATTAATGTGGAAGATATTGTAAAAGGTTTTTTAGAGGACGACCGGTTCGGTTTTGAGGAGGTCACCTACCTGCTGCTCTTCGGGCAGCTTCCCGACAAACAGCAGCTCGCTGAATTTTCGGAGCGGCTTGGCGGCTATCGCTCTCTGCCGACCAGCTTTGTGCGCGATATTATTTTAAAAGCGCCCAGCCCCGATATGATGAATACGCTCGCCAGAAGTATTCTGACGCTCTATGCATACGACGACCGCGCGGATGATATTTCCGTGCCGAACGTCCTTCGGCAGTGTCTGCAGCTCATCAGCCTCGTGCCGATCCTCTCGGTTTACGGCTACCAGGCGTACAGTCACTACCACGACGGCAACAGCCTGTTTATCCATGTGCCGCAGCAGAATCTCTCCACCGCGGAGAGCATTCTTCACCTTCTGCGTCCGGACAGCAAATACACAAAGCTGGAAGCGCGCATTCTGGATCTTGCGCTGATCCTGCACATGGAGCACGGCGGCGGTAATAACTCCACCTTCACAAACCATGTCGTTACCTCCTCCGGCACCGACACCTACTCCGCGATGGCTGCCTCCCTCGGTTCTCTGAAGGGACCGCGCCACGGCGGTGCAAACATCAAGGTTGTGCGTATGTTCGAGGACATGAAACAGGTGGTGAAGGACTGGACAGACGAGGATGAGATCACCGCATACCTCTCCGCCCTGCTGAACAGAGAGGCTTTCGACCACGCCGGTCTGATCTACGGCATGGGACATGCCGTATACTCTCTCTCCGACCCGCGCGCGAACATCCTGAAGGCATTTGTGGAAAAGCTCTCTGTTGAGAAGGGACGCGAAAAGGAGTATCAGCTTTACTCCGCTGTCTCCCGTCTCGCGCCGAAGGTCATTGCAGAGGAACGCCGCATCTACAAGGGTGTCAGCCCGAACGTCGACTTCTACAGCGGCTTTGTTTACAGTATGCTCGACCTGCCCACTGAGCTTTTCACGCCGATCTTTGCCGTCGGGCGTATGGTCGGCTGGAGCGCGCACCGCATTGAGGAGCTGGTAAACAACGGCAAGATCATTCGTCCTGCTTACAAAGCAGTACAGGAGCATCATCCTTACGTGCCGATCAGCAAACGATAAGAAAGAACCTCCGCGATCCAAATGGATCGCGGAGGTTCGCTGCTTCCCGAAAAGCAAAGCGTTCGGGAAGGTTCCCGTTATGCGAGCCTTTGGGCTCGCGGAGGTTCTTCTTTACGGCCAGTATTTTTTGAGCGCTCCACGCGCCTGCATCACAAACCAGACCGTCACTGCCAGAAATACCGCCAGCATGATCAGATAAGTATTTCCGAAAACATGGAACATATCCTCTATAATCCCGATCGCGCCGCAGACAGTCACAACGCAGCCGTAGATCAGCACCTTCGGCGCCATCTCCGCCACATATCCCGCCTTATCCTTGCAGCGCTTTACCGGAACGTCCTTCGGGAGAAGGATATTTTCTTTAATCTCCCCCTTGAATTTCAGCAGGTACCAGACGTACAGGATATAGACGCCGCACGCGGCGATCACAAGATCCATCAGCGAAAACATAGAATTCATGTAATGGTTCCTCCTTTATATCGCAAGAAGCTTCTTAACGATTTCCTTCATGCCATCCTTTTCCACAACTGTATCGTGAAGCACCGGCGCGGTGCGGATCTCCTCGATCGCACGCGGCACCGCCACCCCGGAAATGCGGGAAAGCTCGTCCACCAGCTCAAAATCCGACATCGCATCATACTTTTTATCAATCGCGTTCATGACGCTTCTGGTAAATTTATACGGACTTGCCGTGGATGCGATCACCGTCACACAGTCGTCCTTCTGCTCTTTGCGATATTTGCGGTACACGCAGGAGGCAACCGCCGTGTGCGTGTCAATCACATAGCCCGTCTTTTCGTAAAGACCGCGGATCTCCTCCGCCACCTCTTCCTCGGAGGCATAGCCGCCGGCAAAATCTGCCAGGCGCGCGCGCATTTCCTCCGTGATCCCGTATCTGCCCTCAGATGCAAGCGACTGCATCATCGTACGGTCTGCGACTGCGTCCTCCCCGGCGATCTTATAGATCAGACGCTCCAGATTACTGGAGATCAGAATATCCATCGAGGGCGAGCTTGTCAGAATAAACGGACGGTTGCGGTTGTACTCGCCGGTTGCAAAGAAATCGTACAGCACCTTATTGTCATTCGAAGCGCAGATCAGCTTCCCGATCGGAAGGCCCATCTGCTTTGCGTAATATGCCGCAAGGATATTGCCGAAGTTTCCGGTCGGAACGACCACGTTCATCGTTTCGCCGTCTTTCAGCGCACCCTTTGCGCACAGCTGCGCATAGGCATAGACATAATAAACCACCTGCGGCACCAAACGCCCGATATTGATGGAATTTGCCGAAGAAAACTGAAAGCCCGCACGGTTCATCTCCTCAGCCAGCTCCTTATCGCCGAACATTTTCTTCACGCCGCTCTGGGCGTCGTCGAAGTTTCCGCGGATGCCGACAACATATGTATTCTTTCCCTTCTGCGTAACCATCTGCTTTTCCTGAATCGGGCTGACGCCGTCCTTCGGATAAAAGACAATGATGCGGGTACCCGGCACGTCCGCGAAGCCTGCCAGCGCCGCCTTTCCGGTATCGCCGGAGGTCGCCGTAAGGATAACGATCTCGTTCTCCACCTTATTCTTCTTTGCCGAAGTCGTCAGAAGGTGCGGCAGAATAGAGAGCGCCATATCCTTAAACGCGATCGTCGCGCCATGAAAAAGCTCCAGATACCATGCGCCGTCCGCCTCCTTCAGAGCCGCGATCCCGCGCGTGTCAAACTTTTCGTCATATGCCCGGCTGATGCAGTTTTTCAGCTCTTCCTCTGTGAAATCCGTCAGAAACAGCTTCATAACCTCGTAAGCCGTCTCCTGATAGCTCATATTCCTCAGCGCCTCGAGCGAAACGTCCAGCGCCGGGATCTGCTCCGGCACATACAGACCGCCGTCTTCTGCAAGCCCCTTTAAGATTGCCTGTGACGCCGTGACAGCCTCCGCCTGCCCTCTCGTGCTTTTATACATGACGTTCATTGATAAATTCCTCCACTTCCTGTTTTTCCGGCATCACGCTGAGCGCACCCTTTCTGGTCGTGATCAGGGACGCCGCCGCGTTTGCAAAGGTCAGCATTTCTTTCAGATTTTCATCCGTCAGATCCTCAATGCCATGCTCCAGCACATAGTTGATTGCGCTTGCGCAGAATGTATCGCCCGCCCCGGTCGTCTCGATCGTCTTCTCCTGCAGGAACGGCGCGCATTTTACCGCGTGATCCTTATAGTAAGCCAGACTGCCCTCCTTGCCGAGCGTCACCATGATAAGCGGAATATTATATTTCTCCTTCAGTAGCTTTGCAGCCTGCTCATAGTCGCTGCAGCCGGTCATAAACTCAATCTCATTATCCGAGATCTTCAGCATGTCACAGTGGTGCATCCCGTAGTCGATCTCCACTCTCGCATCCTCCAGGGAATTCCAGAGCGGCGGGCGCAGATTCGGGTCGAAGCTGATCAGAAGATGATTTTTCTCCGCCACGGAAATCGCATGGCGCGTTGCCTCGCGCACACCCTCATGGGTAGAAGAAAGCGTACCAAAATGGAACAGTCGGGAATCCACGATCAGCTCATCCATCACCTCGTCCTTGCGCAGCATCATATCCGCGCCCGGATTGCGGTAGAAGGAGAAATCGCGGTCTCCATCCTCAAAGGTATGTACAAATGCCAGCGTGGTGTGTACCTCAGTGTCCATCACAAGGTTTGTCGTATCGATGCCTGCCGCCTCCACAGCATTTTTGAGCTGGTATCCAAACTGGTCCTTGCCCACTTTTCCGATAAAAGCAGTCTTTTTGCCAAGCTTCGTCAGCATCGCAAGCACGTTGCAGGGCGCTCCGCCCGGATTTGCCTCGAACAGCGGATTTCCCTGTTCGCTCTTTCCGTGTTCAATAAAATCTATCAGCATTTCTCCAAGCGTTATCACATCGTATTTCTTATTCATTTTCTTCGCTCCTTTATGATTGAAATAGTCCATGCGTTCAGTGTACCATATTTCCCGGAAAAATCAACTTAAAAAAATGAAGGAAAGCTGGACTTTCGTCAGCTTTCCTCCACGCGTACCCTGTTTCTAGGATACTCTTGCTTCTTTTGATAATGTATAATATTCATGTCCGCCATGCTGAAACAGCGGAATCAACGTCTCGTCAAACCATCCTACGCTGGTTTCATCCGAAGCCACGCGCGCCATGAAGTACAGTGCGCCCTGCGAAGAATCCTCACCGGCAAGTACCCGGTCCACCGCCTCGATCGTCTCCTCCGTGATCTCCACTGAATCGATCCTGCCGTCGATGGTCGGCTGGAACTGCGCGCTGCCGCCGATCTGCTGATACACCACCTCTTCGATCGTATCCGGAAAACGCTCGTCCGCAACGCGGTTCAGGATCACATTTGCGATCAGCATCTTACCCTTGAGATCCTCCCCCGTCGCTTCCGCTTCCACTATGCGAAGCAATGTGTAATATTCGCTTTCCGGCATCTGGCTGTCCCGCACAAGCTGCGTCGCACAGGCCACCACATTCTGCGAGGATTTTGCGCCTTCGCCCAGCACCTGTTGGATCGCCTTCTGTCGGCTTGTCTTTGCCGCGCCGACCAGAATCTCTTCATTGGCGCCTGCCATATCAATTTCTTCTGCTGCTTTATAATATTCTTCCATGGTGACCGCACCATGTACTACTCCCTTTAATCCCGCCTGCAGCTCCTCCGTCTGCGCTGTCTCTGCAGCCAGCACTTCTCCCATGCCAACATTTGACGCCACCCGGCGGCTTTCTCCCTGTCTGATCAGATTTCTGCTTCCCCCGCTTACCCCTATTGCGAACAGAAACGCGATCAGCAGCATACCTGCAGTGATTATAGCAGCAGAATGTCTTCGATACATTCGTTTTCCGAAACGTCTTGCTCTCTTATACATCATCTCCAGAAGCGCTTTTGACACTTCCATATACTGCTTTTCCTTTCTTGCTCCTTTTATACTCCCATGCATTGCCATTATATGTAAATTTTATTACATTGTCAAGCAATATTTTACATTTTTGTAACATTTATTTCGATTTTTTGCAATATTTTTCGACAAAAAAATACGAAACCCGCCGTTTTGACAGGTTTCGTATTTTAATATTTTCGAAATATTTTACTGAATTCCAGCCGTCATATTGTTGATCGCCGTGAACAGTGCATTGATAGAAGCGCGAATAATATCCTGATCCAGACCGGCGCCCCAGTGCAGTTTTCCATCCTTATCTTTAATGCCCACGTACGCGATCGCACGGGAGCTGGAGCTTGCCTCCAGCGCATGCTCCTGATAAACTACCAGATCATACTGCAGGCGGAACTGCTTCTTCAGCGCGTTGCTCACCGCGTTCAGACGACCGTTTCCGGAAGCGACAGCCACCTTTGTTTCGCCCTGATAGTTTACCGTCACCTCGGCAATAATGCCGTTGTGCTGTTTGAAATGTACCTCTGCGATACTAAACGGCGTTGTAATGTCCTCGTATCTTGTCTTGAACAGCTCGAAAATCTCATCCGGCAGAAGCTCTTTATGCTGCTCGTCGGAAACCGCCTTTGTCGCGTAGCCCATCGCCTCGCGCATCTTTGGCGGCAGGTTCAGACCATAATACTGCTCCAGGATATAGCCTACGCCGCCCTTTCCGGACTGGCTGTTGATGCGGATAACGTCCGCCTCGTAATGTCTGCCGATATCCGTAGGATCGATCGGAAGATACGGCACGGTCCAGTGCTCGCAGTTGTTTTCCTCGCGGTATTTCATGCCCTTTGCGATCGCGTCCTGATGGGAGCCGGAGAAGGCTGCAAACACCAGCGCGCCGCTGTACGGGCTTCTCATATCGATACTCATGCCGGTATACTTTTCATATTCCTCGCAGATCTCCGGCATATTAGTAAAGTCAAGCTCCGGATCAACGCCCTGGGAATACATGTTCATGGCAAGCGTAACAATATCTACATTTCCGGTGCGCTCTCCGTTGCCGAACAGCGTGCCTTCGATACGGTCCGCACCTGCCAGGATACCCATCTCAGCGTCGCTCACGCCGCTGCCGCGGTCGTTGTGCGGATGCAGGGAAAGAACGACATTCTCCCGGTATTTCATATTTTTACTCATGTATTCGATCTGGCTCGCGTAAACATGCGGCATGGAATGCTGCACCGTGCTGGGCAGATTAATGATCACCTTATTATCTGCTGTCGGCTGCCATACGTCCAGAACCGCATTGCAGACCTCAAGCGCATACTCCATCTCCGTGCCGGTAAAGCTCTCCGGGCTGTACTCAAAGGAAAAGTTTCCTTCCGTCTCATCGGCAAGCTTTTTCAGAAGCGCCGCTCCGTCTACCGCAATCTGCAGGATCTCTTCCTTTGATTTGTGGAATACCTGCTCGCGCTGCGCAAGGGACGTAGAGTTATAAACATGAACAACCGCTTTTTTTGCGCCTTTCAGCGCCTCAAAGGTCTTTTTGATAATATGCTCGCGCGCCTGTGTCAGCACCTGGATCGTCACATCGTCCGGGATCAGATCCTGCTCGATCAGTGCGCGCAGGAACTGATACTCCGTCTCCGACGCTGCCGGAAAGCCTACCTCAATCTCTTTAAAGCCTACCTTCACCAGAAGCTTGAAAAAGCTAATCTTCTGCTGAAGCGTCATCGGAACGATCAGCGCCTGATTGCCGTCGCGAAGATCGACGCTGCACCAGATCGGCGCTTTCTCCACGTGATCCTTTTTCGCCCAGTCCATGCACTCTGTGGGAGGCATAAAATACTGCCGTTTGTACTTCTTAAACTGCTCCATAATGTTCTTTCCTCCTGTTTTACTTTAAGATTAAGATAATGAATAATACCTGCAAAGAAAAAAAGCTTCCATCTCCGGACACACTTTGATGTCACTAGAGACGAAAGACTAACATTTGTCCTGCGCGGTACCACTCTATTTCATGAATTTCTTCACACACTCACCCGATACGGATCCCCTGAAGATCTTATATCGTTCCCGGATAACGGTCGGGATTTCCGTCTACGTCTACTCTCCTGCATATCTGCAGGATTTTGGGCAGCCGCTCCGAGGCGAGTTCCGGATATCTTCTCTGCTGCCTCGCATCACCCGACAGCTTTCTGGAATCAAATATATCCGTACTATTCCTCTTCATCGCTTTTTAACTTTGCAGTTGTAAGATAACATTGATACAATGCATCCAGTCGGAGTGACAAGATTTGAACTTGCGACCTCTCGGCCCCCAGCCGAGCGCGCTACCAAGCTACGCCACACTCCGCAATCCAGTCCGTTTCTTCTCTGTCTGGACTTTTACAAGTATAACAGAAGCTGCCGCCTTTTTCAAGCCCTATTTTTGTAACAATCCGGCTAAACTGCCCTGTCACCTGCAAAAATCCATTTAAAATCGCTTCGCGATGGCATGTTACCTATTTTTCTCGTTTCGCAAAATGTTCACAATTTTACCATAGATTATTTTGTCATAATGTGTTAATATAAATGTAACAAATAAATCTCATACAGAGATTTCCTTTTGAAAGGGGGAGCACATAATATGAAAAAGAATTATCTCATGCCAGCCAAAGGCACTGCCTGGCTGATGTCGCTTGCGCTGGCTTTCTCCTGGGTTCCCGGCACGCTTGTGTCCGCCGAGGACTTAGAGGGAGGATACGCAGCGGAGGCAGCGCCGACCGGAGACGACACGTCCGTGTTCGTGATCACCGGGTTTCCGGAGCTTGAAACAGATTCCGAGGGCCGATTTACAGACGGCAGCATCCAGGAAAAATATGGCAATCTCGCCGCAGAGCCGGGGATGTCCCTCGACGATCTTGGTCTGCCGGAGGATCTGAAGGTTACCGGCTATCTTGAATCCGAGGGTTCCGACACAGCTTCCGAAACCACACTCTCACAGATGGTATGGAAATTGAAATCCGACACCGGTGAACTGTATACCGAAAACAGTCCGGAGGGCACATACACCTTCGTTCCGGACTTTGAGAAATACCTCGAAAGCGGCAGCATCTCCTACGATGAGATCAGACTGGCGGACGGCGTACGCACGCCTTCCATAAAAGTGACGGTCGCAGCGGCGCAGACAGATGCTCCGGCTACAGAATATACGGAGAATACGGAGACGGATACTCCGGCTTCTGAATATACGGAGAATACGGAAGCGGATACTCCGGCTTCTGAATATATAGAAAACACGGAGACGGATACTCCGACCACAGAATATACAGAAAACACGGAAACGGATGATCCGGCTTCCGAATATACAGAAAACACAGAAACGGATGATCCGGCTTCCGAATATACGGAAAACACGGAGACAGAGGCCCAATCACAGCCGGACTACATCAACAGCACAGACGATTCTCTTATTAACGCTGAAGGCGCCGTCGTGATCAACGGCGAAACAGAGCCGGTTTCCGAAACGACAGAATCAGATTCCACTCCTGAAACGGAACCGGTTTCCGAAACGGCAGAATCAGATTCCAATAATGCATCATCCAATGACACGCTGCTGATCACTGAACCCTCAGACGATACTGTCGGCACACCGGATACAACCAATACATCCGAGACAACCGAAGCAACCGAAGCAACTGAGGCAACTGAGGCAACTGAGGCAACCGAGACAAACCAGGCAGAAACTCCGGCTCCTGATTTAAGCATCACTTTCGCAGTTACGGACGGTACCAACTCCTACAGCGACGTAAACAATAATATTATTACGCTGAAGGAAAATCCTGCAGGGGATGAAAATAAAGCAGAACTCGTACTTCCATGCAGCTCTGTTATGAATCTGTCCGCCCTCTCGGTTTCCTTCGCAGATGCCCTCACCGGTGCTGTCCTGTCCTATGCGCCAACTGCTGCGCAGGATTTTACGACCGGTTCGAAAAACTATGAAATATACGCAGTCGATGCAGACGGCAATGAGATCACTTATCCCTTTACTCTTGAAATAACCAGAGAGGATCACACCTGGGGAGCGGAAGCCACCTGCACAACCGCTCAGACCTGTACGGTCTGCGGCGAAGTAAACACTCCGGCGCTTGGGCACGACTTCAAGGAGGCAACATGTACCGCGCCGAAAACCTGCAAGCGCTGCGGCGCTATCGAGGGTGAAGCGCTTGGACACGACTGGACGCCCGCTACCTGCACAACACCGAAAACCTGTGAGCGCTGCGGTGCGACTGAAGGAAAAGCACTCGGACACGACCTGCATGACAACTGGCAGGTAGTCACCGCTTCCACCGATACAACGCACGGCGAAGAGATTCGCTACTGCCAGCGCGACAACTGCGATTACTCCGAGACAAGACCGCTGAACATTATCGGAGATCCTGTCAACAACAGTATTTCCGGTCTGACAGACGGATCCACCTACAATTTAAATACCGCCCTTACCTTTACGGCATACGGAGCAGGGATGGGAAATACAGACCCGATAGACGGCGACGTCCGCTACGTTCCTTCCTCCTGGATGGTGGAAAATACCCCCGGTACTTTCCGCGACAATTTCAGCGGTTCCTTCTCTATCACACAGTCGGGACGCTACACCTTAACGGTCACTTTCCAGAAGCAGGTCTATGACAATGGCTGGCAGATAACGGAGATTGCAGACAGTAAATCTATTACGATCACTGTTGGAAACGTGATTTCCGCAGACACAACAAACAATGCAAACGCCATCAAGATCAATCCGCAAACCGGCGACAATACGCCGATCATTGCTTTGATCGCTGTACTCGTGGCGGCGCTTGCGGTAATCATAGTAGTTATCGTTTATAAAAAGAAACGCAAATAGAATCTGACGCAGTCTTGTTGTAAAGAGCATTTCAGACGTTTTACAAAAACGAAACGGACACCCGGAGTCCACACAGGATTCCGGGTGTCTTTCTGCAAAAATCACACATATACCGAAAATATAAAAGAAACGTCCGCATGCCTTCTTACTGGCGGTTGATGTAATTGACCAGCCCTTCCGCCTCGATAATCTTCTGCATAAATTCCGGGAACGCCTGTCCTTTAAACTGCGTACCCTTTGTGCGGTTGTAGATGATGCCGCTGTCAAAATCCACCTCTACCTCATCTCCTGCCTCGATTCCTTTGGACGCCTCCGGACATTCGATGATCGGCAGCCCGATGTTGATGGCATTGCGGTAGAAGATCCGCGCAAAGGTTTCCGCGATCACACAGCCCACGCCCGCCGCTTTGAGCGCGATCGGCGCATGCTCTCTGGAGGAACCGCAGCCGAAATTCTTCTCCGCCACAATAATATCACCCTTTTTTACCTTATGGATAAATTCCCTGTCAATGTCCTCCATGCAGTGCGTCGCCAGCTCCGCCGGATCAGAGGAATTCAGATATCTTGCCGGGATGATAACATCCGTATCTACATTATCGCCATATTTAAATACTGTTCCATATGCTTTCATTGCGTTTTGTCCTCCTTACAATCCAAGTGCATCCGGCGCACAGATTTTACCGGTAACGGCGCTTGCCGCCGCCACTGCCGGGCTTGCCAGATAAACCTCTGATTTAACATGTCCCATTCTTCCGACGAAATTGCGGTTTGTGGTGGAAATGCAGCGCTCTCCCTCTGCCAGAATACCCATATAGCCGCCCAGACATGGTCCGCAGGTCGGTGTGCTTACTACCGCGCCAGCCTCGATAAAGGTCTTTAAAAGCCCTTCCTCCATCGCCTGCAGATAGATTTTCTGCGTTGCCGGGATCACAATACAGCGCACGCCCTTTTTCACCTTGCGTCCTTTCAGTATTTCCGCTGCGCAGCGCAGGTCGTCGATACGGCCATTCGTGCAGGAGCCGATCACCGCCTGATCGATCACAACATCCTCTGTGATCTCGTCGATCGTCTTAGTGTTCTCAGGCAGATGCGGGAACGCAACCGTCGGTTTTAAAGCGCCAAGGTCGATGGTATATTCCTCGTCGTACACCGCGTCCTCATCCGCCTCGTAAATCTTGTACGGACGCTGGGAGTGCTCTTTCATGTAGGCGATCGCCAGATCATCCACCGGGAAGATCCCGTTCTTTCCGCCCGCTTCGATCGCCATATTCGCGATGGTGAAGCGATCATCCATCGTAAGATTCTGCACGCCTTCGCCGGTAAATTCCATCGAACGGTACAGCGCGCCGTCCACACCGATCAGACCGATGATATGTAAGATAACGTCCTTGCCGCTCACCCACTTTGCAGGCTTTCCGATCAGATTGAATCTGATCGCGGACGGCACCTTAAACCATGCTTTTCCGGTCGCCATGCCAGCCGCCATATCCGTGCTGCCCACGCCGGTAGAAAACGCGCCGAGCGCGCCATAAGTACAGGTATGTGAGTCCGCACCGATAATCACGTCGCCCGCCACCGTCAGACCGCTCTCCGGGAGCAGCGCGTGCTCGATTCCCATCTGTCCGACATCAAAGTAATTTGTGATATCATGCTTTGCAGCAAACTGACGCACGCATTTGCAGTGCTCCGCTGATTTAATATCCTTATTCGGGATAAAGTGATCCATAACAAGTGCGATCTTGTCCTTATCGAAAACGCCTTCCTTTGTAAATTTATCCATCTCGTGAATTGCCACCGGGGAGGTGATGTCATTTCCAAGCACCAGATCCAGATCCGCTTCGATCAGCTGTCCGGCTTCCACCGAGGGAAGGTGTGCCGCTGCCGCCAGAATTTTCTGTGTCATTGTCATTCCCATAATTTTCTCCTGCCTTTCTAAAAAATCTCATGTTCATTATTGTACCACAATTTTTCTGGTCTGTCAGTAAAAAAAGTGATATACTGGATTACATAAAAAAAGTGATATACTGGATTACATACATAATCAGAAAAATCTGAGGGAGAAATCTATGAAGAAAAAAATATTTATCACTGTACTGCTGGCACTTCTTTTTGCCGGCATTCTGCCCTCCTTCGCCGTCAACCGTACCGCAGCCATAACAGTCAGCGCAGCTTCCAAAGTAACCTATAGAAATAAGCTGCGTACCGTCGGCAAAAAAATCTATTACTATAATTCCAAAGGAAAAATCGTCAAAAACTGCTGGAAAACCATCAAAGGCAAGCGATACTACTTTACGAAAGATGGTTCTGCCGCCACCGCAATCGCCGTCATATCCGGAAAGCGCTATATCTTTTCCTACAAGGGCGTCCTGCAAAAAAGCCGCTTCTGCACCATTAGCAGCAAAAAATATTACGTCAATTCCAGCGGACGGCTGTGTACCGGCTGGAAAACGATCAAGAAAAAACGCTATCACTTTTCTTCTGCCGGTATTATGCAGACCGGCTGGTACAAATCAGGCAGCAAAACCTACTATCTCGCCCCCTCCACCGGCGCAGTGGTCACAGGCTGGAAAACGATCGGCGGCAAAAAATATTATTTTAACAGCAGCGGCGTGATGCAAAAGAAAACCTGGATAGGTGCACGCTACGTAAACGCCAGCGGCGTCTATGATCCCAGCAAAAAGCTTTCGCTCGCCAATCTGCAGAAGCAATTAAAAAGCGCAGTGAAAACCTGCCGCGGCACCTGGTCCATCTATGTAAAAAATCTTGACACCAACGAGTCCTTTACCATCAACAACCGGCGCGTGTATGCAGCGAGTCTGATCAAGCTCTACGCGATGAGCGCCGCATACGAGCGCATCAAACAGGGAAAATTAAAGGAGTCCTCCGTAAAAAGCACCATCAGCGCCATGATCACGGTCAGCGACAATACCGCTTTTAATACAATCGTGCGCAAGATCGGCACTACCTATATCAACTCCTGGTGCAAGGCCAACGGCTATACAGGTACTAACCAGGGACACGGACTCCCGTTAAGCAGCAACAATTACATTCTTTCAAACGGCACCGGCTCCAATGTGACGACCGCCGCCGACTGCGGGAAACTTTTGGAGAGCATCTATCGCGGAACCTGCGTCAGCAAATCTGCTTCTTCTAATGCTCGGCTATCTGAAAAAGCAGACGCGGCGCGAAAATTCCCGCCGGCGTTCCGAAAAGCGTAAAGGTTGCAAATAAAACCGGGGAAACCGACGATACCACGCACGACGCGGCAATCGTCTACTCAAAGGGAGCAACCTACATCCTCGTTGTCATGGGCGACACGCCGGGAAACGGCTGGTCCTCGGCAGCAAACATTACGAAATTCTCAAAAATCGTCTATAATTATTTTAATTAAAAATTATTTCTTAAAAAAGAAAGCGCTCTGCCCATCCGGACATTGCGCTTTCTTTTTCTATCGTCTTTCAATTCCGCTTAGTTATTGATCAGCTTATCCTCGCCGTTCCAGCTATACAACTTGCGGATTTCCTCGCCAACCACCTCTGACGGATGCTCTGCTGCCAGCTTGCGCATCGCCTTGAAGTGTACCTGACTGCCTGCGGAGGACATATCCAGCAGGAAGTCTTTTGCGAAGGTACCATCCTGGATATCGGAAAGAATCTTCTTCATGGTCTTCTTAGTCTCTTCAGTGATGATCTTCGGACCAGTGATATAATCGCCGTACTCTGCGGTGTTGGAGATGGAGTATCTCATTCCTGAGAAGCCAGACTGATAGATCAGATCGACGATCAGCTTCATCTCATGGATACACTCAAAGTATGCGTTTCTCGGATCGTAGCCTGCCTCAACCAGCGTCTCGAAGCCTGCCTGCATCAGCGCGCATACGCCGCCGCAGAGCACTGCCTGCTCACCAAACAGATCGGTCTCGGTCTCGGTGCGGAAGGTAGTCTCAAGAACGCCTGCACGCGCTCCGCCGATGGCCAGCGCATATGCCAGAGCCTTATCCAGCGCCTTGCCGGTTGCATCCTGGTGTACCGCTACCAGACACGGAACACCCTTGCCAGCCTGATATTCGCTTCTTACGGTGTGACCCGGTCCCTTCGGTGCGATCATGGTAACGTCTACGTTTGCAGGCGGTACGATACAGCCAAAGTGAATGTTGAAGCCGTGAGCAAACATCAGCATGTTGCCCTCCTCCAGGTTCGGCTCGATGTCTTTCTTGTACATTGCAGCCTGCTTCTCATCGTTGATCAGGATCATAATGATATCCGCTTTTTTGGCAGCCTCCGCTGCGGTATATACTTCAAAACCCTGTTCCTCTGCCTTTTTCCAGGAACGGCTTCCCTCGTACAGACCAATGATCACATGACAGCCGGACTCTTTTGCATTCAGCGCATGAGCATGTCCCTGGCTTCCGTAACCGATGATCGCGATCGTCTTGCCTTCCAGCAGTGACAGGTTGCAATCCTCCTGATAATAAATATTCGCTTCCATTTTTTCTTCTCCTCCATAAATATATTTGTTAAAGGTAAAAATACCTCCAGCATACAAACTATTTGTGTGCCGCTGCACAAAAAATCAGCGCCGCTGCAGCTTTTTCGCGCATCTCTTACAGATGCCGCGCATCTGCCGGTTCCTCCGCTACAGATACCGCACGTCCTCCGCACCCCTGGACAGCCCGGTGATGCCGGTTCTGGCCAGCTCAAGAATCTCATAATCGTTCATCAGTTCAAGGAACGCCTCCAGCTTGCGCTGATCACCCGTCAGCTCGATGATCATGGAATCCTTCGCCACGTCTACTACCTTCGCACGGAAGATATCGCAGATGGCATTGATTCCCTGACGGTCCTTCGCCTCCGCGCGCACCTTCACCATGATAAGCTCACGGTTGACACTCTCTCCCGCTTTCAGCGTCTTGATATCGACCACGTCGATCAGCTTGGCCAGCTGCTTAACGATCTGGTCGAGAATCTGTTCATCTCCATTGACAACTACCGTCATACGGGAATACCGCGGATCCGCCGTTTCTCCCACTGTCAGACTGTCAATATTATAGCCTCTCCGGCTAAACAGTCCCGCCACTCGGCTGAGGACAC
Source organism: uncultured Marvinbryantia sp. (assembly GCF_905201705.1). Lineage (GTDB taxonomy): Bacteria > Bacillota > Clostridia > Lachnospirales > Lachnospiraceae > Marvinbryantia. The sequence continues at coordinate 119,526 of NZ_CAJKOX010000006.1, forward strand.
CGGAGGTATTGTCTACCAACATAGATAAAACTCTCTGTTTCACTCTTTCCACTCCTTTGCAAAAACTATGCAGATGCACATTTCTTTAATTTTATCAATTATGTATTTTTTTGTCAATCCTTTGTGAGCTTATCATGATAAAAAAGCAGCGCCTTCATCCGGCACTGCTTTCCGTTGCTTTCATATAACTTTTGCAGATGTACTGCATGATCTGTCTTCTGGTAACTATTCCGATGAAGGTACGGTTGTCGTCGATTACCGGCACGAAGTTCTGGTTCATGGAAGTGAGCATCAGATCTTCGATGTTGCACTGCACATTGACCGGCTGGTTATCCCAGCGGCGCTTTACCTCCCGCAGCGGAATGTCCTCCGCCTCGTAAAGATCCCCCAGACGCATCGTCTTAATGTACCACAGTAAATCTCCCTCTGTCAGTGTTCCTATGTAATGACCGCTCCGGTTGATGACCGGCACGGCGCTGTAACGATAGTGTTCCATTTTTTCCAACGCCTGACGGAGCGAATAATCTTCATACAAATATGCCACTTCGCTTTTTGGCTTTAAGAAAAATAAGATGTTCATAATCACCCGCCCTATTCTTTTTGATTCCTTTTGATACCTTTAGTATACTCCAAAGGCGGGGATGCGTCAACGAATCATGTGCAGATTTCACATATTTTTAAGATTCTTAACATATTTTTTTACGATTTTTACCATATTCAAACGACATTCTACGGAAGTCCTACCTCAGTGCTTGTCGCCGTATCTTGCGAAGCCGCAGCCTCCTCCGCTTCTTTCAAAACAACTGCATTTTTTCCGGTCAGATTGTAGATGGAGGCAAACTCATCCATATCCCTCGACACAATTCCCTCCAGCGGATCGTTGATCTGCACGGTACGTTCCTCAAGATTGTAGCCGGAGAGAACAACACAGTGCTCCTGTCTGTACCAGCGATAAACGCGCCCGTTATACTCCACATCCATGCGGGTGAATTCCGGTTCTGCCATATACATGGTCGTCCAGAGGATGACTGGCGTACCGGCGGCAATGTACGCAAAAAGCTCCTCAAAGTCTGTATCCGTGATATCGTAGGCCTTGTAGGACACCTCCTGATCGGTAAAAAACGCAAACGCCGTCGCGGCGATCGCCGGCGCAAAACACCCTGCCCCCTCCTCAGAGAAAGGATCCCCGACATAACCAATCGCCATATTGTCCGTCTCATAGTTATAAATCAGAAAATCGCCTGCAATCGTAAGTTTATCTACATCAAAATTCTCATACTGCAGCGCCATCGTGAGAGCCACAGACTCACAGCCTGTCGGCAATTCCGGTCTCTGCAGGATTTCCGGCACCTGCAGATACAGCTGCGTCGGCAGTTCCGACGTTTCCATCAGATCGAAATCCGTCTTCGCATCCTCCGCATCCGGGATAGCAAAATCCTCTACCGTATATACATCTTCTGAATTTTTGCTGATAGTACCCTGCTGCTCCTTGCGCTTCTCATAAGCAGCATCGCGGTCGTCCCAGAATTCCCGGTGCTCCTCTGACCGGTGGGACGTTTCTCCGGCATCTTCCGAAACATTATCCGCTCCGCCGTTCTCCTCGTAGTAGGTCTCTGTCCAATTCTGAAAATCGTCCTGGTTCTCCTCGTAGTAGCTTTCTGTCCAGTTCTGAAAATCATCCTGGTTCTCCACCGAAACATCCCCCTGTGTCTGCCCCACAGGCTCTTCTCCGCCTGTCGCCGTCCCATCTTCAGGCTCCTCAGCGATCACTTCTCCTTCCAGATCATCCCACACAGCAACTTCTTCCCCAAAAACACATGTATTTCCCATACCGGAAACCAGCAGGGCACATGCCAGTATACATGAAATCGCTTTCTTCTTTTTCATAAACAGCTCCTTTTATTTTACATATACGATGCCGAATGCTCCGGTGCCGATGTGGCTGCCGATCGTCGCGCCAATGCCGCGCAGCTTTGGGGTTCCAAAGTCCATTCCTTTTTTTCTGAGATACTGAATAAAGTTTACACAATTTTTCTTATCATATGCATAAAGGAAGTACACCGGATAGTCCACGTCCGGAGCGTCCTCCTCCAGAATATTTGCGATCTGCCGAAACGCGTGCTTCATACCGATCTGCTTTCCGCAAAGCTCCACCTTTCCTTCCTGCGTGATCGCAACGACCGGCTTTAAATTTACCAGACCGCCGAGTGCCGCCTGCCCCTTCGAGAGCCTGCCTCCCTTATAAAGATACTCCAGTGTATCCAGTCCGGCATATACACGGATACGCGATCTTAAAGCCTCCAGCTCCTCAATAATCGTTTTTGCATCACAGCCCTGCTCCCGCAGAAAAACTGCGCGGTCTACCAGTACACGCATACCCAGCGTGGCATTCTTGCTGTCGATGATGTAAATGTTTTCGTATTCTACCATTTCCTTTGCAAGCATGGCACTCTGGACAGTTCCGCTCAGCTCCCCGGAAACCAGAATCGCGATCACAATATCCTGCGCCGCCTTTGCCACCTCAAAGCAGTTGATAAACATGGTAGGCGAAGGCTGCGACGTCTTTGGAAAATCCTTTTCCGAAAGCAGCTTCTCAAAAAATTCCTCTTTTGTCAGATCCACGCCGTCCTGAAATTGCTCCTCCCCAAACGATACCGTCATAGGAACACATGTGATCTGTCTGCGTGCGATTTCCTGCGCGGAATAATCCGCCGCTGAATCTGTTATAATCCGTATGGTCATATTTCTTCCCCTTTATTCTTTCTTATACTATAACCTCTTCTCAAGGGCAGATACTGCCACTCAGATTTATTGTAACAAATCCTTAACAGAAAATCAATATTTTCCAGGTGCGCCTTTTGTCTTTGGTGCTGCCCAAAATACTGTCAGCATCCCAACAAATGCAATAATTGTGCCAAAAATTAACATCAGACGCACATTTAAGTAATCAATTATCAAACCGCCGAGCAGACTTCCAAAAACGCCGCCAAGCGTGCTGGTGCCCGCCATAATCGCCTGTCCCTTGAAGGTATCCTGCGGCGCCATCACTTCATTTACGTAATATACCGATGATGGAATGTAGAGCGCAAACGCTCCCATCTGCAGCACCTGCGCCGCATACATCTGCATCATGTTCCCGCAGAACAGATAGACAAGCGATTTCACAAAGAAAAATACTCCGCAGAGCATAACAAGGCGGCTGCTGGAGATGCGCTTTACCAGACGCGAAAACAGGAACATCGTCGGAAGCTCCATCACCGCTGCGATCGCAAGCGTATTTCCAAGCGCAACAGAATCTCCGCCAAGCGGCGTGATGATCTGGATCAGATAGCTGTTCAACATATTATGATCCAGCATCAGCATCGTCAGCCCGACGCTGACAACGCACACATAAGGATAGCGTCTGAGAAAGCTGCCCGGCACCGGCGGTGCCGTTTTCTCCGTATGTGCTCCCCTGCTTATCTGCGCCTTATCCGATCTGCGTGCCCCTTCTGTATCCCGCGCTCCATCTGTATCCTGCGCTCCGTCTGTACCCTGCGCTCCGTCTGTACCCTGCGCTCCATCTGTACCTCGCATTCTGTCTGCATTCCGCGTTCTGTCTGCATTCCGCGTTCTGTCTGCATTCCGCGCTCCCGCATATTTGTCTGCCAGGACAGGCATCCGCTGCAGGACAATTATCATAACGGCAAGCAGGATTCCCGCCGCCACCAGAACGACCCTGCTTCCGGTCTGCGCGACCAGCGCGCCGAGAATGCTGGAGCAGACTGCGTACAGCAGCGAGCCAATGCCTCTGGCAATGCCGAAATCCACGTTGACGCCGCGGTTGATATAATAAATGCTCACAGAATTTACCAGCGGCTGCAGCACCTGCAGAAGCGCGTTGGTACATACAAAAAGGATCGCAACAGGCCAGAGTATATCCGGCGTAAAATATTGCAGCGCCACCGTAAAAAGCATCAGAGCGGCAAGAAGCGCCGTCAGCTTATGGATCGTCAGCTTTTGTGAGCGATCCGCTATCCCGGCAAAGGTCGGCTGCAGAATGACGCCGCAGACATTTCCAACAGCAATGCAGACGCCGATCTGTGCGCTGGTAAAGCCACGCGCCAGAAGATATACGGTGGAAAAGCTATAGACAGCACAAAACAACATCCAGTAGCAGCCCTGCAGTGCGCTGTACTGAACCATCAGTTTCTTTTCGTTCATAGTATCTTTCCTTTATTTTTCATTTATATCATCCGAAAAAAGAATCACCTCTTTCGAGGTGATTCCGAAAAAAGCTTTTTGGATCCCTTTATTCCGCTGCCTTTACCGAAGTAATATGCGGGTTTACGCCCTCGTACCAGTACAGGAAGCCCTCCATGTCGATGACGTCTCCCACCTGCAGCTCCTTCACTGCCTTGTAAACGTCGGTAGTGTTATCACACAGATAAGATTCCACAACAAAGCTGTAGGTCTCACCATTCAGGGAAACGTTGAAGTACAGATCGTCGCCGTCCTGTCCGGAGCCATCCCAGTTATAAAGGAAAGCCACCTCGTTTCCGTCTGCATCTGTGGACGGCTCCACGGTCATGCCCTTGAAGGAAACGTACTCGTTCTGATGGTCGATCAGCTCATCCTTGCCAAGCAGATCTGTCACATCCGTCACCGGAGCAACATACTCGCCCTCAAGGATTTCGAAGGTCGCGTCGATGATCTCCACCTCGCCGGACCACTCAGCTTTATAGCCGGTAACCCTGATCTTTGTGCCGACATTCAGCTTCTCATAATCTTCCTCAGAGCATGCCATGTCGTACAGGAAGTATGCGCCGTCCTTGTCCTGTGTGTAAACGGTCGCCTTGTCCTCCCACCAGGACTGCTTCGCCTGCACGTAGGTCTCGATAGTAACCTCGGAATCAAGCTCTGCCGCCACATATTCCTCGTGTGTCATAACGCCCTCGGACTTTACGTCTGTTTCTGCTTCCTCCGCCATAACGCAGGTTGCGGAAACGGCTGCAAGAGAAAGAGTTAATAAAAATGCTGCAATCTTTTTCATGATTATCCTCCTTTGGAATCTGTATTCAATCCCTATTATAACCGAAAATTTTCAGAAATCAATGTCTGGCTGACATTTTTTGTATTTTTGTTTGTATCAGGTATGTTATCCGGGAATCCGATGTCGTACGTGCCCTATTTCTTCTTTACAGCCTTCCAAACGACATACAGCAAAATCAGCACCCACACTGCCGCGAGCGTCGCCAGCAGGATCACCGAGGTGGTCGGCAGCGGTCCAAGGTCTGCTTTTTTGCCGTCCGAGAGAGTCCCCTGTCCTTCGTCAAGATGATAGAGCGCCGCCACGTCGCTATAGAGCGTCTCGATGTAGGCGTCGTCGACCGTCTGCTTTCTGCGCGTGGATTTTGCCACGTTTTCGATCATCTGACCGGCTGCGTCACGCAGGGAAGCCGAGCCGTTAAATACCGGCGTCACAAAGGTGTGCTCCACATTGTCTAAAAGAAGCTTTGACGCCTTGATCTTCACGTCATAATATGTGCTGTTGTCCTCGCCGCATCTTGCGAGATAGTCCTGATACTCCGCACTCTCCTGCGCCTTTGCGGTGACGGGCACGTAGCCTTCGGTCTGCGCGTAGGCGATCTGCACCTCGTTAGTGAGCAGATACTGCGCAAACAGCCAGGAGGCAAGCACCTCCTGCGAATCCTCCTTCTGGAAGATGCAAACAGACGGTCCCTGTGAGATCATCTGCGGATTTTCCGTGTCAAACTGCGGGATCGGCATGACCGCCGTCTCAAATTCTACGAATTTATCCTCGCTGATGTCGGAGAGCGGCGCGTGACTGCCCATCCAGGTCGCGCCCGCCGTGGAGTCGATCGCGAAGATACACTGCCCGGCATTGAGGAAATTCGCCGGGTAGCTGGATATCTTGAAGGTGGAAAACGCTCCGCTCTTCACATGCTCCGCGATCGTGTAAAGAAGCTCCTTTGTGGTATCGTTGAAAATCTGGATCTCTCCGTCCTCAGTGGAATACCCGGCGCCTTTTTGCCGGAGCATCTGGATCATCATATTGTCTGTGGACTTATAGATGAAGGGAATCATCACATTCTGTCCGTTGACAGAAAAATTACCGTCCGCATCTTTTTCCAGCGCCGCCTCGGAAACCTCCCAGATAAAATCCCACGTCAGTGTTTCCGGCAGCTCATAGCCCAGCTTTTCCAGATAAGTCTTGTTTATATAGCACGCCTCTGTGGAACGCATATAAGGAATCGCATAGTAATGCTCTCCCACTCGGCACTCCTCCAGAAACTGCGGGATGATCTGTTCCTGCGTCGGCGCATCAAAAAGCACCCCGCTGCCGCCAAGCCCGTAATTTTCATCCGCAAACAAATCATCCAGCGGCACCACGCTGTTGCTTCCCGTAAGATACGTAGCGATGTGATCCGGGTAGGTGATGCAGACGTTCGGCGTCGTATTTGTGGAAATATTCGTGATCACGTCATTATAAATCTTGCCGTAATCCGTATACAGCCGCAGGTTTACCGTGATATTCGGATAAATTTCCTGGAAATCGCTGATCGCCTTCTCGTAGATCCTCGTCTGCGTCTTATTGGTATCGTTTTTCGCCCAGAAGGTTATCTCATACTGCCTCGCAGTGTCAAATTCCTCCGGGATCTCAAAGGCGCTGCGCTCCTGCGCGCCGTGACAGCCCGTGAGCAGCAGAGACGCCGCAGCAGCCAGAAGGAGCAATGGTTTTCTGCATTTTTTTCTCATCCCTTTGTCCCCCCTCTGGATACGCCCTCCATAATTTTCCTGTGAAACAGCAAAAACAGTACGATCAGCGGCACCGAGATCACCACGACTGCCGCCATCATCGCTGGAATATTTTCCCGCCCGAAGCCGTTCTCGCGGATCTCCTGGATACCGTTCGACACCAGAAAATACGTCTCATCGTCCGTAACCAGCCGCGGCCACACGTAAGAGTTCCAGCACTCGATCACCTTCAGGATCGTGATCGTAACGATCGTCGGCTTGCAGATAGGGATCATCACTCTGCGCAGATAGCGAAAATCCGAGGTGCCGTCCACCTTCGCCGCGTAATAAAGCTGGTCCGGGATCTGCGCAAAATTCTCCTTCAGCAGATAAATATAAAAGACCGAAGTGACGGACGGCAGGATCAGTCCGGTAAAGGTATTTCGCAGCTCCAGATTTGTGATCGTCACATAATTTGTGATCACGACAAGCTCGTTCGGGATCATCATCAGCGCCAGAAAAAGCGTAAACGTCAGATCCTTTCCGCGAAACTGAAGGCGTGCAAAGGCAAACGCCGCCAGCACCGTCACAGCCAGCATCAGTGCCGTCGTAACGACCGTAAAAATAATCGTATTAGCAAAGTAGCGCGCGAGCGGCACCGCGGTGAACGCCTCTTTGTAGTTCTCCAGGGTGGGCGCAAGCGTATACAGAGTCGGGATATATTCCGAATTGTAAGCGCTGTAGCTCTTGACCGAGGTGAGCAGCATCCAGTAGAACGGAAACAGTACAATCAGCGCCCAGATCGTCAGCAGCGCATAGATGAGGATTTTTCCGGCAATCTCTCCTCCGCTTTTTTCTTTCTTTTCAAATTGTTTCTCCATCGCGCGCACCTCACACATAATGTACATGTTTTTTGCTGACGAGCAGATTGATGCAGGTGATCGTCAGCACGATAACAAACAGGATGATCGCCGCTGCCGAGGCGTAGGACGGATAACCGCCGCCGTTTCCGTACAGCATATCATAGACGTAACCGACGATCGTATTCATCCCGGCGGTATTCAGATCGGTGCCAAACAGCGCCACCGCGTCGCTGTACGCCTTGAACGCTCCGATAAAGCCGGTGATGATCAGATAAAAAAGCGTCGGTGAGATCATCGGCACCGTAATTTTTGTAAAGATGCGCCAGCGCGGGGTACCGTCCACCCGCGCCGCATTGTAATACTGCCGGTCGACCGAGGCGAGCGCGCTCGTCAGGATCAGTATCTTAAACGGCATGACCACCCAGACGGTGTACAGGCAGAGCACAAACATTTTCGCCCAGTAGGGACCGTCAATAAAGTCGATCGGACCGGCACCGACAAAGTGCAGGAGCAGGTTGACAAAGCCGTCCGTGTAGGGCGTTCTTTTAAACAAAATCATAAATACCAGGCCGACCGCCAGCGTGTTTGTGACATACGGCAGGAAATAAATCGTCTGATAAAGCTCCCGCAGCGCCCTGATGGAGCTTAATCCCACCGAGATAAGCAGCGCAAGCGCCGTCGAAAGCGGTACCGTGATCACCACAAGGATAAAGGTATTTCTCACCGCCTGCAGGAAATACGGGTCGTGCAGCACGTAGGAATAATTGTAGATGCCGACGCCGTAGTAGGTCTGGGAGGCAAAATTGTAGCCCTCCTCGAAGGAATAGATAAATACGTCGATCAGCGGGTACACCAGAAAGCACCCGAGGAAAAGGATTGCGGGCAGCAGATACAGCCAGCCCTTCATGTTCTTTTTATCCATATCACTGCTCCTTTGCCTGTCCGCTCTCAAAATAAATCCGTTCTTCCGTCTTTGCGTCGAACACAAATACCTTGTTTGGCTTCAAATCGAAGTGAACGGACGCGCTGCCGGTATCGACGCTGTTTTCCGCACTGATGATCGAGCGGATGACCGTATTTTCACAGGAAGCATTTGTAGAAACCACGCTGATATCACGTCCCATCACCTCAACACCGTTTAAATGACAGGTGAGCGCCCCCTGCGGATTTAACACAAAGCCCTCCGGACGGACGCCGACAAAAACCTCCCGGTCCGACGCGCCCTTCACATTTAAGACAGCATCATTTCCTATATAAAGCCTTCCCGCCTTCACGCTGCCGCGAAAGACATTGATGGGCGGCGTTCCGAGAAATTTTGCCACAAACAGATTCACCGGATCGTCGTAGACGTCCTGCGGCTTTCCGATCTGCTGCACGACGCCCTCCTTCATCACCACGATCATGTCGGAGATGCTCATCGCCTCCTCCTGGTCGTGCGTCACGAAAATCGTCGTGATCTTTGTCTCCCGCTGGATCCGACGGATCTCTTCGCGCGTCTGCAGGCGCAGCCGGGCGTCCAGGTTCGACAGCGGCTCGTCCATCAGAAGAATGCGCGGCATTTTCACCAGCGCGCGTGCGATCGCCACACGCTGCTGCTGACCGCCGGAAAGCTCGCTGGGCTTACGCTCCATCAGCGCGTCAATCTGCACAAGCTTTGCTACCTCCAGCGCTCTTTTATTCATCTCCTCTTTGGAAAGCTTCTCCTTTCCTTTGAGATTTTCCAGCGGGAAGATAATGTTCTGCCGCACAGTGAGGTGCGGGTAAAGCGCATAGTTCTGAAACACCATGCCCACCCCTCTTTTTTCCGCCGCCAGATCGGTGACATCCTCCTCGCCGAAAAAGATTTTGCCGCTTGTCGGCTGCAGCAGCCCGCACAGCAGGTTCAGCGCCGTACTTTTTCCGCAGCCGGAGGGGCCAAGCAGCCCGATCAGTTTTCCGTCTGGTATCTCAACGTTAAAATCGCTGACCGCCGTCACTTCCCCGCGGGATTTTTTCCCGCGCTCCGGAAACTTCTTTGTCAGATTCTGTAATACTACCTTCATTCTTTTCCCTTTCCGCAATCCTTCACTATTTTCACAGGTATCCTTCCGCTAATTACCGGTGCTTTGCGCAGCCTCCACAAATTTTCCCAGTATCCTCCGGCTGCTCTCCTCTGTTTTATAGGAAAATTCCGGGTGCCACTGCACGCCCCACACAAAAGATTTTTCCTTCATATAGACCGCCTCCACAAGCCCGTCTGCGGCATACGCCATTGCCGTAAGGCGCGGCGACAGCCTCTTCACCGCCTGGTGGTGGTAGCTGTTGACCGAAAGGCGCTCCGCCCCCAGAAGCTCATAAAGCGGCGTGTCCTCCACGATCGTCACCTCATGCGACGGCACATCGTAGGGAGGCTTCTGGTGATGCTCCAATTCAGAGGGCTTCTGCTGCGGCAGATCCTGATAAAGTGTTCCGCCGAGCACCGCATTTAAAAACTGGATACCGCGGCAGATACCAAGTACCGGCTTGTCTTTTTCAAGCGCCAGCGCAAAAAGCTTTTGCTCCATGGCGTCGCGCGCCGGGCAGCAGGCGCCGCAGGCTTTGATCGGCGTCTCCCCGTAAAGCTCCGGCGATACGTCGTGTCCGCCCGTCAGAAGGAACCCGTCGCACAGCGCCATAAGCTGCGCAAGCATTTCATCATCCAGCGTCAGCGGAAGCATCAGCGGCGTTCCGCCCGCTTCCACGATACCGTCCATGTAGCCCGGAAGCATCCAGAGGCTCTCCTTTTCTTCATCATATAATGGGATCAGTCCGATCAGTGGTCTTTTTGTCATAATATATCCCTTTCTTTTGTGTCAGATTATGCTTAAAACTGCTATACTTTATGAAGACTGGGCTTTCATACATGCATTGTAGCATATCCTCCCGCATTTGCAAGCAGGTTTTCTATTTACAAATCAATGCAAAATATTCATTAATCTGATGCACAAATTTTGATTGACAAGGAATCAGCCGACTTTTATAATAGATTTTAAGTACAAGTGGGCAACGGAGCCGGCTGACGGTTTCGCTGCCTTTTTGTTATATAAAAAAGGAGGAAAGAAATATGAGAAAGAGTTTTACAGCAAAATTGGTTTCTGCAGCAGCAGTCGGCGCGCTTGCCGTATGCACACTGGCGTCTGCGGTATCCGCATCCGATAAGGTATGGGTGATCGCTACCGACACGGCGTTCCGTCCGTTCGAATATACCAACGCAGAGGGCGAATTTGTCGGCATCGACGTTGATATTCTCGCTGCCATCGCAGAGGATCAGGGATTTGAATATGATCTGCAGTCTATCGGCTGGGACGCAGGCGTTGCCGCTGTACAGGTCGGTCAGGCAGACGGTCTGATCGCAGGAGCGACCATCAACGATGAGAGAAAAGAAAAAGGCTGGATCTTCTCTGACGGATATTATGACGCTACACAGTCCTTCTTCGTGGCGGCAGACAGCGAAATTGCTTCCCTCGAAGAGCTGGAAGGCAAAAACGTGGTTGTAAAGATCGGTACCGCGAGCAAGGATTTTGCGGACAGTCTGAAGGATGAGTACGGCTTCACCGTTACCACCATGGAGACTTCCACCGATATGTACCAGGATGTCATCAACGGCAACAGCGCAGCCTGCATCGACGACACGCCGATCACGCTCGCTTACATCACCCAGGACGGCGTTGGGTTAAAGCAGCTTGAATGCGAAGGCGCTGAAAGCGAATCTGCACCGTATGGTTTTGCTATCATGGATGAGGCAAACCAGGAGCTTCTCGATATGTTCAACGCAGGTCTTGCGAACATCAAGGAGAACGGAACATACGACGAAATCCTCGATAAATATTTAAAGACTGAGGAGTAAACCGGACAGGCGCAGAGGGTTCTTTCACCCTTCTGCGTCTTTTTTCTGTATAAAGGATTTTTGTTTTCTAAAAAGGAGAAGTTTGCATGATAAGTATTATCCAGGTATACGGCGTAATGCTTCTGAGATCCATGGGAAACACGCTACTGCTCTGCGTGCTTTCGCTGCTTTTTGCCATGGTGATCGGTTTGATTATCGCCTTGTTTAATGTGGGGAAAAACCGTGTTCTTAATTTTATCGGTACCCTGTTTGTCGATGCCGTGCGCGGTGTTCCGCTGATCGTACTGGCATATTTTGTTTATTTCGGCGTTCCGCAGGCTGCAAAGATGCTGAATGTCTCCGGCTTCCGCCTGTCGGCACTCACCGCCGGCATTATCGCGCTCTCCATGAACTGCGGCGCATATATGGCGGAGATCATCCGCGCCGGAATTGAGAGTGTCGATAAAGGGCAGATGGAAGCAAGCCGCAGCCTCGGACTCTCCTATGGAAAAAGTATGCGTCTGATCATTATTCCGCAGGCGATCCGCACCATGATCCCCTCCATCATCAACCAGTTTATCATTACCCTGAAGGATACCTCCATTCTCTCCGTGATCGGTTTCCCGGAACTGGTAAACACCGCAAAAAACGTCGCCGGAAACACCTTTATGAACCTGCAGGTGTGGGCGATCGTCGGCATCATGTATATGGTTGTCATCATCACCCTGAGCAAGGTTGCAAAACGTGTGGAAAGGAGGCTGAAACGTGGACAGCAGTAATAAGAAAATACAGGTCAGAAATCTGAAAAAAAATTTTGGAAAGCTGGAAGTGCTCAAGGATATCAGCATTGATATCTCGGAGGGCGAAGTTGTCGTGCTGCTCGGTCCCTCCGGCAGCGGAAAATCTACCTTTCTGCGCTGCGTGAACCAGCTCGAAACCGTCACCGCCGGTTCCATTATCGTGGACGGCGTCGATGTGACGGATAAGCATACTGATATCAATAAAGTGCGCGAAAATATCGGCATGGTATTCCAGCACTTTAATCTTTTTCCGCATATGACGGTGCTGAAAAACATTACGCTGGCGCCGGTGGAATTAAAGAAGCTCACCCAGGAGCAGGCTGAGAAAAAGGGCATGGAGCTTTTAGCGCGCGTCGGGCTTGCCGACAAGGCAGGCACCTACCCCAACCAGCTCTCCGGCGGTCAGAAGCAGCGTGTGGCGATCGCCCGTGCGCTCGCCATGAGTCCGGACATCATGCTTTTTGACGAACCGACCTCCGCGCTCGACCCGGAGATGGTCGGCGAGGTTCTGGAGGTTATGCGCGAGCTGGCGCGCGACGGCATGACCATGGCGGTCGTGACGCACGAGATCGGCTTTGCGCGCGAGGTGGCAAACCGCATCATCTTTATGGACGGCGGCTACATCGTGGAGCAGGGAACCCCGGAGGAAATCCTGAAGAACCCGAAGGAGCCGCGAACCATTGATTTCTTAAACAAAGTATTGTAAAAGGAGCGCGTCATGAAAAAAATCATTACCATCAGCCGCGAATTTGGCGCCGGCGGCGGTACCATCGGACAAATGGTGGCCAAGAAGCTAAATTACAGCTATTTTGATAAAGAAATCATCATGAAAGCTGCAACGCAGGCGAATGTCGATCTGGAGCATTTTCTGCGCTACGATGAGCGGGTGCCCCACAATTTCGGCTTCGCCCAGAGCCTGTTTGATTTCTATAATAAGCCTCTCAGCGAAAAGCTCTTCCAGGCACAAAAAGAGGTCATCCGTGAGATCGGTGAAAAAGGGAATTGCGTGATCATTGGGCGGAACGCCAACAGCATTCTGAAAGAATTCGACCACTCGCTCCATGTGTTCGTCCACGCTCCCACCTACTACCGGCTCCAGCATATGAAAACGCTGATGCCGGACACCCCGGAGGCAAAGCTCTCCGACGAGCTGCAGGCGATCGACCGCAAGCGCCGCAAATACTGCACCTACTACACCGACACTGTGTTTGGCATGGCAAATTTCTACGACGTCTGCCTCGACACCGCAAAATTCGGCATCGAGGGCTGTGCGGACATTATCTGCGAGCTGGCACAGAGATAAGCCGGCGAAATATTATATCTGTGCAGGCTTCCTGTCTTCCATCAGAAAGCCTGCACAGATTTCCTCTTTATACCAAAACCTTCTGCTGTCCCATCTTCCTTTATGCTCTTCCAATCAATACTTTCTTTCCGCAGAATGCAAATCCATATTTACGGATCTGCGTTTCCGGTATGCCCTTTTCCTCCAGCACAGAAGCATACTTCTTTTCCTCGATCTGCAAAAGCGCCGCTTTCACAGCATCCTCCAGCGTTTTTTCCTCCTCCGTGTCCTGTACCTTAAATTCTATGATAATTCCCGCATCCTGCGGATTTCTCGGCTCCAGCAAAACATCATATCTCCCGAATCCACTCTCCCGGTTTGAGGTAATCACATAGCGGTTCTCCAGAGTGACCATCATTCCCAGCACAAATCCGTGATAAAACCGTTCCGGGGCGCTGTCGGCAGACGGTTTGTTTCCGCAGTCAAAGTAGCTGAACATTACCCTTGCCACCCGGTTCATATACGCGTTCATCGCTTTCAGGTCGTCCTCTAAAAGCGCTTTGATAAACTCATGATAGCTGTCCGCAGACGGTGCAAACCATCCCCGCACCATATTGCGGAACATGATCATCGTCTCAAAATTTGTAATCTCCAGCTCATATATTTCTTTCCATTCCGTATAGCCGGACTGCTCCGTCCGGTAACTTTTTACTCTGAGATAACCGCTCGCAAGGAGAAGGCTCCAGATCGCATTTTCATCCAGTTCCAGTTGATCATAAACAATCTGCTCGTCCACCTCAGTTTCAATGCTTTTTCCCAGAAGGAGCTGCCGGAAGGTTTCTTTGATCTGGTTGCCGCCCTCTCTGATCAGCTTTCCCACCAGACTGTTGCTGCTGGTATTTGCCCAGTAGGTGCCAACTCTCTTATTGGATAGATAATTAATGATCGACCACGGATTATAAATGTCACTGACACCGCCAAATGTAAATCCGTCATACCATTTTTTCACTTCTTTTTTCCGGTCCGCTAAACCGTATTCCTCCAGTGACCGGAAAACCTCTTCCTCCGTGAAGCCAAACGAAGCACCGTATAACGGCGAGGTCGTTGTCACTACTTTCAGATTATTCAGATCCGAAAAAACAGACTCCCTGCTCACTCTGGTAATCCCCGTCATGATCGCCCGTTCCAGATAACGGTTTCCTTTAAATGTACTGTTAAATAAACTGCGCGTAAACGCCGTTATTTCTTCCCAGTAACCGTCCACATAAGCCTCCTGCATCGGAGTATCGTATTCATCCAGCAGAATGATCGCTTTCTTTCCATAGTAGCGGTACAGATACTCTGACATTCTGCCTAACGCGTCCGTGATATCCGCATCATCGCTGTCGGAGGAAAGCCCAAGATAATACTGCCGTTCCTTTTCATTCAGGGTATCTCCCTGCAGCAGAAAGTCATACTGGTTGTATACCCTTACGATCATTTCACAGATTTTTTTCCGTGCCTGTTCATAAGTTCTTTCTTTTACATTTGCAAAGCTTATGGAAATGACCGGATAGGTGCCCTGCAGCTTTCTGTATTTTTCCTCCTGCCAGATAGCCAGTCCCTCAAACAGCCTGCTATCTTTATACGCAACCGAGAAAAAATGCTCTGCCATACTCATCGTCAGCGTTTTTCCGAAACGGCGCGGTCGCGTGATCAGCGTCACGTCGTCCATAGACTCCCACCATTCCTTAAGGAACAGCGTTTTATCAATATAAAATACATCCCTCGTAATGATCTTCTCAAAATCCTGGATTCCAATCGCAACCGTTTTTGCCATGCCGTCACCTCGCCCAAAAGCCTTTTTCTACTATAACCCGGAGGTCTTCCTCTGCTTTATAGTATACCACAGCCGCAAAAATAAAGGTAGCGTATTTTAAGCCCCATCCTTAAAAACCTCTTCCTTAAGCTCTTCCGCGCCGGTATCCTTCTCCTCTTTTTCGTTTTATTTTTCGTAAAGAAACTCTTCCGGCAGATCTACCTTAAAAGCCTTTGCCAGCTGACGGAATTCGTCCGGCTGGATAGTCTGCCGCTTTCCTGCTCCCATAGAGAGCACCTTCACCAGGATTTCCGCAGATTTTTCCGCCGTGTGCATCAGTCCGAACGTCAGGTCAAAATCCTCGCCTGCCGCGAACATTCCATGATGCGCCCAGATTGCCAGATCATACTTTTTCATCAGCTCAGAGGTTGCCACCGCGATCTCTCTTCCGCCCGGCACCATCCACGGAACGACGCCGATCCCCTGCGGAAATACTACCGGGCACTCCGTTGCCATCTCCCAGATTTCGCGCGTAAACACCTTGTCCTCCAGCGGAAGCACAAAGGTCAGCGCAATGATATTGGGCGTATGCGCATGATAAACAACGCGGTATTTCGGATCCTGAAGCTTCTTTACCTCCAGATTCATCAGATGGCTCGGAAGCTCCGAGGTCGGCCGTCCGCCGTTCACCAGTCCCCAGACAATCCGGTAATTCTCCCCCTTTTCATCCAGCTCGATCATGCAGATGGAATCCTCCGGTTTAATGCTGACGTTGCGAAAGTACTTTCCGCTGCCTGTCACCAGGAAATATTCTTCTGCCAGCGCCGGAACCGACGTTCCGATCGGCCGCCACTCTCCCGGCGCAAAATTTTCGCGGACCGCTTCCACCTCTTCCGCCTTTACACGATAGGAGAGATTGCCGCCGTTGCGCTCATGCCAGCCCTGCTGCCAGCCGTCGTCCGCCATTCTGATAAAGTCCTGTACAAATGCTGCGTCCAAAAAATTCATTTTAAAGTCCTCCTTCTATAAAAAATTAACGGGTAATAACATCAACCGGGACATCAAAAATCTTTGCCACCTTGAGAATGGTGTCAATGTGTCTGCCGGAAGCCGCCGCCATGTGATGAGTCGGTCCCGCCTCGCTCCAACGATTGACAAATTCTCTTGCGCCGCAGGTAAAACGGGTTCTCATATTGGTATCACCGAAGGACAAAATCTTTCCTTCCTCATTTACGCCCTCCGCGGTCACAAATTTGAAGCGTCCGTCTCCGTCCTGGGTGATTGCCAGATACGTAACCGGTCCAAGATGCGGATAAAACTGTGTCAGGTAACCGCCGCCGGTCTTTCCGTGGAATACCTTCACGATCTTCATCGTCGGCTTTTTTGCGGAAATCGCCGCATCACCGGAACCGCTGTGGCCGATGATGCAGATATCATCGTTAAAGTCGATCGAATACATTTCGGAGAGCTGTCCGGTGCCGGAGATGGTCTTTAAAATACTCATCGCCATAGCAACCTTCATATCGCCCTCCACCGCGCATGCCGTTCCCTGCTTGATCAGCATGGAAAACGCCGGTATCAGCATACTGTCCAGAACGCCCGCTTTTCCCTGCGCAAAGCCATCGTAGTGGGAGGCGATCAGACCAAGCTGCTCCTCCTTCACCCACTGCTCAAAGGCAACGACGTAGCGCGCCATCTCCCAGACTTCCTCCAGGCTTCCGCCGCCCTCAATCTCAAAGGTATCGAGGATATCCTGCGCTTTTTCGCGGATCGCCGCCTCATCGGTAATCTCGTCGGCGATCGCCCACATCTTCTCCCAGTCGAACTGCTTCGTATACAGGTGCATCCTGCGGTAAAGATTCGTCTCGTCTATGTACAGATCCATCATTCCCGGATAGGGCCTTCCGATCTGCGCAATATTTGTATCGCGGAATCTTCTCCGGCACTGCGCCGCCAGGCACCATTCGCCGATTTCCTTCTGCACCCCCTCATCGCCGCCCTCAACGACGCCGGTGATCACTGCGTGGCGCTTTCCGAAACGTTCCAGGTCCGCCACTGCCTCGCCGACTGCTCCGCAGGCGTAGCCCTCGCCCAGCCAGGCGGCAATGTCCGTATGGTCGTAATCAAGCGCCTTCCGTTTCTGCACATTGACCAGCACGACCGGTACATCCAGATCACGGATCGCAGGCAGCATATTGTAGGAGGTTGCATAGGTCAGCATCTGGACAAATACCAGGTCAACATCCGCCGCCCGGAATTTCCTTCCCGCCTCCATCGACTGCTCCTTTGTGGTGACGATTCCTCCGTCGATCGTGTTGACGGTATCCGGAAGTGTCTTTTTAAACGCCGCATACTGCCCCTCAAATTCCGGCACAAGCGACGGAAACTGCGGCAGGTATGCGCCGAGCGCAACCGCAAACACTCCGATATTTGCTTTCGTATTCACAAGCATTGTATTTTTCTCTCCTTTCCTTTACTGCGCGGCCTTTTCTTTTTCCGGAACAAACACCCGGACGTCAAAGGACGCGAACACGCATTTTCTTGCATCAGACAGATTTTTTAATTCCCCGCTATGCAGCATCTGCGCCATGATATTGCCGATCGCCGTCGCCTCTCCCGGCCCTGCGCAGACCTTTTTTCCGGCTGCATCCGCCGTAAGCTGATTTAAATATGCCGCATTGGAGCCGCCGCCGATAATATGGATCGCATCATAGTGCGTCCCGGTATTCCGTTCGATTTCCCGTTCCGTTTTCGCGTAGCACTCCGCCAGGCTGTGGTAAATGACGCAGGCGAGCTCCCCGACCGTCTCCGGCACCAGCTGCCCCGTGCGCCTGCAGTAGCTTCGTATTTCCTCCGTCATGCTCTCCGGCGCCAGGAAGCAGTCATCTGAGACATCCACCCGTGAGGGGAAGTTATCCGCCTGCTCCGCCAGGCTGCACAGCTCTGCGAACGAATACGCATCCTCATACTCATGCCGCACAGACTGGATCATCCAGAGCCCCATGATGTTTTTCAGGTAGCGGAACCGGTGCTCATATCCACCTTCATTTGTAAAGTTCGCCCTGCGGCTTTCCTCGCTGCAGTCCGCCTCCGTCAGTTCGACGCCCATCAGCGACCAGGTGCCGGAGCTGATATACAGCGCTTTCCCATCCGCCGCCGGCATCGCCATCACCGCCGAGGCCGTGTCGTGGCTCGCGCACAGCACCACCTTACAGTTAAAGCCAACCTCCTTTGCAACGCACTCCTTCAGCATTCCCACCTCTGTTCCCGGCATCTGCAGCGGAAGGAACATCTCCTCCGGAAGCCCTAAAAGGCGGATCAGCTCCATATCCCACTGAAACGTCCTCGGATCAGCAAGCTGGGTAGACGTTCCATTCGTGTACTCCGAGCACTTTTTCCCTGTCAGCAGAAACTGAAAATAATCCGGCAGCATCAGAAATGTCCTTGCTTTTGACAGAAGCTCCGGCCGCTGAAGCCTGTCCGCCATAAGCTGGTAGATCGTGTTGAAGCTCTGCCTCTGGATGCCGGTGCGCGCATAAAGCTCCGCCTCCGGTATCAGCCGGTACACCTCTTCTTCGATCCCGCGCGTCCTGCCGTCGCGGTAGCCGTAGGTGTCTCCGGGCACCTCATCGCTCTCATCAAGCAGAACATAGTCGACCGCCCAGGTATCGATCGACATGCTCACCGGAATTTTCCCGATTTCGGCGCATTTCTTCATGCCATTCAAAATTTCTGCAAACAGACGCTTTGTATCCCACAAAAGCCTACCGTCTCTGTTTTCCATCCGGTTTTCAAACCGGTAAACCTCCTCCAGATACAGCTTTCCGTCTTTTTTGCAGCCTAGCATATGTCTTCCGCTGGAAGCGCCAATGTCGACCGCCAGATAATAGCTGCACATATCACCCCTTCTTTCCTTTGCGTCCTGATATGACTATCATGTCCTCCGATTTTTCGCGCTTTGCTCCCTTAAAATCCCTGGTATCCTTATCATAAAAGAATTAAAGAAGGAGCGCTAGGTCGTTTCCCGACAAAAACAGGGACCTTATTTGCATTCTTCCCTCTCCATAAAAAATCCGGTGCCATATGCCTTCATCAGACATATAACACCGGATTTCCAATCGTATCATTTACTCCACAGTTACACTCTTCGCCAGGTTTCTCGGCTTATCTACGTCAAGTCCCTTTGCCACCGATACATAATAGCCCATAAGCTGCAGCGGAATCACTGCCAGGGAGGTGGTAAAATGCGCGTCTGTTTTCGGCACATAAACCACAAAGTCCGCCGTATCCTCGATATTGTAGTTGCCGTAGGTCGTCAGTCCCATGAGATATGCGCCGCGGCTCTTACACTCGACCATGTTGCTGACCGTCTTTTCGTACAGCTCCTGCTGCGTCAGAACGCCAATGACAAGCGTGCCGTTCTCGATGAGGGAGATCGTACCGTGCTTCAGCTCACCCGCCGCATACGCCTCAGAGTGAATGTAGCTGATCTCCTTCATTTTCAGGCTTCCCTCCAGGGAAATTGCATAATCAATCCCTCTTCCGATAAAGAAAATATCCTTTGCCGCCGCCTGCTTCGACGCAAACCACTGGATGCGCTCCTTATCCTCGATGATCCGTTTCATTTTATCCGGCAGCGTTTCCAACTCGGCAACATAATACGCATACTTTTCGTCGTCGATCTCGCCGCGCACCTTCGCGAGCTGAATCGCCAGCGCATAGCAGGCAATGAGCTGCGTGCTGTATGCCTTTGTGGTCGCAACTGCGATCTCCGGTCCGGCGAGCGTGTAGAATACATTATCCGCCTCGCGCGCGATGGAGGAACCGACCACATTTACAATGCCAAGCGTCTTGACGCCGCGGCTCTTTGCCTCGCGCAGCGCTGCCAGACTATCCGCCGTCTCTCCGGACTGGCTGATGATGATCACAAGCCCCTCGCCATCCAGCAGCGGCCTGCGGTAGCGGAACTCCGACGCAAGCTCAACGCGCACAGGAATCTTTGCCATATCCTCGATCACATACTGCGCCGCCACGCCGACGTGATACGCGGAGCCGCACGCCACAATGTAAATCTGACGGATGCCTCTCATCTCCTCCTCCGTCATGCCGACATCGGAAAGGTCGATCGCACCCTCCTTCACCACGGAATGAATGGTATCCTCGACAGCCTTCGGCTGCTCGTGGATTTCCTTCATCATGAAATGCTCAAAGCCCGCCTTCTCCGCCGCCTCAGCATCCCACTCGATCTGCGTCAGCTCTTTCTCGATCTCATCGCCGTCCAGATTGTAAAAAGTGACTTTTCCCTTCTCTAACCTGCCGATCTCCAAATTGCCAATATAGTATACATTCCTCGTATATTTCAGAATTGCCGGTACATCGGATGCCAGATAAGACTCGCCGTCCTCAACGCCAAGGATCATCGGACTGTCCTTGCGCGCCACATAAATCTCGCCCGGGTAGGCGTTAAACATCACAGCCAGCGCATAAGAGCCGCGGATACGCACCATCGCATGGTTGATCGCATCCACCGGCGTACCCAGATATTTTTTATAGTAATAATCGATCAGCTTTACCGCCACCTCAGTATCCGTGGAGGAATAAAACTGATAGCCCTTCCGCAAAAGCTTTTCCTTTAATTCCTGATAATTCTCAATGATGCCGTTGTGCACTGCAACCACTGTGCCGTCGTCGCTGCAGTGCGGATGCGCATTGTCCTCGGACGGCTCGCCGTGCGTCGCCCAGCGGGTATGCCCGATGCCGCAGGTACCTGCAAGGCTCTGCCCGTTATTCGTCTTTTTTGCAAGCACAGACAACCTGCCCTTCGCCTTCACCACTTCCGTTTTTCCATCGCCGTCCCGCACTGCCAGACCGGCGGAGTCGTAACCGCGGTACTCCAGCTTTGCCAATCCATCCAGCAATATTGGCGCCGCCTGGCGGTCACCGGTAAATCCTACAATTCCACACATAATTTCTATCTCCTGTAAATATGATTTATCATTATAATATGGAGCGATCTGCACTCCTGGCATCATATTATATCATAGGATATGCGGATTTGCACTATCTAAATTCCGAAACACTGTACTGTCTAAATTCCGAAATGCCGTGCATGACAGCAAAAATCAGCGGAACGACTATATCGCCCGCTGATTTTCTCAGTTCATTTTACGGCTGTTTTCCAATGTATGCCAGGATGCCGCCATCCACATACAGAATATGTCCGTTTACAAAATCGGATGCCTCCGACGCCAGGAATACCACCGGTCCCATCAAATCCTCCGGGTTGCCCCAACGGGCAGCCGGCGTCTTTCCGACGATAAATTTGTCAAACGGATGCCGGGAGCCGTCCGGCTGCACCTCGCGCAGCGGCGCCGTCTGCGGCGTCGCAATATAGCCCGGTCCGATGCCGTTGCACTGAATGTTGTACTGTCCGTACTCCGACGCAATGTTCCGGGTGAGCATTTTCAGTCCACCCTTTGCCGCTGCATAGGCGGAAACCGTCTCGCGTCCAAGTTCGCTCATCATGGAGCAGACGTTGATGATCTTGCCGTGTCCCTTTTTGATCATGCCCGGGATCACTGCTTTGGAAACGATAAACGGCGCGTTTAAGTCAATGTCGACCACCTGCCGGAATTCTGCGGCGCTCATCTCGATCATCGGGATCCGTTTGATAATCCCGGCATTGTTTACCAAAATATCAACAGCGCCAAGCTCTTTTTCGATCTCCGCCACCATGTTCGCCACCTGCGCCTCGTCGGTCACGTCGCAAATATAGCCCCGCACTTCAATACCTTTTTCCGCATAGGCTGCCAGCGCCTTGTCCATGTGCTCCTGGCTGCGGCAGTTGAATGCGATCTTCGCGCCCGCCTGCGCCAGCGCCTCCGCCATCGCAAACCCGATGCCGTAAGCCGCGCCCGTCACCAGCGCCACTCTGCCCTCCAGGGAAAAGCTCTTCTGAATATCCATTTCGTAAGTCCTCCTGTTTGCACCCATCTGCATGGAAACCATGTCCGCGGGCAGTACTATCTCAGATCACGGTTGTCGATGCCGTCCATATCGTCGAAGTCCTGGTTTTCGCCTGCCATACCCCAGATAAAGGTGTACGCCTGTGAGCCGCTTCCCGCATGGATCGACCAGCTCGGCGAGATTACCGCCTCCTCATTGCGCACAACCAGATGACGCGTCTCCGTCGGCTCTCCCATGTAATGCATTACAAAGGCATCCTCCGGAATATCGAAATACAGATAAACCTCCATTCTGCGGTCGTGCGTGTGGCACGGCATCGTGTTCCATACGCTGCCCGGCTCCAGCTTCGTCATACCCATCTCAAGCTGACAGCTCTCCACCTGTCCCGGCAGGATGTATTTGCAGATCGTGCGGTGATTGGACTGCTCCAGGGTGCCAAGCTCCACCTTGTTCTCCGGTTTCACAATGACAACGCCCTCCTCCGGCTGACCTTCCGGCTTAATTAATACCGTCGGGCAGGTGCGGTGCGCCGGTACGCTGTTGATATAGAATTTTGCCGGACATGCCGCGTCAGCGCTTGCAAAGGTGATGTCGCGCGCGCCCATTCCGATATACATCGCTTCCTTATACGCCACCTCATAAACCTTTCCGTCTACGGTAATTTTTCCGGCGCCGCCGATGTTGATCACGCCCATCTCTCTTCTCTGCAGGAAATATTCAGCGCGCAGCTCCTCGCCTGCCGTAAGCGTCAGCGTCTCCTTTACCGGCATCGCCGCCCCGGTGATAATGCGGTCGATGTGGCTGTAAACCAGTTTGATCTCCTCCGGCACAAACAGATCCTGGATCAGAAATTCCTCGCGCAGACGGTCTGTTGTGTAGTGTTTTACATCTCTCGGTGATACTGCAGTTCTAAGTTCCATGATAATAAATCCCCCTTCTTTGTATGTAGGTATAGAAATCCTGTGGGGTTTCTGCGCCTTTGCGCTTCTAACGTCCCCGATATGTTATAGTTTACCATATTCATATTTCTATTTCCTGTGTTCATTTATCATAAATCTTGCAAATCTTGAACAAATCCTTTATACTGAAAGAAAAGAAGTGAAGGGGATGTGATCTTGAAGATATTTACTTCCTGCCGGGACGCCATTGATGCGTGTATCGAAACGCAGTCTTTCGCCCTTGCGCACCTGTACAGCGACGAAAAACCGATGAATATGCATATCCACAACAGCTACGAGCTGTATTTTTCCATTTCCGGCGGTCGTCAGTTTCTCATCGACAATCGCTTTTACACCATACAGCCCGGCGACCTGTTTTTCATCAATCAGTATGAGAGCCACCATCTCACGCAGATCGACAGCCAGATCCACGAACGCATTGTATTCTCCATCTACCCGGACTATCTGAAAGCTTTAAGCTCGCCGGAGACTGACCTTGACTTTTGCTTTTCCTATCGGGCAGAAAATCCCGGTCATCGGATCTCCCTCTCGGATGAGGAACAGAAGCGCTTTCTCTATTACGTCCACAAGCTTTCCTCCATCCAGGGGTATGGCGCCGATCTGCTGGAAAAAGCGGTTTTTCTGGAGCTGATGGTCTATCTGAACCAGTGCTTTTCCTATTATACCGGGCAGACAATAAGCCCCGAAAAAACAGAAGGCTACCACGCGCAGGTGGACGAAATCCTCGCCTACATCCACCAGAATATCGGTCAGACGCTGACGATCGACACGCTCGCCGGGCATTTTTTCCTCAGCCCATCCTATCTGTGCCGGATCTTCAAATCGACTACCGGAACGACCATCAACAAATACATCACCGCAAAGCGCATCGCCCTGGCAAAATCGCTTCTGATGGAAGGGCACACCGTCAACGAGACGGCAGAGCTCTGCGGCTTCAATGATTACAGCAATTTCCTGAAGGCCTTCACAAGGGCCGTGGGAATCTCACCGAAAAAATATGCCGGCTTTACCGGGCTGCGTTAAGCGCCCGGGAGCTCTGTCGGTTTAAAATTTCTTCGTCTTGTTGACAACACGTGGACATCCTGTAACCGTCAACTTTTTCTTGCTGCTATACACAGCTTTCCGCTTTCTGCTCCTCGAAATAACGGTCTGCAATATAGCCGGCAGATTCCGCCCACAAAGTATTTTCTGTATTCTGCAGAGCTTTATACGTCTTAGAATGATAAAACGCAACAGTTGCATCTGGAAAATTCATTCCAGTCTCCTTCTGGATAATATCAATTACATCACGAATCTGGATACACATGTTCATAGTAATATCTCTTCCATTAAAGAAATACTTTCCTTCAGCCATGAGTAACCTCCTTTCGACACTCAAACTGTAATCGTTTCAAAGCCAGCGGCGTATGAAAAGATACTTGATTGTTTACTTTATTATACCGCAATCGTTCGACAGCCTCATCTCCCTTTAAAATACCCGCCATATAAAGCTGAACGGTTTCCATTGTATTATCATCCGCCACAGGTCCGATCACAACGTCATAAGAATGCTGAATTCCTCCTTTTATGCGGTTACACTTGATAAATTCCAGCCATTCCATATCCAATGCATTAAAATGCTTTATCTTCAGATCATCCGTCTGGTGAAAAACATATTGATATACATATTCCCCACCGGAGAAATTCCGCATATACAAACGATGTGCCCACTCCTGTGCCTGCTTCTCCAGTATCGTACAGTAGAACCCACGCCCAAAATCCCTGCGATTATGTGATTTTGACAAGTCAATGTGTTCAAAAGCAATATTCGTTCCGTGATATAGAACTAAAACGGATGATTTTTGAGCCATAATATCCTCAACGTACTTAACCGTTTCACTATAATCCAGTTGGTGCAGATATTCGTGCTGCAATATTATCTTTTCAAACACCTGATACTTATGAAATAAATCAACAGCATCGTTTTCAGACAGATGATGCAACCTGGCATAATCTTCAAGTACGCAAATCGACAGTATTTCCACATCAGATTGAATACTCATAGTGACTTACCTCCGTAAATGTAATTTTATTATATCAGAAATCTTCCTTTCATCCAATAGGGAAAATCCATCTCTGCCTTTCTGTCTCACATGATTTTTGTATCTACGAATTTTCGAAAAAACCTACAGGACCTGCCACCGGCAGCTTCCTTCGGATGCATGGCAACAAAAAAGACCATTTAGAACGTATCATTCTAAATGGCCCTATGTTTTTTTTAGCCAGGAACACAAGGTTCCTCGTAATTTTCTCCTTGTCGCATTCGGAACAAAAAATTCCTATTTTTCAATCTGCCTTTCTTTTGTTTTTTCCTGCCGCGCAGATCAGCAGAACCATTACCGAGCCTC
>NZ_CAJKOX010000007.1 GCF_905201705.1 uncultured Marvinbryantia sp.
GGGCTGTTTTATGGCAGGGATTCTCTAACATGTCTTGTTTAACTAAATGACATTGGGAGTGAACAGTAACGATAATTGTGCAGGGAGAGAGATCCGAAGAATGGATTTCCCTCCCTGTTTTTGTTGCTGCCGGGTTGGTAATTTCCGGAAGCTGGCCTGCAAAAAGGCGGTATCAGTCCGGTAATCGTAAAATTCCTACAAAATCAACTTGCACAATAAACGATCTCATATTATAATTTATGTGCAACAAAAAACATAGATGATGGGGGATACCAACCGGGTAATCTTTGACCTGACGGATCATCTGGAATATTACGACGAATTAAAAAAGAAGGGAGAGAAAGCGAAGGTGTGTAAAGCATTTGAGGACCATTACAAATCGGGCGTGGAAGAAGGAAAACAATTGGGAATAGAGCAAGGAATAGAGCAAGGCAAACAGCTTGGAATGGAGCAGGGAAGGAAGCTGGGAATTACAGAGGGCATCCGTGCATTGATAGAAACCTGCCGTAAATTCAGCATATCCCGAAACGATACGCGGAACAGCATCATCAGCCAGTTTCAGATTCCGGAGGAATCGGCGGAAAGGTATATGGCAAAGTATTGGCAGTAAGTTTATCGTAACAATTTATCTGCTAAATTACAAAAACTTCTTGACCTGGAGCAAACTCCAGATGCTATACTGCAGAAAACCCAGTATAAACAGGCAGAAAGCAAAGCTGCTGCCTGTGGAAAGCAGGTGGACACATGACGATTTCAGAGGTAAGCCAGAAATACGGGCTGTCGCAGGATACGCTGCGCTATTATGAAAAGGCGGGCATGATCCCGCCGGTTCACCGCACTTTGGGCGGGCTGCGGGACTATACAGATGAGGACTGCGGTTGGGTGGAGCTTGCCAAATGTATGCGCAGTGCGGGTGTGCAGGTAGAGGCGATCGCGGAGTATGTGCGGTTGGCGCAGCAGGGAGATAAAACCCTGGCAGATCGCTGTCAGCTTTTAAAGGAACAGCGCGTGCAGCTTGCAGGGCAGCTGCAGTCGATAGAGGCGGCGATGGAGCGCCTGGATTACAAGATCTCGCGCTACGAGGAGGCTGTGAAAACCGGTGTGCTGCATTGGGACTAAACGCTGGCAGACATATCTGGAGAGAACTGCGAAAATGTCGGTTATGCAGGCCGGTGAAGAAGCAGCGGCGTATGGAACGGACGGGAGGATGTCCGACGGCAAATAAAAAGGAGGATTTGTGATGATTTACAGAGAGTTTCAGGATTTAAAATTATCAGCGCTTGGTATGGGAGCGATGCGTCTCCCGGTGGTCGATGGCAACGACAGCGTGATCGACGAGGCGGCGGTAAATGAGATGGTCGCGCATGCTATGGAGCATGGCGTAAATTATTACGACACCGCGTGGGGATACCACAACGGAAATTCCGAGCTTGTTATGGGAAGAGCGCTTGGCAGGTATCCGCGTGAGAGCTTTTACCTTGCCACAAAGTTTCCGGGCTACGACCTGTCAAACATGGATAAGGTAGAAGAGATCTTTGAAAAACAGCTCGAAAAATGCGGTGTGGAGTATTTTGATTTCTATCTCTTCCATAACGTGTGCGAGATGAATATCGACGCTTACCTTGATCCGAAATACGGTATTTTTGAATATCTGCTGAAGCAGAAGGGAAACGGGCGCATTAAGCACTTGGGCTTTTCCGCGCATGGCTCCTGCGATGTGATGAAGCGCTTCCTGGAAGCTTATGGAGAGCACATGGAATTTTGTCAGATTCAGTTAAACTATATCGACTGGTCATTCCAGAACGCGAAAGAAAAGGTAGAGCTTCTGAAGGAATATCATCTGCCGGTGTGGGTGATGGAGCCGCTTCGCGGCGGAAAGCTGGCAAAGCTTTCGGATGAAAACGAAGCAAAGCTGCATGCACTTCGCCCGGAGGAGGGGATCCCGGCGTGGGCGTTCCGCTTCCTGCAGACACTGCCGGAGGTGACGATGGTGCTTTCCGGAATGTCAAACGCGGAGCAGTTAAAGGATAACATCCGAACCTTTGGCGCCGACAAGCCCCTTACAGAGAAGGAAATGAAAACGCTCATGGAGATTGCCGGACAGATGACAGGCGGCGTGCCGTGTACGGCATGTCATTATTGCACATCGCACTGTCCGCAGGGGCTGGATATTCCAATGCTGCTGAAGCTTTACAACGAGCATTCCTTCACGGGAGGCGGATTTCTTGCGCCGATGGCGCTGATGGCGGTTCCGAAGGAAAAGCAGCCGGATGCGTGTCTTGGATGCAGAAGCTGCGAGGCAGTCTGTCCGCAGCAGATCAAAATTTCCGAGGCGCTGGCGGATTTCGCAGCAAAATTGTAAAAATACTTTAACGACAGAACCGCAGAAGGCCGCGGATGAAAAAATATGCGGTTTTGTTGCTTTGCAGGCGTTTTGGTCGTCAGACAGACTCCGCATGGATGTACAAAAATCGTACACTGTGCGGAGTTTGTCTATTGATGTAAAAAAATGTTCTCTCTAAGATAAAGACAGAATGCTTCTCCGCTATTCTTGGGGCGGGAGGGCAAAAATACTGTCTTACACAGGAGGGAATTATCATGGATGCATCAAACAAAGCTGTGCGTTTTGGACTGAAGAAGGCATTTGATTATATCGGAAAAGATCCGGATACGAATTTCACAAAGCTGATGGATTGGGTGGACCGATTCGCCGGGGAGGGACCAGACAGCTATGAGCCGCAGCGAAGGGCGTTCCGCCAGGTGATCGAGGATCCTGAAAATAACATGTATCAGCTTCTGAAAAGTCTCTGGACGGACATCGACGAGGAGGTCCTGAAAGCAACCTTTGAAAATTTTATTCTGAATGCAAATCTGATCGGCTGGCCGCAGCAGGAGCGTCTGCGCAGACGCTACAACTGCAATATTCCGTGGGCGATCCTGCTTGATCCGACCTCGGCGTGTAATCTGCACTGCACCGGCTGCTGGGCAGCGGAGTATGGCAACCGGCTGAATTTAAGCTTTGATGAGATCGACTCCATTATCTGCCAGGGCAAGGAGCTGGGCATTTATATGTATATTTACACCGGCGGAGAGCCGCTGATGCGAAAGTACGATCTGATCGCACTCTGTCGGAAGCATCATGATTGCCAGTTCCTGGCGTTCACGAATGCGACGCTGATCGACGAGGAGTTTGCGGACAAGATGCTGGAGGTGAAGAATCTCATTCCGGCGATCAGTGTGGAGGGCTTTGAGGAGGCGACCGACGGGCGCCGCGGAAACGGAACCTTCGGCAGGGTCGTGCGGGCGATGGAAATTCTGAAACGGAAAAAGCTTCCGTTCGGTATCAGCTGCTGTTACACCAGCCAGAATCTGGATTCCATCAGCAGCGACAGCTACATAGATCAGATGATCGCCTGGGGCGCAAAGTTTGTGTGGTATTTTCATTATATGCCGGTTGGAAATGATGCGGTAAAGGAGCTGCTGCCAACGCCGGAGCAGCGGGAATATATGTATCATAAAATCCGCGAGGTGCGCTCTACGAAGCCGATTTTTGCGATGGATTTCCAGAATGACGGGGAGTACGTGGGCGGATGCATCGCCGGCGGACGCCGTTACTTCCACATTAATGCCAACGGTGACGCCGATCCGTGCGTATTTATCCATTATTCCAACGCAAATGTCCGTCAGCAGACGCTGCTGGAGATCCTGCAGTCGCCGATCTTCATGGCTTATCACGAAGGGCAGCCCTTTAACGAAAATCATCTGCGTCCGTGTCCGATGCTGGAAAACCCGCAGATCCTGCAGGAGATGGTGGAACGGACAGGCGCACATTCCACGGATATGATGTCCCCGGAGAGCGCTTCGCATCTCTGTGAAAAATGCCGGGAATATGCCGAAAACTGGACGCCGAAGGCAGAGGAGCTGTGGAAAAAGTAAGGGGCAAAAATATCTGGCGGAGCGGCGCAGGCTGTGATAGAATAACGACAGAAAAAGCGAGGTATGGGAGGTAAGGATGTCACAGCTTACGGAAAAAGCGATAGAAAAATCGTTCGTTAAACTTTTGAAGGAAGTTCCTTTCGATAAAATTACGGTAAAGGATATTGTGGAGGACTGCGGGATCAACCGCAACACCTTCTACTATCACTATGAGGATATTTTTGACCTGCTCCACAGGGTGTTTGAGAAGCGGGCGGCGGAGGTGCTCGCGGAGGGCATCGCCCAAAATGACTGGCAGGAGAGCTTTCTGCGCTGCACACTGTATGCGCTGGAAAACCGCAAGGAGATCTACCACATTTATAATTCCATCGACCGCCGCCAGCTTGAGCATTTTTTGTACCAGGTGGCGGGCGATATTATGCTGTCCTATGTGCGCGCACAGGCGGAGCGCATAAAGGCGCCTGCGGATGATATCGTGATGATCGCGGATTTCTACAAATGCGCGCTGGTCGGCATCGTGCTGGAATGGCTTGACGATGGTATGAAGCTGGAGCCGGAGGAATTTATCAGGCGCATCGGGTATCTGCAGGAGGGCAGCATCGCCCGGATGCTCGCGAGGGCGGCGCAGGAAGCGTAGGTCCTTTAGACAAATCTTTGTCCATGCACAAAAACTGTGCATGGATTTTTTTCTGCCCATAGAAAAAACGCCGGGTGTCTGGCATATTAACGAACAGAAAGTCCGCGATCATGTGGGAACGGTCTCATGGCGTGCTCTTGCCTGGTGACCGGACTTTTACAGCAAAGAGGGAAGGAAGTAGATAGTATGTTGAAGATGGGAGAGAAGATCGTGAAGTATCGTGTTCCGATTTTCGTTCTCAGCCTGCTGCTTTTGATACCTTCGGCGATCGGTTATATCAATACCAGGATTAATTACGATATCCTATATTATCTGCCGGACAGTATCGAAACCATGCAGGGACAGGATATTCTGGCGGAGCAGTTCGGGACGGGCGCTTACTCCATGTTTCTGTGCGAGGGCATGGAAAATAAGGACGTCGCGGAGCTGAAAAAGAAGCTGGAGCAGGTAGATCACGTAGAGAAGGTGGTATGGTATGACAGCATCCTCGATCTGAGCATTCCGATGGAAATGCTGCCGGATAAGGTGCTGGAGATTTTTAACAAAGACGACACCACCATGATGTTTCTTATTTTTGATACGACGACTTCGGCGGACGAGACCATGGAGGCGATCCGCGAGATCCGCAGCATTGCCGGAAAGCAGTGCTTTTTAAGCGGAATGTCGGCGATCGTCACGGATACCAAGGATCTGTCGGACAGCGAGGTTGTGATCTATGTTGTCATTGCCGTGCTGCTCTCGGCGATCGTGCTGGCGGTAACGATGGACTCCTTTTTCATTCCGGTGGTTTTCCTGCTTGGGATCGGAATGGCGATCGTATACAACCTTGGCAGCAACATTTTCCTGGGAGAGATCTCCTATATCACCAAAGCGCTGACAGCGGTGCTGCAGCTCGGCGTGACGATGGATTATTCCATCTTCCTCTGGCACAGCTACCAGGAGCAGCTCGGCGTGTTTGAGGACCGCAAAGAGGCGATGGCGCACGCGATCGAAAAGACCTTCAAATCGGTGGCGGGCAGCTCGCTGACGACGGTGGCAGGTTTTATCGCACTGTGCTTTATGAGCTTTACGCTCGGTCTTGATCTGGGAATCGTCATGGCAAAGGGCGTTGTGATCGGCGTGCTTTGCTGCGTCACGGTGCTTCCGTCCATGATCATGATTTTTGACAAAGTGCTGGAAAAAACAAAGCATCGCGCATTTCTGCCCGAGCTGCCGAAGCTCTCGGATTTTATTATCCGGTATTACCGCGTTTTTGCAGTGCTGCTCGCCGTGCTGATCCTTCCGGCGGCATACTGCCAGAACCACACGCCGGTATATTACAATCTGGATGCCTCGCTGCCGGAGGAGCTTCCGAGCATCCAGGCGAACAATAAGCTGCAGGAGAAATTTGAGATGGGTGCACTGCACATGCTCCTTATTGACAGCAGCCTGCCGTCGAAGCAGGTGCATGAGATGATGGAGGAGATGGAGCAGGTGGACGGCGTAAAGGGCGTGCTCGGTCTGGAAACGCTGGTCGGCAGCCGTATCCCAGAAAGCATGATCCCGGATTCTATTAAGGAAATCCTGGAGAATGAAAATTACGAGCTGATGCTGGTAAACAACGAATATAAGGTTGCCACGGATGAGGTGAACGCGCAGATCGAGGAGCTGAACACGATCCTGAAAAAGTACGATCCGAACGGGATGCTGGTCGGGGAGGCGCCCTGCACGAAGGATCTGATCACCATTACCGATCAGGATTTCAAGGTTGTCAGCGCAATATCCATACTGGCGGTGTTTGTGATCATCTGCGTGGTGTTCCGGTCGCTGTTTCTGCCGGTCCTGCTGGTGGCGGTGATCGAATTTGCGATATTCATCAACCTTGGTATCCCGTATCTGACGGGGACACAGCTTCCGTTTATCGCGTCCATCGTGATCGGAACCATCCAGCTGGGTGCGACCGTCGACTACGCGATCCTGATGACGAGCCGTTATGAGAAGGAGCGCAGCGGCGGGCTTGGCAAAAAAGAGGCGATCCGGATCGCACACCGGTCCAGCATGAAATCCATTATCGTCAGCGCGATCAGCTTCTTTGCGGCGACGTTCGGCGTTGGCATGTACTCCAACATCGACATGATCAGTTCGCTCTGTTCGCTGATGGCGCGCGGCGCACTGATCAGCATGGTGGTCGTGCTTTGCATGCTGCCGGCGATGTTTATGATATTCGACAAAGTAATCTGCAAAACAAGCAAGGGCTTTAAGGGGGCAAAATAATATGAACAGAAACCGTAAACTGACAAAATCGATCGCTGCTGCGATGGCGGGCATGATGCTGGCGGGACAGACCGCCGCCGGAGTATATGCGGCGGAGAGTGCGGAAACAGAGACGACGGAAAAGGTGAACATAACCGCAACGGAAAATGCAGCGGGTACATCGGCGGAAAAAGAGGAAACGGTCTACGTGAAATCATCGGCGACCGGCGCGCCGGACGAGGTGATCGTCAGCGCCTGGCTGAAAAATACGGACGCCGCCGATACGCTGACCGACGTGACCGACCTGCAGGATATCGAGAACGTAAAAGGCGAGGAAACCTTCTCGCAGAACGGCTCCGAGGTGGTCTGGAATGCGGACGGCAAGGACATTTATTACCAGGGAACGACCGACCGTGAGCTGCCGGTGGAGGTGCAGATTTCCTATTATCTGGATGGAAAGGAGATCTCACCGGAGGAGCTTGCCGGAAAGGACGGTCATGTGCGCATCCGTTTTACTTATGTAAATCGTGAAAAGAGCGGGGAGGTTTACACACCGTTTGCGATGGTGACGGGTATGGTGCTTCCGTCCGAACATTTCTCGAATGTGACGGTGGAGCATGGACGCCTGGTATCCGACGGCGAAAAGGAAATGGTCATCGGCATGGGCTTTCCGGGCGTTGCCGACAGTCTGAACCTGGAGGGGAAAGAGAATCTGGAGGAAATTGAGATCCCTGATTATTTTGAGATGGAAGCGGACGTTACAGATTTCGAACTGTCTATGACAATGACGGCGGCGACCAATCTGGATCTCGCAAAGTTTGGTCTGGACGATATTAAAAATCTGGACGATCTGGAGGATGCTGTAAAAGAGCTGGAGGACGCAGCGAATCAGCTTACTGACGGCAGCGGCGAGCTGGCGGACGGCGTGAAGGAGCTGCGGGATTCCTGCGTGGAGCTGATCGACGGCATGAATGAAATTGATGAGAATATGGGAACGCTGGCGGATGGGATTCATACGCTGAACGACAAAAAGGGTGACCTGGTGGACGGCATCAATACACTGGTTGCCGGAATTGATACCTTAAACAGTAAGAAGGGCGATCTGATTTCCGGCGTTGACAGCCTGGTTGCCGGCATCGACCAGATGGACGCGAATAAGGGCGCGCTGGTTTCCGGCGTGTATGCGCTGCAGAGCGGGAGCAGTCAGCTTGCAGGGGGCAGCAGGTCGCTGCAGCAGGGGATCAAACAGTATACTGACGGGGCGGCTTCCTTAAAGAGCGGCACGGACGCCTACGTGGACGGCGCGGCGACGCTGGCGGACGGTGCGGGCGCTTATGCGGACGGCGCGGGCACACTTGCCTCCGGGGTGTCCGCTTACGTGGATGGAGCGGGAACACTTGCCTCCGGGGCGTCAGCTTACGTGGATGGAACAGCGACACTTATTTCGGGCATGAACAGTTATGTGAACGGAACGAATACATTGATCGCGGGTACAAAGACCTATGTGGACGGCGCGAAGGAATTTGCACAGGGAACGGACGCTTATATTGCCGGAGCGGACCAGCTTGCAGGCGGAGCGGCCGCATTAAATGAGCAGGTGCAGGCGCTCGCAGAGCAGCTTGGCGGAGCGCTGCAGAATCCGGGCGAAGATCTCCAGGCGGCAGCAGGGGCGATCGATACCTGTATCGCAGCTCTGGATGCGTCTATCGCAGGCAATCAGTCAGTGCTGGGAACGCTGCAGGGAGTGCAGGGAAATCTGCCGGGCAGCCTGCCGCCGGCACTTGGCGGTTATGCGGATACCTACAATGCTTATGTGGGACAGTTGAATGACAGCATTGCAGAACTTCAGACAGACATTGCTTACCAGAGCCAGGCAAGGGAGGCGCTGGCGCAGATTAAAACAGCGCTTTCCAACGTTTCGGGAGCGGAAGGAATCGATATCAGCGGAGCAATTGCGCAGCTTACAGCAGCCACGCAGCAGCTCGCAGATGGAGCAGCAGCGCTCACGGCAAACGATGAGGCTTTGCAGGAGGGAAGCAGGAAGCTTACGGAAAATGCGAACACATTGCTTGCGGGCGGACAGCAGCTTGCGCAGAGCAGTGTACTTCTGACCGCAGGAGCGGAGCAGCTTACAGACAAAGGAACGGAACTGAAAGCAGGAGCGACGCAGCTTACAAAAAAGGGCGCCGAGCTGAAAGCAGGAGCGGCGCAGCTTACGAAAAAGGGCGCCGAGCTGAAAGCGGGAGCGACACAGATTACAGACAAAGGCGCCGAGCTGAAGGCAGGAGCGGCGCAGCTTACCGGAAAGAGCAGGGAATTAAAGAGCGGAGCCGCGCAGGTAAGTGCGGGAGCCGCGCAGCTCGCAGATGGCAGCGCACAGCTTTCTTCCGGGGCAGGTACGCTTAGCAGCGGCATCGGACAGCTGGCAGACGGCGGACATCAGCTTTCCTCCGGGGCGGCAGCGCTTGGAAGCGGCATCGGACAGCTTGCGGACGGCGGCGCACAGCTCACCTCCGGAGCGGCACAGTTTGCAGACGGTATTGTGCAGCTTGCAGACGGCAGCACGCAGCTGAAAGACGGAACGGCGAAGCTTGCCGAGGCGGGGGTTCAGCTTGATGAGGGTACCGGAGAACTGCTTGACGGAGCGGAGGAGCTTGCGGATGGTATGCAGGAATTTAAAGAAGAGGGCATTGACAAGATCACCGAAGCCCTGGAGGACGACCTGCAGGAGTTCTTAGACCGTCTCGAAGAGATGAAGGACGCCGGGGAAAGCTACAAGAGCTTCGGCGGCGAGGCGGAAAACGGCAGCGTTAAATTTATCATTGAGACAGCAGGTATCGAATAAAACGATATCATCTATGCCCGGCGGAAAATTTCCGCCGGGCATTTTGCCGCCCTTGCAAAAAAATGGCAATGATTATATAATGATGGTGCCGGGATTTCGGAGGTGTGAGATACGAAGAAATCCGTGGCATCATGAAGGATACAGAGAAAAGGAATTTGGAGGTTTGCAGATGTTTCGCAGTTTACCGCAATATGATGTAGTGAAAACGGAAGAGATCGCCGATGTGAAATCCACCGGCACGCTGCTGCGCCACCGCAAGAGCGGCGCGCGCATTCTTCTTCTGGAAAATAATGATGAAAATAAAGTATTTGGGATCGGTTTCCGCACGCCGCCCGCGGACAGCACGGGCGTGGCGCATATTCTGGAGCACAGCGTGCTTTGCGGAAGTGAGAAATTCCCGTCAAAGGATCCGTTCGTGGAGCTGGCAAAGGGTTCGCTGAACACCTTTTTAAACGCAATGACGTTTTCGGACAAGACGGTGTACCCGATTGCGAGCTGCAATCTGCAGGATTTTTGCAATCTGATGCAGGTATATATGGACGCGGTGTTGTTCCCGAACATTTATCAGAAGGAAGAAATCTTCCGCCAGGAGGGCTGGAGCTATATCCTGGAAAATCCGGAGGACGAGCTGACGTACAACGGCGTGGTATACAATGAGATGAAGGGCGCGTTTTCCTCGCCGGACGATATGCTGGATCGCGAGATCATGAACTCGCTGTTTCCGGACACGCCCTACGGCGTGGAGTCGGGCGGCGATCCGAAGGTGATTCCGGAGCTGAAATACTCCGATTTTCTCTCCTTCCACAGCCGGTACTATCACCCGTCGAACTGCTATATCTATCTCTACGGCGATCTGGATATGGAGGAGCGGCTTGCCTGGCTCGACAGCGAATATCTGAGCAGATACGATGCGATGGAGATCGACTCGGCGATCCCGCTGCAGAAGCCGTTTGAAAAAATGGCGGAGCACACCTTTGCATACCCGGTTTCCAGTGCCGAGGAAGAAACAGACAATACGTACCTGGCATGGAATGTGGTGGCGGGCGAGGCTTCCGACGTGAACCTTTCCTATGCGATGGCAGTGCTGGAATACGTGCTGCTCTCCGCGCCGGGCGCACCGCTGAAGCAGGCGCTTCTCGACGCGGGCATCGGCAAGGATATTGAAGGCGGCTACGACGGCGGCATCCTGCAGCCGGTGTTTTCCGTAGTGGCAAAGTTTGCAAATGCAGAGGATAAGGAAAAATTTCTTACGGTCATCCGTGAGACGCTGCAGAAGCTGGCTGCGGAGGGACTGGAGAAGAAAGCGCTGCTTGCGGCGATCAACAATCTGGAATTTAAATTCCGCGAGGCGGATTACGGCAATTTCCCGCGCGGTCTGATGTACGGTCTTGACACCTTCGACAGCTGGCTCTACGATGACAATGCGCCGTTTGATTATCTGAAGCAGCTTGAGGTCTGCCGCTTCTTAAAGGAACAGACAGAGGGACGCTATTTTGAGGAGCTGATACAGACCTTCCTCATCGATAACACGCACGCATCCATCCTGGTGATGGTGCCGGAGCGGGGACTTACCGCGAAGGAGGATGAGCGTGTGCGCCAAAAACTGGCGCAGTACAAGGCTTCCCTGTCTGAAGAGCAGATCGCGGAGCTGGTAGAGCGCACAAAGAAGCTGCGCGCATTCCAGGAGACGCCGTCCACGCAGGAGGAACTGGAGAAAATTCCGCTGCTGAAGCTTTCGGACATCGGAAAAAAGGCGGCGCCGATCTATAATAAGGAAGAAGTGGTGAATGGTACGCCGCTGGTGCATCATGAGATCGACACCAACGGCATCGCCTACATTGATCTTTTGTTTGATACGGCAAAGGTGCCGGAGGAACAGGTGGAATACCTTGGCGTTCTGAAGGGCATCCTTGGCATGGTGGACACGGAGCATTACAGCTACCGCGAGCTCAGCAACGAGATCGACATTCATTCCGGCGGGATCTATCCGTCGGTGGACGCCTTCGCTGACGCGGCGCATCCGGGAAACTACTGTGCGAAATTCGGGATAAAGGCGAAGGTGCTCTACTCTGAGCTGGATTTTGCCTTTGATATGATGGAAGAGATCCTGCTGACATCGAAGCTGACGGATGAGAAGCGCCTCTATGAGATCATCGCACGCATGAAATCGCGTCTGCAGATGCGCCTGACCTCCGCCGGACACCAGACGGCGGCAAACCGCGCGATGTCCTATTTCTCCGGTACGGCGGCGTTCAATGACCGCGTGGCGGGCATCACATTATACAAAACGGTGGAGCTTCTGGAGGAGCAGTTTGCCGAAAAGAAGGACGGGCTGGTGTGCATCCTCACGAATCTGATCCGGGAGCTGTTCCGGAAAGAAAACCTGCTGGTGAGCGTGACTGCCGAACCCGAGGTTATGGATAAGGTGCGGGAGCGCATCCGTCTGCTGCAGAAGAAGCTTAAGGAAGCCGGAAATGCAGGAATGGAAACGGATACAGTGCCGGGAAGCAGAGACGCGGCAGGATCGCACGGACTGGCGGCGCCGCTTGGAAGGAAGAACGAGGGCTTTGCGACCTCGTCGCAGATACAGTATGTGGCGGCGGCAGGCAATTTCTGCAGAGCCGGCTATACCTACACGGGCGCGCTGCGCATTTTAAAGACGATCATGGCATATGAATATCTGTGGGTGAATATCCGCGTGCAGGGCGGGGCTTACGGCTGCATGAGCGGCTACGGGCGCACAGGAGACACGTATTTCGTGTCCTACCGCGATCCGAACCTTGGCAGAACGCTGCAGGTATACGAGGGCATCACAGATTATTTAAAGAATTTCAGCGTCAGCGACCGCGATATGACGAAATATATTATCGGAACGATGAGCGAGGTGGACACGCCGCTGAATCCGCAGGCAAAGGGGGCGCGCTCCCTGGCGGCATATCTTGGAAATGTCACGCAGCAGGATCTGCAGCGTGAGCGCGACGAGATTTTAAGCGCGACGCCGGGCAGTATCCGGGCGCTCGCTCCGCTTGTTGAGGCGGCGCTGCAGGAAAAATATATCTGCGTTATCGGAAACGGAGAGAAGATCAAAGAAGAAAAAGAACTGTTCTGCGAGATAAAACCGCTGATCGGACAGGGAGAATGTGAATGAAGCTTGATTTAAACGAATTGAAAAATACCGGAAGCACAAAATCGGGGTTCGTGACGCTCATCGGGCGTCCGAACGTCGGCAAATCCACGCTGATGAATCATCTGATCGGGCAGAAGATCGCGATCACCTCGCGCAAGCCGCAGACGACGAGAAACCGCATCCAGACGGTCTACACCTGCGAGCGGGGACAGATCGTGTTTCTGGATACGCCGGGCATCCACAAGGCAAAAAACAAGCTCGGCGAGTATATGGTGAACGTTGCTGAGCGCACATTAAGCGAGGTCGATGTGATCCTCTGGCTGGTGGAGCCGTCTACCTTTATCGGCGCGGGCGAGCAGCATATTGTGCAGCAGCTTAAAAAGACGAAGACGCCGGTGGTGCTGATCATTAATAAAATAGATACGGTACAGAAAACAGAGGTGGCGAAGTTTATCGACGCCTACCGGAAAATCTATGACTTTGCGGATATCATCGCGGTGTCCGCGCTGCGCGCACAGAATCTGGACGAGGTTATCAACGCGATCTTCCGGTACCTGCCCTATGGACCGATGTTTTACGACGAGGACACGATCACTGACCAGCCGCAGCGCCAGATCGTCGCGGAAATGATACGCGAGAAAGCGCTGCGCTGCCTAGACGAGGAGATTCCACACGGCATTGCGGTGGCGATCGACCGCATGACGGAGCGCGGGGATGGCGGTCTGTTTGACATTGACGCGACGATCATCTGCGAGCGCGATTCACACAAGGGCATCATTATCGGAAAGGGCGGGGCAATGCTGAAAAAAATCGGTTCCGCCGCCCGCGTGGACATTGAGAATATGCTGGAGACGAAGGTAAACCTGAAGCTCTGGGTGAAGGTGAAAAAGGACTGGCGGGACAGCGATTTTCTGATCAAGAATTTCGGCTACGATAAAAAGGAAATCTGAAAGCGGGCGTAAGATGAGTGAGAAACTGGAACTGACAGGGATGGTGCTCTCCGCCGTTCCCATCGGGGAATATGACAAGCGGATCGTGCTTCTGACGAAGGAGCGCGGAAAGATCAGCGGATTTGCCAAGGGGGCGCGGCGGCAGAACAGCCCGCTGCTTGCGGCGGCAAAGCCGTTTTCCTTCGGGACTTTCGAGTGCTACGAGGGGCGCAGCTCCTACAACATCTACCAGGCGCAGATCAGTAATTATTTTGAGAAGCTTTCCATGGATTTCGAGGGGGCGTACTACGGGATGTATTTCCTGGAGTTTGCGGATTATTATGCGCGGGAAAACAATGATGAGAAGGAGCTTTTAAAGCTTCTGTACGCTTCCCTGCGCGCACTGGAAAATCCGCATCTTCCGAAAAAGCTGGTGCGGTACGTCTTTGAGCTGAAGGCGATGGTGATAAACGGCGAATACCCGGAGGTTTTCTGCTGCACGGTCTGCGGGAGCACGGAGCATCTGACGGGATACAGTCATGCGGGAAACGGTGTGGTCTGCGCAGACTGTATGCGCGAGGCGCGCGCGGAAAAACTGCTGGAATCCACCATATTTACGATGCAGTATGTCGTCGCGACGCCGGTGGAAAAACTGTATACCTTCACGGTTTCCGACGGGGTCCTCGATGAATTTTCGCGCATCCAGGAGCGTTTTCGGAAAACATACGTTGACAGGAAATTCAAAACGCTGGAGATTTTGGAAAGTTTGCAGATTTAGAGTTGAAAATGAGGGATAATGTTAGTATAATCATTTATGAATGACTTTGGGAGGATAAATGAATGAAAAAGGGGTGCGTTACAGGTCTTGTGCTGTGTCTGGGGCTGTTCCTGACGGGCTGCAGCAGCTTTTCACCGGCAGTCAGCGGCATTTCTATAGACAAAAAGGGCGCCGTTACAGAGTATGTCCGCGAGGATTTCAGCCAGAGCTACTACGACAAAGGGGAGATGGAGGAGGAGCTTGGCGCTGAGATCAAAAGCTACAACGAAGCTGTCGGAACGAAGGCGGTAAAGAAACAGAGTCTCAGTGTAAAGGAAGGCATTGCGCAGCTTCGCATGACATACGCGAGCACAAAGGACTACGCAGAATTCAATCATCTGGATTTTTACGCCGGAGACATCCAGGGAGCAGTGCAGGCCGGCTATGCCTTTGAGGGAAAGTTTGCGGAGGTGACCGACGGAGTGAAGGCGCAGGAGGCGCTGGTGTGGGGGTCCGCTATCATGACCGGCCAAAATTATCAGACGGTCGCGCTGCGGCAGGCAATGCTGGTCGAGGTGCCGGGGACGATCAGATACGTCAGTGAAAATGTAAAGGTGACGGACAAATCCACGGCGGTCATTGAGGAAAACGAAACGGCGTACATTTTATATGAATGAGGAGAATGATTTATGGAAAAGACAATGGAAAAAATCGTAGCGCTTGCAAAGTCAAGAGGCTTTGTCTATCCGGGCAGCGAGATCTACGGCGGTCTGGCGAACACCTGGGATTACGGCAACCTTGGCGTGGAGCTGAAAAATAACGTAAAGCGCGCATGGTGGCAGAAATTCATCCAGGAAAATCCGTACAATGTCGGTGTGGACTGCGCGATCCTGATGAACCCGCAGACCTGGGTGGCTTCCGGACATCTCGGCGGTTTTTCTGATCCGCTGATGGACTGCAAGGAGTGCCACGAGCGTTTCCGTGCTGATAAGATCATAGAAGATTTCTGTGCAGAGAAAGGCATTGCGCTGGAGGGCAGCGTGGATGCCTGGACGCAGGAGCAGATGAAGAATTTCATTGATGAGCACAATGTTCCGTGCCCGACCTGCGGAAAGCACAATTTTACCGATATCCGTCAGTTTAATCTGATGTTCAAGACCTTCCAGGGCGTAACGGAGGATGCGAAAAATACGGTTTATTTAAGACCGGAGACGGCGCAGGGTATTTTTGTAAACTTCAAGAACGTGCAGCGTACCTCCCGCAAGAAGATCCCGTTCGGCATCGGTCAGATCGGAAAATCCTTCCGCAACGAGATCACGCCGGGCAATTTTACCTTCCGTACCAGAGAGTTTGAGCAGATGGAGCTGGAGTTTTTCTGCGAGCCGGATACCGACCTGGAGTGGTTTGCGTACTGGAAGCAGTTCTGCCTCGACTGGCTGCACAACCTCGGCCTGAAGGATGACGAGGTGCGTTACCGTGATCACGAGAAGGAGGAGCTGAGCTTCTACAGCAAGGCGACCACCGACGTGGAATTCCTGTTCCCGTTCGGCTGGGGCGAGCTCTGGGGCATTGCAGACCGCACGGATTACGACCTTACCCAGCACCAGAATGTATCCGGACAGGATCTTACGTACTTTGACGATCAGAAAAACTGGAAATATGTGCCGTACGTTATCGAGCCGTCGCTGGGCGCGGACCGTATGGTGCTTGCGTTCCTTTGCAGCGCATATGACGAGGAAAACATCGGAACGGAGGAAAAGCCGGATATGCGCACCGTGCTGCATTTCCATCCGGTGCTCGCTCCGGTGAAGATCGGCGTGCTGCCGCTCTCCAAGAAGCTCAATGAGGGCGCGGAGAAGATTTTTGCGCAGCTCTCGAAGAAATACAACTGCGAGTTTGACGACCGCGGAAACATCGGAAAGCGTTACCGCCGCCAGGATGAAATCGGCACGCCGTTCTGCGTGACCTACGATTTCGAATCCGAGACAGACGGGGCAGTTACCGTCCGCGACCGCGACACCATGGAGCAGGTTCGCGTGAAGATCGACGAGCTGGAAGCATACTTCGCGGATAAATTTACGTTTTAATGATGAAAAATTTATGGTAGCGTGCGCCAGTCTGCCCTAAGCAGCCTGCGCGCTCAATATAAAAACATTTTAGGAGGAAACATTCATGAAAGGTAATATTGTAGTAGGACAGTCCGGCGGACCGACAGCGGTCATTAACTCCAGTCTCGCTGGTGTTGTCAGCAAAGCAAGAGAGCTTGGCGTAAAGAAGATTTACGGTATGCATCACGGCATCCAGGGCTTCCTCAATGAAGATCTGGTAGACATGGGCGAGTACATTAAAGAGGACAAGGACATCGAGCTGTTAAAGAGAACGCCGTCCGCATTCCTTGGCTCCTGCCGTTACAAGCTGCCGAAGATCGAGGGCAACGAGGAAGTCTATGACAAGATTTTTGCGATCCTGGAAAAATATGACATCGAGTGCCTGTTCTACATTGGCGGAAACGATTCTATGGACACCATCAAAATGCTGTCTGATTACGCAGCTCTGAAGGGCAAAACACAGAGATTCATGGGCGTTCCGAAGACCATCGACAACGACCTTCCGATCACGGATCACTGCCCGGGCTACGGCTCCGCAGCAAAATATATCGCAACTTCTCTGAAGGAAGTTATCCGCGACAACGCAAGCTTTGGTATCGAAAAACCGACCGTTCTGATCTGCGAGATCATGGGACGTCATGCAGGCTGGCTGACAGCAGCGGCAGCGCTGTCCAGAGACGAGGACTGCGAAGGTCCGGATATGATCTACCTGCCGGAAAGAACCTTTGACTACGACGATTTCCTTGCAAGAATCAAGGATCTCTCCGTGAAGAAGAGCTCTGTAGTGGTAGCTGTTTCTGAGGGCGTGAAGCTGGCTGACGGACGTTTCGTATGCGAGCTGGGCGGCGGCTCTGATTTTGTAGACGCATTCGGACACAAGC
The DNA here is from genome assembly GCF_905201705.1 of uncultured Marvinbryantia sp. Classification (GTDB taxonomy): domain Bacteria; phylum Bacillota; class Clostridia; order Lachnospirales; family Lachnospiraceae; genus Marvinbryantia. The sequence continues at coordinate 17,453 of NZ_CAJKOX010000007.1, forward strand.
AGCTTTCCGGCTGTGCGGTAACACTGGCAAACAAGGTTGCGGCAGATACCGGTCTGAAGACCCGTGCGATTGAATTCTCCACTCTGCAGAGAGCGGCAACACACGTTGCTTCCCTGAACGATATCAACGAGGCATTCAACGTTGGTTATCTGGCATGCAAGGCGGCTGACGAAGGTCAGACAGGTATGATGATCACCATTGATGTGAAAGAGAGAAGCCCGTACCAGGTAGGATACGGCATCTACGACATCCATCAGATCGCAAACGTAGAGCGTCCGGTTCCGGATGAGTGGATTTCTGAGGACGGCACCGACGTTCTGGAAGGCTACGTTGAGTATGCGCGTCCGCTGATCCTCGGCGAGCTTACTCCGCTGATGGTAAACGGTGTTCCGAAGCATCTGGTACTGAGCAGAGATAGCTATCGCAAATAAAATAATAAGAGAATCATGATGAAAAGGGGGCTGCTGCGGCAGCCTCTTTTTTAATTGTTGATTAAAACACAAAAATTAAAATAATTAACAGAAATTTATACAATTTAATAGCTAATAAAAATTTATTTCGAAAATATTCAAAAATAGTGTTGACAAATAGAAGAGGCTGTGGTATTATAACTTCAACAACAACAAATACCTGTTAAGTGACGAGAAAGCTTAATAAAATATTTGAAAGTTGTTAAATAAGCGAAAGGAGGTCAGTCCAATGGACACAGCAGTCTCATTTAATATTCAATATGATAGTGGCAAAGCAGATGTATCCTGCGGAAACGACCTTTATATCTGAACCGATTAGAATCGAATATATCGAGCTTGACCGAAGAACAAAAACGGATTACAGATCATAAAGCACCTGTTTTTCATATTGAATACAGATTCGGAAACCGAAAAAATTTATCAGCGTTTGAAACAGAAGATAGATAAAGCAGAAGATTATACAATATCAGAAAACAGAAAAAATCGGAAGAAGAACAGCCGCTGGTAAATAAAAAGTGAAAGAAATAAAGGCAGCCACGTAAAACGATCATACATAGATAGCAGGATGAAAAAAGCTTCGGTTAAATACAATATAGACGACGATGAAAAAATAAAATATGGAAAATAGCAAGACCGTTATCAGGTGCGATAGCGGTCTTGTTTGATTTTCACGCAAAACTTAAAAAGAAATTGATATTGCTAAATTTTGGTGCTATAATAATTTTGGATTAGTTACAACTAACCTCTGGCATATTTTTGCTATATAAGTGCAGAGAAATCTGCTCAAAGTAAAGAAGGAAGGTTACCCATGAATCCTGCCATTATTTTTATTGAAATTATCATAATGCTTCTGGTGTTCGGGTTTTTCGTGTTTGGATTGCTCTGTATTAGTCCGCTGACCTTTATCAGCGACTATCCGCCGGAGATCCAGGAGGTATATTACCGGACGCAGCATAAAGAAGTGACAAAGAAAAAGCTTACCTGGGCGATGAAGATCAAGAAGCTTGTCGCTCTGATCGCATTTATGTTTCTCTTTGCGTGGATGCTGCATCTGGCAGGAGCGAAAAACTTTGTGGAGGGGCTGCTGCTATCCTATGTGTATATCCTTTGCCTGTTCGCCTGGGACACCTTTTTTCTGGACTGGGTGCTGTTTGCCAATATGAAGCGGATCCGTCTCCCCGGCACAGAGCACATGGAAAAGGAATACCATCAGAAATGGTTCCATGTGAAGGTGTGCATCCCAATGATTCCGGTTTTCGCGGCGGGAGGAGCGTTCAGCTCGCTGCTCATGATCTTGATTTGGTAGAAACTCCCAATCTGTTTTGGAACCTCTGTGCTGTGGAGCTGATGGAGCGGTTGAACTGCGATTTCCGGGAGTATGCGAAAAGAGGCGTAAACGTTACTTTGGTTGTGAAGCGGGGAATTACCATTGTCGGCAATCCCATAATTGCGGCTGCCATTGCCGGGGTACGCTGGCGGGAGAGTATCCGGAACAGTTTTCATAGGCGGCGCACCAGAGGTCACTGGAAAAGGAGAAGCTATGAAAGACAACGAATTGAAATTTGACCGCACTTGCCATGTGCTCTATTCCAAACCGTGTAAAAAGCAAATACAATCCCAAATTGCCCTGCACTATCCGGAAGAGGCGCGGGAATCTGTCTGGGAACAGGTGCAGCGGCAATATGTGAGTTTCCTTTCCGACTGGCGTACCGATCTCGGCGGCAGGAAAAACTTTCATAACGGTGTGGGCGGTACCTATGACTGCATTGCGCTGATGGCCTACTATACGATCTGCAAAGATGTGACAAGTCTTGCTGAAATAGAAAAGATGGAGGGTGAACTGTTTTTACCATCGTTCCGTATCCTCTCCAGGTTCGTGGACTGTAATAAGCCGCTGTTTAAAAAGCTGATGTATAAGGCTTTTGCAAGCTCAAAATGCAAGTGTGACCAGTGGGGCGACTATCAGATGTCCGTTGCTCCTTACGATGGGAACAGACCCATCTATTATGAATTTACCTCCTGCCCTGTGGCAGAGTTCGCTAAACAGCACGGCCTGCTGGAGGTCATGCCTGCACTCTGCAACCCGGATTATGCGGCCATGGAACTGATCCACGCAAGGCTGGTGCGCAAGACGACCTGTGCAAACGGCTTCAAATGCGACTACGCCATCTGCGGGGACAAAGAGCCGTATGCTAAAGAACATCCGGAATATCGGGACGAGGCGGGATACAGAAGAAACTGAGTCCTCTGTGACATTCTCTGTGTGTGTATGTAATGTATATTTAAAAGTGTATGTAATGTATATTTAAAAGTGATGTATGTAATGTATATTTAAAAGTGCTTGACTTTTCCGGAAATCTATGATATTCTCTCTAAGACTGCCGAAGACAGCAGGTGCCGTGAGGCATAAGGGTTAAAACGCCTGCCGAGGAGTAAAGAATTTCGATAGAAATGATTTATGAACCTCTCTGTCATGCAGGGAGGTTTTTTGGCGGTACACAAACGAATAAGGAGGTGCACCATTCATGGCAAAAGTGGAACAGAAGAAGCCGATCGTAGCCGAGATCAGTGAACACATCAAAGATGCGCAGTCAGTGGTTCTGGTTACTTACAGCGGAATCAATGTAGAGCAGGACACCGCTCTTCGTAAAGAGATGAGAGAAGCTGGCGTTGTTTACAAAGTGTACAAGAACACAATGATGAATTTTGCGTTCAAGGGCACAGATTGCGAACCGCTTACCAATCATCTGGAAGGACCAAATGCTGTTGCTATCTGTAAGACAGACGCAACCGCTCCGATCAGGATCGTTGCAAAATATGCAAAGACCGTTCCGTCTCTGAAGCTGATCGCAGGTGTTGTTGAGGGCGGATACTATGACGAGAAGGGCATCCAGGCGCTGGCAGACGTTCCGTCAAGAGAAGTACTGCTTGGAAGACTGCTTGGCAGTATGCAGTCGCCGATTGCAAACTTTGCTCGTGTTATTAAGCAGATTGCAGAAAAAGAAGCAGAAGCATAAGTCCGGAGAGGCTTATCTGTAAAACCAATTTAAAATAAAAAATGGAGGAAAATAAAAATGGCAAAATTAACAACTGCTGAATTTATTGAGGCAATTAAAGAGTTAAGCGTATTAGAGCTGAACGAACTGGTAAAAGCTTGTGAGGAAGAGTTTGGCGTATCTGCAGCAGCAGGCGTTGTTGTAGCAGCAGCAGGCCCGGCAGAAGCTGAGGAAGAAAAGACAGAATTCGACGTAGAGCTGACAGAGGTTGGCCCGAACAAGGTTAAGGTTATCAAGGTTGTTCGTGAAGCAACAGGTCTTGGTCTGAAGGAAGCAAAAGAAGTTGTAGACGGCGCTCCGAAGGTTGTAAAGGAAGCAGCTTCCAAGGCAGAAGCAGAAGAGCTGAAGACAAAGCTCGAAGCAGAAGGCGCAAAGGTTACTCTGAAATAAGAGAAACAGGTATAAAAAAGATAAGGGCCGGTGCATTGCATCGGCTCTTTTTTTATGCTAAACTGTAATCATAAGACAAGAAAAAGGGGGAATTTGAAAATGGCTACACCACATAATGCTGCAAATCCGGGCGATATCGCCGAGACGATCCTGCTTCCGGGCGATCCGCTGCGCGCGAAAGTGATCGCGGAGACGTTCCTGGAGGACATCGTACAGTTTAACAGTGTGCGAAATATGTTTGGATACACAGGAACCTATAAGGGAAAGAAGGTGTCTGTGATGGGCACAGGCATGGGCTGCGCCTCCATCGGCATCTACAGCCACGAGCTGATCCATTTTTACGGGGTGAAGAACCTGATCCGTGTAGGTTCCTGCGGCTCTATCGGAAAGGACATTCAGCTTGGCGAGATCATCATGGCGCAGGGCGCATGTACGGACAGCAACTATGCGCATCAGTACCAGCTTCCGGGAACCATGTGCGCGATTGCGGATTACGAGCTTTTAAAAACAGCGCAGGAAGCGGCGGCGGAGTTCGGCTATCCGTACCGTGTCGGCAACATTCTTTCCTCGGATAATTTCTACACGGAGACACCGGAGTGGAAGCAATGGGCAAAGATGGGCGTCCTTTCCATCGAAATGGAGAGCTTTGCACTGTACTGCAACGCGGCGCGCGCGGGGGTGAAAGCGCTCGGCATCTTCACGGTTTCTGATTCTATCGTAAACGGCGAGGAGCTGGATGCAGAGGCTCGTCAGAACGGCTTCACCAATATGATGCAGGTGGCTTTGGAGACGGCGGTAAGGATTTAGCTTATTATGGACGGAGAACAGAGACGAAAAGAAATCATAAAGCTTCTGGAGACGGGGATCGAACCCGTCTCCGGTGCTTCACTGGCGAAACAGTTCGGAGTCAGCCGCCAGGTGATCGTGCAGGATATCGCGCTTCTGCGCGCAACGGACAAAAATATTTTATCCACCAACAAGGGCTATCTGATTTACGGACAGCAGCATAAAAGCAAATGCAAGCGGATCGTGGCGGTAAAGCATACGGACGCGCAGATGCGGGATGAGCTGTATACGATGGTGGACGCGGGAGCGCGCGTGCTGGATGTGGTGGTGGAGCATGATGTCTACGGGCAGATAACTGCGGATCTGATGATCGCATCGCGCAGAGACGTGGATGAGTTTATCACGAAGATTTTTGCAAATGAGGCAAAGCCCCTGAAGGAGCTGACGCACGACGCGCATTTTCACACACTGGAGGCGGAAAATGAGGCGATTCTTGACGAAGCGGAAAAAAGATTAAAAGAAAAAGGATATTTACTTGATTTTGCCTGAGAGTTGTAGTATGATTGCCAGGTGACATACAGGTGACAAGACACTTGACAATACAACGAGGAGGCAGTTATGAAGGTATTTACAAAATGGTTAAACCGTGTGTTCATTGATGGGTTAAGCGGCATGGCACACGGTCTTTTTGCGACACTGATCGTCGGCACGATCATTCAGCAGATCGGCACGCTGGTGGGCGGCGATATCGGAAACACGATTTTCCTGATCGGCAAGGTTGCCGCGGCACTTACCGGCGCAGGCATCGGTGTTGGCGTGGCGAGCAAATATAAGGAAAGCCCGCTGGTAATCCTGTCGGCGGCGACGGCGGGAATGGTAGGAGCATTTGCCGGAAAGCTGATGGCAGGGCAGGTGCTTGTGGACGGCGTGATGCAGTTTTCGGGTCCGGGCGAACCGCTCGGCGCTTTTATCGGGGCGTACATAGCAATTGAGGCCGGGCATCTGGTATCCGGAAAAACAAAGGTGGACATTCTGGTGACGCCGCTTGTCAGCATCGGAGCAGGCTCGGCGGTCGGGCTGCTGGTGGGACCGACCATCTCGCAGATCATGACAAGCCTTGGCGCGCTGATCAACTGGGGAACCGAGCAGCAGCCGTTTCTGATGGGCATTGTGGTATCTGTTCTGATGGGCATGATCCTGACGCTTCCAATCAGCTCGGCGGCGCTTGGCGTTATCTTAAACCTTTCCGGGCTGGCGGCAGGCGCGGCGACCATCGGCTGCTGCTGCAACATGGTCGGCTTTGCCGTGGCGAGCTACCGCGAAAATAAAGTAGGCGGTCTGCTGGCGCAGGGCATTGGTACCTCCATGCTCCAGGTGCCGAACATTGTACGGAAGCCGATTATCTGGCTGCCGGCGATCTTATCGAGCGCGATTCTCGGTCCGGTCGGCACAATGCTTCTGAAAATGACGAGCAATGCAACCGGTTCCGGCATGGGAACGGCCGGTCTTGTCGGTCAGATCATGACCTGGCAGGTGATGACGGCGACGGAAGCGCCGGAAATCGTTCTGATTAAGATTCTGGCGATCCAGATCATCCTTCCGGCGCTGGTAACGCTTGCTATTTCCGAAGCGATGCGCAAATGGGGCTGGATCAAACCGGGCGATATGAAACTGGATCTGTAAATAATATAAGTGCTTTGCAAGAGCGGCTGCAGAAAAATGCAGCCGTTTTATGCGCTTTAAAATCCCCAGATTTTTTTTAAAATCTCCCGGATTTTTTTTTAAAATCTCCCGGATTTTTTTGTTGACACCCTTTCTGGCTTGTGTTATAGTATAGGTTGCATTATTGTGCAGGAGTGTACCCCAAGGGGCATTTATGCCCAAAATTAAATTGGTGATTTCTGGCAGAAAACCGGGAAAAATGTGTACGCTTTTATATAAAAAGACAGGGGTGAAACGTCAATGGAGAAAAACAGGATACGTCCTATCAAAAACGGCAACAGTTTCCGGATGAGCTACTCCAGGCAGAAAGAGGTATTGGAGATGCCGAACCTCATCGAGGTTCAGAAGGACTCCTATCAGTGGTTTCTGGACGAGGGGCTGAAGGAAGTTTTCGATGACATCTCGCCGATCCGCGACTACGGTGAAAAGCTGAGTCTGGAGTTTGTGGATTTCAAGCTTTGTGAAGATGACGTGAAGTATTCGATCGAAGAGTGCAAGGAAAGAGACGCAACCTACGCTGCGCCGCTGAAGGTAAAGGTACGGCTTCACAACAAAGAGACAGATGAGATTAACGAGCATGAGATCTTTATGGGGGATCTGCCCTTGATGACGGCGACAGGCACCTTTGTCATCAACGGTGCAGAGCGTGTTATCGTCAGCCAGCTCGTTCGTTCACCAGGTATCTACTATGGAATCGCTCATGATAAGATCGGAAAAAGACTGTTTTCCTGTACAGTGATTCCGAACCGCGGTGCATGGCTGGAATACGAGACAGACTCCAATGACATTTTCTACGTGCGTGTGGACAGAACGCGAAAGGTTCCCATTACTGTATTGGTGCGCGCGCTTGGCATCAGCACCAATGCGGAGATCCTGGAGCTGTTCGGCGAGGAGCCGAAGATCGTGGCGACGCTTGCCAAGGATACGTCGACCAATTATCAGGAAGGTCTGCTGGAGCTGTATAAAAAGATCCGTCCGGGCGAACCGCTTGCCGTGGAGAGCGCGGAGAGCCTTATCATGGCGATGTTCTTCGACCCGCGCAGATACGATCTGGCAAAGGTCGGACGCTACAAATTCAACAAAAAGCTGCTGCTTCGCAACCGCATTGCCGGGCATGTGCTGGCGGAGGATGTAATGGATCCGTCCACTGGTGAAATTCTGGTGGAGGCAGGCACGAAGGTGACGCGCGAGCTGGCGGATACGATCCAGAATGCAGCCGTTCCGTTTGTGTGGATCCAGACGGAGGAGCGCAATGTAAAGGTGCTCTCCAGTATGATGGTGGATCTCACAAGCTATGTGGACATTGATCCGCAGGAGGTCGGCGTTACGGAATTAGTATATTATCCGGCGCTGCAATCTATACTGGAAGAAAATAGTGACCTCGAGGATATCAAAGAGGCGATCCGCCGCGATATCCACGATCTGATCCCGAAGCATATTACAAAGGAAGATATTCTTGCTTCCATTAACTATAATATCCATCTGGAATATGGGATCGGTACTGACGACGATATCGACCATCTCGGAAACCGTCGTATCCGTTCGGTCGGCGAGCTTCTGCAGAACCAGTACCGCATCGGTCTTTCCAGACTGGAGCGAGTTGTCCGTGAGCGTATGACCACGCAGGATCTTGAGGGAATCTCTCCGCAGTCGCTGATCAACATCAAACCGGTGACGGCAGCGGTGAAGGAGTTCTTCGGTTCCTCCCAGCTGTCGCAGTTCATGGACCAGAACAACCCGCTGGGCGAGCTGACGCACAAGAGACGTCTGTCCGCGCTCGGTCCGGGCGGTCTGTCCCGTGACAGAGCCGGATTTGAGGTGCGTGACGTACATTACTCCCATTACGGAAGAATGTGCCCGATCGAGACCCCTGAGGGTCCGAATATCGGTCTGATCAACTCGCTGGCATCCTATGCAAGAATCAACCAGTACGGCTTCATCGAAGCACCGTACCGTGTGATCGATAAATCCGATCCGAAGAATCCGCGTGTTACCGATGAGGTTGTATACATGACAGCGGATGAAGAGGATAATTACCATGTAGCGCAGGCGAACGAGGCCCTGGACGAAGAAGGGCATTTTGTCCGCAAGACCGTATCCGGCCGTTACCGTGAGGAGACGCAGGAGTACGACCGTGCAATGTTCGACTACATGGACGTATCTCCGAAGATGGTGTTCTCCGTCGCTACGGCGCTGATTCCGTTCCTGCAGAATGACGACGCAAACCGCGCGCTGATGGGATCGAACATGCAGCGTCAGGCCGTGCCGCTTCTGACGACCGAGGCTCCGGTAGTTGGTACCGGTATGGAGACAAAGACTGCGGTGGACTCCGGTGTGTGTGTTGTTGCAAAGCATGCCGGAACGGTAGAACGCGTTACTTCCAAAGAAATCGTCATTAAGACGGACGACGGAAAGCGCGATGAGTACCATCTCACCAAGTTCCTGCGAAGCAACCAGAGCAACTGCTACAACCAGAAGCCGATCGTCTTCAAGGGCAACCGTGTGCAGGAAGGGCAGGTTATCGCAGATGGTCCGTCCACCTCAAACGGAGAGATCGCGCTCGGCAAAAACCCGCTGATCGGTTTTATGACCTGGGAGGGCTACAACTACGAGGATGCCGTACTTTTAAGCGAGCGTCTGGTTATGGATGATGTTTATACTTCCGTTCATATTGAAGAATATGAGGCGGAGGCAAGAGATACAAAGCTTGGTCCGGAGGAGATCACCAGAGACGTTCCGGGCGTCGGCGACGATGCGCTGAAGGATCTCGACGAGCGGGGTATTATCCGTGTCGGTGCAGAGGTGCGTGCGGGCGATATCCTGGTCGGTAAGGTAACGCCGAAGGGCGAGACTGAGCTGACGGCTGAGGAGCGTCTGCTGCGTGCGATCTTCGGCGAAAAGGCGCGCGAGGTGCGTGATACTTCTCTGAAAGTACCGCACGGCGAGTACGGTATTGTCGTGGATGCGAAGGTATTTACGAGAGAAGCCGGCGATGAGCTGGCTCCGGGTGTAAACCAGGCAGTGCGCATCTATATTGCGCAGAAGAGAAAGATCTCCGTCGGCGACAAGATGGCAGGCCGTCACGGAAACAAGGGTGTTGTTTCCCGCGTGCTTCCGGTGGAGGATATGCCGTTTCTTCCGAACGGACGTCCGCTGGATATCGTGCTGAACCCGCTGGGCGTGCCGTCCCGTATGAATATTGGACAGGTACTTGAGATTCACCTGAGCCTTGCTGCAAAGGCACTTGGCTTTAACGTTTCCACCCCGATTTTCGACGGTGCGAACGAGAATGATATTATGGACACTCTGGATCTGGCAAATGATTATGTCAATCTGGAATGGGAAGAATTTAAGGAGAAGCACGGCGATGAGCTTCTGCCGGAGGTACTGGATTATCTCTACGAAAACAGAGATCACCGCAAGCTCTGGAAGGGTGTTCCGATCTCCCGTGATGGTAAGGTAAGACTGCGCGACGGAAGAACCGGCGAGTATTTTGACAGTCCGGTTACGATCGGTCATATGCATTATCTGAAGCTGCATCATCTGGTAGACGATAAGATCCATGCGCGTTCTACTGGTCCGTACTCTCTGATCACGCAGCAGCCGCTGGGCGGTAAAGCACAGTTCGGCGGACAGCGTTTCGGTGAGATGGAGGTATGGGCTCTTGAGGCGTACGGCGCGTCCTACACGCTGCAGGAGATCCTGACGGTGAAATCCGACGATATCATCGGACGTGTAAAGACCTATGAGGCGATCATCAAAGGCGAGAATATCCCGGAATCCGGTATTCCGGAATCCTTCAAGGTGCTTTTAAAGGAGCTGCAGTCCCTCGGTCTGGACGTGCGTGTGCTCGGCGAGAACCAGAAGGAAGTAGAGATAAAGGAAACCGTGGAATACGGGGAAACAGACATCCGTTCTGTGATAGAAGGAGACAGAGGCTATCGGCGTGAAGAAGACGCTCCGCTTGGAGACTACGGCTACAGTGAGCAGGAATTGGACGGCGACGAGCTGGTAGACGTGGAGGAAGAGCCGGACGACGATGAGTTCTACGGAGATTTCGACGACAGTTATGTAGACGAGAACGAGTAAGGAGGGAACCGTTTTATGCCGGAAACAACAAACAATGAAGTATATCAGCCGATGACGTTCGATGCGATCAAGATCGGACTGGCATCTCCTGATAAAATCAGAGAATGGTCCCACGGCGAAGTAAAAAAGCCGGAAACCATTAACTACAGAACCTTAAAGCCGGAGAAAGACGGTCTGTTCTGTGAACGCATTTTTGGCCCGAGCAAGGACTGGGAGTGCCACTGCGGTAAGTATAAAAAAATCCGCTATAAAGGCGTAGTCTGCGACCGCTGCGGTGTGGAAGTTACAAAATCCAGCGTCCGCAGAGAGCGTATGGGACACATTGAGCTGGCGGCTCCGGTATCCCATATCTGGTACTTCAAGGGCATTCCGTCCCGCATGGGACTGGTGCTCGACCTTTCCCCGCGCACGCTGGAGAAGGTGCTGTATTTTGCAAACTATATCGTTCTGGATTCGGGAAACACCAATCTGCTGAAGAAGCAGGTGCTCACCGAGAAGGAATACCAGGAAGCGAGAGAGACCTATGGAGATGGTTTCCGCGTCGGCATGGGCGCGGAGGCGATCAAGGAGCTTCTGGAAGAGATCGATGTGGAGAAAGAGGCAATGGAGCTGCAGGCGGCTCTGAAGGATTCTACCGGACAGAAGCGCGCCCGCATCATCAAGCGTCTGGAGGTTATGGAGGCGTTCCGGGAGTCCGGCAACCGCCCGGAGTGGATGATCCTCACGGTTATCCCGGTCATCCCGCCGGATATCCGCCCGATGGTACAGCTCGACGGCGGACGTTTTGCGACGTCTGACTTAAATGACCAGTACCGCCGCATCATCAACCGCAACAACCGTCTGAAAAGACTGCTGGAGCTCGGCGCTCCGGATATCATTGTAAGAAACGAAAAGAGAATGCTGCAGGAGTCTGTGGACGCCCTCATCGACAACGGACGCCGCGGACGCCCTGTTACCGGACCGGGCAACCGTCCGCTTAAATCTCTTTCCGATATGCTGAAGGGTAAATCCGGACGTTTCCGTCAGAACCTGCTCGGAAAACGTGTCGACTATTCCGGACGTTCCGTTATCGTAGTAGGACCGGAGCTGAAGATTTATCAGTGCGGTCTGCCTCAGGAGATGGCGATCGAGCTGTTCAAGCCGTTCGTCATGAAGGAGCTGGTGGCAAACGGCACGTCGCACAATATCAAAAACGCGAAGAAGATGGTAGAGCGTCTGGAGCCGCAGGTGTGGGATGTTCTCGAAAAGGTTATCAAGGAGCATCCGGTTATGTTAAACCGCGCCCCCACATTGCACAGACTTGGTATTCAGGCGTTTGAGCCGATTCTGGTACAGGGTAAGGCGATCAAGCTGCATCCGCTTGTTTGTACGGCGTTCAACGCCGACTTCGACGGCGACCAGATGGCTGTCCATGTGCCGCTTTCCGTGGAAGCGCAGGCGGAGTGCAGATTCCTTCTGCTTTCCCCGAATAACCTGCTGAAGCCGTCCGATGGCGGTCCGGTGGCGGTGCCGTCACAGGATATGGTCCTTGGTATCTACTACCTCACGCAGGAGAGACCGGGCGCGAAGGGGGAGGGCAAGTTCTTCAAGAGCGTAAATGAGGCGATCCTTGCTTATGAAAACGGCGTTATCACGCTGCAGAGCAAGATTAAGGTCCGTGTGACGAAGAATGTGAACGGCACGGATAAGACGGGCGTGATTGAGTCGACGCTGGGAAGATTTATTTTCAACGAGATCCTGCCGCAGGATCTGGGCTTTGTAGACCGCAGTATTCCGGAGAACGAGCTGAAGCTGGAGGTGGATTTCCACGTCGGCAAAAAAGGACTGAAACAGATTCTGGAAAAGATCATCAACACTCACGGAGCGACAAAGACGGCGGAAGCGCTGGATGATATCAAGTCCATGGGCTACAAATATTCGACGAAGGCTGCTATGACGGTATCCATTTCCGATATGACAGTGCCGCCGGAGAAGCCGGAGCTGATCGCGAAGGCGCAGGATACGGTGGATAAGATTACACGCAACTATAAGCGTGGTCTGATCACAGAGGAGGAGCGTTATAAAGAGGTTGTGGAAACCTGGAAGACGACCGACGATATCCTCACAAAAGCGCTGCTGGATGGTCTGGACAAATACAACAATATTTACATGATGGCGGACTCCGGTGCGCGTGGTTCTGACAAGCAGATCAAACAGCTTGCCGGTATGCGCGGTCTGATGGCGGATACGACCGGACACACCATCGAGCTTCCGATTAAGTCGAACTTCCGTGAAGGTCTGGACGTACTGGAATACTTCATGTCGGCGCACGGCGCGCGTAAGGGTCTGTCCGATACGGCGCTGCGTACCGCGGACTCCGGTTATCTGACGAGACGTCTTGTTGACGTTTCCCAGGAGCTGATCATCCGTGAGGTGGACTGCTGCGAGGGTAAAGACGAGATCCCGGGCATGTATGTGAGCGCATTCATGGACGGCAAGGAAGAGATCGAGGGTCTGCAGGACCGTATTACAGGACGTGTTTCCTGTGAGACGATCTGCGACAAGAACGGCGAAGTGATCGTAAAGGCAAATCATATGATTACGCCGAAGCGCGCGGCGCGTATCATCAATGAGGGCGTGACACCGGACGGCAAGCCGTATGAGCAGGTGAAGATCCGCACCATTCTTACCTGTAAGTCTCATGTCGGCATCTGCGCAAAGTGCTATGGTGCGAACATGGCGACCGGCGAAGCGGTGCAGGTGGGAGAAGCCGTAGGAATCATCGCGGCACAGTCCATCGGTGAGCCGGGTACACAGCTTACGATGCGTACCTTCCATACCGGCGGCGTTGCCGGCGGCGACATCACACAGGGTCTTCCGCGTGTCGAGGAGCTTTTTGAGGCGAGAAAGCCGAAGGGTCTTGCGATCATCACGGAGATCGCCGGCAAGGTGGAGATCCGCGATACGAAGAAGAAACGTGAAATTGTGGTGACAAATGAGGAGACAGGTGAGGCGAAGACCTATCTGATCCCGTATGGTTCCCGCATCAAGGTGCAGGACGGCGCTGTTCTGGAGGCGGGCGATGTGCTGACCGAAGGAAGCGTCAACCCGCACGATATTTTAAAGATCAAGGGCGTGCGCGCCGTACAGGATTACATGCTGCACGAGGTACAGCGTGTATACCGTCTGCAGGGTGTGGAAATCAACGATAAGCATATCGAAGTTATTGTGCGCCAGATGCTGAAGAAAATCCGCGTGGAGGAGTGCGGCGGCACCGAGCTTCTTCCGGGAACAACAGTTGATATTCTTGAATTCGAGGAGGCAAACGAAAAAGCAGTGGAGGAAGGTCTTGAGCCGGCAGTGGGTAAGGAGATTATGCTCGGCATCACCAAGGCGGCCCTCGCCACCAATTCCTTCCTGTCAGCTGCGTCCTTCCAGGAGACCACCAAGGTACTCACGGAGGCGGCGATCAAGGGCAAGATCGATCCGCTTGTCGGCCTGAAGGAAAATGTTATCATCGGTAAGCTGATCCCGGCAGGTACCGGCATGAAGCGTTACCGCAATGTCCATCTTGATACGGAATTCCAGCAGGACGAAGAAGAGCTGGATCTGACCGAAGAGGAAGATGATGACGAGCTTCTGGATCTGGAAGAGGATACCATGGACGAGGATCTGGAAGAAATTGACGGTCTCGAAGAGGCTGAGGACGAGGACGGCGAACCGGAAGAAGAAATGGAAGAGAAACCGGAAGAGTAGCTTTTGCTCAGCGTCATTATACAAAAACGATAAGAAAAACGGCGCCCGGATAACGTTTAAAGTTATCCGGCGCTGTTTTTTTGTTACTACAATAATGATGAAAGGTCAATTTTCTTTCTTCTGCACGTTCGGTGGCGAGGGTATCCAGGCACTGATCCTATGCAAAAATTTTTCTGCAAATCGCCCGCTCCCTCTTGCTATTATTTCGGTATGCCGATATAATGGTATTGAGAGGAGTGAGGACGATGATCCTGGATACACTGTTGAAAAAGCAAAACATGACAAAATACCGTCTTGCAGTGGAGGCAGGCATTCCACATGCAACGCTGAGCGATATCTGCAGCGGCAAGACCCGGTTGGAAAAGTGTTCGGCGGAAACCATCTATAAGATTGCAAGAGCGCTTGGCGTTTCCATGGAGCTTCTGACAGAGGACGGAATCCGGGCGACAGAAAGAGAACAAACCTATGAGCAGGGATTGCCGGAATACCTGCAGCATGATCTGGATGCGTACAAGGACGGTCTGAAAAAAGGCGTATCCTACCTGGACTGTCTGTGGGGAGAGCTGTATGGCAGCATCAATATTGCGCAGATCAATGATGGTGTAATCACGCCGGAACACGCAGAATATTTGCGTCAGAAATATTTGTGGAGGGAACGAAGATATGAATAAAACCATTGATTTCACAAATTGCAGGCGGCTGCCTGGGCGTGCTTATAACGGAGCAAATGGCAAAAAGATCGCAGTGGAATTTGAGGGAGAGCAGTATATGCTGAAATTCCCTCCTTCTGGAGAAGGAAAGCCTACAGAGTTATCCTATACAAACAGTTGCTTCAGCGAACACATTGCCAGCAGTATTTTTAATCTTCTCGGTATAGAGGCCCAGAAAACGATGCTGGGCACATTTACCATCGCCGGAAAGACGAAGGTGGTGTGTGCCTGCCTGGACTTTACGGCAGAAGGAAAGCAGCTTTTTGATTTCTGTTCAATTAAGAATACCATTCTCGATTCTGACTCCAATGGAAGTGGGACAGAACTGGAGGATGTTCTGGAAACCATCGACAAGCAGCAATTCGTTGATCCTGTCCGACTAAAGGATCATTTTTGGGATATGTTTGCGGCAGATGCACTGCTTGGCAATTTTGACCGCCATAATGGAAATTGGGGATTCCTTTATGACCCGGCAGAGAAAAAGAGTAGTATAGCTCCGGTCTTTGACTGCGGAAGCTGTCTGCTGCCCCAGGCAAATGAGGAAGTGATGCGTAAGGTATTGACTGATCCTGCAGAGCGGGATATGAGGATCTTCCGTTTTCCCACCTCCGCACTCAAGCAGAGGGGAAGAAAAATCAATTATTATGACTTCCTGCTCCAGGCAGAGGACGAGGATTGCAGTCAGGCTGTTAAACGCATTTATGAGAGAGTGGACATGGAACAGATCGGAGCATTTATTGACGAAGTCCCGTATCTGACGGATTTGCAGAGGCAATTTTATAAGAGTTATATCGCAGCAAGGCTTGATCTGATCCTCCGGCCTGCTTATGAAATGTTGGATCAGGAGGCACCGGAGCCTTATAATGTAACAATCAAATATCAGAGTTGTGACGCCGTTTAAAATGCGGCGTCGTTTTTGTGCGATAAGCCCGGTAAGTATCCGCAGAATCTGAAGGTCGCCGCTAATATCTGATTCCGTATGGTGTTCCCGCATCAAGGTGCAGGAGGCGCTGTTCTGGAGGCAGGCGACGTGCTGACCGAAGGAAGCGTCAACCCGCACGATATCCTGAAGATTAAGGGTGTGCGCGCCGTACAGGATTACATGCTGCACGAGGTACAGCGTGTATACCGTCTGCAGGGTGTGGAAATCAACGATAAGCATATCGAAGTTATTGTGCGCCAGATGCTGAAGAAAATTCGCGTGGAGGAGTGCGGCGAACCGGAAGAGGAACCGGATGCCGATGCAGATGAAGAGTCTGATGCCGTAACAGAAGAGTAGGCTTACAGATTATGTCATGAATATGATATTTTTAGAATGAATATGATTTTCCTTTACTTGTGATTCAAGTAAAATTTAAGCTACAGTGCTTTGCACTGTAGCTTTTTATTTTGAAGGAGGAAAGTCGGATGGGAAATGTATCTTTTGTGGATAATGATGGCACGTTTTTTATGGAAAATCCGGAAAACTATAGCTATCTTTATTTTCCGGTTGCAGGGGAAAAGGGCTTAAAAAGTTCGCTGACCCCTAATTTGGGCGGCGACAGTAAAATTTCTCAGGAGTCATTCTTACTGGAACCGGTAAGTTCAGAAAATCTGCATAATAACCGGTCAACACGTAATTTCTGGTGTGTGGCAGAGGGAGCCGGATGCTGGTCTGCGACAGGAGCGTCAGCGGAGGAAGAGAGCAAAAAATTTACCGGAGAGCAGGATGCAAGTGAACTGACGGCAGGATTTATGTGGCACAGGATGAAAAGGACTTCTGCAAAGTATCAGCTTCAGGCAGAGATTACATCCTTTGTCCCGGTGGATGAAAATGTAGAAATTATGCATGTGAGAATACGCAATACATCCGGGAAAAGACAAAGGGTTACCCCGATTGCCGCAATACCCATATATGGAAGAAGCGCAGATAATATCAGAGATCACAGAAATGTTACTTCCATGCTGCACAGAATCCGGACAAAAGAATACGGTGTGACGGTAAAGCCCACAATGTCTTTTGATGAAAGAGGACACCGGAAAAATGACCTGATATATTTTGTAATGGGCGTGCAGGGAAATGGGGAAAGTCCGGTTTCTTTTTATCCCACAGTAGATTCCTTTATCGGAGAAGGCGGCACTTTTACCCATCCGAAAGCCGTATATGAGAAGAGACCGGGGATGCCCTGTGATATAAAGATTGACGGCAAAGAAGCGATGGGCGGTATACGCTTTAAAACTGCAGAGTTAGGACCTGATGATACGGCAGAGTATAGTATTCTTATGGGAATCACAGAGAATGAAACGGAGGCAGATAGAATTACCTGTAAATATCATTCCGGCGACGCGGTGGTTCAGGCTTTGGAAACTGTCAGGGAGTATTGGCAGAAGAAAGTAAATGTCAGGTACTACACGGGAAACCGGGAATTTGATTCTTTTATGCGGTGGGTAAGCTTTCAGCCGTTTTTAAGAAGGCTCTATGGCTGTTCCTTCCTGCCGCATCATGATTATGGGAGAGGCGGCAGAGGCTGGCGTGATCTGTGGCAGGATTGCCTTTCGCTTCTCCTGATGGACCCGGGGGATGTGCGCCGGATGATTCTCGATAATTTCGGCGGCGTCCGGATTGATGGGACGAATGCAACTATTATCGGTCATAAGCAGGGAGAATTCATTGCAGACAGAAATGGCATCAGCCGTGTCTGGATGGATCACGGTGTCTGGCCGTTTATGACCACAAAGCTTTACATTGACCAGACCGGCGACCTTGAAATTTTATTGGAGAAGGCATCGTATTTTAAAGATTTGCAGTCTGCGCGCGGAACAGGCACAGATCGGCAGTGGAATGAAGAATATGGTATGCGGCAGAAGACCTCCGGAGGAGAGGTATACGAGGGAACGATTCTGGAACATCTTCTGATTGAGCATCTGAGTGCTTTTTACGAAGTCGGAGTACACAATGAAATCCGTCTCCGGGGAGCAGACTGGAATGATGCGCTGGATATGGCAGAGGAAAATGGAGAAAGTGTTGCATTTACCTGTGCCTACGCGGGCAATCTGACGCAGCTCGCTGACTGCCTGCGTCTTATAAGAGACAGACTGGGCTATACAAAAGTAGAAATCCTGGAAGAGATCAGCACTTTGCTGGACGCTGACGTGAGAGTTTACGGGAGTGTAGAGGAAAAACAGAAAATCCTGAAGAAGTATATGGATTTATGCAGACACGAGATAAGCGGAAAGACCATACATATGCCTGTCGATAATCTGATTGAAAATCTGGAGCAAAAGGCAGAGTGGATGATGAAGCATATCCGCAATACGGAATGGATTGCGGGAGAAAAGGGTGAGGGCTGGTTTAACAGCTATTATGACAATCACCAGAATCCGGTGGAGGGAATTTCAGATCATAACGTCCGTATGATGCTGACGGGGCAGGTATTTGCCATAATGAGCCGCACGGCGACAGACCAGCAGGTAAGTCAGATATGCAGAAGCGCGGACCATTATCTGTATGATGAATCGATCGGCGGCTACCGTCTGAATACAGACTTTAAAGAGCTTAAATTTGATCTGGGGAGAATGTTTGGCTTCGCCTATGGAGAAAAGGAAAATGGGGCGGTATTTTCCCATATGACTGTCATGTATGCAAACGCCCTTTATAAAAGGGGATTTGTCAGAGAAGGCTTTAAAGCGCTGAAAACCCTGGCCAATACGGCGCTTGATTTTGAAACAAGCAAAATATATCCGGGAATTCCTGAGTACTTTAACGGTGAAGGCCGTGGAATGTACCATTATCTGACGGGTGCCGCGAGCTGGTATATGATGACGGTTATTACGGAAATGTTTGGTGTCCGCGGTGTGGCGGGCGATCTTGCGATTCGTCCGGGGTTGGTAAAGGAGCAGTTTGATGAAAACGGCATTGCAAAGATCTGGTGCTGTTTTGCAGGTAAAGCGTTCGAGGTTGTCATTTCTAATGCAGAGAAACTGGAATTTGGCGAGTATGAAATTGGCCGGGCAGAATGCGAAGGCTTGCAATTGCAGATTTTTGGCGGGGTGCAGGCGGTTATACCGGCACAAACAGTGAAATGCATGAGAGAGGGCATTCATAAGATTACGATAGAGCTTGTGCCTGCCCGCAATTAAGACATCTGGAGGGAGAAACATATATGAAATTCGGTTATTTTGATGATTCGGCAAAAGAGTATGTGATTACAGAACCAAGAACACCGCTTCCGTGGATTAACTATCTTGGGAGCAAAGATTTTTTTAGTCTGATTTCCAATACGGCAGGCGGATATTCCTTCTATAAGGATGCAAAACTGCTTCGGCTGACCCGCTACCGCTATAATAACTGCCCGCTGGATCAGGGCGGGCGCTATTACTATATTAAGGATCAGGACACGGTATGGAATCCGGGTTGGCAGCCGACCCAGACAGAGCTTGATTTTTATTCCTGCCGGCATGGATTGGGATATACCATTATCCGCAGCATTAAAAATCAACTTGAGGCAACACTGGAAGCTTTTGTGCCGGTAAACGATGCCTGCGAGATTAACCGTATTATATTGAAAAATACGGGAAACTGCACAAAAGAGATCGACCTGTTTGGCTTTGTGGAATTTTGTCTTTGGAATGCGCAGGATGATTCATCCAATTTCCAGCGCAATTATTCTACGGGAGAAGTGGAGGTGGTGGGAAGTACCATCTACCACAAAACAGAATACAGGGAACGAAGAAATCATTATGCAGTCTATTCCGTTAACCGGAAAACAGAGGGGTTTGACACATCCAGAGATGCTTTCATCGGACTTTATAATGGATTTTCCAATCCCCGCGCCGTTCTTTCGGGCAAGTGCAGCAACAGTATTGTCCACGGATGGCAGCCGGTGGGAGCACATCATCTAAAGCTTGTGCTGAAACCGGAAGAGACGGCATCCTGTATCTTTTTGCTTGGATACTGCGAAAATCCGGCAGACCAGAAATTTGAGGCGCCTGATATTATCAATAAAAAGCCGGCCCTTGCTCTTCTGGGAAAATATCAGACGGACCGACAGGTCGACGCGGCTTTTGAAGAGCTGAAGGAGTACTGGTCAGAACTCTTATCTGCGTTTGCCGTAGAGACAAAGGATGAAAAACTGAATCGGGTAGTTAATATATGGAACCAGTATCAGTGCATGGTTACCTTTAATCTGAGCCGCAGCGCCAGCTACTTTGAGAGTGGACTGGGACGAGGGATGGGATTTAGGGATTCCTGCCAGGATATCCTCGGATTTGTCCACCTGATCCCGGAGCGTGCAAGGGAAAGAATCCTGGATATTGCCAACACGCAGATGGAAGACGGCAGCGCCTATCATCAGTATCAGCCTCTCACCAAAAAAGGAAATGCGGATATAGGAGGCGGTTTTAATGATGACCCTCTGTGGCTGATAGCGGCTGTTTGCGCGTATCTTCGGGAAACCGGTGATTTTTCCATACTGGATGAAGTGTGTGCGTGGAACAGCGATTTTACAAAGGGAGAACCGCTTATGGAGCATCTGCGAAGGTGCTTTCAGTATACGGTTCATCACAAAGGACCGCATGGTTTGCCGCTGATCGGCAGGGCAGACTGGAATGACTGCCTGAATCTGAACTGCTTTTCGGAAGAGCCGGGAGAGAGCTTCCAGACATTTGGACCGGATGACGGACCTGTGGCGGAATCGGTGTTTATTGCGGGGATGTTTGTAAAATACGGAAAGGAATATGCAGAACTGTGCCGGAGACTCGGGCTTACGGAAGAAGCGGCTTTGGCGGAAGCGGAAGTGGAGAAAATGAGATATGCTGCGGAGAGCGCGGGATGGGATGGAAAATGGTTTATCCGTGCCTTTGATGCATTTTCGAATCCGGTGGGAAGTCATATCAACGAGGAAGGAAAGATTTATATTGAGCCGCAGGGTATGTGTGTAATGGCAGGAATCGGAAAGGATGACGGCAAGGCGGAAACAGCACTGGCCAGCGTCAGAGAAATGCTTGATACCAAATACGGAATTGTCCTGCTGCAGCCGGCTTACACAAAATACCATGCAAAGCTTGGTGAAATCACCTCTTATCCGCCCGGATATAAGGAGAACGGGGCAATTTTCTGCCACAATAATCCGTGGATCGCCTGCGCGGAGGCAGAATTGGGGAACGGAAACCGTGCTTTCGAGGTATTTAAAAAGACGTGTCCGGTTTATCTTGAGGATATCAGTGAGATTCACCGCACGGAGCCGTACGTATACTGCCAGATGATAGCGGGCAGAGATGCTCCCGGCTTTGGGGAAGGGAAAAACAGCTGGCTGACGGGAACAGCTGCATGGACATTTACCTGTATCAGTCAGTACATTCTTGGAATTTGTCCTACGCTGGACGGCCTGAGAATTGATCCGTGTATCCCGGAGGAGATGGGCGGATATACGGCAGAGCGCATTTATCGCGGGGTAAAATATCATATTACTGTGGATAATTCGGCACATGTTCAAAAGGGCGTTGCATCTGTCACAGTAAATGGAGAGCCGCTGGCAGGAAACAGTATTCTTCCGGGGAAGGGAGAAAAAGAATGTCATGTTGTAGTAGTTATGGGAGAAAACAGCAAAGAGGAGAACTGATATGAGGTATGGATATTTTGACGATGAAAAGCGGGAGTATGTAATTACAAGACCGGATACGCCGGCACCCTGGGCAAACTATCTTGGATCGCCGGAGTATGGGGCGGTGATTTCCAATAATGCAGGAGGATATAGCTTTGCAAAGTCCGGAGCAAACGGGCGGATCCTCCGCTATATCTTTAACGATTTCGACCGGCCGGGCCGCTATATTTACATACGTGACAACGACAGCAAGGATTACTGGTCCGCTTCATGGCAGCCGGTGGGAAAGGATCTTGCGGTATATAAAAGTGAGTGCAGACATGGAACCGCATATACAAGGCTGTCGGCAGATTATGATGAGATTCATTCCGAAGCGCTATATTATGTTCCCATGAATAAATCCTATGAAGTCTGGCATTTAAATGTCACGAATAATTCTGAAAGAGAGAGAAAACTGAACATTACCGGCTACGCTGAGTTTACGAATAACAGCAATTACGAGCAGGATCAGGTGAATCTGCAGTATTCCCAATTTATTACCAGAACGGTATTTGAGGGGAACCGGATCCGGCAGCTGATCCACGGAAATCTGGACGGTCTGGAAGAGGGAAAGGATGTAGATGATAAAATTGTTGTTGAGCGCTTCTTTGGACTGGCAGGAGGAAAGGTTTCTTCCTATTGCGGAGACAGAGAAAAGTTTCTCGGACCATATTGCGGATACGGAAATCCGGCAGGCGTGGCAGGCGGCGACCTCGGGGGAGAGCTGAATTATAACGGAAATGGATGCGGGGCGCTTTCCACAGAGATCAGACTGGCACCGGGCGAGACAAAAAGCCTTGCCTTCCTTCTCGGCATGAAAAAAAATGCGGAAGCGGGAGAGATTCTGAAAAAATACGAAGACCCGCAGAAGATATGCAAAATTGATCTGGATGAGTTGATTTCCTACTGGCACGGAAAGCTTTCGCACTTCCAGGTAAAGACGCCGAGTGCGGAATTTAATACGATGATCAATACATGGAATGCCTATAACTGCTTTATGACCTTTATCTGGTCCCGGGCGGCTTCCTTTACTTACTGTGGTCTGCGAAACGGATATGGATACCGGGACACTGTACAGGATATCCAGGGAATTATTCATCTTGCCCCGGAAATGGCAGTAGAAAAAATCCGCTTTATGCTTTCCGCACAGGTGGATAATGGAGGGGGACTGCCTCTCGTCAAGTTTACCCATCATCCGGGACATGAAGACACGCCGGATGATCCGTCCTACGTAAAGGAAACGGGGCACCCCGCATACAGGGCGGATGATGCTTTGTGGCTGTTTCCGACAGTCTATAAATATATTTCTGAGACAGGAAATGTTTTCTTCCTCGATGAGGTGATACCTTTTGCGAATAAAGATGAGGGAAGCGTGTATGAGCATCTGAAACGCGCAATCGCGTTTTCCGTAAATCATATGGGGCCTCATGGAATGCCGGCCGGCCTGTACGCGGATTGGAATGATTGTCTGAGACTTGGAAAAGAGGGCGAATCCACATTCGTGGCGTTCCAGTTTTACCTTGCCATGTCCATTATGAAGAAATTCGCAGAGCACAAAGGGGATGAAGCTTATACGGACTACCTGGAAGAAGAGCAGAAGAAGCTGAGAAAAACAATGGAGGCGCTCTGCTGGGATGAGGACCGGTTTATCCGGGGGTTCACAGAAGAGGGGGCAGTGATCGGAAAACGCACGGACAAGGAGGCAAACATATGGCTGAATCCGCAGAGCTGGTCGGTCATCAGCGGGTTTGCCTCGCAGGAGCAGGCAGACACTGCGCTGGACACGGTATATCAGAGACTGAATACGGAATACGGTGTAATTTTGATGGATCCGCCATATCATACCGATGCTTTCGAAGGAGCTCTTGCCGTTATCTATAACGCCGGAACAAAGGAAAACGCAGGTATCTTCTCCCAGTCCCAGGGGTGGATTATTCTTGCAGAAGCGCTGCAGGGACACGGTGACCGTGCATTTACTTACTTTATGGAGAATGCACCGGCAGCCCAGAACGACAGGGCACAGATCCGAAAACTGGAGCCTTACTGCTATGGGCAGTTTACAGAGGGGAAGGACAGTCCGCATTTTGGCCGCTCTCATGTACATTGGCTTACAGGGACAGCATCTACCGTTATGGTAGGCTGCGTAGAGGGAATACTGGGTATGCGTCCGGATTTTTACGGACTCAGGATTGCTCCGTCTATTCCGAGAGAATGGGAATCCTTTGAAATGGAGAAGGACTTCAGAGGAAAGCATCTGCATATTGTTGTCCGCAATCCGGGACACCAGGAGGTGGGCTGCAAAAAGCTTGTGGTCAACGGAAAAGAAATGCAGGGAAATTATATACCTGAGGAATTGATGACCGGGCAGACAGAGGTCGTATTGACAATGTCCTGAACCACTGATTCAGAAAAGAAACCGGATACTGCTTAAGGCGCTGCAGTATCCGGTTTCTTGTTTGCGGTCGTATTCCATACGGTACAGTAATTAAGATCACGGTATTTTTTGGGAGTCATGCCGACAATTTTTTTAAACTGCTGGATAAAATGACTCTGAGAGGAAAAGGAAAGATAGGTTGCGATCTCAATCAGGCTGTAATCACAGAACTTCAGCAGATTCTGTGCCTTTTCAATCTTTTTTTCACGGATATAATCACTGATAGAGATGCCGATTTCCTTTTTAAAAAGCCGGGACAGGTAGCTGGGGGAAAGACCAGTATGCGCTGCCAGGTCTTCCACCGTAATCCGCTCTTTAATATGAACGTAAATGTAATCAATACATTCGGTGACCGGCTTTGATGTGCCGATATTTTTTTGAAGGAGGCGCATCTTTCCCGTGAAGTCCAGAACCATCTGGTCGTGGAGAGCAGAGACTGCCTGCGCCGTGTAAAGGTTATCCAGCTTTAATATATAGAAATCGCTTAAACGAAATGCCTGTTCCATCTCCATGCCGGCTTCCACGCAGAGCCTGGTCACAAATGCCGTTGTGATTACAAAATGATATTTTAAATTGGTTACCGGATTGCGGGAAAGGGTACCGACACCCTCTGTATCGGTAAATCTGTTTTGCTCGCAGTTCCGGCGTACTGCGTCCATATCTCCGGAGCTGACCGCGCGGTAGAAATTGATCTCTTCATTTTGTGGGCGGTGCTCCATTTCTTCTTCGCTGTTTTTTGTTTCATGCAAAAACCATTCCTGTAATAATCCCATATCCGACCTCCTGCCTGAAAGATATATGGAAGATAAAAAGATGATATCATAAATCTGACATTTTTGCAATTAATCTTATATATTATAACGAAGAAACACGCTAGAATATAGATAATTTAACGGAGGAGAATTCCTTCCGGCAAATAAAATATAATTTACAGGAGGTAAAAATTTATGAACAAAAAGTTACTTGGTGTATTGCTTGTCTCAGCTATGGGCGTGAGCGCGCTGTCTGCAGGTGCAGCGGCATCTGAAGAGGGGAAAATCCTTAATATATGGTGCTGGAATGACGAATTTCAGAGCCGTTTTAACGATTATTACCCGGAAGTTGAGTCTGTAGCAGAGGACAAATCTACCACGACGCTGAAGGATGGCACTGTTGTAAAATGGACCATCAATCCGAATCAGGACAATAATTATCAGAACAAGCTGGATGAAGCACTGATGGCACAGGCAGATGCCAGCGAAGATAATAAAATTGATATTTTCCTGATCGAAGCAGACTATGCACTGAAATATGTAAGTGCAGATGTTGATGTTGCAATGCCGCTTTCTGAGCTGGGAATCACGGCAGAAGATCTTGCCGACCAGTATCAGTATACAAAAGATATCGTTTCTGATGAAAACGGCGAGCAGAGAGCAACATCCTGGCAGGCAGCTCCGGGTCTGTTTGCTTACAGACGCTCCATCGCAAAAGATGTTCTTGGAACGGATGATCCGGCAGAGGTTCAGGCAGCTCTTTCTGATTGGACAAAATTTGGCGAAGTAGCGGCACAGGCAAAGGAAAAAGGGTACTATATGGTATCCGGCTATGATGATACATATCGCGTATTTTCTAATAACGTATCACAGCCGTGGGTTACAGGAACAACTGTTACAGTAGACCCGAACATCATGGCATGGATAGAGCAGACAAAAGAATTTACAGATAAGGAATATAATCACAGGTCTGGTCTCTGGAGCGATACATGGGCACAGGATCAGGGTGTAGACGGAAAGGTATTCGGCTTCTTCTATTCTACATGGGGAATCAACTTTACGCTGGTTGGCAATGCCGGTGAGGCAGGCTTTGGCGACTGGGCAGTATGCCAGGGACCGCAGCCGTATTACTGGGGCGGAACATGGCTTGTAGGCGCAAGAGGAACAGATAATCCGACTCTTGTAAAGGACGTTATGCTGAAACTGACCTGCACAAAAGATATTATGAAAGAAATGACTACAAACCGCAAAATCCAGGATTATACGAATACAATGGCTGGTATGCAGGAGATTGCAGAGGACCCGAACTTCCAGTCTGAATTCCTCGGCGGACAGAATCACATTGCACTGTTCTCTGAAGTGGCTCCGACGATTGACATGAGCAACGTTTCTGCTTATGATCAGGGCTGCAATGAGCAGATTCAGGTTCATTTCCACGACTATTTTGATGGAAATGTTGACTTTGAAACAGCAAAAGCCAACTTTGAAACAGGAATTAAAGAGACTTATCCGGAAATCACCGAGGTAATCTGGCCGGAATAATGATATAGAACAGTTTTAATCTGCAGTATCCCGGGGTGGGTTTTACCCGCCCCGCTACTTTTTGAAAGGGAGTTTTATCATGAAGGAGAAAAATGCGAAAAAGAAAACGGTGAGTTACGCAAAATGGGGTTATATTTTTATACTTCCATTTTTTGCAACATTTTTTATTTTCTCTTTCATTCCGTTAATGGATACGGTACGATACAGCTTCTATGAGTACTACCGTTCCGGATTGAAAGAAATTGGTCCTAATTTTGTTGGATTACAGAATTACCTGACACTTTTAAAAACAGATTTACCAAAGTATGCATCAAATACATTTATTCTGTGGGTCATTGGATTTGTGCCTCAGATTATTGTATCCCTGGTGCTTGCGGCGTGGTTTACAGACTCACGTCTGAAAATCAGGGGAAAACAGTTTTTCAAGGTTGTGATTTACCTTCCGAATCTGATTATGGCATCTGCGTTTGCAATGTTGTTTTTTACATTGTTTTCGGATAACGGACCGGTAAATTCATTCCTGATGAATGCGGGCATTATTGATAAAGAAATACGTTTTATGGCGACGGTGGGCGGTACCAGAGGCCTGATCGGATTAATGAACTTCTTAATGTGGTTCGGAAATACCACCATCATGCTGATGGCTGCCGTTATGGGAATCAATTCATCCCTGTTTGAAGCGGCGGAGCTTGACGGATGCAACCATACACAGATTTTCTTTAAAATTACACTGCCGCTTATCAAACCGATTTTGTCATATACACTGATTACATCTATGATCGGCGGTCTGCAGATGTTCGATGTTCCGCAGATCCTGACAAATGGCGAGGGTACGCCGAACAGAACGTCGACGACTCTGATCATGTATCTGAATAATCACCTTGGCAGCAAAAACTATGGTATGGCAGGAGCGCTTTCCGTATATCTGTTTATTGTCAGCGCAGTTTTATGCTTTATTGTGTTCCGTATGATGAATACAAATGATCCAGACGGATCAAAAGCTGCCGCGAAAAAGGCAAAACGACTTGCTAAGAAGGGAGGAAGAGCATAATGAAATCACAGAAACCTTCCCATGTGCGTTCGATAATCGCACATGTAGTACTGATATTTTTATCCTTCCTGTGTCTGTTCTTTTTCTATATATTAATTGTTAACGCGACCAGGACACATTTTGAGCTGCAGAAAGGATTTTCCTTCCTGCCGGGGTCAAATTTTATAACCAACTTTAAGAATGTTTTGAATGATGCCAATGTTCCTATTTTGAACGGTATTCTTAACAGTCTGATCGTATCGGGCGGCTGCGCGGCTCTGAGCACTTATTTTTCGGCAATGACAGCTTATGGTTTATATGCATATGATTTCAAGCTTCAGAAACCGGCTTTTACATTTATCATGATGATTCTGGTAATGCCTACGCAGGTGTCAGCACTTGGCTTCCTGCGGCTGATTACAAAAATGCATCTGAATGATTCTCTGATACCGCTGATTATTCCGTCTATAGCGGCACCGTATGTATTTTATTTTATGTACAGCTATATGCAGTCTTCCCTGCCGATGCAGCTGGTAGAGGCGGCGAGGATCGATGGCTCCGGCGAATTCAGAACGTTTAACGCGATTGTGCTTCCGATTCTAAAACCGGCAATTGCCGTGCAGGCTATTTTCTCTTTTGTAGGCGCATGGAATAACTATTTTGTTCCGGCTCTGGTTATCACAACGAAGAAGAAACAGACACTGCCGATTATGATCGCAAGCCTGCGAAGCGCGGATTTCCTGAAATTTGATATGGGAAAGGTGTACATGATGATTTTGATAGCGATTGTGCCGATTATTCTGGTATACCTGTTTCTGTCTAAATTTATTATTGAAGGTGTGGCGCTTGGCGGCGTAAAAGAGTAGTGACGTATTCTTTTTTGGAGGAAGGTATATGCTGCGAAAAGAAATTTTATGGAATGTAATATTTACGGTGGTTTTAACGGGATGTATAACTGTATGTGGAGTAAATGCGGGGGCAGAAACAGCTGAAAGTGTGGGTAAAAGTAGTGGTGGAGGCAATATGACAGCAAAGACAACGATTCCGGAGGGATATCATCTTGTGTGGGAGGATGACTTTGACGGAGATACGCTCGATGAAAATAGCTGGAATTATGAGTATCATCAGCCTGGCTGGGTCAATAATGAATTGCAGGAATATGTAAAAAGCAGTGAGAATGCATATGTAAAAGACGGCGAATTAATCATTCAGCCAATTAAGATACTGGATGAAAAGGGCGGAGCCAGTTATACTTCGGGGCGAGTTAATACGCACAATAAGCATGGATTTCAATACGGATGGTTTGAAGCAAGAATTAAAGTACCGAAAGGTCAGGGATTTCTGCCGGCGTTCTGGATGATGCCTGAGGATGAAGACTTTTATGGTCAATGGCCGAAGTGCGGGGAAATTGATATTATGGAGGTCCTTGGAAATCAGACGGACTGCCAGTACGGAACGCTGCATTACGGAGAACCTCATACTCAGCAGCAGGGAACCTATACTTTAGAGGACGGTGATCTTGCGGAAGAGTACCATGTCTATGCGTGTGAGTGGGAACCGGGTGAAATTAAATTCTACCTGGACAATGAACTGTATTTTTCCGTGAATGACTGGTTCACAAGAAAAGAAGGTTTTGATGAGGAGCCGTATCCGGCGCCGTTTAATCAGCCGTTCTACATTATTTTAAATGTTGCAGTCGGCGGAAACTGGCCGGGCAATCCGGATGAATCGACAACTTTTGACGATGCTGCTGCCATGAAGGTAGATTACGTGCGGGTTTATCAGAAAGAAAGCTATGACGAAAATGTGAAAAAACCGGAAAAAGTATTAGAGCTGAAGGAGGCGGATGCCACCGGCAATTATATTACAAACGGGGATTTCTCGGAAGCGGAGGAGCTTTCCGACGAAGAAAACTGGGTATTCCTTCTTGCAGGAGATGGGGCGGCAAATGCAGAAATTGCTGACCGGGAGCTGCGCATCGTAACGGAGGATGCCGGAGAGCTGGATTACAGTGTGCAGCTTGTTCAGGCGGGGCTTCCGATGATACAGGGAGAACGGTACCGGATATCCTTTGATGCATATGCGGATGAGGAACGGACGGTAATTGTGACTGTATCGGCTCCGGATGTGGGATGGATTCGGTACTTTGAGGATACAAAAGTTCCGCTGACAAAAGAAAAGCAGACGTTTGAGTATGTATTTGAAATGACCGGGGAAGATGACGACAACGGACGTCTGGAATTTAACCTTGGGAATCAAAATTCCGCGGCTGCCGTTTATCTGAGCAACGTGCGGATAGAAAAAACAGCAGACTAAAACGGTCAATATTGGGTTTAAAAGCAGATGCTGGAGTTTGGCTTAAGCATCTGCTTTTTTATGAATTGAAACGATAGAAAAAGTGTGTTATCATGAACGCATGGGCAACGAACGCGGAAAACGGAAGGTTTGGACGTGGCTGCCTGTGCGTTTGTGAAATAAGGATATGGACAGTAAATCTAAGAACGGGGAGGACGTTTATGAAGCTGACAGAGTTGTTGGAGAGACTGGAATATGAGCGCGTACAGGGCAATATAGATATTGAGGTGACGGACATCGTCAACGATTCGAGGAAGGTGAGCGAAGGCTGTCTGTTCCTCTGCATTAAGGGCGCTGTTTCAGACGGACATAAATACGCTGAGGAGGTTGCAGGAAAGGGCGCGAAGGTGCTGGTGGTACAGGACGATGTGCAGGTTCCCGCAGATGTTACGGTGATTAAGGTGGCGGACAGCCGCTATGCGATGGCGCTGATCGCGGCGGCATGGTACGGGCACCCGGCAGAGAAGCTGAAGGTGATCGGTATTACCGGAACGAAGGGGAAGACGACGACTACTTACATGATAAAATCGATTCTGGAAGCGGCGGGGCATAAGGTCGGACTGATCGGCACGATCGAGGCGATCATCGGCGACAGGGTGATCCCGGCGTGCAACACTACCCCGGAGTCGACGGCGATCCAGAAATACTTTGCAGAGATGGTGGATATCGGCTGCGACTGCGTGGTGATGGAGGTGTCCTCGCAGGGGCTGATGCTGCACCGCACGGCGGGCTTTACCTTTGAGATCGGCATTTTCACGAATCTGGAGCCGGATCACATCGGACCGGCGGAGCATGAGAGCTTCGAGGATTATCTGCGCTGCAAGGCGATGCTCTTTAAGCAGTGCCGTCATGGTATTTTTAATGCGGACGATGCGCATCTTCCGGCGATCCTGGAGGGGCACACCTGCGATGTGGAAACCTATGGCTTCAGCGAAAAGGCGGATTTCCGGGCGTCGGAGGCAAAGCTTGTCTCGAAGCCGGGTTATCTTGGCATTGCCTATCACGTGACCGGAAAGCGCAATTTCTTTGTGGAGATCGATATTCCGGGCAAATTCAGCATCTACAATTCCCTTGCTGCGATCGCGGTCTGCGATTATTTTGGCGTGGACGAGGAAAAGATGATCGCGGCGCTCAAAAAGGCAAAGGTGAAAGGACGCATCGAGATGATCAAAGTGTCCGATGAATTCACGCTGATGATCGACTATGCGCACAATGCGATGAGTCTGGAGAGCCTGCTTACGACCCTAAAGGAATACGATCCGGGAAGACTGGTCTGCGTATTCGGCTGCGGCGGCAACCGTGCGCGTTCCAGAAGGTTTGAGATGGGAGAGGTCTCCGGAAAATATGCGGACTTCACCATTATCACCTCCGACAATCCGCGTTTTGAGGAGCCGGAGGCGATCCTGGAGGATATTGAAACCGGTATGAAAAAGACCGACGGAAAATATATTAAAATTATCGACCGCAAGGAGGCGATCGCCTACGCGATCCATCACGGGCAGCCGGGCGACGTTATCGTGCTTGCGGGAAAAGGACATGAGGATTACCAGGAAATCTGCGGCGTGAAGCATCCGATGGATGAGCGCGTGCTGATTCGTGAAATCCTGGCGGAGGATAAGGCTTGACGGAATCACTCTTTGCAGATATTATTGTAGATATTTCCCATGAGCGGCTGGACCGCACCTTTCAGTACCGCATTCCCGAGGGGCTGCGGGGCGCGGTGCGGCAGGGCAGCGTGGTGCGGATCCCCTTTGGAAAGGGAGATCGCATGACGAAGGGCTATGTGATGAAAATTACCGGGAAGCCGGAGGTCGCGCTTGCCAGGATGAAGGAAATACAGGAGGTAGTGAGTGACGGCGCCTCGGGGGAGGATCATCTGGTGGCGCTTGCCGCCTGGATGCGCGAGCGCTACGGTTCCACGATGGCTCAGGCGCTGCGCACGGTCATACCGGTGAAGCAGAAGATAAAGCCGCGCCAAAAAAGGAGCCTTCGTCTTTTGCTCGATGAGGAGCAGGCCAGGGAAAAGCTGGCGTTCTACCGGCAGAAAAACCAGCGTGCAAGACTGCGCCTTTTAGAAGCGCTCCTGGAGGAGCGGGAGCTTCCCTACGAGCTGGCGACAGGCAGGCTGAATATTTCCGCTGCCACAGTGAAGGCGATGCAGGAGCAGGGCGTGATCGCCTGCGATACGGCGACGGCCTACCGCAATCCTGTGCATACGGACGGCGCGTCCAATATCCGCATTCCCTTAAATGAGGAGCAGGCGCGCATTGTGGAGGATATCCGCCGGAACTGGGAGGAACCGGGGCATCTCGTCTCACTGATCCACGGGATCACCGGCAGCGGCAAGACGGAAATTTATATGGAGCTGATCGACACAGCGATCGCGCGCGGGGAGCAGGCAATTGTTCTCATCCCGGAGATCGCCCTGACGTACCAGACGGTGATGCGCTTTTACCGGCGGTTTGGCGACCGGATCTCCATTATCCACTCCCGGCTCTCGGCGGGCGAGCGCTACGATCAGTACCAGCGTGCGCGTTCGGGTGACATCGACGTGATGATCGGACCGCGCTCGGCGCTGTTTACGCCGTTTCCAAAGACAGGCATTATCATTATCGACGAGGAGCATGAGCCGACCTACCAGAGCGAGCAGACGCCGCGCTACCATGCGCGTGAGGTGGCGATAAAGCGGGCGCAGCTTGAGCATGCGAAGGTGATCCTTGGCTCGGCGACGCCCTCTCTGGAGGCGTACAGCCGGGCGCTTGACGGTGCATATGTGCTCTATACGCTTGAAAAAAGGGCGAAGGAAAGCGCTTTGCCGGAGACGGTCGTGGTGGATATGCGGCGGGAGCTTCAGGAGGGCAATCGTTCCATTCTCGGAAAAACGCTGAAGGAGGAGCTGGAAAAATGCCTTGCGCGCGGGCAGCAGGCAATGCTGTTTTTAAACCGGCGGGGCTATTCCGGGTTTCTGTCCTGCCGCTCCTGCGGGCATGTTTTGATGTGTCCGCACTGCGATGTATCGCTATCTTTGCATAACAACGGAAAGTTAGTCTGTCATTACTGCGGGCATACGGAGAGGCGCCCGACGCGCTGTCCCAAATGCGGTTCGGAATTTCTGAGCGGCTTCGGCATTGGCACACAGCAGGCGCAGGAGATGGTGGCAAAGGAGTTTCCGCAGGCGCGTATTCTGCGGATGGATATGGACACCACGCGCGGGAAGGACGGGCATGAAAAAATCCTCTCCGCTTTTGCGAATCAGGAGGCGGATATTTTGATCGGCACCCAGATGATCGTGAAGGGACACGACTTCCCGAACGTGACGCTGGTGGGCATCCTGGCGGCGGATCTGTCACTTTTTGCCGACGACTATCGCGCTTCCGAGCGCACCTTCCAGCTTCTGGTGCAGGCGGCGGGGCGTGCGGGCAGGGGAAAGGATCCCGGCATGGTGGTCATTCAGACCTACGATCCGGAGCACTACTGCATCCGCACGGCGGCGGCGCAGGATTACCGGAGCTTTTATGAGGAGGAGATCAGCTATCGCATGGTGGCGGGTTATCCGCCGGTGCGGAAAATGCTTTCCGTGCACGGCGCCTGCCGCGACGAGCAGCATCTCGGCATGGCGATGGAGTATTTGCGGCGCATGGCGGAGCGCATTTACAAAAACAGCGAGGGCAATGTGATCGGTCCCGCTCAGGAGAGCATCGCGAAGATACAGGAGGTGTACCGCAAGGTACTTTATATTAAAGCAGGAACAACGGAGGAGCTGACGGCGATCAAGGATCGCCTGGAGCAATATATTGAGGCGAACGAAGGCTACCGCAGCGTGGGGATCCAGTTCGATATGAATGAATAGAAGGAGGAAGGAAACATGGCGATTCGCAATGTGAGAATACAGGGTGACAAGGTTCTGGAGAAAAAATGCAAGGAGGTAAAGGAGATGACGCCGCGCATCCGTGCGCTGATCGACGATATGTTTGAAACGATGTACGATCAGAGCGGCGTGGGGCTTGCGGCTCCGCAGGTCGGCGTTCTGAAGCGCATTGTCGTGATCGATACGACGGGCGAGGATCCGTATGTCCTGATCAATCCGGTGATAGAGGAAACCTCCGGTGAGCAGAGAGGCTATGAGGGATGCCTCAGCCTTCCGGGCAAGAGCGGCATCGTGACGCGCCCGAACTACGTGCGTGTACGCGCGCTTGATGAAAATATGCAGGAATACGTTCTGGAGGGAGAGGAGCTTCTGGCGCGGGCGATCTGCCACGAATGTGATCATCTGGACGGAATCATGTATACTTCGAAGGTAGAAGGGAAAATCTATGATAACTCTGAATTGCCGGAGAATGAGGAGGAAGAAGCATGAGAGTGATCTTTATGGGGACGCCGGACTTTGCGGTCGGCACCTTGCAGGCGCTGATCTCCTCGCGTCATGAGGTGGCGGCGGTGTTTACGCAGCCGGATAAGCCGAAGGGCAGAGGCAAGGCGGTACAGCAGACGCCTGTGAAAGAGGTGGCGCTGACAGCCGGGCTTTTGGTGTATCAGCCGACGCGTGTGCGCGAGGAGAGCGTGGTCGCGCAGATAAAAGAGCTCGCGCCGGACGTGATCGTGGTGGTCGCCTTCGGACAGCTCATCCCGCAGGCGGTGCTCGATATCCCGAAATATGGCTGCGTGAATGTCCACGCCTCGCTGCTTCCGAAATACCGGGGCGCGGCGCCGATCCAGTGGGCGGTCATCGACGGAGAAGATTTTTCCGGCGTGACGACGATGCAGATGGATGCCGGGCTGGACACCGGCGATATGCTGCTGACAGAAAAGGTTGCGCTTGCGCCGGACGAGACCGGAGGCAGTCTGTTTGATAAATTAAGCGCTGTCGGAGCAGAGCTTCTTTTGAAAACGCTGGACGCGCTGGAGGCAGGAAGCGTGACGCCGACGCCGCAGCCGAAGGAAAGTCCGACCGCTTACGCGGCGATGCTGAAAAAAACAGACGGCGAGATCGACTGGGAGAAAAGCGCCGCGCAGATCGAGCGGCTGGTGCGCGGGCTGAATCCATGGCCGAGCGCCTACACGCATCTGGACGGAAAAACGTTAAAAATCTGGCGGGCAAGGCTCTGCGCGGCGGAGGGCGGCGACGGAAACTGCGCCGCACCGGGCACGGTGGCGCGCGTGACGAAATCCGAAATTTTTGTGCAGACCGGCGACGGCATTCTCGCACTGGAAGAGGTGCAGCTTGAGGGAAAGAAGCGCATGGATACCGCAGCGTTTCTGCGCGGCTTTTCCATAGCGGAGGGCGCGCAGCTCGGTGTGAAGGAATGAGAGGCGTGCTTTTGGCAGCGCTGTGCGCAGCCGGAAGGCGCGGCGGATGGAAAAGCGGCAGGGGCACAGTATAAATAGAAAGAAAGGGGCATATGATATGATGCTGCTGAGCTATGCAAACAATTTTTTTGGATATGGGTACGGATATCGCGGACTGTATTTTGATCCGACGATGATCCTGGCACTTCTGGGGCTGATTCTTACGATGATCGCCAGCGCCGGGGTAAATTCGACCTTTGCAAAATATAATAAGGTGCGCTGTATGCGCGGCATGACGGGCGCGGAGGCGGCGCAGCAGGTGCTGCATGCGGCAGGGATCTTTGACGTGCAGATACGGCATGTCAGAGGAAATCTGACCGATCATTACGATCCGAGAAATAAGACTCTGAATTTATCCGACAGCACCTTTTCCTCAAATTCGGTGGCGGCGGTCTGCGTGGCGGCGCACGAGTGCGGGCACGCCGTGCAGGATCAGAAAAAGTACGGACCGCTGGTGCTGCGCAGTACGCTGGTTCCGCTGGCGAATTTTGGCTCGCAGCTTTCCTGGCCGGTATTTATCGCCGGGTTGATTTTTTCACTGCAGCCGCTGGTGATGGCGGGCATTATCCTGTTTTCGCTGGCGGTGCTGTTCCAGCTCGTCACGCTTCCGGTGGAGTTTAACGCCTCCTCGCGCGCTCTGCGCATCCTGGAGGACACCGGGATGCTTGGCAGCCAGGAAATGACCGGGGCGAAAAAGGTACTGCGGGCGGCGGCAATGACCTATGTGGCGGCGCTTGCAAGCTCGCTTCTGCAGCTTCTTCGCCTGATTTTGCTTTCCAGGAGGAATGATCGTGACTAGTATTGTAAACACGCGGGAAATCATTCTGGGAGCGCTGATGGAGATCACGGAGGAGGAGCAGTACTGCCACATCGTCCTGCGTGATGTGCTCACGAAATATCAGTATCTGGAAAAACGCGACCGGGCGTTCATCTCCAGAGTCGTTGAGGGGACGATGGAGAACATGATCCAGATCGACTATATTCTGGAGCAATTCTCCACGGTAAAGGTGCAGAACATGAAGCCGGTCATCCGCAATATTCTGCGCATGTCTGTCTATCAGATGCAGTACATGGACGGCGTGCCGCACTCCGCAGTGGTCAATGAGGCGGTCAAGCTGACGCAGAAAAAAGGCTTTTACACCTTAAAAGGCTTTGTGAACGGCGTACTGCGCGCCGTAGATCGGGGGATGGAAGAGGTTTCCTTTCCCGACGCGGAGCGCACGCCGCGCAGATATCTCTCCGTGCGCTACTCGATGCCGGAGTGGATCCTGCAGAAATGGCTTGCGCAGTTTGACTTTGAGGTGGTGGAGAAGATCTGCCGCGGGCTGTGGCAGGAAAGCCGCACCTGCATCCGCTGTAACTTAAGCCGCGCGCCGAAGGAGACGATCATCGAAAAGCTGCGGGCGCAGAACATCACAGTAAAAGAGGTACCGTATCTGCCCTATGCGCTGGAGATTTCTGATTATAATTATCTGCAGGCGATCACCGCGTTTAAAGAGGGACTGTTTCAGGTACAGGACGTCAGCTCGATGCTGGTGGCGGAGGTGGCGGCGCCGAAATGGGGCGACTACTGTATCGACGTCTGCGCGGCGCCGGGCGGAAAGAGCCTGCATTTATCGGACAAGCTGAACGGAAGCGGCTATGTGGAGGCGCGCGATCTGACGGACATAAAGGTGTCGCTGATGCAGGAAAACCTGGAGCGCACTGGACGGATCAATATGACGGCTGTGCGCCAGGACGCGACCGTGTTTGACGGCGCTTCCGTGGAAAAGGCGGACATCCTGCTGGCGGATCTGCCCTGCTCCGGGCTGGGTGTGATCGGCAGAAAGCCGGATATTAAATACAAAATGACAGAGGCGAAGCAGCAGGAGCTGGTGAAGCTGCAGCGCAAAATTCTCGATACGGTGTGGTCCTACGTTAAAGTGGGAGGTACGCTGATCTACAGCACCTGTACCATCGGTGCAGATGAAAATCAGTACAATGTAAAATGGTTTCTGGAGAACTATCCGTTCAGGCTGGAGAGTATCGACCCGTATCTGTGCGACGCGCTGAAGAGCCGCACCACGAAGGCGGGCTATCTGCAGCTTCTGCCGGGCATTCATGGTACGGACGGCTTCTTTCTTGCCAGATTTAAGAGGGTAAAATAATGGAAAAAACAGATCTTCGCTCCCTGGATTATGAGGAGCTGCAGCGGGAGCTTGCGGCGCTCGGGGAAAAATCCTTCCGCGCGAAGCAGATTTATCAGTGGCTCCACGAAAAGCTTATTGATACGCCGCAGGAGATGACCAATCTCCCGACAAAGCTGCGGGAGAGTTTATGCTGCGAATATGACTGTACAAACCTGGAGATCGTGGACGTTCTGGAATCAAAGGCGGACGGCACGCGCAAGTATCTGTTCCGCCTGTCGGATGGAAACGTGATCGAGAGCGTGCTGATGAAATATCATCACGGAAATTCCGTCTGCATTTCCTCGCAGGTGGGGTGCCGCATGGGGTGCCGCTTCTGCGCATCGACGCTCGGCGGACTGACGCGCAGTCTGATTCCGGGGGAGATGCTCGATCAGATCTACAAGATCCAGAAGCACAGCGGCGAGCGCGTATCGAATCTGGTGGTGATGGGTACCGGCGAGCCGCTTGATAATTATGAAAATCTGGTAAAATTTATACATATGTTAAGTGATGAGCACGGGCTGAACATCAGCCAGCGAAACATCACGGTATCCACCTGCGGCATCGTTCCGAATATTTACCGGCTCGCCGCAGAAAAGCTGCAGATCACGCTGGCGCTCTCCCTGCATGCGTCGACGCAGGAGAAGCGCATGGAGCTGATGCCGATCGCCTATAAATATGATCTTTCTGAGGTGATGGAAGCGTGCCGCGCCTATTTTAAAGAGACAGGAAGACGGCTCACGTTTGAGTACAGTCTGGTGGGAGGCGTGAACGACTCGCAAAAGGATGCGCAGCAGCTTGCCGGGCTGCTCGCCGGTCTGAACTGTCACGTTAATCTGATCCCGGTAAATCCGATCAGGGAAAGAAGCTATGTGCAGTCAGATCACCGGGTGATCGCAGACTTTAAAACAAAACTTGAAAAATACGGAATAAATGTTACAATTAGAAGGGAAATGGGCCGTGATATCGGCGGCGCATGCGGTCAGTTGAGAAAGAGTTATCTGGACAGAGCCAGAGGAGAGGAATAGACATGGAATCATATTGTATTACGGATGTTGGCCGCATCCGCAGCATAAACCAGGACTATGTGTTTGCGTCCGATACACCGGTTGGAAAGCTGCCGAACCTTTTTGTCGTCGCAGACGGCATGGGCGGGCACAACGCAGGGGACCGCGCGTCCAGCTATGCGGTGGAGGTTTTCCTGAGAAGCGTAAGGTGGGAGCGGGACAAAAATCCGATCCGGATCATCCGCAGATCCATCGAAAAGGCAAATACGAAGGTGCTGGAGGAGGCAAAATCCAAAGAAAAGTATCAGGGCATGGGCACCACGATGGTCGTTGCGACGATCGTGAAGGACACCCTGTATGTGGCGAATGTCGGCGACAGCCGTCTGTATCTGATCGGAGACACCATCCGTCAGATCACCAGGGATCATTCGCTGGTAGAGGAAATGATCCGGGCGGGCGGGATCACCCGCGAGGAGGGACGCTATCACCCGGATAAAAACGTGATCACAAGGGCAATCGGCGTGGAGGAGCGCGTGGCGATCGACTTTTTTGACGTGCAGATGAAAAAGGATGACACGCTGCTGCTCTGCACGGACGGGCTCAGTAATATGCTGACAGATAAGGAGATAGAGCGCATCATCAAAGAAGAGAGCAGTCTGCGCATGGCGGGGAAGCGTCTGGTGGAAGCGGCCAACAGAAACGGCGGCTCCGATAACATTACGGCGCTTCTGGTGAGACTGCGCAGAAATGAGGTGAAAAAATGTTAAAGGAAGGAATGTTTATACAGGGACGCTATGAGATCGTCGGCAAGATCGGCGCCGGCGGTATGGCGGATGTGTACAAGGCGCGGGACCACAAGCTGAACCGTTTTGTCGCGGTCAAGGTCTTAAAGAAGGAATTCCGTTCGGACAAAGCATTTATCACGAAATTCCGGGCAGAGGCGCAGGCGGCTGCCGGGCTTGCCCATCCGAACATCGTAAATATCTACGACGTCGGGGAGGATCACGATGTCAATTTTATTGTTATGGAGCTGGTGGAAGGGATCACCCTCAAGGAATATATCGCGAAAAAAGGCAAGCTTGCCGTGCGCGAGGCGACCAGCATCGCGATCCAGGTCGCGCAGGGACTGGAGGCCGCGCACAACAGCGGGATCATCCACCGCGACGTCAAACCGCAGAACGTCATCA
The DNA here is from genome assembly GCF_905201705.1 of uncultured Marvinbryantia sp. GTDB lineage: Bacteria > Bacillota > Clostridia > Lachnospirales > Lachnospiraceae > Marvinbryantia. The sequence goes on from NZ_CAJKOX010000007.1 coordinate 56,852, forward strand.
TTTCCACGGACGGAAAGGTGAAGGTGACGGACTTCGGTATTGCGCGCGCGACCACAAGCAACACTATCAACACGACGGTGATGGGGTCTGTGCACTACAGCTCTCCGGAGCAGGCGCGCGGCGGCTACAGCGACGCCAAGAGCGACATTTATTCGCTCGGCATTACGATGTATGAGATGCTTACAGGGCGCGTACCGTTTGACGGCGACACGACGGTGGCGATCGCGATCAAGCATCTGCAGGAGGAGATAAAATCCCCGGAAATTTACGTGCCGAATCTGCCGAAGAGTACGGTGCAGATTATCTACAAGTGTACACAGAAAAGCCCGGACAGACGCTACGCGAACATGGCGGAGCTGATCTACGATTTAAAGGAATCGCTGATCAACCCGGACGGGGACTTTGTTCATATCGTAAATCCGAATAATACCGGGCGCACCGTGGTCATCTCAAAGGATGAGCTTGGCGCGATCAAAGAGGGCGCGCACAGTGCGGGCGCTTCGGAAAATCCGGGCGAGCAGACCGGCGGCTATGCAGGGCAAAAGACGGGAAATGCGCCGGGCTATGGACAGCCGGGAAATGCGCCGGGATACGGTCAGCCGGGATATCGCCAGCCGGGAGGAGTGCCGGGCTATGGACAGCAACCGGGCAGTCAGCAGAACTATGGAAAACAGCCGTATGATCCATACGGACGCGCTTACGGAAAGCGCGGCTACGATTATCAGGAGGAGTACGACAATGATAACCGTTATCAGGAGGACGATGACGACGACGGCATCCTGAATTCGCGGTTGGAGAAGATCGTGACGGTGGGCGGCATTATCGTTGCTATTCTGATCGCCTGTATCTTCCTTGGACTGGTGGCGAATGCGCTCGGGATCATTAAATTCAGCCTTCCGTCGCTTTTCGGGCGAAGCAGCCAGACGGAAAAGGTGACGGAGAGCACGGTGAATTCCGGGCAGGAAACGCAGCAGGATGCCGGCTCACAGCAGACGCAGAATCAGATTACCGGTCAGGAACAGGCACAGGAGACGCAGGCTCCGGTCCAGATGCCGGAGGAGACGGATCCGGAAACAGAGACGCAGACAGAAGCGCCGGCTGAGACGGAGAGTGAGACAGAACAGATGCCGCAGCGGGGCAATCCTGTGAGCGTGCCGGATGTTACCGGGCTCGATTACGATACGGCATATGATATGATGATGTCCGCAGGCTTTTATGTACAGCGGCAGGATAACGAGGACGGCGCCGCAGCGGGCACGGTACTTGAGCAGAGTGTCACGGGAACGGCAGTGCCGGGCACGACGGTGATCCTGATCGTGAGCAGCGGAAGCGGCTCCGGTGATAATACGGCGTCGGGCACATGGGCGTGCAACGCGCAGCTGGAGGCGCCCGCGGGTTATAATGGCGAAGAGGCGAGACTGGACCTGATGCAGGGAGAAGATACGACGGTAATCGCACAGGGCTCCATCACCTTCCCTTATGATCTTGCTGTTACAGGCAAGGCCGGGGAAGACATAGGAACGGTTTATATGTATGTGCTGAACAGCGAGACGGGAGAATATGATTTCCTGGCCTCCTATGTGGTTCCGTTTTCACAGGTAAATTAATTTATGCAGGGAAAAATCATTAAGGGAATTGCCGGATTTTATTATGTGCAGACAGCGTCCGGCGTTTATGAATGCAAGGCGAAGGGAATTTTCCGCAAAGACGGCACGAAGCCGCTGGTCGGCGACAATGTGGAGCTTAACGTTCTTGAAGAAGCGGAGCGCACGGGCAGCATTGAAAAGATCCTGCCGCGGAAAAATACCCTCATCCGCCCGGCGGTCGCCAACATTGACCAGGCGCTGGTTATTTTTGCGGCGGCAAAGCCAAAGCCGAACCTCAATCTGCTCGACCGCTTTCTGGTGGCAATGGAAAAGCAGTCGGTGAAATCGGTAATCTGTTTCAACAAGCAGGATATCGTGGAGAAAGAGGAGTGCGAGCGGCTGCGGTCTGTGTATGAAAACTGCGGCTGTCGGGTGCTGTTTGCAAGCGCGCTCACGCAGGAGGGCTTATCAGGCGTGCGTGAGATCCTGAAAGGGAAAACGACCGCGGTGGCCGGTCCCTCCGGCGTCGGGAAGTCGTCGCTTGTCAATCTGCTTGTGCCGCATGCGCAGATGGAAACCGGAGCGATCAGCGAGAAGATCGATCGCGGAAAGCATACCACCCGCCATAGTGAGATCCTTGCGATAGACAGAGACACGTTTCTGTGCGATACGCCCGGCTTCAGCTCTCTCTCTGTGTGGGATATGGAAAAGGAGGAGCTGAAGGAGTATTTTCCGGAGTTTGCGCCCTACCGGGGGGACTGCCGTTTTCTTGGCTGCACGCATACGCACGAGCCGGGGTGCGCGGTGAAGGCAGCGCTTGCGGAAGGCAGGATCAGCCGCCAGCGCTACGAAAATTATCTGGAAATGTATGATGAGTTAAAAAATAAGAGAAGATATTAATGATGTCCGGGATTTTGGAGGCGCAAAGCGCGGAAAAATCCGAGGGGATCATATAAAAAGGGGAACGAATATGAAAAATTTACTTGCACCATCCATACTTGCGGCGGATTTCTGCGCGCTCGGAGAACAGGTACGGGCGGCTGATGAGGCGGGAGCGGACTATATCCATATTGATGTGATGGACGGGATGTTTGTGCCGAGTATTTCTTTTGGAATGCCGGTTGTCGCTTCGCTCCGCAGGGCGACGAAAAAGGTGTTTGACGTCCACATGATGGTCCAGGAACCGGAGCGCTATCTGAAGGACTTTGCCGACTGCGGGGCGGATTCCATTACGGTACATGCCGAGTGCTGCCGTCATCTGGATCGCACACTGCAGGAGATCAGGGAGCTTGGGCTGCGCGCGGGCGTTGCGCTCAATCCGGCGACGCCTCTGCAGCAGCTGGATTATGTGCTGGACAAGGCGGATATGGTGCTGCTGATGACGGTTAATCCGGGTTTTGGCGGACAGGCGTTTATCGGGAGCAGCCTGGGAAAGATAAGGGCGCTGCGCAGCCGCCTGGAGGCGGAGGGACGCCCGATCGACATTGAGGTGGACGGCGGCATCAACCGGAAAACGCTTCCGCGTGTGCTGGAAGCCGGGGCAAACGTAATTGTGGCAGGCTCCGCAGTCTTTGGCGAGGATATCCGCAAAAATGTTAAAGAACTGAAGGAATTGATGAAATGAAGACATTGATTATCGGCGGGGGCAATATCGACTTTGATTTTGCCCTTACTTTTATGAGAGAGGAAGCATATGATTTTGTAATAGCGGCGGACCGTGGAATGGAATTTCTTCGGCGTGCGGATATTCTGCCGGACTGGATCGTAGGGGATTTCGATTCAGTATCTCCGGAAATACTTGCCTGGTTTGAGAAAAAAGGGGTGCCGGTGCGAAGATTCTGGCCGCAGAAGGATTCCACTGATATGGAGATCGCCGTGCTGATGGCGCTGGAACTGAAAAGCACGCAAATTACGATACTGGGGGCGACCGGAACAAGAATTGACCATATGCTCGGAAGTATAAAGAATCTGTCCCTTGCCCTGAAAGCGGGAGTGCCCTGCTTTCTGCTGGATACCAATAACCGCATTCGTCTTGCAGATAAGCCGCTGACTTTAAAAAGGACGGAACAGTACGGAAAATATGTGTCGCTGCTTGCCTTTGGGGAAAATGTTACCAATCTGGTTCTGCGGGGATTTTTCTATCCGCTGGATGGCTATACTATGACCTGCGGCGATGCTATCGGAATCAGCAACCAGATCACGGACGAAGAGGCGTATATCGGCTTTGACGGCGGGAGGCTGCTTGTAATTGAATCACGCGATTAAGGGGATGAAGGATCAAAGCAATTCAGCTCAATTTGAAACGAAACCTTCATTTTTATCTTTCTCATCTGCGTCCGGTAATCCGGACGCATTTCTTTATAAAAATTTTAGATAAAAAAGTATATAAAACTAGTAAAAATAGTGAGAAGTTATTTTGAAATGCTTTTATATAATGATAATAATATCAAAAATGCGCAGTGTATTGTGCATTATGAGGATAATTTATATAATATCTACAATGATCTAACTATTTTTCAGGAGGGAAAGAACAATGAAGAACAGCACAGTCATTTTTACCGGACCATCACAGGTTGAATTGCAGGATAGGGAGTGCCCGAAGCCGGCAGCAGGTGAGGTACTGATCAGAACGGAGCAGTCACTGATCAGCACAGGAACAGAGCTTACATTTTTAAAGGGGGAATGTCCCGAGAATTCCAAGTGGTCTACCTATATTCATTATCCCATGGAAAGCGGGTATTCAAATATCGGTGTGATTGAAGAGACAGGAGAGGGCGTTTCACGCGAGCTGATCGGACAGCGGGTTGCCAGCTTCAGCGGACATGCGCAGTATGTCACCGCCGGAGTGGAGGAGCTTCGGATGATCAATTACGAGATAGAGCCGGAATATGCTTCTTTCTTTGCACTGGCAGAAACAACGATCAATGGCTTGCGCAGAACCGTTATAGAGATGGGAAACCGTGTCGTTGTATATGGTGCAGGCATTGTGGGACAGCTTGCGGTAAGACTTCTTCTGGCAGGCGGCTGTACTGAGATTTTTGTTGTGAACAGAAGTGAGAAGAGACTGGATATCCTGCCGAAATCTCCGGCTGTGATCCCCATCTGTTCTGCCAAAGAGGACCCGGCAGAGGTCGTGCGAAGAGTTACAAAAGGTGATATGGCGGACATTGTGATCGAGACTACAGGAAATGCGGATGTGATTCCGGAGGAGTTCCAGGTACTGCATCAGCAGGGCAAGCTTTGTATGCTGAGTTCACCGAAAAAGAAAACGCTGATAGATTTTCATGACTGCTGCAACGCCATAAGTGTCAACATTATCGGCGCGCATACCTCATCCCAGGCACCGGTGCCCAGCTATGATAATCCCTGGACCTGCCAGAGGAACAGTGAGGTATTTTTTAAAATGATTTATAACAGGCAGATTGATATGTCGGGCATGATAACTCACAGAGCATCCTATAAGGACGCGCCGGAAATGTACAGGATGCTGCTGAAGGATCGTACACAGGCTATGGGAGTTATCCTCGATTGGAGGGAACATGAGTAATCAGGGACAGAAAGAGTTTAAAGCGGTGGGGCTTCGCTGCGACTACCGGGTGAACCCTATCGGTATTGACAATCTGCTTCCGCGGCTTTCCTGGAAGATGAAAGCCTACGGGCAGGACCGCAGACAGACAGCATACCGGATTCTGGCGCTGGAAATGTCAGACACAGAACAGATCACGTGTACAGAGCAGATATCCGGGGCGGACCAGATGGCGCAGAGTACAGGGGAACAGATTCTCTGGGACAGCGGAAAAGTATTATCGGACTGCTCGGTGGGAATTGTTTACGGCGGAAAGGAATTGAAGTCCCGGGACCGGGTTTACTGGAAGGTCCAGATCTGGGATGAGAATGATGAAGTCTCCCAGTGGAGCGATATCAGCTTTTTTGAGATGGGACTTTTGCAGGAGAGTGACTGGCAGGCAGCGTGGATCTGTGCTCCGAAGGAGGTGACTGCGCCGTATTTCAGAAGAGCGTGGACATCTGAAGAAAGACCGGTGGCAGGAAGGGTTTACATCTGCGGGCTTGGATATTATGAACTGTTCCTGAATGGGAAAAAATGCGGGAACAGGCTCCTTTCTCCTAACCGGACGGATTATGTGGAAAGGGCATTCTATCATACATACGACATTACGGATGAAATTGCCGGGGAACAGAATGTCATCGGCATTGCTCTGGGGAATGGCTGGTACAACCAGCGGGATAAGATCAATGAGAAGGAGCTGTGGTATGGATACCCCAGGCTGCTGCTTCAGATGGAGCTGACTTATGGGGATGGCACGAAAAAAGTCATTGTCAGTGACGAGAGCTTCTGCTGGCATGAGAGCCCCAGAACCTATAACAACATTTATTTCGGAGAAATTTACGATGCCAGAAAGGAACTGCCCCACTGGAATGAGCCGGGCTTTGATGCTTCTGACTGGAGTCCTGCCTGCAGAACAGATGCGCCGGGAGGAAAGCTGGCAGAGCAGAAAGCGCCGTCAGACGAAGAGGTGTGCAGACTTCTGCCTAAGAGCATCAATGAAGTGAAGCCGGGAATGTATGTGGTTGACTTCGGTCAGAACGTGACTGGCTGGGTGCGCATGCGGGTATCCGGAATTCCCGGTCAGAAGGTACAGCTCCGGTTCGGGGAGGAATTGTGGCCGGATGGAAAAATTAATTACTACAGTACCGGAAGCGGCTGGAGCCAGCAGAAGGATATTTATATTCTGAACGGCAAAGGTGAGGAATGGTATGAGCCGGCATTTACCTGGCATGGATTCCGTTATATGGAAGTACAGGGATATCCGGGCAGACCGCAGAAGGGGGACTTCACGGCGGTCCATATCCGCTCCGGTGTGGAAAGAAGGGGAGAGTTCCGGTGTTCGGATGCTCTGATCAATCAGATCCAGAAGGCAAGCCTGTGGTCTATGGAAGGGGGACTTCACGGGGGAATTCCCCTGGATTCTCCGCACAGAGAGCGTCAGGGCTACGGCGGAGATGCGCTGGCTACCGCAAAGGCTCTGATGTACAGCTACGATATGCAGGGCTTCTATGCGGACTGGATGGATGATTTTGCCGATGCACAGGATAAGGAGACTGGTTTTATCCCGCATACGGTCCCGTGCCAGGATGGCGGAGGCGGTCCCGCATGGGGCTGCGCAATGATTGTGATCACGCGTCTTTTGTATCAGTATTATGGTGATACCAGGACAGCTCTGGAGCATTACGACAGCATGGCGAAGTGGATGGAATTCCTCCGGACCGGTATGGAAAACGGAATCGTGGAAGGAGAGGGAGAGGACAGAGGCTGTCTTGGCGAGTGGTCTACGCCGGGAGAGATTCTGATACCGCCCAGATTTGTGAACACCTTCTTCTATGGATACTGTGCCAGACTTATGGCGGAACTTGGAGATGTCCTGGGCAGGAAAGAGGATGCAAAGCGTTTTGAGGAGGAATACAGACACACGGTTCAGGCCTTCCGGGCAGAATTTTACGATCCGGACACCGGCTGTTACAGCATCGGAGCACAGGGAACGGAGGCGTTTGCCAATAAACTGGGCTGTATCCGGGAGAGGGAGCTGCCCCAGGTAAGGGCATATCTTGCGGATCATGTTGTGAAGGATTGTGAGGGGAATCTCGACACCGGTATTTTCGGTACACCCTTCCTGTTTGAGACACTGATCGAGTTCGGGCTGGAGGATATCGCATGGCGCATGATTACCAGTGTGACTTATCCCGGCTATGGATATATGTTGTCGAATGGCGCTACTACCCTTTGGGAATACTGGGAAAAAGAATATGGCTTTTATCAGTGCCCCGGGAACCATAATCAGCCGATGTTCGGAAGCATCAGCGGGTGCTTTTATGAGAAGCTGGCAGGTATTACACCTCTGGAGCCGGCCTATAAGAAGATCGGGATCGCGCCGAAGCCGATTGGCGGACTGCGTTTTGTGACAGCGAAGGTAGAGACACCTTATGGAGAGGTCTGTGTTGACTGGGAGAAGAACGATGATGAGTTTCTTCTGAACGTCACTGTTCCGGCAAACACCAGTGCAGAAATCGCTGTTCCGGGTCAAGAAATCACAGAGGTCGGTTCCGGCAGCTACCGTTTCCGGTATCTGATGGGCTAAAACCCGGTCGCAGCCGCATTTGGCAGAGATGGGGAAGGAGAAAGTGAGGAAATAGATGAATTACAGAAGTCATGATATATTAAGAGGTCCCGGCTATGCCAACGTCAGGGCCCTGTACAAGGCGGACGGCTTCACAGAAGAAGAGCTTCACCGTCCCATCATTGCTATTGCGAATTCGTATAATTCCATCTGTCCGGGACATCTTGTGTTCCGGCAGATGGCAGACCGCATCAAGGAGGGAATCCAGGCCGCGGGCGGTATGCCGGTTGAGTTCGGAACTATCGGCGCCTGTGACGGAATCGCCATGGGGCATGGCGGAATGCGGTATATTCTCCCCGCCCGGGAGATGATTGCGGACGATGTGGAGGCAATGGTGCAGGCACACCGGCTGGATGGAATCGTTCTGGTCGGCAGTTGTGACAAGATCATTCCCGGAATGCTGATCGGAGCGATGAGAGTCAATCTTCCGGCTATTTTAATCAATGGCGGACCAAGCCTTCCGGGACACATGGCACAGGGAAATCCTTACGGTGGGGAATATATTGATCATTCTTTTATCCAGCAGTCTGAGGGAGCGCTGCAGGCAGGGCGCATCACAGAGGAAGAATTTGACTGGATCGAGAATCATGCGGTACCGACAGCCGGCTCTTGCGCAATGCTGGGTACCGCCAATACTATGGGCTGTCTGGCGGAAGCTATGGGCATTATGCTGCCGGGAGCTTCCTCCATTCCGGCGGTGTACAGCAAGCGTATGGCGGCGGCCTATGACAGCGGCAAAGCAATTGTAGAATTAGTGAAGAAAAATATCCGTATTCGTGATATTATTACAAAGGAGGCACTGCTGAACGCGATCCGTGTGAACTCAGCCATCGGAGGCTCCACCAATGCCGTACTTCATATCCTGGCCATAGCCCGGGCAGGAAAGATCGATCTCACCCTGAGAGAGTTTGGAGAGGTGAGCGGAGAGGCTTTGCATCTTGCAGCCATGATCCCGGCGGGACCATATACGCTCCTTGACTTTTACGAGGCAGGCGGTATCCCGGCTCTGATGAAGGGGATGAAGAGAAAGCTTTCGACAGAGCTTCTCACCTGTACCGGAAAAACGGTGGAAGAGAATCTGGAGCATGTGAAAAACCGCCGGCCGGAGGTGATCCATGATGACAGCGCCCCGGTGCATCACAGACCGGGTATTGGCATTCTTTATGGAAATATTGCGCCGGATGGCTCTGTTACAAAACCATCGGCGATTCCGGAGGATGCTTTATATTTCCGGGGAAAGGCGAAGGTCTATGAGGGAGAGGAAGAGGCGCTGAGCAGTATCCGGAACGGAGAGGTGCAGGCAGGTGCGGTGGTCGTAATCCGCAACGAGGGACCTAAGGGCGGACCGGGCATGCCGGAAATGTATAAGGCAATGAAGCTTCTGGTAGGCCTGGGGCTTGGTTCTAAGGTATGCCTTATTACGGACGGACGGTTTTCCGGATCAAATAACGGGTGCTTTGTGGGGCATATCTGCCCGGAAGCTGCTGACGACGGTCCCATCGCTTATCTGCGGGACGGAGATGAAATTATTGTAGATGTAAAAAAAGGAACCATTGATGCACCGCTGGTGGATTTTGAAGAGAGAAGAAAAGAACCCTACACCTGCCGCAGAAGAGCAGAGGGCTACCTGTATCAGTATGCAAAGAATGTAAGGTCTGCATCTGCCGGTGCGGTGATTCCCACCTGTGAAGGAGATGAACTATGAGAGCGATTGATGTACATGCACATCTTGGAGACGATGTGGTATTTGGTCATTCTATTACGGAAAAAACGCTGCTGGATGGTTATAGAGGAACCATCGTGCAGGGAGCCATTGTGCAGCCGTCTCTTCCAAGATTTTCGGTGGAGGCAAACAGGGAGATCCATGACAGGATCGCCCGTTTCTGCGCATGCACGGATATGAAAATCTGGGGAATGGCTTCTATTTACCCTCATTTTACCCATGAGGAATACAGAGAGGAAGCCTATCGCTGTGTGAGAGAGCTGGGGTTTGTCGGTCTGAAGCTGACACCCATTGGTCATGCGTGTGATCCGGAGTCGGAGGACGGAATGTATGCCTTTTCTATTGCGGCGGAGCTTGGGGTGCCAATGATGGTGCATACCGGATCCGGCATACCGTTTTCCAATCCCATGCATGTTCTGAAGACCGCACAGAGATTCCCGGAACTGAAAATTGTCATTGCACATGCCGGGATGGGGCTTATGACCCGGGAGTCCATCATTCTTGCACAGCTCTGTCCGAATGTTTATCTGGAACCGACCTGGATCGGAGTCGCGGATATGAAGACGATATACACGGAGCTTGGAGCGGAAAAAATGATGTTTTCCTCAGATCATGTGAACAATGTACCCGTACAGCTTGAGACCTTAAAAACAGTAATACCGGCAGCAGATTTAGACCAGGTATTATATAAGACGGCAGAACAGGTATACCAGATTGAGCTTTATGCGTAAAATACTTTCTTTTTATCGTAGTAAATTAAATAAACTCAGCATTTCTGCGAAAATGTCGATAGTTATGACTGCGGCAGTTATCCAGATCCTGGTGATTTTTCTCTGTATCAACCGGTATTACAATTCCTATTCCATATATCAGAGAGTGGAAGTGGCATCCATGACTTATCTGGACAGCATTGACAATCTGGTAGAGAATCTGGTGGATACACTGGACAGCTATTCAAGGATCTGTTTTTCCAATGCTTCCGTGCAGGAAGCATTGGAAAAGGGTTCAGACGGTCAGATCAATTTTAATCTTCAGAACGATGTGAATAATTATCTGGATGAGCTTGTGGCAAATATTACCCAGATTGAGTCTATTTATCTGTACAGTAATACCGAGCTGCTGGCATTTGCGGACCAGGAGCCCAAACATTATCCGAAATACCAGCGGGTTCAGGATTATGAGTGGTATAGTGATCGGGAATATGGGGAATACTATGTAGACTTTTCCAACGATGATTTTTCCCGGCCGGACAATGAGACTGAAATCTGTTTCCGGAGAGCGGTCCGCAGTACGCGGAGCTTTCAGCAGATCGGTTACATGATTATGATTGTTTCGACGGATGTGCTTGAAAATCTGCTGGTGTCCGACGATACGAAATACGAAAGTATTTTTTGTCTGCTGGATGAGGAGAGATCCATGATTGTGATGTCGGATCCCCGGTACCGCACTGAGATGCTGGAAATCGGGAATGATATGATCGACCGGGGTGAGACGACTATCATCGGTACCATGGGCGGGCAGAAATACATGTTCTGTATTCTTCAGACAGACAAAGGGTACTATATGGATGCCATTTCCGTGGATGACGCGTATCGGAAAGAACATAGCAGAAATCTGATGGAGATCATGCTGATCGCCCTGCAGGCAGTGGTGACTCTGATCGGTATCGTTGTAATATCAAGATGGTATGCGCGGCCGATCCGGACGCTGATGGAATCCATGAGCGCGCTTCAAAACGGAATTTTCCAGCCGGTGGAAATGAACTCCGGGCACTACGAGATCCGGGAACTGATCCGTGTATATAACGATATGGTGAGGGAAATCAATCTTCTGATCGAGCGGACGAAGGAAGCAGAGCAGATGAAGGGAAAGGCGGATCTGAAGGCGCTGACTGCACAGATTAATCCTCATTTTCTGTACAATACCTTTGATTCTGTAAAAGCACTGTTTGTACTGAAACGGTATGATGATGCCTGCTATATGATTGATGCTCTTTCACGGTTTTATAAGATTAATCTCAGCAAGGGGGATGACTTCATCACGATTGAGCGCAATCTCATTATGCTGAAGAGCTATGTGGATATCCAGCAAATGAGGTTTGTCGGGGAGTTTGATTATATTTACAATGTAGACCCTGACATTCTGCAATGGAAAATCCTCAAGCTCACGCTGCAGCCGCTGATTGAAAATGCGATCAACCATGGAATTCATGGCTACACGAAGCATGGAATCATCAGACTGGATATTACCCGTATTGGAGAACGGCAGATCCGGATCAGGCTGACAGACAATGGCCGGGGTATGTCGGAAGAATTATTGACGAAGGCGCTTGCAGGAGAAGGCGGGGAACACGGGAAATCTTTTGGATTGTCTGCCACTCTTCACAGACTGCAGTATTGCTATGGAGAGCGGATGGCCTGGAGCATAGAGTCAGAGGAAAACCAGGGAACGGCGATTACAATTGATCTGATATTGGAGGAATTGTAACTATGTTAAAGCTGATAATTGTAGATGATGAATATCTGATCAGACAACTGATCCGGAACGGTATCGCGTGGAGTGAGCAGGGAATCGAGGTCGTGGGAGAAATGGAATCCGCGGAAGAAGCCATGAACCAGATGGCGGTTCTTCAGCCGGATATTGTTCTGACAGATATCTGCATGCCGGTGACAGACGGTCTGTTTTTTGCAGAAAAACTGAAGGAAGAGTACCCTTCTATCAAAATCATTGCAATTACCGGTTATGATAATTTTGAGTATGCAAAACGCGGGATTCATATTGGACTCGACGGTTATATTCTGAAGCCCATCAATATGGATGAGCTGGTAGAAGCCGTTGGAAAGCTCCGCGCAAAGATTGAGTCAGAGCGTCTGCGGGACAGCGAGATAAAAGGGTTGTCTGAGTTTAAAAAGGACACAGAGGAAGTGGTTCGTGAATATTATCTGACCAAGCTTCTGGAATCGGATGTTCAGGAAGAAATTGTGAGCAATCAGTTCATGGAAGAGCTTTCGCCGGAAAAAAGCGATTTTATCTGGCTCGGAGTCCTGGAATATAATGTCGGCGACAAAAAGCACGGAATTTCCAGAAATGCCAGAAAGCAGCGGGAGGAATGGATCAGGGACTACTGCGTGAAGCATATGGAAAACATGGTGTGGATCAGCGACCGGTTCGACCGGTTTGTTATATTGGATCCGCAGGAGAAGATCAATCATCAGGAATTTCTCAGAAAGCTGGAAACGGGCTGGCGGAAGGTTTTTGAGAGTCCTTTGTATTACGGGAGCGATATTATCAGAAATCAGGAAAAAAGTATTCATATGGCTTACATGAATGCAGTGACCAGGCTGAACACGGCGCTGATCAACAGTGACAATGAATATGAGAATCCTGTATTTTACCGCAAGGACAGGAAAAAATATGCAAAACTGCTTTCCATGAAGGAATTGCGGAGACTGCAGTATTGCATTGAGTCTGATTCATCGGCGGAGATGAGCCAGATCATTGACGAGTGGTTTGGCAGCTGGAGTCATGTTACGGCGGAGGATATGGAATTTTTGAAGATGCAGCTTCTGAATACCTTCTTTTATGTGTATATGCTGTCCGGTACCCAGTATGAAGACGCTTTTCCGCCTGTTTATATGCGGCTTTATGAAAAGACGAAAGAGGCACAGAATTTGTCTGAGCTGAGACAGGGCTTTATCGAAGGGTGTGATGAGCTTGCGGCGATGCTTCAGAACGATGCACCCGCGGCAGATACCTCGAAGCTGATTTATTCCATGAAGCAATATATCAAGGAGAATCTGGATGATCCGGATCTGTCCCTGGTGACACTGGCGAATACCTATTATCTGAACAGCAGCTATCTCAGCCGTATATTTAAAAAAGAAGTAAAAAGCTCCTTTATAGAGTACCTTACAGACCGGCGGATAGCGAAGGCGAAGCAGCTTTTAAGATACAGTAATCTGAAAATTTATGAGGTAGGAGAACGGGTGGGGATCTACAACGCGAATTACTTTGGAATACTGTTTAAGAAAAAGGTGGGGGTTACCCCGGTAGAATACAGAAAACAATACAGTAACTGAGAGGATCTTTCCGGATAATGGCCGGAAGGATCTTTTTTTTGTCCGGCTTACAGAAAAACTGCCGGCGGAAGAATTTCCTGCTATGGCAATATTTACGTATAAAGCGAAAATAGCGAAGGAAAATTTGGCAAAGTCACTGGAGAAGGCGTGAAAAAAGTAAAATTAATATTGAAAAAGGTAAAAAGTATGAGATTTTTGCATCGCATTTTAGTGTAAAATGGAGATACCAAATAAAGTGAAAGAAAGGAGGAGGTAACAAAGTTTTGTTACCGACAAAGGTATGAACAGGAATTTTAAGAAGGCGGCGGCAGCTCTGGCATCACTTAGTATGCTGGCAGCGATGACCGGAAGTGCAGTATCTGCTGAAGAGGCGGAGCAGATCACCCTGAATGTATCTCACATTTTTGTAGATCAGGCAGACGGACAGTACAAGGGCTGGTACAGAGCATTGGATGAGTATAAGGAAACGCATCCCAATGTGACTATCGTGGAGGATACTGCGGATAACGATGCATACAAGACGAAGCTGAAAACACAGCTTGCGGCTGGTTCTGTTCCGGATGTTTTCTATGCATGGGGCGGCGGATTTACAGCACCGTTTGTTGAGGCGGGAATCGTTGAGAATCTGGATTCCTATGTGGAAGATGGTACGATCAACATGGATGCCATGATGCCGGATATCTGCAACAACTTCTACTATAACGGATCTCTCTATGGACTTCCTCTGGACAGCTTTATCGGAGTGCTTATGTGTAATCAGGAGCTGTTCGACAAGTATGAACTGGAGGTTCCGAAGACCATGGATGATCTCTACGAAGTCTCCAAGGTATTCAATGAGAATGGCATCACACCGGTTGCAATGGGAGAAAAAGATAAATGGCCGGGTCTGTTCCCGTTTGGAGTGCTTGCTCTTAGATACGGCGGTGTGGAAACTACTACAACGCTGCTGAACGGCGAAGGAAGCTTTAATCAGGAATTTGTTGCACAGACGGCACAGGAACTGCAGAAGATGGTAGATGAAGGAGTATTCTCCGGCGACAGCGTTGCCCTTACGAATGATGAAGCCATTGAAGAGTTCAAACAGGGTCGTGCGGCTATGTGGTACAGCGGAAACTGGCAGGTAGGCGAGCTTTCATCCGAGGGTTCCCCGCTGGCAGGAAAACTGACGATCGTGAACTGGCCGGCAGTGACAGACGCAGCAGGAGACCAGAACGCATTTGTCGGCGGCGCAAGCGCGACACTGGTGGCATCAGCGACCAGCGAACATAAGCAGGAAGCGGTAGAGTTCATTACATTCATGAGCCAGCATTTCTCCGACTACGCTTATGAGGAAGGTGCGATCCTCCCGACCTGGAAGTATGAAGGCGATATGGAACTGAAGCCTTTCCAGGAGACACTGCTTGGACTGATGGAGAGCGCAGACGGTTTCTGTCTTGCATGGGATACTCTGCTTGACCCGGAGACAGCAGATGTTCATTCTACTTCCCTCCAGGGAATCTATGCACAGCAGATGACAGCTGACGATTATATTGAAGCTATGGCAGCAATCAGATAATTCATAAAAAAATGAGACTGCCGCTGGGTGTTGATTCTGACACAGCGGCAGTTTCTGGTTAGCAGGGATAAGTATGAATAAAATTTTAGGAAATAAAACAGCGATTGCCATATTTACAGTTCCCGCTCTTGTTTTGTTCGGGGGTACGATACTTTATTCGATTATCATGTCATTCAGATACAGTCTGCTTGACTGGAACGGATTTGGGGAAGGTGTTTTTGTTGGCTTTGCAAATTATGTCAAACTGTTTCAGGATAAGGTATTTTTAAGAGCCGCCGGAAATTCTCTCCTGCTGGGTGCGATCACACTGGTCACACAGCTTCCGCTGGCGCTGCTGCTGGCACTGATTCTGACCAGCGGGATCAAAGGCGAAGGCTTTTACCGGACTGTGTTTTTCATTCCTATGACGCTTTCATCTGTTGTAATCGGACAGCTCTGGCTGAAGATTTATAATCCGAACTATGGAATACTGAATACGCTTCTTGGGGCTCTGGGGCTGGAATCCTTACAGAGAAACTGGCTGGGGGATGTGGACACCGCATTGCTGAGCGCCTTTGTCCCGATCATCTGGCAGAATGTCGGATATCATATGCTGCTGTTCTATACATCGATCAAATCCATTTCCAGAGATGTTATTGAAGCGGCGAAGCTGGACGGCGCTACGGGATTTACTTCGGCTATCTATATTACGATTCCGCTGGTGAAACCTATGATCCGGACCTGTGCGATTTTCGTGATCATCGGATCTTTGAAAGCGTTTGATATGATCTATGTATTGACGAACGGCGGACCGGTACATATGACGGAGGTTCCGAGTTCACTGATGTTCAGCAATATTTTCAATCTCAATAAGTATGGATACGGAAGCAGTATTTCTATATTTATTGTTGTGGAGTGCATTATCATGGCGCTCGTGCTGCAGAAGATGTTTCACGTAAAGGATGAATGATGGGAGGGGAAGACGATGTCTGAGAAAATGAAATCGAGAAGCGGAAATCGCCTCGTCCGGCTCATCATCACGGTATTTCTGGTCTTATGGGCTGCTCTGCAGATTTATCCTCTTATATGGCTGGTGTTTTTTTCATTTAAGAGTAATGAAGAAATCTTCGGAGGAAATATCGCAGGACCACCACTGGTCTGGAAAGTTGAAAATTATTCAAATGCATTGATGAGTGGGAATGTGTTCCGGTATTTGTTTAATAGTATATGGGTTTCCCTGGTGGTAGTTGCGGTGACGACGGTACTGGTTGCCACATCTGCATATGCCCTCAGCAGAATGCGCTGGAAATTGAAGAAACCGGTGTACTGGATCTTCATATCCGGTATGACCATTCCGGTTCATGCCACGCTGCTGCCGTTGTTTTTGATATTCCGAAGTCTGCATTTTGTCAATACTCCGATGGCGATCCTGCTTCCTTATACGGTATTTGCACTTCCCACCGGAATCATGATCCTCACGAATGCGTATGCTACGCTTCCGATTGAAATGGAGGAATCGGCGTGCATTGACGGGTGCAATGTCTATCAGATGTTCTGGAAGATCATGTTCCCTCTTGTAAAGCCTACGTTAGCAGCGATTGCGATGTTCACGTTTTTGTCTTCGTGGAACGAGCTGATGTTTGCCATGACATTTATCAGCGATCCGAAATGGAAAACGCTGACAGTGGGGCTGCAGAGTCTGTCCGGAATGTTCTACACGGAGTGGGGACCGATCGGGGCAGGAATGGTAGTTGCAACAGGTCCTGTTTTGCTGATTTATCTTCTTTTGAGTAAACAAGTACAGAATGCACTCGTGATGGGTGCAGTGAAAGGATAATTGCTATGAAATTGAGAATTGGTATCATTGGATGCGGAGGAATTGCGACAGGCAAACATCTCCTGGCGCTGAAGGATCTGGGCGATCTGTGCGAGGTTACGGCGTTTTGCGATGGCTTTGCAGAAAGAGCCACGGCGGCAGCTCAAACGTATGGTACAAAGGATGCCCGGGTGTATACGGATTATCATGAGCTTCTGGCGGATCCCAATGTGGATGTGGCTTATGTCCTCACACCGAATATCAGCCATAGCACCATCGCAGTGGATGCTTTCCATGCAGGAAAACATGTGATGTGTGAGAAGCCAATGGCTGTAAATACTGTGGAAGCACAGAAGATGATGGATGCGTGGAAGGCTTCTGGAAAGCATTTCTCTATCGGCTATCAGAATCGTTTCCGGGCAGATGTACAGCATCTGTACAAATCCTGCCGGAGCGGCGATCTGGGAGAAATCTATTATGCAAAGGCATATGCTGTAAGGAGAAGAGGCGTTCCTACCTGGGGCAGTTTTATCCAGGGAAGCCAGCAGGGCGGAGGACCGCTGATCGATATCGGAACCCATTCGCTGGATCTGGCGCTGTGGCTGATGGATAATTATGAAGTAGAATCTGTTACCGGAACAGTATTTCACAAGCTGGGGAGACTCCCGGAGGCCATGGATGGCAATATGTGGGGAGACTGGGACACCGGAAAATATGATGTGGAAGATGCGGCAGTGGGCTATATCAGGATGAAGAACGGCGCACTTCTCACACTGGAATCCAGTTGGGCACTGAATACGCTGGATGTGCGGGAGGCAGAAGTGACTCTCTGCGGTACCAAAGCAGGAGCAGATCTGAGAAACCAGTCGCAGGTAGTTTATAACCGGGGAACCCATGGAAGACTGATGGAAGAAACCTTCACGCCGGGCAGCGAACCCTGGGATTTCTTTGGGGCACGGAACGACGCTCCGTATCTGGAGGCGAAGGAGTGGCTTACCTCTATTATTGAGGACAGGGATTCTATTGTAAAGCCGGAGCAGGCTTTTGTAGTGACTCAGATTCTGGATGCGATCTATGAATCTGCAAGAAAAAATGAGACTGTATGGTTTGACTGAGCCTTGGGCTTACTGACCCGGGCAGAAACCGGGATACCGGATACAGTCCGTTCTATGCTGTGGTTATGCGATCTGAAAGTAAAGCAGAGCAGAGGAGTTTATTAGAATTCATCTGCTCTGTTTTTTTATAATTTATATTACGTTTATGGGGATACTAGCAGAAGGTGCTTTCAGGCTGGCGATTACAATGTCGATTCCTGTCAGAAATCGACGCACGGAAATACTTGCCATCTTGTCGTATTTTGTGCTAAACTGTTTCATATTAAAAGATTATCAGTTTTTAGGAGGATAAATAGATGAAACTTGGAATCGTGGGGCTTCCGAATGTCGGAAAGAGTACCCTGTTTAATTCCCTTACAAAAGCGGGTGCAGAATCGGCGAATTACCCGTTCTGCACAATTGATCCCAATGTGGGTGTAGTAGCGGTGCCGGATGAGCGCCTGCAGAAACTGGCGGCGCTTTACAATTCCGTAAAGGTGACCCCGGCAGTGATTGAATTTGTCGATATTGCCGGTCTGGTAAAAGGCGCGTCCAAAGGAGAAGGTCTTGGAAACCAGTTCCTGGCAAATATCCGTGAGGTGGACGCTATTGTTCATGTAGTGCGCTGTTTTGAAGACACCAATGTTATTCATGTGGACGGCAGCGTCAATCCGGTGCGCGACATCGAGACCATAAATCTGGAGCTGATCTTCTCAGACATCGAGATCCTGGAGCGCCGGATCGCCAAAACCTCCAAGGGCGCCAGAAACGACAAAGCGCAGGCGAAGGAGCTGGAGCTTTTGAAGCGTCTGAAAGAGCACCTGGAGGAAGGAAAGCTTGCCATCACCTTTACCACTGATGACGAGGATGAACAGGAATGGCTGTCCGGCTACAATCTGCTCACTGGCAAGCCGGTTATTTTTGCGGCAAATGTGGCGGAGGATGATCTGGCGGATGACGGCGCCTCCAACAAATATGTGCAGGCAGTGCGGGAACTTGCAAAAGAGCAGGGCAGCGAGGTGTTTGTGATCTGTGCGCAAATTGAGCAGGAGATAGCGGAGCTGGAGGAGGACGAGAAGAGAATGTTCCTGGAGGATCTGGGAATTGCCCAGTCCGGTCTGGAAAAACTGATCCAGGCAAGCTACCGCATTCTCGGGCTGATCAGCTACCTCACCTCCGGGGAGCCGGAGACGCGCGCGTGGACGATCAAGGTCGGCACGAAAGCGCCGCAGGCGGCCGGAAAGATACATTCTGATTTTGAACGCGGCTTTATCCGCGCGGAAGTTGTAAATTATCAGGATCTTCTGGATTGCGGCAGCATTGCTGCGGCAAAGGAAAAGGGTCTGGTGGGACTGGAAGGAAAAGATTATGTGGTGAAGGATGGAGACGTGATTCTCTTCCGCTTCAATGTGTAAGCGGTCCCTCACCGGAAAATGGAGTGATGAATTTTGAGTGAACGGACGATTCTTTTTCCGAATCTGGGACTTACATTCAGGAATGTAGGAAAAACGATTGATATTTTCGGATTTGAAATCGCGTACTATGGAATCATCATTGCCCTTGCGATGGCGTGCGGTATCGCACTGCTGCTGCATGTGGCAAAAAAGACGGGGCAGGACGACGATCAGTATTTTGACGTCAGTCTGATCGCGATCGTCATTGCGCTTCTTGGCGCAAGGATTTACTATGTAGTATTTTCCTGGGAATACTATAAAGACAATCTCCGGGAGATTTTAAATTTCCGGGGAGGCGGACTGGCGATTTACGGGGGCGTGATTGCAGGAGCGCTCACCGTGTGGGTTTACACACGGGTAAAGAAGAAAAACTTCGGTCAGTTTGCCGATACCATCTGTGTCGGACTTGTCTTAGGGCAGCTTATCGGCAGATGGGGCAATTTTTTCAACCGCGAGGCATTCGGAGGCTATACGGACAACCTGCTGGCGATGGCACTCCCGAAGGAAGCGGTGCGCGCGGGCGAGATCACGCAGGAAATGCTGGAGCATATACAGGTCATTGACGGAGTGGAATTTATACAGGTTCATCCTACCTTTTTGTATGAATCTCTCTGGAATCTGGCTCTGCTCATTTTTCTGCTGTGGTTTACCAGCCGGAAACATTTTCACGGTGAAGTGTTTTTGCTTTACCTCACAGGCTACGGCATTGGACGGGCGTGGATCGAGGGACTGCGGACGGATCAGCTTCTGCTGCCGGGAATCAATATCCCGGTTTCACAGGCATTATCTATCCTGCTTGTAATTGTCTCGGTGCTCATCATTGCCGTTCGGAGAAGAAGAGAAAGGAACCAGAAAGCAAGATGAATCAAATCGAAAATCTGAAAGTACAGATCGAAAAGGAACGCCGGAAACTGGAGGAAATGCTCAGTACCATGACATTGACCATGGAGGATGTGCTGATGCAGAGCAGAAAACTGGACGGACTGATGGAGGAATATATCAGTCTTACCAACTAACACAAGATAATGTGCGCGAGTTTGCACCAAACGCAACATATGGAAAAGTACCCGAAAGAGGGTACTTTTTTTTGTTGCCATGCATCCACAGGAAGCTGCCGGCGGCAGGTCCTGCAGGTGCACAAAGCGTGTTCTGTTATGTGACTAAAAATAAAAAAACGAAAAAAACACTTGTCATTTCCCTGAAACTGGTCTATTATTAATGTGTAAGTGGAGAGAAGTGGTGGATTGTGGTACAAAATGGGAGGAAAATCCCAGCAATCCCCATCCGCATCAGAGGGATGCGGTACGAAAGCAGGTGTGTCATATGTTCATGGGAGAATACAATCATGCGATAGACACCAAAGGCAGGCTGATCATCCCCTCCAAATTCAGAGAAGAGCTTGGAGAAGAATTTGTGGTTACAAAGGGATTGGATGGCTGTCTGTTTGTATTTCCCAACGATGCATGGCACGAATTTGAGGAAAAGCTTCGTGCGCTTCCGCTTACGAATAAGAGCGCAAGACAATTTTCACGTTTCTTTGTGGCGGGCGCCACGCCGTGCGAGCTGGACAAGCAGGGGAGAATTCTTCTACCGGGAACGCTTAGGGAATTTGCTGGTCTGGAGAAAGACGTGGTACTGACCGGGATGCTCAACCGGATTGAAATCTGGAGCAAGGAAAAATGGAGCGAGAACAATTCATACGACGATATGGATGAGATCGCGGAACAGATGTCAGATATTGGGCTTGTCATATAGCCTGGGGAGGACTGTATGGAATTTAAGCATACTTCTGTACTTCTGGAAGAGACCATAGATGCTCTGAATATCAACCCGGATGGGATCTATGTGGACGGTACTTTGGGCGGCGGCGGACATTCTTATGAAATCTGCAAAAGATTGTC
This sequence comes from uncultured Marvinbryantia sp., assembly GCF_905201705.1. GTDB lineage: Bacteria > Bacillota > Clostridia > Lachnospirales > Lachnospiraceae > Marvinbryantia. The sequence continues at coordinate 78,233 of NZ_CAJKOX010000007.1, forward strand.
CGGCAAAGGACGGCTGATCGGCATCGATCAGGATGCGGCGGCGATCGCGGCGGCATCGGAGCGCTTAGGGGAGTTTAAAGATAAAGTAACGATCATCCGCAGCAATTACTGTGAGATGAAGGAAAAACTGGCTGGCATAGGAGTGACAGGCACAGATGGAATTATTTTGGACCTTGGTGTTTCCTCCTACCAACTGGACACGGCAGACCGCGGCTTTACCTACCGGGAGGACGCTCCGCTCGATATGAGGATGGATCAGCGTCAGACGCGCACGGCGAGGGATATTGTGAATGAGTACAGCGAGATGGAGCTTTACCGCATCATCCGTGATTACGGGGAGGACAGGTTCGCAAAGAATATCGCGAAGCATATCGTGCTGGCACGGCAGGAGAAACCACTGGAAACAACTGGGGAGTTAATTCATGTGATAAAAGCGGCGATACCGATGAAAGTCCGAGCGGTTGGAGGACACCCGGCTAAAAAGACATTCCAGGCAATCAGGATCGAGTTGAATAATGAACTGGGAGTTCTGTCAGATTCACTGGATGATATGATAGAGCTTTTAAACGATAAGGGACGCATTTGCATCATTACCTTTCATTCGCTGGAGGATCGTATTGTAAAGAACGGCTTCCGAAGGAATGAAAATCCCTGCATTTGTCCGAAAGAATTTCCGGTGTGCGTATGCGGCAGAGAGCCGAAGGGGAGCGTGATCACCAGAAAACCGATTCTTCCGGGTGAGGAGGAAATAAAAGTAAACAGCCGGGCGAAGAGCGCAAAGCTGCGCGTCTTTGAACGGAAAAAGTAGGAGGAGATCTTATGGCTGCACCGCGCAGAACGGCAGACCGGACACAGGCATCGCGCCAGAGCACCGGCCGCCGCTACACAACTACATATATTGACGGCAACGTGGTGCGCCACATCCAGACGGATCCGCAGCGTGAGCGTCAGCAGCGCGCGCGCAGATCGCAGGCGGTAAATACCCGCAGAAACAGGCAAAAGGCTCTGAATATGACGATGCCGTATGTGATGTTCCTTACTGCGGCGGCGATCGCGACCGTATTTCTTTGCGTGCAGTATCTGCAGCTGCAGGCGCTCGGCACCAGCTACCGCGGTGATATCGCGGCGCTGGAGAGTACCCTCAGCGAGGCAAAGCTTGCGAACGACAGCGCATACGAAGAGGCGATCTCGTCCGTAAGTATGGAGCAGATCAAGGAAGTTGCCGTAAATGAGCTTGGCATGGTTTATGCGGACGAGGGGCAGGTAATCGTCTACAGCAGCCAGAAGGAAGATTATATCCGGCAGTATGAAGAGATTCCGCAGGAATAGATGCTGCATATACAGTAAAGGGTGAGCAGATGGCAGCAAGAAAAAAAAGAGAACAAAGGTTTACGAAAGAAATGCAAATAAAGCTTTTGGCGATATTTGCATTCGTTTTATTATTGCTTGTTATTTTAAATTTACTTATCGCTTATATCAATGCAAAGAGCGGAGAGCAGTACGCAAAGGTTGTACTGTCGCAGCAGACGTACGACAGTAAGACCATCCCATACCGCAGGGGAGAGATCCTCGACCGCAATGGAAATATTCTGGCAAAGAGCGATAAGGTATATAATGTAGTGCTGGACTGCAAGGTGATCAACAGCTCGGACGACTACATCGAGCCGACCATCCGGGCGATCACGAGTGTGTTCGGGCTGGATGAGGCGGAGGTGCGGAACCGCATTTCGAGCGAGGAGACGAAAAACAGTCAGTATCAGATCGTAAAATACGGCATTTCGCTGGAGGAAAAGCAGGCGTATGACGATTACACCGATCTTTCCGAGGAGCGCAGCCTCACACAGGCGCAGCGGACGGAGCTTGAAAACGTGCAGGGCATCTGGTTTGAGGAGGATTATGTGCGGTCCTATCCGATGAACAACGTCGCCTGCACGGTGCTGGGCTTTGCAAACTCCTTAAACGACGGTATTTTCGGCCTGGAGGCGTACTATGACGAGATTTTAAACGGCGTGGACGGCAGGGAATACGGCTATCTGAATTCCGATCGGGAGCTGCAGGAAAACATTATTGAGCCGGAAAACGGACACAATGTCGTATCGACGATCGACGTCAACATCCAGCAGGTTGTGGAAAAATATATCGCGCAGTTTGAGGAGGAAAATAAAAACGGACCCTGGGAGGAGACGCAGGGACATGCCAGCAAGCACACCGGCGTGATCGTGGCGGATCCGAAGACCGGGGAGATCCTTGCGATGGCGACAGATAAAACGTTCGATTTAAATGACCCACAGAATCTGTCGGGCTGGTACTCGGAAAAGGATCTGGAGGCGATGACGGACGAGGAGAAGTCCGAGGCGCTGAACGAGATGTGGTACAACTTCTGTGTTTCCGAGGCGTTCGAGCTTGGCTCCACCTACAAGCCGATCGTGGTGGCGTCGGCGCTCGACAGCGGCAGTATCACAACGAACTTCGGCGTTACCTGCAACGGCTATCTGCAGCCGGTGACGGAGGAGGATCCGATCAACTGTACCGGCATTCACGGGGAGGAGACGCTGGGGGATGTGCTGAAAAACTCCTGCAACCCCGGTATGATGACGATCGGTATGGACATGGGCGTGGATGTCTTCTGTAAATATCAGGATATTTTTGGCTTTGGAAAACGTACCGGCATCGACCTGCCGAATGAAAATTCCGGCGCGCTGCACGGGGTCAATAAAATGGGGATCATGGAGCTGAGTACCTGTTCCTTTGGACAGGGCTTTACGGCGACGATGATCCAGGAACTGGCAGCGTTCTGCGCAGTAGTGAACGGCGGCTACTATTATAAGCCGCATGTGGCGAAGCAGATTCTTGATGAGAACAACAGCGTAGTTTCCAATATTGAGCCGCTGCTGATCTCACAGCCGGTATCCACGAAAACTTCCTATCAGCTGCGGGATTACCTGGAGATGGTAGTCACAGAGGGCACCGCGACGGACGCACAGATCGCAGGCTATGATATCGGCGGAAAAACCGGAACGGCGGAAAAAATTCCGCGTGGAAACGGAAAATACATTATTTCCTATATCGCGGCGGCGCCGATCGACGATCCGCAGGTGGTTGTCTACGCGGTGATCGACGAACCGAACATCGAGAACCAGGAGGACGGGTCCTACACGAAGAATCTTGTGAAAAGTATCATGCAGGAAATTCTGCCGTACATGGGCATCTATCCCACCGGGGAGCTTACGGAGGAGGAACAGCAGAACCTCGGTATGCAGGTCGACAGAGAGCCGGAGACCGAGATGGTGGCGCAGTACGTGTATGACGAGTGGGGCAATATAATGTATGATGAGACGACCTGGGAGCCGCTCACCGAGCTGGTTCCTGTGGAAGTGACAGAAAGCGAGTACGAGGCGGACAACGTATACGGAAACGTAGCGCCGCCCACGCAGTCAGACGACGGCACCGTGGACGAAAACCAGGCGGACGCCGCAAATCCGGAGGAATATATCTACGAGTAAACATAACTCTGCAGAAGGATTCATAAACTACAGTGAATACCTTCTGCGGAGTTTTTGTTTTGAGACTGAAAACATTTCACCGGAAAAAAGTGGTCACTGTATTTCTTGTCTGCATGCTTGCACTCGTGTTTCTCGCGGGGCGTCTGATGAAGCTGATGCTGTTCGAATCAGAGTACTACGCGAAGAAGGCGCAGGATCTGCATGAGCGCGAACGCGACATTAAGGCGGCCCGCGGCCGGATCCTTGACGCCTGCGGAAATGTGCTTGCCACGAACCAGACAGTCTGCACGATCTCCGTCATTCACAGCCAGATTGAGGACCCGGAGGCGGTTATCCGTGCGCTGACAGAGGAGCTCGGTCTTTCCGAGGAGACGGTGCGAAAGCGCGTGGAGAAGCGCAGCTCTATCGAGCGTATTGAGACAAACGTTGACAAGGAGATCGGCGACAGGATCCGTGAAATGAATCTGGCGGGCGTGAAAGTGGACGAGGATTTTAAGCGCTGGTATCCCTACGGCACGCTCGCCTCCAAGGTGCTCGGCTTTACCGGCGGCGACAACCAGGGTATCGTCGGGCTGGAGGTAAAATATGAGGATATTTTAAAGGGGAGCGACGGCAAGATTCTCACACTCACGGACGCGCGCGGCGTGGAGCTGCCGGAGGCGGGCGAGAGCCGCCTGGAGCCGATCGCAGGGAATGATCTATGCATCAGTCTTGACGCCAATATCCAGAAATTTGCAGAGCAGGCGGCTGAAAAGGTAATGGAGAAGAAGAGCGCCGACCGCGTTTCCATTATTATTATGCGGCCGTCAAACGGGGAGATCCTGGCGATGGTCGATGTGCCGGAATTTGACCTTAATAATCCCTTCGAGCTAAATTCGGTGGATGCGGCGGCGGATACGGCCACACAGGCAGAGAGTGACGCCGGGCAGGAGGAAAGCGCCGGCACGGATGCTGCAGAAGCCATGACGGATGCCGAGCGGCAGGACGCCTGGAACCGGATGTGGCGCAACGGCTGCATCAACGACACCTACGAGCCGGGTTCCACCTTCAAGATCATCACGGCGTCCGCCGGGCTGGAGGAGGGCGTTGTATCCCTCACCGATCAGTTTTCCTGCCCGGGCTACAAGATCGTGGAGGACAGAAAAATCCGCTGCCACAAGGTGGTGGGGCATGGAAGTGAGAATTTCGTGCAGGGCGCGCAGAATTCCTGCAACCCGGTGTTTATCGAGGTGGGGCTGCGGCTGGGCGTGGAGCGGTATTACCATTATTTTGAACAGTTCGGGCTTCTCTCAAAAACCGGCATCGACCTGCCTGGCGAGGCTGCGACCATCATGCACAAGATGGAAAATATGGGGCAGGTGGAGCTTGCCACCGTCGCCTTCGGACAGTCATTCCAGATCACGCCGATCCAGCTTATCACTACCGTCAGCTCGCTGATCAACGGCGGCAGGCGCATTACGCCGCATTTCGGCGTAGAGGTGCGCGACAATGAAGGAACGCTTTTGAAGGTGCTGGAATATCCGGAAGGGGAGCAGATTTTGTCAGAAGAGACCTCCGAAAAACTGCGCTATGTGCTGGAGCAGGTAGTGGACGGCGGCTCCGGCAAAAACGCCTATCTGGAGGGGTATCATGTCGGCGGAAAGACGGCTACCTCCGAGACGCTGCCGCGCAGTGCCAACAAATACATATCCTCCTTCATCGGTTTTGCTCCGGCGGACGATCCGCAGGTCATCGGGCTTTGCGTCATCCATAATCCGCAGGGCGTTTATTATGGCGGAACGATCGCGGCGCCGGTCATCCGGGAAATTTTCTCCAATATCCTGCCATATCTTGAAATTGAGAAGGATGAGATGCGGGAGATACAGGATGTGACATCTGATCACTAAGTTTTGGTTGCCTAATAGAGAAAAAAGACTTATAATTCAGATATATAGTCTTTTTCAGGAGGATAAAAAATGATAAGTTTGGAAATAGTCTGGTCGCTGCTGATCGCCTTTGCCATCAGTGTGATTTTAAGCCCCTTTGTGATCCCCTTCCTTCGCAAACTGAAGGTGGGAAATACTGAGCGCACGGACGGGGTGGAGTCGCATCTGAAAAAAAACGGTACGCCGACGATGGGCGGTCTGATCATTCTGATCAGCGTGCTGATCACCTCGCTTTTATTTATCGGGCGCTATCCGCGCATCATTCCGATCCTGTTCCTCACGCTCGGCTTCGGGATCATCGGTTTTCTGGATGACTATCTGAAGGTCGTGCTGCGCCGCTCGGATGGACTGCTGCCAAAGCAGAAATTCATCCTGCAGATTGTTATTACGACGATCTTTGTGATCTACATACTGGTGGTCGATCCCGACTGTTTGCTGATCATGCTGCCGTTTACCGGAGGAATGTATTTTGACTGTGTGTGGGTGACGGTGCCGCTTGTCTATCTGGTGGTGCTCGGCACGGTCAACGGCGTGAATTTCACCGACGGACTGGATGGGCTTGCCACGGGTGTCACAACGATGGTGGCGGTGTTCTTTACGATCGTTTCCATGGGAACGCAGGCGGGCATCGAGCCGATCACGGCGGCAGTCACCGGAGCGCTCTTAGGGTTCCTTTTGTTTAACTCGCATCCGGCGCAGGTATTTATGGGCGATACCGGTTCCCTTGCGCTCGGCGGCTTTGTGGCGGGCTGCGCCTATGTGCTGCAGATCCCCATCCTGATCCCGGTGTTTGGCTTCATCTATATGATCGAGGTGATCTCGGTGATCATCCAGGTCACTTACTTTAAAAAGACAGGCGGTAAAAGATTTTTTAAGATGGCTCCGATCCATCACCACTTCGAGCTCTGCGGCTGGTCGGAGACGCAGATCGTGGCGGCTTTCACGATAGTCACAGCGCTGCTGTGCCTGATCTGCCTGTGCGGACTGTAGGGATTTAAATAGGTTTTGCAAAAAACGGAGGAGAACGACATGGATTTACAAAATAAAAAGGTACTGGTTTTCGGGACAGGCATCAGCGGCATCGCCGCGGCGCAGCTCTTAAAAAGAATGGGCGCCTGTCCGGTACTCTTTGACGGAAATGCGACCTTAAAAAAAGAGGATATCTACGAGAAGCTTGGCGAGTCTGAGACGGAGCTTTATCTCGGTGAGCTGCCGGGGGAAGTGATAGAGCAGCTTTCTCTGGTGGTGTTAAGTCCCGGCGTGCCCACGGACCTTCCGCTGGTGAATACTCTGCGCGAGCGCGGTCTTCGCATATGGGGTGAGATTGAGCTTGCCTATGAAAACAGCCGCGGCGACGTGCTTGCGATTACCGGTACAAACGGAAAGACGACCACCACCAGCCTGCTTGGCGCGATCATGGAGCACGTGCGGGATTCGGTGTTTATTGTCGGAAATATCGGCACGCCCTACACACAGATGGTTACGCAGACCGCAGATAATTCCGTGACAGTCGCGGAGATCAGCAGCTTCCAGCTGGAGACCATTGAGGCGTTCCGCCCGAAGGTCAGCGCGATCTTAAATATCACGCCGGATCATCTGAACCGGCATCATACCATGGAAGAATACATACGGGTAAAGGAGCTGATCACCGCAAACCAGACGCCGGAGGATACCTGCGTTTTGAATTATGAGGATGAGGTCCTGCGGAAATTTGGCCAAACGCTTTCCTGCCGCGTCATATTTTTCAGCAGCCTGCGTACATTAGAAAAAGGAATTTCTTTGAACGGCGATATGATCGAATACCGTGACGGAAATTCGGTCATCTCCTTCTGCAGCACGAAGGAGCTGAAGCTTCCGGGAAGACACAATTACGAGAATGTAATGGCGGCTGCGGCGATGGCGCTGGCATACGGCGTTTCCGTGGAGGACATCTGCTATGTGCTGAAGCGCTTCACGGCGGTAGAACACCGTATCGAATTTGTGGCTGAGGTGGACGGTGTCGTCTACTACAATGATTCCAAGGGAACAAATCCGGACGCTGCCATCAAGGGCATTCAGGCGATGGATCGTCCGACGCTGCTCATCGGCGGCGGTTACGACAAAAATTCCGACTATGAGGAGTGGATCCGGGCGTTTGACGGCAAGGTGCGCTGCCTTGTGCTCATCGGTCAGACGCGTGAGAAGATCAGGGCGGCGGCGGAGCGCTGCGGCTTCACAGACACCGTGCTCTGCGACTCCTTTGAGGAAGCCTTCCGCTTCTGCGCGGAGCACGCACAGAAGGGCGACGCTGTGCTTCTCTCGCCCGCCTGCGCAAGCTGGGGAATGTTCCAGAATTACGAGGTGCGCGGCAGGGTATTTAAAGAGATGGTGCATCGGCTGGAGAAGAGATAAAATAGAATTGACAGGAGTGGTTTCGTGCATCCGGAAAAGAAGAATCTGGATTTCACACTGCTGATAATTGTGCTTGCCCTAGTCATTTTCGGGCTGGTTACACTGCAAAGTACAAGCGCATACAACGGCAGCGTCCGCTTTCTGGATGCCGGCTACTATTTCAAAAAACAATTATTTGCCACAGCGCTCGGGCTGGCCGCTATGGGGATCATCTCCCGCATGGACTACCACATCTTTTCCCGGTTTGCCGTCTGGGGCTATCTTATGTCCCTGGCGCTGTCGGGCGCGGTTCTGCTGGTGGGCGATTCCTACAACGGCTCAAAGCGCTGGCTGTCCCTGGGACCGCTTTCGTTTCAGCCCTCGGAGTTTGCAAAACCGGCGGTCATTCTGTTTCTCGCCTGGTTTATCAGCACGCGCAGAAAAAATCAGGGAAGCTTAAAGCTGCTGGTCGGCGTTGTGGCGCTGGTGCTGCCGATCGTTGGTCTGGTCGGCACGAATAACTTAAGCACGGCGATCATCATTTTGGGAATCGCCGTCATTCTGGCGTTTGTCTCCAACCCGAAATATCTGCAGTTTGTGTGGATCGGAGCGACGGGCGTCGGATTTATTGCCGTTTTTCTGAGCATGGAGCAGTATCGGATGGAGCGTCTCGCCATCTGGCGCAATCCGGAAGCCTACGAGAAGGGCTTTCAGACCATCCAGGGGCTTTATGCGATCGGCTCCGGCGGGCTCTTTGGCAGAGGGCTTGGCGAGAGCCTGCAGAAGCTCGGGTTTGTGCCCGAGGCGCAGAACGACATGATCTTTTCCATCATCTGCGAGGAGCTTGGTCTGATGGGCGCGCTGCTTCTGCTGTTTATTTTTCTTTTGATGCTCTGGCGGTTCATGGTGATCGCCACGCACGCGCCCGATCTGTTCGGCGCGCTGATCTGTGCCGGAATCATGGGGCATATTGCTATTCAGGTTATTTTAAACGTTGCGGTGGTCACAAACACGATCCCGAACACCGGAATCACGCTGCCATTTATCAGCTACGGCGGCACCTCCGTGCTTTTTCTGCTCTCTGAAATGGGGCTGGCGCTCTCCGTCAGCAGGTGGCAAAAAGGAAACTCCGGCATATACTAACGTATGTGTGTATGTGCGGAGGTAAGGGTGTGGATCGGATACAGACCAGGGGCAACATTCCGCTGTGCGGAGAAGTGACAATACAGGGATCGAAGAATGCTGCCCTGCCGCTGATGGCGGCAGCGGTTCTTCACAGAGGAACGACGGTACTCCACCGCTGTCCGCAGATCCTGGATGTGGAATATATGAGCGGGATCCTGCGCGGGCTTGGATGTACCGTGACGCGCGAAGGCCAGACACTGATCATAGATGCGCGGGAAATAGCAGGCTGCCGCGTCCTGCCGCAGCTTGCCACGCGGCTGCGCGCTTCTGTGCTTCTGATGGGAAGCCTGCTCGGAAGATGCGGCTGTGCGCGCCTGCCCTATCCGGGTGGCTGCACGATCGGACAGCGCCCGATCGACCTGCACCTGCAGGTGTTTGAACGTATGGGCGCGCAGATCCTGCCGGAGGAGGAAGAAATCGGCGTGTACGCCGGATCATGCTGTAAATCTGCAGAAGGCGCTCGTCTGCATGGCTGCTGCATCCGCCTTGCGTTTCCGAGTGTGGGTGCGACGGAGAACGCGATCCTTGGGGCTGTGCTTGCGGATGGCACGACGGTGCTCGACGGCTGCGCCCTGGAACCGGAGATCGCAGAGCTGTGCCGCTTTTTAAATGCGAAAGGAGCCAGGATCGAGGGGATCGGCAGAAGAAAGCTTACGATCACCGGCGTGACCGATCTGCAGGATTCACAGTATACACTGATGCCGGATCGGATCGCCGCCGGTACATATCTGCTTGCGGCGGCGGGAACCGGAGGAAGCATTTCCGTGCGCGGCGTCTGCCCGGAGCATCTGGGCACGCTCACTCAAATTTTGCAAAAAACCGGCGCACGGATAGAGACTTTTCGCGATACAGTCCGTATGGATGCGCAAGGGGCACACCGTTCGGTTCCTGCCATCCGGACGGAGCCGTATCCGGGATTCCCGACAGATCTGCAGTCGCAGCTTATGGTGTTTCTGACCGGGGCGGACGGGATGAGCAGAATCGAGGAGCGGCTTTTCGAATCGCGGTTTCTGATCGCGGAGGAGCTGCGCAGGATGGGCGCGGAGATCGTCACAGACGGGCAATGCGCTGTGATAAAAGGGAAAAAAAGACTGCAGGGATGCACGGTGCAGGCGCAGGAACTGCGCGGGGGAGCGGCGCTTGTGGCGGCAGGTCTGATGGCCGAGGGAGAAACTATTATTTTGGGCAGTCATTTTATAAAGAGAGGCTATGAAGATATCTGCCGCGACCTTTCCGGTCTGGGGGCGGATATAAAAGAACTTTGAGAGGTGTTTGTGCATGGAACTGCAGAGGAGAAAAAAACGAAATCTGCTGAAGCTGCCGCTGCTGGTTTTTCTGGTGGTGGTCGTCATTGGCTTTGCGGTGATTTTCGGGCTGTTTCACATCCGGCAGGTGGACGTCATTGGAAATGAATTTTATTCTGCGGCAGAAATCCAGAAAATGGTAATGTCGGATTCTCTGGCGGAAAATACAATTTATCTTACCTGGAAATACAGCGACCCGGAGGCGGCGGGGGAGCTTCCGTTTCTGAGCGCGGTGGAGGTAACGATGCTGCAGCCGTGGCATGTGCAGATCCGGGTGTATGAAAAAACAATTGCCGGATATCTGATGTTTTCCGGTTCGCGGGTATATTTCGATACCGACGGGAACGTTGTGGAAATTTCCGGGGAGGAGCGGGACGGCGTTCCGCCGGTATCCGGGGTTTCTATCGGGCAGCCGGCGCTCGGCGAGCCGCTGCCGGTAACGGATGACGCCTTTCTCGCTGATATCGTAGCGAACGCGCGCGCGCTGCATCAGAGCGGTCTGACGCCCGATGAAATTCATTATGATGATCAGCAGAATATGATTCTCTATTTTGGAGAAAGCCGGGTGATGCTGGGAGACACCTCCTACATGGAGGAAAAGCTGGAGGAGCTTGCCGCGATCTATCCGCAGATGGAGGGAATGTCCGGGACACTCCACATGGAGACCTATACGCCCGATGCCGTGTCCGTCCGTTTCGTTCCGGGTGAGCGCGGCGAGGAGGAACAGGAGCTGCTCATCAATCAGAACAGAGTATCATCCTCTGAGGAGGAGCAGACAGAAACCGATGAGAATGGCGAAATTGTCCCGTCCTCCGAGGAAGGAACAGCGGAAACCAGTGGGGAAACCGATGCGGAAAGCGGCGGCAGCGGCTATGTCGAGGACTCCAGCAGATTCTCAACCGACGCAAACGGCAACGAGATCTACACCGATGCAGCGGGCAACGTCACCACCAACCTCGATCAGCCTTATCTCGGCGACGACGGTCAGATCATCACCGACGGCTATGGCTATATTGATCCGTATACGGGTGCGTATATTTTAAATAATTGATATTTAATAGAAAAAATACTTGCTAAATCCCATGAAAACTTATATTATAGAGATAATAGTGGGAAAATACTGTCGTAGGACAGAGGACGAGAAGGAGGAAATACCTTGTTAGAGATTATGTCAAATGAAGCAGAGTCTGCAGCGAAGATTATCGTCATTGGTGTCGGCGGTGCGGGCGGAAATGCAGTAAATAGAATGGTAGATGAGGCGATTGCCGGTGTGGATTTTATCGCTGTGAACACAGATAAACAGGCGCTGGATCTTTGCCGTGCACCGCATACGATCCAGATCGGTGAGAAAGTGACAAAGGGACTTGGCGCAGGAGCAAAGCCGCAGGTTGGACAGCAGGCGGCGGAGGAAAGCTCCGAGGAGATCAAGCAGGCGATCACCGGCGCGGACATGGTATTTGTTACCTGCGGCATGGGCGGCGGCACCGGAACAGGTGCGGCTCCGGTCGTTGCAGGTCTTGCAAAAGAGATGGGCATCCTTACCGTCGGCGTTGTCACAAAGCCGTTTCGCTTTGAGGCAAAGACGCGTATGAACAATGCACTTGCCGGCATCGAAAAATTAAAAGACAATGTAGACACACTGATCGTTATCCCGAACGACAAGCTTCTGGAGATCGTGGACAGACGCACCACCATGCCGGAGGCGCTCAAAAAAGCGGATGAGGTACTGCAGCAGGCGGTACAGGGCATCACAGACCTTATCAATCTTCCGGCGCTGATCAACCTGGACTTCGCGGATGTACAGACCGTTATGACCGACAAGGGCATCGCACACATCGGTATCGGACAGGCCAAGGGCGACGACAAGGCGCTCGAAGCAGTAAAGCAGGCGGTATCCAGCCCGCTGCTTGAGACGACCATCAGCGGCGCTTCCCACGTCATCATCAATATTTCCGGAGACATCTCCCTTATGGATGCAAACGACGCGGCAAGCTATGTGCAGGAGATGGCAGGCGAGAACGCAAACATCATTTTTGGCGCTATGTACGACGATACATATGCCGACGAGGCAAGTATCACCGTTATTGCTACAGGCCTGCACGATGAGAATAAGGAACAGGAGACAGCTCCGAAAAAGACCGGCACGGGCAGAAGGATCGTTCCGGAGTTCAACTATCAGCCGAATACCGGCAGGACGGAAATGCCGTCTGGCCTGCGTACGCCAACGCCGCTTGCGGGGCTGAATAACAGCGGATCTTCCGCAGGTAAGCTGCGTGCACCGGAAGGAAAAGTACAGGAAAGAGACATCCAGATTCCGGATTTCTTAAAGAGAAGATAAAAGCATTACAGGCAGGGCTGCGCATTACAGGCGATGGCCTTGCCTTTTTATAGTTGTCACGAAGGGAAAAATGCTGCAAAGCAGGAAAGAGTATGAGGGATACATAATGAAAACATGGACGAAAAAGAGTCTTGGCGGACTGCTTCTTTTGTTTGCGCTGCTGCTGTTCCCATCGGGAGCGGCGAAGGCGGCCAATATCGTGGTCGTGCTTGACCCGGGACATGGCGGCACGGAGATCGGCGCACGCCGTACCTGGAATGGCAGGAATTACTATGAGGAGATCCTGAACCTGAAGATTGCAAAATACGCAAAGGCGGAGCTGGAGACATACAGCGGCGTCACGGTATATATGACGCGGACGACTAATACGATTGCCTATATGGACCGGCAGGCGCGTGTGGAATTTGCAAAAAACAAAAAGGCTTCCGCACTGGTGAGCATTCACTTAAACAGCGGCGGAGGCGGAAAGGCAAGCGGCGCGCTTGCAATGGTGCCGTCGCCCTCAGGCTATCCCTATGCGGAAGCGGCAGAATCCCGGACGCTCGCAAGAACGATCCTCACACAGCTTCAAAGTACGGCGGGGCTGAAGATCTATGGCGGCGGTTTTCAGTATGACGACGAGCTGGGCATCCTTCTGTATGGTATGAAAAAGAAGAACGAAACCGTAAAAACAAGTGAGGGAAAAAAGAAGGGCGTCGGTACGTATCGTCTTCCGAGTATGATCATTGAGCATTGCTTCCTGGATAACAAGAGCGACTGCCAGAAGTATCTGAGCAGCGAAGCAAAGCTGAAAAAGCTCGGCGTTGCGGATGCGCAGGGAATTGCAAAGTATTTTGGACTGAAAAAGAAAGGCTCTGCTGCTCCGACTGTGAAAAACGGCTGGAAGACGGAGAATGGAAAAAAGTGCTACTATGTAAACGGCGTAAAGCTGAAGGCTAAGTGGAAAAATATCGGCGGAAAATATTATTATTTTGACGCGAGCGGATATATGAAGACTGGTCCGTTTAAGATTGGCAAGACAGCGTATATTACCAATGAGAGCGGCGTGCGCCAGAGTGGACTGGTAGAATACAAGGGCAGGCACTACTATGCCAACAGCAAGGGCATCCTGCAGATGGGCTGGCAGACAATCGGCGGAAAGACGTATTATTTCAGCCCGACGACCGCCAGAGCGTATAAGGGACTGAAAACGATCGGAAAGAAAACATATTATTTTCATCCGACCACTGGCGTTCAACAGAAAAAATGGGTGAAGCTCTCCAATGGAAAGCTGATGTACTTCCGGCGTGAGAGCGGCGAGCAGGTAAAGGGAAAATGGCTGCATCTGAGCGGAAAATATTATTATATCGGAAAAGACGGTTATGCTTACGTCAGCACGACAAAAACCATAAGCGGAAAGAAGTACAAGTTTAATGCGAAGGGCGTATGCACAAACCGTAAATAAAAGGAGGATATCATGAACAAGCCGACACTGGTAATTATGGCAGCAGGAATGGGCAGCCGCTACGGCGGACTCAAGCAGATCGATCCGGTAGACGATCAGGGACATATCATTATGGATTTTTCTATTTATGATGCGGTGCGCGCCGGATTTGAGAAGGTAGTGTTTATCATCAAAGAGGAAAATGAGGCGGATTTCCGGGCGTCCATTGGCGACCGCATGGAGAAGCAGATCGAGGTGGCATACGCCTATCAGCGTCTGACAGATCTGCCGGAGGGCTTTTCCGTGCCGGAGGGACGAGTGAAGCCGTTCGGAACCGGACAGGCGGTGCTCTCCGCGATCGACTGCATCGACGGACCGTTTGCTGTTATTAATGCGGACGATTATTACGGTGTTTCCGCTTACCGTCAGATGTACGATTATCTGACGACGCATGAGGACGACGACAAGTACCGCTATGCGATGGTCGGCTACATTCTGGAGAACACGCTGACGGAAAACGGTCATGTTGCGCGCGGTATCTGCGTGACAGACGAAAAAGGCTTTCTGACTGACATCCACGAGCGCACGCGCATTGAGCGCCGCGGCGACGAGACGGCATACACGGAGGACGACGGAAAGACCTGGAACGTCATCCCGGCGGGCAGCATTGTTTCCATGAATATGTGGGGCTTCAGCCGCAGTATGCTGAAGGAGCTGAAGGATGGATTTCCGCGTTTCCTCAAAGAGAATCTGCCGGTCAACCCCTTAAAGTGTGAATATTTCCTGCCGTTTGCGGTAAACGACCTGATCAAAGAGGGAAAGGCGTCCGTGCAGGTGCTCAAAACCGGGGACCGCTGGTACGGCGTCACCTACAAGCAGGATAAGCCGGTGGTCGTGCAGGCGATGCGCGATCTGAAGGCGGCGGGCGTGTATCCGGAAAATTTGTGGGGATAAATGAAGAAAGTATATACCATTTTCATGTAAAATGGTATATACTTATTTTTGCAGGAGAAGAATCAGAGAAAACTGCAAAAAGATAAACAGGGAGGAAGATTCGAATGGCTATTTTAGTAACAGGCGGAGCCGGTTATATCGGGAGCCACACATGTGTAGAACTGCTGAACGAGGGCTATGAGGTTGTTGTAGTAGATAATCTTTATAACGCCAGCGAAAAAGCGCTGGAGCGCGTTGAGCAGATTACCGGGAAAAAAGTGAAATTTTATAAGGTGGACCTGCTGGACAAGGAAGCTCTGGCGGAAGTATTTGACAAAGAGGATATCGAATCGGTTATTCATTTTGCAGGTTTAAAGGCGGTGGGTGAATCGGTTGCGAAGCCGCTGGAATACTACCATAACAATATGACGGGTACCTTCAACCTCTGCGATGTTATGAGAAATCATGGCGTGAAGAACATCGTGTTCAGCTCCTCCGCTACCGTTTACGGTGATCCGGCGTTCGTGCCGATCACAGAGGAATGCCCGAAGGGCAAAATTACCAATCCGTATGGACAGACCAAGGGGATGCTGGAGCAGGTGCTCACCGACCTCAATGTGGCGGATCCGGAGTGGAATGTGGTGCTTCTGCGCTACTTCAACCCCATCGGTGCGCATGAGAGCGGACTGATCGGCGAGGATCCGAAGGGTATCCCGAACAATCTGGTGCCGTACATCGCACAGGTGGCAGTGGGCAAGCTGCAGGCACTCGGCGTATTTGGAAACGACTATGATACGCCGGATGGTACCGGCGTGCGCGACTACATTCATGTAGTGGATCTGGCAAAGGGACATGTAAAGGCGATCGAGAAGCTTAAGAAAAAGGAAGGCGTGAGCATCTATAACCTGGGCACCGGAAAGGGCTACAGTGTGCTGGATGTACTGCACGCATTTGAGAAGGCATGCGGAAAAGAGCTTCCGTATGTGATCAAGCCGCGTCGCCCGGGCGATATTGCGACCTGCTACGCAGATCCGACAAAGGCGAAGAATGAACTTGGATGGGTAGCGGAAAAAGGAATCGAAGAAATGTGTGCAGATAGCTGGAGATGGCAGAGCAGCAATCCGAACGGTTACGCCGATTAAGCTGCCTTTTTGTATACTTCGAAACAAGGAGCAGTCATGTTTGATATCCAAGAGGAATTAAAAAAACTCCCGGCAAAGCCGGGAGTTTATATTATGCACGACGAAAAGGATGCGATCATCTACGTCGGCAAGGCGATCAGTCTGAAAAACCGGGTGCGCCAGTATTTTCAGAGCAGCCGCAATAAGGGCGCAAAAATCGAGCAGATGGTGACGAAGATCAGCCGCTTCGAGTACATCGTCACCGATTCCGAGCTGGAGGCGCTGGTGCTGGAGTGCAATCTGATCAAGGAGCACCGTCCGAAATACAACACCATGCTGAAAGACGATAAGACGTATCCGTTTATTAAGGTGACGGTGAGCGAGCCGTTTCCGCGGGTGCTTTTTTCGCGTACCATGAAAAAAGACAAGTCGCGCTACTTCGGACCGTACACCAGCGCGGGCGCCGTCAAGGATACCATCGAGCTGATCAATAAGCTTTATAAGCTGCGTACCTGCAATCGCGTTTTGCCGCGGGATATCGGAAAAGAGCGTCCCTGCCTGAATTATCATATTAAACAGTGTCAGGCGCCCTGCCAGGGCTATGAGAGCCGTGAGGAGTACGCAAAGCGCGTGGCGCAGGCGGTGGAGTTTCTGAACGGGAATTATAAGCCGGTGCTGAAAATGCTGGAGGAGCGTATGAACGAGGCGGCGGAGCGGCTGGATTTTGAGGCTGCGATCGAACAGCGGGAACTCCTGGCGAGCGTGAAGCAGATCGCGCAGAAGCAGAAGATCACCTCCGGAGACGGCGAGGACAAGGATGTGATCGCGCTTGCAGCGGACGACCGCGACGCGGTGGTTCAGGTATTTTTTGTGCGCGCCGGACGTCTGATCGGACGCGACCATTTTTATCTGCGCGTGGCGCCGCACGACACGCCGGGCGTGATCCTGGACAGCTTTCTGAAGCAGTTTTATTCCGGCACCCCTTTTATCCCACGCGAGATCATGCTGCAGGAGGAAATCGAGGATAAGGAGGTCATTGAGGAGTGGCTCTCAAAGCGGCGCGGCGGCAGAGTATATCTGCGGGTGCCGAAGAAGGGCACGAAGGAAAAGCTGGTCGAGCTGGCGGCGCAGAACGCCCGCATGGTACTCACGCAGGACAGCGAGAAGATCAGGCGCGAGGAGGGCAGGACCATCGGTGCAATGAAGGAGATCGCTTCTCTCTTAGGTCTGGAGAATGTGGTGCGTGTCGAGGCGTTCGATATCTCCAACATCAGCGGTTTTGAGTCAGTCGGCTCCATGATCGTCTATGAAAAGGGCAAGCCGAAGACGAGCGACTACCGCAAATTCAAGATCAGGACCGTGAAGGGGCCGGACGACTACGCCAGCATGGAGGAAGTGCTGGAACGAAGGTTCGCACACGGCCTGGCAGAGCGTGAGGAAAACGCGGAGTTTGGAAGCTTCAGCCGTTTCCCGGATCTGATCATGATGGACGGCGGCAAGGGGCAGGTAAACGTGGCTCTGCGCGTGCTGGAAGAGCTGCATCTGGATATCCCGGTCTGCGGCATGGTGAAGGACGATAATCACCGCACCCGCGGGCTGTACTATCAGAACGAGGAAATCCCCATCGACCGCAGCTCCGAGGGCTTCAAGCTGATCACGCGTATCCAGGACGAGGCGCACCGCTTCGCGATCGAATATCACCGTTCTCTGCGCGGCAAGCAGCAGGTACACTCTGTGCTGGACGATATCGCGGGCATTGGCGAGACGAGACGCAAGGCGCTGCTGCGCCGCTTCAAATCCCTGGAGGCGATTCGTGACGCCTCGGTGGAGGAGCTTGCCTCTACGGAAACCATGAACCGGCAGGCGGCGCAGAGGGTGTACGATTACTTCCATTAAATCGGGAAAATGCCGGATTTTGCAGCCCGGGAGGAGGCGGTTTTGTGCAATTAACATTTCCGGCGTTGCAGTTTGGCGCTTTGTGTGCTATACTTTTTTATAATAGGGTTTCTGCTTTGGAACCCGGACAGGAAAGTATTCAGATAAGGAGAAGGAACATGGCAAGCAGTGTGGCACTGACGAAAATGGTAGAAAAAATGAATCTGAAGAATGTGACGCCGGAGGTCGATCTGAGCCAGATCCGCATTACCGTGCCGGATATCAACCGCGCTGCGCTGCAGCTGGCAGGTTATTTTGAGCATTTCACCTCGGAGCGTGTGCAGATCATCGGATATGTGGAATATACCTATCTGATGGGGCTCCCAAAGGAGGAAAAGCTGCCCGTATACGAGCGGTTTGTTTCTTATAAGAGCCCGTGCATCATTTATACGACAAGGACAAAGCCGGAGGAGGAGCTTTTGCAGTTTGCGATCCAGTACGGCGTGCCGGTTTTCATTACGGATAAGGAGACGTCGGCATTTTCGGCGGAGCTGCAGCGGTGGCTGAATGTGGAGCTTGCACCGTGCATTTCCATCCACGGTGTGCTGGTGGACGTATACGGCGAGGGCGTTCTGATCATGGGCGAGAGCGGCATCGGAAAAAGCGAGGCGGCGCTGGAGCTGATCCGCCGCGGACACCGTCTGATTTCCGACGATGTAGTGGAGATCCGCAAGGTGAGCGACGTCAGCCTGGTGGGGAGCGCGCCGGATATCACGCGCCATTTCATTGAAGTGCGCGGTATCGGAATCATCAATGTCAAGACGCTGTACGGCGTGGAGGCGGTGAAGAATACGCAGACCATCGATATCGTCATTAAGCTGGAGGAATGGGACAAGGATAAGGAATACGACCGCCTCGGTCTGGAGGAGGAGTACATTGAGTTTCTCGGGAACCGTGTGGTCTGCCATTCGCTTCCGATACGCCCCGGCAGAAACCTGGCGATCATTTTGGAGGCTGCGGCAGTCAACCACCGTCAGAAGAAGATGGGCTACAATGCGGCGCAGGAGCTGTACAACCGTGTGCAGCAGAATCTGACCAGAAAGCGCGAGCAGTAAATATAAGGAAAGAGAAAGGGCGAGGACTTTGCCCGAAAAATGGAGGATGGGGAAATGAAGAAGTATTGTTTTGGAATTGATGTAGGCGGAACTACCGTAAAGTGCGGCCTGTTTGATGTGAAGGGAACCGTGCTGGACAAGTGGGAGATCAAGACGCGGACGGAGAACAACGGCTGCAATATCCTGCCGGATGTGGCGGATACCATCGCCGATAAGATCCGCGAAAAGGACCTCGACCGCGATGAGATCGCCGGCGTCGGGCTTGGCGTTCCGGGACCGGTCAACGAGGAGGGGGAGGTTCCGGCTGCGGTAAATCTGCACTGGGGTTATGTGCATCTGGTCAATCAGATGGAGCGCCTTACCGGGCTGACGGTCAAGGCCGGAAATGACGCGAACGTTGCCGCGCTCGGTGAGATGTGGAAGGGCGGCGGCGCAGGCTACCACAATGTCGTTCTGGTAACGCTTGGTACCGGCGTCGGCGGCGGTATCATTAACAACGGACAGATCATCACCGGCACGCATGGGGCGGGCGGCGAGATCGGGCACATCCACGTTACCGATTCGCTCACGGCAAAGTGCAACTGCGGAAACTGCGGCTGTCTGGAGCAGGTGGCATCGGCGACCGGCATTACCTTCCTGGCAAAGCGCCGTCTGGCGAAGGACGAAACGCCGTCCGTGCTGCGTAAAAAAAATATCTCTGCAAAATCCGTATTTGACGCGGTAAAAGAGGGAGACGCAGTTGCGATTGAGATTGCTGAGGAGTTTGGAAAGTATCTTGGCACTGCGCTCGCAAATGTGGCGGGCGTCACCGACCCCGATATCTTCGTAATCGGCGGCGGTGTCTCCAAGGCAGGTCCGATCCTTCTTGAATTCATCCAGAAATACTATAAACAGTATGCGTTCATCGCATGCAAGGAAACACCGTTTGCGCTCGCAGAACTCGGCAACGACGCCGGGATCTACGGAGCGGCGAAGCTGGTGCTGTAAAGGAAATCAAAAATCTGAGGCGCTTTCCATGCGGAAGGCGCCTCTTTTCTAGTAAAAGGTGATCACTCCATCGTCGTAATACTGGTCAGCAGGGATATCCTCAAAGGAGGTACCGCCGCCGGCTTCAGTCTGGGAGGCGTTGCTATCAGCGGTTCCGGAACCGGCAGAGCCGTTATCCCCGCCGATCTGGATCACGCCGTCTGTGTTGCCGTCTGGCTCACCGGTCGGATTGTCGCCGGTGTTATCCTTCTTTTCTGTTTCCGTTTCGGATTCCTTCTCCGTGAGAATTTCCACGGCAGCCGTATGGCCCGGGCACTGCTGTGTGGGCGGTGCATAATTGGAATCATCCGTGGTGCCTTCGCTGCCTGCCGGACGCTGCACGAAAACACGCGTCGTGGACGGACATGTTCCGGAGGCTTTCAGACCGGTTTCCGTGCACACAGCGACTGCTACGTGGACGTCGCAGGTTTGCGTCGGGACGGTGTCGGTCGTGAAATATTCCGTGTAGACCTGGCTTCCCCGCTGGTCTGCGGTACACAGACCGTCTACTGCCAGCTTGCCGGATTTTTTGCAGACGGTCGCCGTGGTGATATTTTCCGGCTGCGCGAAAGATACGACCGGAAGTTCCGCGTGAATGCGGCTCATGATCGCGTTCCAGAGCGTCTTTGCATAGCGGCTGAAGCTGCTGTCATAATCGGGCAGGGCGTCGTTGTTGTCGTAGCCGCCCCACACGCCGCAGGTGTAGTAAGGGGTGTAGCCTTCAAACCAGATGTCCTTTGAATTGTCGGTGGTACCGGTCTTTCCGGCTACCGGCATGTCGCCCAGGCTGATACTGCCGTTTGCAGTGCCCTCCGGACTCTTAATTACGTCCTCCATCGCTTTTGTGATAAGGAATGCCGTGGTATCCTTTACCACGCGTGTTTCCTCGCTGGTGTTATCCAGAATGACATTGCCCTGGCTGTCCTCGATGCGGGAGTAAAATTTCGGTTTAATGTAGTTGCCGCCGTTTGCCAGCGCGGCGTAGGCGCCGGTCAGCTCCAGATTTACCACGCCGTCCGTGATGCCGCCGAGCGCCAGCGGCTGGTAGGCATCGGAGAGCAGGTTGCCGTTCTCGTCCAGGTCGTTGTTGTAGAGCGTCGTGATGCCAAAGCGCTCCAGATAATCGATACCCACCTGCGGCGTGATCTCTGTCAGACATTTGACGGCGACGACATTCACGGATTTCACAAGTGCAAAGTGAATGGTTTCCAGACCGCTGTACCCGTAGTCGCTGTCCCAGTTTTTCAGTTCCGTACCGGAAGAATACGTGTAGGGCGCGTTGTCGTAAACAGTGGCGAGCGTTTTGCCGTTATGGTCGATTGCCGGAGCGTAGGCGGCGAGCGGTTTAAACGTAGAGCCGGGCTGTCTTCTTGTCGACGTAGCGCGGTTTAAGGTAAGGCTTGCTTCCTTCTCGCCCCTGCCGCCGACGATCGCCTTCACGTAGCCGGTCGACTGGTCGATGACCACCACAGACGCCTGCGGCTGCGGAACGAGGGAAATGCGCTCGCCGAGCACGGTGTCTCCCTCTGCGGTCATCGCCTCTTTAAACTGCGCCGCGTAGGAGCGGGCAGCGTCCTCATCGTAAAACATCATATTAAAGGAAGCGTCCTGTGCCTCAAAATAATCCTGCACATCGGAGCTGCCGTAATGGATCGTACTGCCATCCGCTTTCTGGATGCTGAGGGCGTAATCAAGCCCGATCAGCGTTTCTACCGGATAATTGGCTGCGTTTGCAAATTCTTCGTCGCAGATCTGCTGGATCGCTTCATCCTGTACGCTGAAGATCCGCAGACCGCCGGAATAGAGCGCCGTGTATGCCTGGCTCGCCGTGTAACCGGCGTCTTTTTCCAGATCCTCAAGCACCTGCTCGATGAGCGCGTCGGTGTAGTAGGAATAGATCGTGGTCGTGCCGGTCTGTACGTCCGTCTCCTGGATGCGCGAATAAACATCGTCGGCGAGCGCTTCGTCGTACTCCGCCTGCGTGATATAGCCCTGCTCCAGCATCGCGTTCAGTATTTTTTTGCGCCGGGCGGCATTTGCCTCCGGGTAGACGATCGGATTGTAGCCGGTCGGATTCTGCGTGATGCCGGCGATCACGGTGGATTCCGAGAGCGTCAGCTCCGAGACATCCTTATTAAAATAGCGATGGGCGGCAGCCTGCACGCCGTAGGCGCCCGCGCCGAGGTTGATGGTATTTAAGTAATCTTCGAGGATCTTCTTTTTCGCCTCGTCCTTTGTCATGGTCTGCTCCAGATTTTTTTCCAGCTCCAGCGCCAGATACTGCTCCTGGAATTTGCGCTTAAAGCTCTCCGCCAGAGAGGACTCGTTTACCCAGTCCGGGAACACGCTGTTTTTCAGAAGCTGCTGCGTGATGGTGCTGGCGCCCTCCGAGAAGCTGCCGCCGGTGATGCCCACCACAAAAGCGCGCAGGATGCCGCGGATATCTATGCCGTTGTGCTCGTAAAAGCGTTCGTCCTCCACGGCGACGACGGCGTTTTGCAGATGCTCCGGCACCTGGTCGATGGAAACGGGCGTGCGGTTCGAGGTGGGGGCTGTCAGCTTCTGCACCTGCTCTCCTTCGGCGTTGTAAATGTAGGTTGCCATCTCTGCGGGAGCAGTGCTTAATGCGGAGATATCCGGCGCGCTCTTTAAAAGCCCCTGCATCATGCCGTAGCCCGCGCATACACCGGCGATCACCAGTGCGAACAGTGCAACGAGAAGCAGGCGAAGGAGCGTCATCCCAGCCTTCTGTTCTACCTTTTCCGCTGTCATATTCCGCTGTTTTTTTTCGATATCGTGTCTGCCATATTTCATGTGCAGCATTCCTTTCTGAATTTGGGTAAAGAGTTACTGTCCACTCCGTTCACAGCAAGTGGTTGAGGCTGGCGTGAACAGTAACGGTAAAGACAATGTTACAATTAGTTTACCTGTTTTTACAAACAGTTATCCATAGTATAGCAGAAATCAAAAATAAATGCTATACTAATAAATCATGAGGCGCGAATACGGCGCGCGATAAAACCACAAGGAGAGAAATATGGCGTATAATATTGTTTACAGAGGCGGCGAGGGAGAGATCGTGGAAAAGAAATCCCGCTTTATTGCGACGGTACAGCCGGTGCATTCGGAGGAGGAGGCACTGGGGTTTATCAACGGTTTAAAGAAAAAATACTGGAATGCCACGCACAACTGCTCGGCTTTTGTGGTCGGGGAGCACCAGGAGCTGCAGCGCTGCAGCGATGATGGGGAGCCGCAGGGAACGGCGGGCAGACCGATGCTGGATGTGCTGCTTGGCGCGGATATCCATGATGCGGCGGTGGTGGTGACGCGCTATTTCGGCGGCACGCTTCTTGGTACCGGCGGTCTGGTGCGCGCATATTCCAAAGCGGTGCAGGCGGGGCTTGCAGCCAGCGAGGTGATCGAGAAAGTAAAGGGCAGCCGTCTGACGATCGAGACAGACTATAATGGCATTGGAAAGCTGCAGTATCTCCTGGGGCAGCGCGGCATTCCGATCGTCGGTTCCGAGTACAGCGAGGTGGTGAAAACCTCGGTCCTTGTGCAGGAGAATGACGTGGCAAAGCTGCTGGAGGCAATTACGGAAGCGACGAATGGAAAAGCGGCCTGTGAGGAGGAAAAGAATATCTTTTTTGCGTTTGTCGGGAAAGAACCCGTCATATTTTAGAAGCCGCTTGTCATTTTTTACGGATAGAGCTATAATGTACGAAAGAGCAGCGGCGGATGCCGGCTGAATGAAAACAAGGGGAGCATATATGGGAGCCAGAGAAAAGGAAAGACCGATCGGTATCTTTGATTCCGGCGTAGGCGGTCTGACAGTTACGCGAGAGGTGATGCGCAATATCCCGGAAGAACGGATCGTATATTTCGGGGATACCGCGCGCGTGCCTTATGGAAGTAAATCAAAAGAGACGATCCTGCGCTATTCCAGGCAGATCGTGCGTTTTCTGCTGTCGCAGGAGGTAAAGGCAATCGTGGTGGCGTGCAATACTGCGAGCGCGTTTGCGCTGGAGGAGATCCGTCACGAGCTGTCTGTCCCGATCATCGGCGTGGTGAAGCCGGGAGCGAAGGTGGCGTGCGCGGCGACGAAAAATAACCGCATCGGCGTGATCGGCACGAAGGGAACGATCGCAAGCGGTCTGTATACGGAATTTATCCGCCAGATCAGGCCGGACGCGGAGGTGATCGGAAAAGCGTGCCCGCTGTTTGTGCCGCTGGTGGAGGAGAGCATGATGAAGGACCCGGTGACGGAGGAAATGGCGAGGCGCTATCTCGCCGCGCTGAAGGAGCAGGATATCGACACGCTGATCCTTGGATGCACGCATTATCCGCTTTTGCGCTCCATGATCGGCGAGATCATGGGCGACGGCGTCACGCTGGTGAATCCGGCATACGAGACGGCGTGCAGCCTGCGCGAGCTGCTGATCCGGGAGGATCTGCAGAACACGGAGCCGCTGGATATGGAGAAAAATCCACATCGTTTCTACGTGAGCGATGCGCCGGAGAGCTTTATCAGCTTTGCAAATTCGATCCTGCCGGTAAATATTGAGAACGTACAGAAAATTAATATCGAGGAGTACTAAATGACAGAAGAAGTTTTGGTGAGCATTAAAGGAATGCAGGTGCTTGCGATGGACGACGGGGACGAGGTGGAGGTTGTTACAAGCGGAAAATACCTGCACAAAAACGGAAAGCATTATATCAGTTATGAGGAAGTCATGGAAGGAATGGAGGGCACCATTCAGAATCTCATAAAGCTTGACGCGGACGGCATGGAAGTGACGAAGCGCGGACTGACAAATGTCCATATGGTCTTTGAAAAGGACAAGAAAAATGTTACGTGTTACGAGACGCCTTTCGGCAATCTGATGGTGGGGATCGCGGCGACAAACATCGACGTGAAGAATGATGAAAAAAATATTGCCGTGACGGTGAACTATGCGCTGGATATCAACTATGAGCATCTGGCGGACTGCACCATCAATATGAGCGTTCAGTCCAAAGACGGCGGAGACTTCCGGCTGAGTTAGAATGATGATCCAAAGGAGGGCAGTTATGAAAAGAAAAAGATTTGTTCTGTTGTCTGCTGCGCTGTGCATGATGGCGCCATCCGGTATTTGCTTCGCGGAGGAGGACGGCGCATTTTCCGGAGAATCTGTCGGAATCATATCGGATTACGCCGCAGTGAGGGAAACATCTTATCTTCAGCAGCTTGACGTTTCCATTCCGATTTTTGACGGACCGGGTTATGATAACAATTATGTGAGAAACATTGAGCGCTCCACACTTTACACGATCGTGGAAGAGGAAATGGATGGAGAGGGAAATCTCTGGGGCAGGCTGAAATCCGGCGCGGGCTGGGTAGATCTGGAGAGAGCGCGCGCTGCAGAGAACGATCCGGGACCGGTCGCTATTTATTTCGCGGGGGATACGCTTCCGGAAAATGAAGAGTTTCTGGAGTATAGCGAAGGTGATTCCTGGTATCCTGAAAGAATTGCGTTCCAGGCAAATGAGCCGCTGACAGATATAAGCTTTCTTTTCCTTGTGCCTGGGGAAGATTATGAGGACGGGGAAGCGCTGTGCGTGATCAATGCGCTGGAAGAAGGAGAAATCTTTGTCGCGGAAGTGTCATTCCCCGGAGATATGACTGCTTATGGGCTTACCTGCACGGCAGAGGACGGAACGGAACACAGATATACGGTTTCTATCAGCGGAAGAAACGGTTCGCTGGTGATTATAGAAGAGGCTGCTGCATCTAGCTTTTAGATGCGGCAGCCTTCGCTTTTTAATCCTCTTTTTTCGGCATTTCAATGCGGATATGCACGTCTTCAAGCTGCTTCGGCTCTACGGCTGCCGGAGCGCCCATCATGATATCCTGCGCGTTTTTGTTCATCGGGAACGGAATGATCTCGCGGATACTTTCCTCACCGGCGATCAGCATGACCATACGGTCCACGCCCGGTGCAATACCTGCATGAGGCGGAGCGCCGTAGCAGAATGCGTTGTACATCGCCGGGAATTTCGCTTTTACGGCGTCCTCGCCAAGTCCGACGAGATTGAACGCTTTTACCATGATCTCCGGATCGTGGTTGCGGACAGCGCCGGAGGAGAGCTCCACGCCGTTGCACACGAGGTCGTACTGGTAAGCAAGAATTTCCAGCGGGTCCTGCTCTTCAAGCGCTTTCATACCGCCCTGCGGCATAGAGAACGGGTTGTGGCAGAATTCCAGTTCGCCGGATTCCTCGCCGATCTCATACATCGGGAAGTCAACGATCCAGCAGAATTCGTAGCAGTCTGTTTTCATATGGGAAGGGCACGCTGCGCCCAGCATTTTGCGGAGCACGCCGGCGGTTTTCTGCGCCGCGCCCTTTTTGCCGGCGGAAAGACCGATAAAGTCGCCCGGCTTTAAGCCGAGAGCTTCGACCACCTCTGCTTTGCGTTCCTGCAGGAATTTGGAGATGCCGCCGACAAAGTCGCCGTTAGCATCCACACGGAACCAGTAAGCTTTATTCCCGCTCTGCACCTCAACGTCCGCGCACAGCTTGTCGATTACCTTTCTTGTTCCTTCAAAGCCGGAAACGACGACAGCTTTTACTGTCTGTCCTTCGAACGGTCCGAAGCCGCAGTCCGCCATGCATGCGGTCGCATCCTGCACCAGCAGATCAATCCGCAGGTCGGGCTTGTCCGTGCCGTACTGCTCCATCGCATCGAGATAGGAGATGCGTCTGAACGGAGCAGCGGAGGCGGTGTGATAAACGCCGTATTTTGCGAAGATCGGCGGAAGCACATCCTCCAGGACTGCAAAAACGTCCTCCTGGTCGGCGAAAGCCATCTCCATATCGAGCTGATAAAACTCGCCCGGGGAGCGGTCTGCGCGCGCATCCTCGTCGCGGAAGCACGGCGCGATCTGGAAGTAGCGGTCGAAGCCGGACGCCATCAGAAGCTGCTTGAACTGCTGCGGAGCCTGCGGCAGCGCATAGAATTTGCCCGGATGATTTCTGGACGGCACCAGATAATCGCGCGCGCCCTCGGGGGAGGAGCAGGTGAGGATCGGGGTGGTGATCTCCAGGAAATCGTGTGCGATCATGCTTGTGCGCAGATCCGCCACGACTTTGCTTCTTAATGTAATCTTATCCTTCACTGCCGGATTGCGCAGATCCAGGTAGCGGTATTTCAGACGGGTGTTCTCATCCGCTTCTTTTGAGCGGGCGATCTGGAACGGCAGCTCGTTGTAGCGGCATTTGCCGAGCAGCTCGATCTTCTCCGGAACCACCTCGATCTCTCCGGTCGGAAGCGCTGCGTTTTTGCTGGAGCGCTCGCGCACCGTACCGCTGACGGAAATCGTGGATTCATAGTTGATCCCGTCGATCACATTCATCATTTCTTCTGTTTCGATAACGACCTGCGTCACGCCGTAATAGTCTCTCAAAATCAAAAATCCCAGGTTTTTGCTTACTTTTCTGAGATTGTCAAACCAGCCGACAATTTTTACCTGTGCGCCCACGTCGCTGATACGAAGAGCGCCGCAGGTATGTGTTCTTCCCTGCATAATTTCATCCATCCTTTTCCAGCATGTATTTTCACGCTAAATTTCGCTGTTCATTATACTATCTGGCGGGAAGGAAGTCAATGTTTGACTGGTACTTATTACTAAAAATAGTCATCAAATTTTGTCTAATATTCCGTCTTGCCAAGTTTGTGATCATAGGGTATGATACTAATAAATTAATTAATTTAAATAATTAAATAAGCATTTGCAAATGTAAAGAAAAAGTTTTAGCTTTGAGGTGTGAAGAATGGAAGAATTACAGCTTTGTCTGGCAGATCCGACGGGCTGTCTGCAGGAGAGAGAGATTACTTCTATGATGGAAGAAAATGCAGATCTGCTGGAAAAGGTAAAAGAAGGGGAAGCGCAGTACAAAAACAGTCTGGGCTGGCTTCGGGTATCGGAGTGGGCAGGACAGGAATGGCTGAACCGCTACCAGGAGCTGGCGCAGGAGGTACGGCAGAAGGCGGATGTGCTGGTAGTGATCGGTATCGGCGGCTCGAATCAGGCTGCGCGGGCCGTAATCGACGCAATTGAGGAAAAGAGCAATGTACATATCATCTGGGCGGGAAATACCATTTCAGCCTACAGCATCAGCAAGGTGCTGAAGGAGCTGGATGGCAAAAGCGTGTACATCAATGTCATTGCCAAGAATTTTGAAACGCTGGAGCCGGGGATCGGTTTCCGTGCCCTGCGTGTCTGGCTGCGCGGGCAGTACGGGGAATCATATGCGCAGCGCGTCATCTGTACGGGAACACAGGGAAGTCATCTGGAAGAGCTTAGCCGGGAGCACGGTTTTACGTTCCTGCCGTTTCCGGAGGATATCGGCGGAAGATTTACGGCGCTGTCACCGATCGGCCTGTTCCCGATGGCAGTGGCGGGTATGAATATCCAGGCGATGGCGGCTGGGGCAGCAGATATGGAAAAACGTCTGAAAACAGAGGACGCCACAGAAAATGTCGCGCTTCGCTATGCGGCGATCCGCAACCTGCTGTACCGGAAGGGCTATCGGATGGAAATGCTTTCCTTCTTTGAACCGCGTTTTTTCCGGTTTGCAAAGTGGTGGATGCAGCTGTTCGGCGAGAGTGAGGGAAAGGATAACAAGGGCCTGTATCCGCTGTTTGGAAATTTTTCTGAGGATCTGCATTCCATCGGACAATTCCTTCAGGACGGCAGCCCGATTATTTACGAGCTGTTTCTGGAGGTACGCGATACCGGCGCCGCCTATATTTTGCGGAAGGATGATGTCGACGACCGTTTTGACTATTTAAATGGCAGAGATTTCAACGAGATCAATCAGGCGGCCTGTGAGGCGACGATCGAAGCGCATTCACAGAAATATCCGTGCCTGCGTCTCAGCGTGCCGGCGATTGATGAGAGAAGCTTTGGAATGCTGTTTTATTTTTTTGAATTTACCTGCTATCTCTCAGCGCGCATTCTGGGCGTCAATCCGTTTGATCAGCCCGGCGTTGAGGATTATAAGAAAAACATGTTCCGGACCCTTGGAAAATAATGAATGTCTATTCCACGCTGTGCGTGATAGAAAAAATATGTAGGAGGTAGAAAAGAATGCCTTTAGTACCAATGAGAGCAATTTTAGATGCAACAGAAAAGTACAATTACGCCCAGGGAGCATTTAACGTAAATGCAGTCTGCCAGGCGAAAGCAGTGATCGAGGTGCACGAGATGTTCCGCAGTGCCGCGATTCTGCAGGGAGCAGATCTGGCAAATGCCTTTATGGGAGGACGTACTGATTTCGCAAACGGAACCCTGGAGGACAAGAAGATCGGTGCACAGAACATTGCAAACGCTGTAAAAAAATATGCGGAAAACAGCCCGATCCCGGTAGCGCTTCATCTCGACCATGGCAAGACGATGGAATCCTGCGTGGCAGCGATCGAGGGCGGCTATACGTCTGTTATGATCGACGGATCTTCCCTTCCGTTTGAGGAAAACATGGAGCTTACCCGCGAGGTTGTAAAATATGCCCATGAGCGCGGTGTCACGGTAGAAGGTGAGCTTGGCGTGCTGGCAGGCGTGGAGGATCATGTATTTGCAGCGACGTCCACCTATACAAATCCGATGGACGCGGTGAAATTCTTCAAGAATACCGGAGTGGACGCACTCGCGATCAGCTACGGAACAAAGCACGGCGCAAATAAGGGCAAGGACACGGTAATCCGCAAGGAAATTGCGATTGCGACCAAGGAATGCATGATGCATGAGGGCATCGAGGGCACGCTGGTAAGCCACGGCTCTTCCACCGTTCCGCAGTATATTGTCAGCGAGATCAATGCGCTCGGCGGCGATATCCATGACGCATACGGCATCAAAAAGGAACAGCTGAAAGAGGTATCGAAGCTTGGCATCCGCAAGATTAACGTAGACACGGATATTCGCCTTGCCGTTACCCGCAACCTGCGCGAGCTGTTTAAATACAATCCGTCCCTGCAGAACAGCGCATCTATCGGCGAGATCTATGAGCTGCTGTGCAAGAATCCGTCGGCCTTTGACCCGCGCGTATTCTTCCCGCCGATCATGGACACGGTAATGTACGGAAATGTACCGGATGAGGATGTCGCCCTGATCGTGGAATGCATCGAAAAGGGCGTACATGAGGTGGTTGGAACGCTGATCGTGGAATTTGACAGTGTGGGCAAGGCTCCGCTCATCGAAACGGTTTCTTTGGATGAGATGGCAGAGCGCTATCGCAAGAAAGGAATTTAGGCATGGGAAAAAACATACTTGTGGCACATGGCGGCGGTCCGACAGCCGTAATAAATTGTTCTCTGCAGGGCGTGGTGGAAGCAGCGCGCGCTTCGGGCGAGGTAGATAAAATTTATGCGGCGCGCTTCGGCGCGGAGGGGATCCTGAAGGGCGATCTGATCGACCTTACAGAGGTTCCGGCGGAGGTGATCGCGCGCCTTAAGGATACGCCGGCGTCAGCCATCGGCTCCTGCCGCAGAAAGCTGACGGAGGACGACTATCCGACCGTGATGGAGACCCTGAAAAAATTTGATATTGACTGCTTTTTTTATAACGGCGGAAATGACTCCATGGATACCTGCAATAAGGTAAACGAGCTTGCGCTGAAGGAGGGGCTTAATATCCGCGTGATCGGGATCCCGAAAACCATGGATAACGATCTGGATATCACGGATCATTGCCCGGGCTTTGGAAGTGCAGCGAGATATGCCGCGCAGAGTGCCTGCGAGCTGGCGCTGGACGCTTCCGGGCTTCCGATTCATGTAGTAGTGCTGGAGCTTATGGGACGCAATGCCGGATGGGTGACGGCGGCAAGTGCACTGGCAGCAAGACTTACCGACTGCGAGGTACTGACCTATCTGCCGGAGGTGCCGGTGGATGAGGAGAAGATGCTGGAGGATATCAGGAACGCTTATGCAAAGGGCAAAGGGCTTCTGGTGACAGTGAGCGAGGGCATCTGCGGGCTGAACGGAAAGCCGCTGGCGGACACCGGTATCGTGGACGGGTTCGGACATACCGTGCCGGGAGGAACCGCGCAGCATATTTCTGATATGATCATGCAAAAGCTGGGACTGAAATCCCGTGCGGAGAAGCCGGGACTTCTGGGACGCGCGAGCATTCCCTATGTATCTGAGACAGACCGAGAGGAAGCTTATGCAGTTGGAAAATATGCGCTGGAATCCGCATTAAAGGGCGAGAGCGGCTATATGGTGGCAATTAAAGCAGAGCGCACGCCGGAATACAAAACAGAGCTGTTCCTCGCTCCGCTTGACAAAGTGGCAAATGTGGAAAAGAAATTCCCGCTGGAGTGGATCGTGGATGGAAACAAGATTTCGGATGACTTCTTTGACTATGCAATGCCGCTGATGGGCGGCGGGTTTGACCAGTACGCATTACTGAGAAAGTGAGAAAAATCATGAAGCATATTTATTTAAATCTGAAACGCTTTGACGTCCCGACAGAGTTTGGCGGAGTGAACCGCCTGGCTCCGGTGGCCAGGTGGGGACAGACGATCGTGGAGAGCACCCAGGAGGCGCTGAAAAAATACGCGCCGGAGGAAGTGGAATTTGTGCAGTATCTGCCGGAGGCACATCTTTTGTCTGCTGTGGGAGCGCTGAGCGAAAACAGCCCCGTGCAGCTTGGCAGCCAGGGGGTATACCGCGCAGACACTGCGGTGGGCGGAAATTTTGGCGCTTTTACCACGAACCGTCCGGCGTCCATTGTAAAGGCGATGGGCTGCACGTCTGCCCTGATCGGACATTGTGAGGAGCGCAATGACAAAAAGAGCATCCTTGCAGAAGCGGGCGTGACCGATGCAGGCGCTGTGAACCGCCTGCTGAACCAGGAAATCCGCTGTGCGCAGGAGGCAGGTCTATCCGTATTGTACTGCATTGGCGAGACAGGCGAAGAGCAGCCGCAATGGGAAGAGGTGCTCGGGAAACAGCTTTCCGAAGGTCTGGATGGGGTTGATAAGAACCGGGTCGTTATTGCATACGAGCCGGTATGGAGCATCGGACCGGGCAAAACTCCGGCGGATAAGCCATATATCCAGAAAATCGCCCGTTTTGTGAAGGAATGCACGGGCGGCATGGACGTGGTTTACGGAGGCGGGCTGAAGGCGGACAATGCCGCTATGCTGGCGTCTGTTCCGGAAATTGACGGCGGTCTGATCGCATTAACGCGCTTTACAGGAGAGATTGGATTCTATCCGGAGGAATATCTGGAGATTATCCGTCTTTACCTGGGAAGATAAAAATGGATAGGGAAAGGAGAAACCCATGAAACATTTTGATTTTGAGTATGGCGCAGGTACCATGGGAGCAGAGCTGCCGGATAATACCGACGTCTTTATTCCGGGTGTGACGGTGGAAGACCCCGCGTATATTCCGGAGGAAGAGCTGGAGGCTGCCTATATGGAGAGCCTGCACAATCCGATCGGTATGAAGCCGGTGACAGAGCTTGCGCACAAGGGCAGTAAGGTCGTGTTCGTAGTGCCGGACCGCGTAAAGGGCGGTGAGCAGGCGACCAGCCACCGCAAGCTGTCCATTAAGTATCTGCTGAGAGAGCTGTACAGCGTCGGCGTGGAGAAGAAAGATATCCTCTTTATCATCTCGAATGGTCTGCATCCGCGCAGCACCGCCGGGGATGCGAAGGCGCTGTTCGGAGAGGAAATCTATAATGACTTCTGGTACAGCGGACAGATCATCAGCCATGACTCCGAGGACATGGAGCATATGGTTGACCTGGGCCTGACCGACCGCGGGGATCCGGTGTGGATGAACAAATTCGTGTATGAATGCGACCTGCCGATCCTGATCGGACATGTGCAGGGAAATCCGTACGGAGGCTATTCGGGCGGCTACAAGCACAGCGCGACCGGTATTACAAACTGGAAGAGTATTGCGAGCCACCACGTTCCGTCCGTTATGCACCGCGCAGATTTTACCCCGGTAAACGGCGGAAGTCTGATGCGTGATAAGTTTAATGAAATCAGTATGAAGATGGAAGAGTGTATGGGACATCCGTTCTTCTGCTGCGATGCCGTACTGGATTCCAGGAGCCGTCAGATCGCTATTTTTTCCGGCTACGCAAAAGAGATGATGCCGATGAGCTGGAAGGTGGCGGATAAGCGCACCTACGTCCACTGGGCGGAAAAGAAATATGATGTGCTGGTATTTGGAATGCCGCAGAAATTTCATTACGGCGACGGGATGGGCACCAACCCGATCATGATGATGCAGGCGCTGTCTGCACAGGTACTGCGCTTCAAGCGTGTGATGAGCGATCACTGCGTGATCATTTGCTCCAGTCTCTGCAACGGCTTCTTCAATGACGATAAGTGGCCGTATCTGCGGGAATGCTACGAGTGGTTCCAGAGAGATCAGATGAACGAGCTGCCGGATATGGACCGTCTGGGCGAATATTTTGCGACGAATGAGGAATATGTGCGCAAATACCGTTTCGCGAATGCGTTCCATCCGTTCCACGGCTTTTCCATGATGAGCTGCGGCCATATCGCCGAGATAAACACCAGCGCGATTTATATCGTCGGCGCGGAGAATCCGGGCTACGCAAGAGGCATGGGACTGAAAACGAGAGCGACCTTTGAGGAAGCGCTGGCAGATGCGAAAAAGAAATTTGTCGGTGAGGAACCGAATATTCTTGCACTCCCGCTTACCTTTAAGACGGCAGCCGTTCACTTGTGCATGAAGAATCCGCAGGAGGACTGCATGGATGAATATGGAAATCATCCGTGCTGCGGGTAACTACAAATGATGAAAATACAAAGCAAAAAGCTTTGAAAAAAAGGAGGAAAATCATGAAGAAAAAAGTTTTGGCAATGGCATTGGCACTTAGTCTCACCGCAGGCATGTTTGCAGGCACGACGACGGTGAGCGCGGCAGGCGACGGCGTGCTGGATATCGGCTACGGCACCGCAATTGATTCTCTGACACCGTTTCGTGCCAGGACCGGGCGGGAGTCGCCGTATCTGAAGAACATGTATGAATTCCTCGGCGTATACAACTCTGATCTGGAGATGGAGCCCTGGGCGGCGAAGAGCTGGAGCACAGAGGATAATATGACATATGAAATAGAAATATGGGACAATATGACGGATTCTGCAGGAAACCATATTACGGCGTCAGATATTGTATGGTTTATGGAGGAATCAAAAGAACGGGCATTGAATCCGACCTGGACAAAGGTGGAGAGCGTGGAGCAGACAGGGGATTATACTCTGAAGGTCACGCTGAATGCTGATCAGATCGGTGCTTTTGAAGATGTTTTATACGATACTTATGTAGTTTCACAGGCGGCGTTTGAGGCGAGTGCAGATGAATTTGCGACGTCAATTATCTCTACTTCCGCATATGAGGTGACAGAATTTACGGCTTCCTCTACACTTTCCTTCGATAAGAGAGATGACTACTGGCAGGATATAGAGCAGCTTCCGGAGTGTGTGCGCCCAATGGTAGATAAGGTGACTTACCGCACAATTACAGAGGCTTCCCAGATGGGAATCGCACTGGAGACAGGTGAAATTGATATCTGTCTGCGCATGGATAATTCCACAGGCGTGCAGTTTATCGATAACCCGGATTACACGGTAGAGCTGAGCGACGGCAACCAGGGATGGGAGCTGTTCTTCTCCGGCGCTGAGAGCAGACCGGTAGGTGAAAATCAGCTTCTTCGTCAGGCAATCTGCTATGCGATCGACACAGAGGGTATGGTAGCCGGTCTCTGCCAGGGCGCAGAATACGGCGACAAGATGGCGGATGTCTGCACACCGCGTCACATCGGCTACAATGAAGCATGGGAGTCAGAAGAGTATTACAATTATGATCCGGAAAAGGCTAAGGAACTGGTAGCAGAATCCGGATATAACGGAGAGGAACTTTCGATTCTTACGTCATCCAGTACGTTCAATTCACGTATGGCACAGATGATCCAGGCTTACTGTGCAGCAGTAGGTATTAACGTGACACTTGATATCCGTGAGATGGCACAGGTTACAGCGATCCGTCTGGACGGTACCCAGTATGATATGTTTATTAATACTATCGGCGGAACATACTGCTCCGACCACTGGTCTATCCGTTACGATCCGAATGCGTATGCAACAGGCGATGCTACCAGCCGTCATGATGAGACGCTGGCGGAGATGCTGTATAGCACCTGGACGCGCGAAGGCTACACACAGGAAAACATTGATGCTGTTCATAATTACATTAAGGATACAGCGATTGCTTACGGTATGATCAATCCCAAATTCTTCAGTGTATGGAGAAATGATGCCGGCCTGGAGAATGAGGTTCTGGAATTTGCCGGATATATCATGCCGACAGCTTCCACATGGACAGGTATTTAAGATCGGGTAAATTGGCGTGCGGGAGGCAGGACGTCTCCCGCACAAGCTGTATAATGGAGGATGTGTGAATGGGAAAATATATAGCAAAACGAATTTTATGGATGATTCCCATCGTTCTGGGTGTTGCGATCCTGGTATTTACTTTAATGACTTTCTGTCCGGGCGATCCGGCAGCAACGATCCTCGGAAGCACTGCGACAGAAGTGGAACTGGCAGCAAAGAGAGAGGAGCTGGGCCTGAATGATCCCTTTATCGTTCGTCTGGCAGATTATCTGAGTGATGTTTTTATTCATTTTGATCTTGGAAAATCCTGGATCACCAATGTAGACATTATGGAGTCTATTATAGAACGCTTACCGCGTACTCTGATACTGACGCTGGTAACAATGCTGATCTCTTTTGGTCTTGGCATTCCGCTTGGCGTTTTTGCGGCGACGCATCAGAACCGCTGGCAGGACAGCCTTTCCATGGTGATCGCTCTGGTCGGCGTATCTATTCCGAATTTCTGGCTGGCGCTGCTTTTGATCATTTTGTTTTCTGTTAATCTTGGGTGGCTACCGGCGATGGGTATTGAAGCGGGGCTGAAATCTTATATTCTGCCTGCCCTTTCCGGATGCATGGGCGGTCTTGCCACCTGTGCAAGACAGACGCGCTCGTCGATGCTGGATGTTATCCGTGCAGATTATATTACGACCGCGCGCTCCAAGGGCGTGCCGGAGGGAACCGTTATCATGAAGCACGCGCTGAAAAACGGACTGATCCCGATCATCACCATGATGGGAAGTACCTTTGGGCATCTTCTGGGAGGCATGGTTATCATTGAATCCATATTTTCTCTTCCGGGTATGGGAACCTATATTATCGGCGCTGTTAATAACCGTGATTACCCGATCGTACAGGGAGGAACGATTTTCCTTGCTATTTCTTTCAGTTTCTGCATGCTGCTCGTTGACCTTATGTATGCTGCCGTTGATCCCCGTATCAAAGCGCAGTATGCTTCCGCGAAGAAAGTGAAGAAGGGGAAAGAGAATGGCTAAGACGAAGACAAAGAAGAAAAGTGAATTTGCAAGAATTATGAGACAGCTCAGCAAGAACAAGCTGGCTATGCTGGGATTGATTATTTTTATTATTGAGGTTGTTCTGGCTATTCTGGCGCCTTATATTGCGCCTTACAAGTACGATGCAATGGATATGACGCAGATGTTTGCCCTGCCTTCTGCGCAGCATTTCTTTGGCTGTGATGATATGGGGCGCGATATTTTCAGTCGTATTCTCTATGGAGCGAAATATTCCATTTCCATTGGTATCCTGGCAATTCTTCTGGCGACTGTGATCGGCATGTTTATCGGAGCGGTTGCCGGTTATTTTGGCGGCTGGGTGGACAACCTGATCATGCGTCTTCTGGACGTTATTCAGGCGATTCCGGGTATGCTGATGATGATCGTTATTTCCGCAGTGCTGGGGCCTGGCTATATCAATACGATTATTGCGATGGCGTTCGGGTCGATTCCCGGTATGGCGCGCATGCTGCGTGCCCAGATGCTCAAGGAGCGCGGAAACGAATATATTGAAGCTTCTACTTCGATTAACTGCAGCACGCCGAGAATCATTATAAGTCATCTGATCCCAAACTGTATGTCGCCGATCATTGTGCAGGCGACCATGGGCGTTGCGCAGACAATTACACTGGCAGCAGGTCTTAGCTTTATCGGTCTTGGCATTCAGCCGCCGATCCCGGAGTGGGGCGCAATGCTTTCCAGCGCGCGTCAGTTTATTCGTATGTATCCCCATCTGGTTATTTTCCCGGGACTTGCGATCGCTGTTACCGTGCTTGCGCTGAACCTTCTGGGAGACGGTCTGCGCGATGCTCTGGACCCGAAGCTGAAAAATTAAGGGAGGAGACTTGATATGGCACAGGAAGAAAAGAAAAACATGCCGTTTCTGCAGGTGGACGACCTTGTAGTGGAATATATGTCCGATGGGGAAGTGGTCCATGCGGTAAACGGAGTACATCTGACACTGGAGAGAGGAAAAACACTGGGACTGGTAGGGGAGACCGGCGCCGGAAAGACGACCATCGCAAAGTCGATCCTGCGCATCCTGCCGGATGTTGGCTGTAAGATCAAAGAAGGAAAGGTACATCTGGACGGCAGGGAGCTTCTGAATCTGCCGGAGGTGGAGATGCGGAAAATCCGCGGAAATAATATCTCTATGATTTTCCAGGATCCGATGACGGCGCTGAATCCGGTTATGAAGGTGGGCGATCAGATCGCAGAAGTAGTCCGTCTTCATTCAGAGCATGGGGACAAGGCACACGCTGCGGAGCGTGCAAAGGAGATGCTGGAGATCGTTGGAATCCCGGCGGACCGTTACGACGAATATCCGCACCAGTTTTCCGGCGGAATGAAGCAGCGTGTAGTGATCGCTATCGCGCTTGCATGTAACCCGGATCTGCTTCTTGCGGATGAGCCGACGACGGCGCTGGATGTGACGATCCAGGCGCAGGTGCTGGATCTGATCGCAGATCTGAGAGAGAAATATAATACCGCAATGCTGCTGATCACGCACGACCTTGGCGTTGTTGCGCAGGTGTGCGATAATGTTGCGGTTATCTATGCAGGCAGCATTGTAGAGTACGGTACGAAAGAGCAGATTTTTGATCATCCGTCTCATCCGTACACGAAGGGACTGTTTGCGGCAATCCCGGATATGAATGAGGATGAGGAATGGCTGCATCCCATTGAGGGGCTTCCGCCGGATCCGACGAATCTGCCGCAGGGCTGCGCGTTCCATCCGCGCTGCAAATATGCGACGGACGCCTGTAAAAATGGCGCTGTTTCGATGGCAAAGACAGCAGACGGACATGATTGCCGCTGCTGCCGGTTGAATGAGATAAAGGAGGGATGAGTATGCAGCCGGTAATAGAAGTGAAAAATTTAAAGAAGTTTTTTACCACGCCCCGCGGAATGCTTCATGCAGTGGACGACGTGACATTTACCATTGAAAAGGGAAAGACGCTTGGCGTGGTGGGAGAATCCGGATGCGGAAAATCCACCCTTGGCCGTACTATCATCCATCTGCATGAGAGCACCGGCGGACAGATTTTTCTGAACGGGCGCGACATTACAAAGCTGGACAAAAAGCAGCTCCGTGAGGCGCGTGAGAAGATGCAGATTATTTTCCAGGATCCGTACTCGTCTATTGATCCGCGAAAGACAATTGACGCGACGGTGCGCGAGCCGCTGAAGGTATCAAAGAAATTTACAAAGCAGCAGATAGAGGAAAAAACACAGGAGCTGATGGAGCTTGTAGGAATCGACGAGCGTCTGCGGATGGCATATCCGCATGAGCTGGACGGCGGACGCCGCCAGAGAGTCGGCATTGCCCGCGCGCTCGCTCTGGATCCGGAGTTTGTGGTATGCGACGAGCCGGTGTCAGCGCTGGACGTATCCATCCAGGCGCAGGTACTTAACCTGTTGAAAAAGCTGCAGCAGGATAAAGGGCTCACCTACATGTTTGTAACGCACGATATGTCGGTTGTGCGTCATATTTCGGATGATATCTGCGTTATGTATCTGGGACAGATGGTGGAAAAATGTGAATCCAAAGAGCTGTTCCGTAATCCGATGCATCCGTATACCAGGGCACTGCTCTCCGCGATCCCGTCTGTGGATATCCACAATCCGATCAAGCGTGAGATTTTAAAGGGCGAGATCACCTCGCCGGTAAATCCGAAGCCGGGCTGCCGTTTTGCCGCGCGCTGCAAGTACGCGACAGAAGCGTGTCATCAGCCGCAGGTGCAGGAGGAAGTATCACCGGGACATTTTGTAACATGCTGCAGAGTGCATGAGGTAAACTAAACAAAATAATATTTTTTCAGAGGCAGCTTCGTATCGAAACTGCCTCTGGCTGCAGATGGAAATTACGGAGAAAAGATGAGACTGGTGTCCAGTATTTCATGCCGGACAGTGCCGCTGGTGATTTTTTCGATGATAAGGGATGCGCAGTGGCAGCCAACCTCATAATGGGAATGTACGGTATAGCTGAGATTTTTCCAGAGTCTTATATTTAAAGGCCCCTCCGCAAGGCTGCCGATTTGGAGACGGGAGGTGCGGGCAGCTGCGCTGGCATAGACTGCTTCTACATAAATGCCCCAACTGCAGAGGATCGCGTCGTTTTCGGACATAAAGGGAACCGTCTGCTGCATTATGGAAATCAGCTCGTCAAGAAAGCTGTAAAGGGATGAGGAAGCCCGACCATCCGGACTATTTCCCTTTAGATGATGGATTGTGCGGATATCCGCTGTTACATCCGGATGCAGGGACAGCGCGGCTTTTACTCCGGCTTCCCGTTCGCGCTCCTGGAGGGAATCCATATCCGGGCGCAGATAAAGAAGTCGTGACGCTCCATGCTCCAACAGATAGGAGGCATGACAGTATGCGTCATTATAATAGTCAAAATCAACGGAGGAGATATCAACGCCGGCATGACGGCAGTCGAGGGCGACTGTTGGAATGTGGTATTTCGTCAGGAGCGCCTGGGTATCCGAAGGAATATCTGTTCCGTTTTCTCCAATGTAAATCAGTCCGTCAATCTTATGCTGAAGATAGCAGTATACATATTCCGGGAGATTGTCCTGGTGAATGGTATTTGAACAGAACAGGGCATTGTATTTTTGCCGTTCCAGACTGTCACGGATACCGTCGATCGTCTGGGAATAGCGGTGATGGGAAAGCGGATTGCTCATTACAATGCCAACGCAAAAGGTCTGTCGGGAGCGCAATGCTTTTGCAGCGCTGCTTGGGATATAATGCAGCTTTTTGGCTGCTTCCAGTACCTTCTGCGTTGTTGCAGCGGAAATCGTCTGATTGGGATTCTGATTTAATACGTATGAGACTGTCATGGCGGAAACGCCGGCCTCTTTTGCGATATCGCGGATAGTTGTTTTCTGGTGATTCATAAAAATTCCTCATTTTTGATTAATGTAACGATAAAGCAATTATAGCGGAGAAAATGAAAAATGTCTATCCGGCATCCATAAAAATGCAGTATGGATATTATATACAAAAATACAGAAGCAGAATTGTCAAAAATTACAATTGAAAATTAATTTAATTTATTATATACTGTAAATATCCTTTAAGGGATTTTTATTTTACCCAAATACTTTAACGATAAAGTAACAAGATATTAGGAGGAATAAGTATGATTCTGAACAAGAAAATAGTGGCAGAGGAACCGGGCAGGGTCGAGGTCGTGGAAGATACGCTGGATGAGAGTGCTCTGCAGGATAATGAGATTCTGGTTAAAAAGAAATATTCTCTGGTCAGCGCCGGAACGGAGTCAGCGTGCATTACCGGAAAGGAATTATGGTTTTCTCTGCCGGGGACGCTGGGCTACAGCGCGGTAGGTGAAATTACAGCGGCAGGTGACAGAGCAAAGAAGTATCAGGTGGGAGACATTGTTTACTTCCAGGGAAAACACAGTGCGTATGAGATCATAGACGAAAAGGACGTATTGCTGAAGGTTTCCGATATTGAACATCTGGAATATATTCCTTTTCTGCGTATGGCAGCGATTTCTTCTTCTGCAGTGAGAGCGTCAGAGATTGAATTCGGAGATTTTGTTCTGGTAGTTGGACAGGGGCTGATTGGTCTGATGGCAATGCAGCTTGCGAGGCTTCAGGGAGCGAGAGTGCTGGTATCGGATACCTCTGCAAAGCGCCTTGCACTGGCAAAGGAGCTTGGGGCCGATTATACGCTGAATCCTGCTGCGGATGATATGGGCGCTGCGATCAGCGAAATAACAAAAGGAACAAAGGTGGATACGCTGATCGATGCTACGGGAAGTTCTAAAGTTATCTGCGATAATCTGCAGCATGTAAAAATAGGAGGGGAAGCGATTCTTCTTGGTTCCCCGCGGGCGCCTTATGAAGCAAATGTTACACAGATATTCCAGTATATTCATCAGTTCCGATATCGCATTGACGTAAAAGGAGCGCATGAATCCCGCTATCCGAAATATCATACGCCTTATGTTAAGCATTCGACGCAGCGGACTCTTGAAATATTGTTGGATTTTCTCAGGACGGGACGATTCCAGGTGGCGCCTATGCTGACGCAGCTGCTTCCGCCGCAGAAGGCCCCGGAGGTATACCGGCATCTGGCAAAGGGAGACGAGGATTATCTTGGCATTGTATATGATTGGACAAAGGATTGAGGCGAAAGAGAGGAAAACAGAATGGGAAAATTAAGGGCAGGGATCATCGGCACGGGAATAGCGACCGGGATTTCTTATGCACATTATATTGGCTATCAGAAATCAGAGTGCGCGTATGTGACGGCGGTTTATAACAGGAGAACGGAATCGGCGGAAGCATGGTGCCGAAAATATGGGATTGAGGGAGTAAAGGTGTGTCGTTCTCTGGAAGATTTTTTTAAGGAAGTAGATATTGTCAGTATTTGCACGCCAAATGATACGCATGTGCAATACATAAAAGAATGTCTGAAAGCTGGAAAGCACGTACTTTGTGAAAAACCTGTAGGGGCGGGGGAGGAGAAACTGGCTGATTTAGAAAAAGAATGCCGGAAAGCAGGGGGCGTGCAGATGGTGGATTTCAATTATCGAAAAATACCGGGAATCCATTTTCTGAGTGAAATTAATAAACAGGGCGCGCTGGGAGAGATTGTTTTATACCGCCATACGATGGGAGCCGGACGGCTGGCAAATGAAATGGTCGGCTTTGAGTGGCGGATGGACCGCAAATGTTCCGGGAGCGGCTCTCTTGGAGATTTTGGCTCTCATATTTTGGATACCATGCTTTTTATTACCGGAAAAAGACCGGAGGATATCTGCTGCAGTCAGTCGATGGAAAAGATACAGATAAAAGAACGGATGTGCAATGGAATCTCAAGAGCTGTGGAAAATGACGACTGCGCCGTTGTACAGGGAGTGTTGGGAAAAGAAACGTTATTTACCTTTTTTACGAGCCGCGTGGGGGGTCTTGGAAACAGGCTCGAAATAATTGGCACAAAAGCGATTGCCTCCTTTTCTATGGACAAACCATATGAAGTGCTGCTGGAGATAAGGGAGCCGGGCGCAGGCTTTAGCGGCCTTATGAAGGTTTGCACAGCGGAGGGCGGAGAAATAGAAAAGTTTCTGACGGAAGCGCCGAACGCAATGGCAGCGGCGTGCAGCTGTAATGCAGCGGATTTTGCAAAGCATGCGGCAGAAAGAAGGGATGCGGCTGCGTCGCTGATTTATGGAATTCGGGTGGAAAGGGTGCTGGATGAGATGGATAAAAAGGCTGTATGCCTTTAAAAAATGAAAGGAGAACAACAATATGAAAAAAAGAACAATGACAGTGGTACTGGCGGGGATCCTGGCGGCAGCGCTTGGCTTAAGTGCGGGCGCGGCGGATAATGCGGGGATCGCGGACGGAGTGTTAGATGTGGGATATGGGGCTGCGATCGACACGCTGACGCCGTTTCGCTCAAACGTGGCGAATGACGCGCCCTACATGATTAACCTGTATGAGTCGCTTGGATTGACAAATTCTGATGGGGAGCTGGAGCTGTGGGTCGCAAAGAGCTGGACTACAGAGGATTATTTTACCTATGATATTGAAATTTACGATTACGTGACGGATTCAGCGGGAAACAATATCACAGCGGATGATATTGTATGGTTTATTGAGGAAGCAAAAACGCGCGGTTTGAAACCCTGCTTTACAAAGGTTGAGAGTGTGGAAAAAACAGGCGATTATACGATCCGGCTGAAGATGAATACAAATATGATCGGATCATTTGATGCGGTAATGCTGGCAACGTTTGCTGTTTCGAAGGATGCGTTTCTGGCAAGTGAAAATGAATTTGCCACACAGGCGGTTACGACATCTGCTTATGAAGTAACGGAGTTTGTTGCTTCTGCAACACTGAAGTTTGAGCGGCGCGATGATTACTGGCAGGATATTGAGCTGCTCCCAAAGGCTGTCCGGCCGCAGGTGCAGAGCTGCAAATATCATATCATAACAGAGGCCTCCCAGATGGGAATTGCTTTGGAGACAAATGTGATTGACGTGGCGATTCAGATGGATAACAGTACGGCAATTCAGTTTATAGACAATCCCGATTTTCATGTGGAGATTACGGATGGAACGAAGGGATGGACGCTGTTTTTTTCAGGCTCGGAAGAACGTCCGGCAGGAAGAGACGAAAAGCTCTGCCAGGCGATCTGCTATGCGATTGATACGGAGGCTATGGTGGTGGGTCTGTGCAACAGCGCCGAATATGGGGATGTGATGGCGGATCCCTGCGGACAGGGGCTGATCGGTTTTGATCCGGAGTGGAAAAACGAGGATTATTACTCCTATAATCCGGAAAAGGCGAAAGAAATTCTGGCAGAATCCGATTATAATGGTGAAACGTTAAGTATTCTTTGTTCGTCCGAGACTTTTAACCAGCGTATGGCACAGATGATCCAGGCATATTGCGGAGCGGTTGGAATTAATGTAGAGCTGAACAGTCTGGATATCGCGGGCGTTATGGCAATCCGTCTGGATGGAAGTCAGTATGATATGTTTATCAATACGATTCAGGGACCGTTTCTGGCGGATCACTGGTCTATACGATATGATCCGGCAGCATATTCCACCGGGGATGGAACAAGCAGACATGACTATGAGCTTGCGGAGCTGCTTTATAAAACCTGGACGGTAGAAGGTTATACAAAAGAGAATATTGATGAGGTAC
The DNA here is from genome assembly GCF_905201705.1 of uncultured Marvinbryantia sp. Taxonomy (GTDB): domain Bacteria; phylum Bacillota; class Clostridia; order Lachnospirales; family Lachnospiraceae; genus Marvinbryantia. The sequence goes on from NZ_CAJKOX010000007.1 coordinate 122,517, forward strand.
ACGATTATCTGAGAGATCATGCGATTGCTTACGGACTGATCAATCCAAAGATTTTTACTGTATGGAATAACGAGTGCGGGTTGGAAGAAGAGGTAATTGAAACATTGGGTTACATTGCGCCCACAGCATCAAAATGGACAATTTTTTAGAAAAATTCGTAATACAAAAAATAAATTACAAAAGGCTCAGTCGGTTGCGGCTGAGCCTTTTTGAAGAGGTAATTGTGAGAATAGCGAGCGGTATTTCATAATGTTGTATCTTGACATTACAGAACATATGTTCTATAATAAAGATGAAATAAAAAATATTATATAAAAATTGGGAGGAATGATGATGGAGAAAGAGTACTCACCGGAAGGGTATTTGTATAAAGATGCATATTTGGGCAACAAAGATTCCTATCAAAGTAAAATAAATTACCTAGCCAAAATGGCACAGCCAGAGGAATGGGATTATCCCGGAGTTAATCAGAGCAAAGATCATTTTATTCTGAAGAACTATATCCTATATACTTATGATCAAGTAAGATATGAAGGGAAAATAGGGATATCTTCAGATGGAAATAGTATGTGTTTTAACACGGGACTCCAAACTGTGAATGGAAATGATATATATGCATATTTTGTTAAAAATCTGAGTCCTGCTGCTCGCGAAGGACAGGATTGGTATTTTATTGGATTTAATCAGGGAGTCGATTCTAGAATGAAGTGTTTCAGCAACCTTCCGGAGATTGCAAATTATTTTACAAATCCAGCGGATTTTATTTATGACAGATCATTGGAACTGATTATGGATTATGATCATATCATTGATGATAATTATGACAGGTTTGTGGACATTGGATATACTGATAAACATGTGATAAAAGCACTTCTGATGAGTGCAACTGTCAGCATTAAAGAGAAGATAAAAAGAAACTATAAGCTGGCAATACCACAGTACTTTACTGATAAAGGGACAAGAGAATCAAAGATACAGCTTTTATTGCCGTTATTTTTAAAAGGAAATAATATGCATGCGGATTTAGCCTTGGTTGTTGACAAAACACAGCATAATTATATTGGAAAAACAATTCTTACATTAGAATGGGCATATGTAAACTCCAGAAGGATAGTTAAACCAGATGTTGATTGGTTAAAAATTTAGCTTTTTTCAACTTTGGGGTTGTAAAGTGATTTAAATTTGTGTATAATAAAAATACGTTTAAGGAAGCATATATTATTTAAGAAACTAGAAGTGTAATATTGAGCAATTAGATTTAAGAGTAAAGTATAAAAGGTATAAGCTATGTTTAAGGAGTTGCCGCATTAAGTGATTGGTGCAGCAACTCTTTTTTTATTCCCACGAGCAATGAGCTAAGTAGACATGCCAGAGTGTCTATTTGGCGGTACTGTGTGCCGATGGCACACATTTAGCACCGACCGAAGTGAAACGCAGACCTGTCGTGTAGGATCAAATCCCCGATGCGTCCATCGCTACTAGCTTGATGCCCCGTATGCTTGCAACGGGGGATTTGACTGCTATTCGATATGCAGCTTTCCGGTATTGTAGGTGTGTATTTTATTGCTCCACATACTTTGCACCCAGGCGGTGCGTTCTTTCGTATAGAGCAGAAAAATAAGATCCTTTGGCGGCCACTTCATACCGAGATTAAACCGTTCTGCGTCGTTTAATTCCTTTGGTGAAAAGTATAAATACATATCGCCGGTCTTATCGGGGTTCGATTTGTTGAATACTTTTGTTCCAATTACACCGGTTTCTTTTACCTGGCTCCAGAGAATTTTTTTGCGGGCGATTCCAAGAAACGAGCAGTATACGCCTTCCTCGTCTATCGTGACAGTGGAGCCGTAGACAAAAACAGGAAATACAAAAATAAGTGCCAGGATTCCGAAGATAAGTGCGGAGAGCGGTTCCCGGATATAAAGCATGGCTCCGGAAATAGTGCCGCATACCAGAACTGTTCCGAGACCGACGGCAAATTTATATGGATTTGCAAAAAATCGTTTGCTCATGACTGTTTCCTTTCTGTATCAGATTATTCCGTGAAGCTTTCCAGATCGCTGCTGATCGCAACAGCTGCTGCACCGATAGCGCCGCTTAAGCTGCTGGCGTCCATGAAATGGAATTCTGTATCGGTATGTATTTTATTATAGAGATTTTGAGAGACAATATCCAGAAGGTCAGTACGATTCTGCGGATTCTGGAAAAGCTTGCCCTCGATCAGCATTTTCTGCGGACCGCTGAAATTAATAATGTTGGCGATTGCGAGTCCAAGCATGAAAATAGCACCCTGGATAATTTCCCGGACCTTTGTATCCCCCTGCTTTTGCGCTTCAAGGATCATCTCCATCGTCAGACCTGAACCGGAGGGACAGAGCTTTTTCAAAAATGAAGATGTGCCGGAGGTTATAAGCTCACGGCAGGCGGAGATGATCACGTGATCTCCGGAGTAAGCTTCCAGACATCCGTGGTTTCCGCAGACGCAAAGCGGACCGGAAGGATTCATTACCATATGTCCGATCTCGCCGGCGCCGACAATGGACCCCATAGAGATGGAGGTATTTAATACAAAGGGACAGGCAATTCCGGATGCAACAAACAGATACGCAAAGGTAGGAACATTGTTTAAAAGATCACGCTGGAACATCTGAGCAGCAGTGGCGCGGGCACAGGAATTGTTTTCCACCTCAATTGGTCCGCGGTAGCCGGTAAGCGCTGCGATATCTCCGCGCAGATTCTTGTTTGCCCAGTTATAGCCGGGGTGGATGCCAAGATATCCGCTTTCCCGATCTACAAGTCCGGGGGTGCAGAAACCGATCCGCGCAATTTGGTCAAGCTTCAGACCACCTTTTTCTACGGTCTCCAGAATCATGCCGCATGCTGCCTGGATGTTTTGATTATAATCTTCATAGGGAGTTTCATCCTCTAACTGATAAAGGACGCTGCCGCGATAGTCTGTAATGCAGACGGCCCGGCGGGTGCCGCGCATTTCTACGCCAAGAAAATAGCGGGCATCTGCGTTAATGTCAATGAGATGTGCTTTGCGTCCAAGGTAGCCGGAGACGGCGCCGTCCACTTCATGCACAATCCCGGCGGCAATCATTTTATTTACGCAGGCAGTGATCGTGGGAAGCGTGAGACCAAGCATCCCGGCAATATCAGACCGTTTCAACGGCCCATAATAGTAAATCATCCGGAGAATAGAAGAATGATTGGTTGCTTTGGAACGCACTGGGTTTGCACCTTGAGAAAACTGCATAAATCCACTTCCCTTCTGTATAAGATTATAGAAAAAGCATGTATAATTAATTTAATTAATGATTATAGAAAAATTATACAAAATGTACTTTTGGATTGCAAGTATGAAATTAGGGAAAATAAGGAAAAATGCGTGTACAATACAACCAAAAATAATGTATTATATTTAGTAATATCTCCCTATTGACGAAAAAACATTGTCATTATATAATTAATTAAATTAAATAAATAATACAGGAGGATAAAGGATGGAAATTTATAAGGACAAAAATCAGACAACAGAGGCGCGCGTAGAAGATCTTCTTTCCAGAATGACGCTGGAAGAGAAAGCGGCGCAGCTCTGCGGAGATCTCGCAGCGGCATTTATCGTGGACGGTAAGGTAGATATCAATGCGCTGCGTGAAAAATTTCCGGATGGGCACGGACGATTCACCCAGTATTCTCTGGTAGGACTGGTAGATCCGGTTCAGATTGCGGAAATTTCCAATCAGGTGCAGGAATATTTTGTAAAGGAGACACGTCTTGGTATCCCGGTAGCGCTGCAGACAGAAAATCTTTGCGGTTATCCGGCGGCGGGCGGGACACTGTTTCCGGCAATGATTAATATGGGATGTACATGGGAGCCGTCTCTGGCGGAGAAAATGAGCGCGATTATCGGACAGGAGAGCCGCAGCGTGGGCATCAGCTCTGCGATGAGTCCGGTAATCGACGTTTCCCGGGATCCGCGCTGGGGCCGCACTTATGAATGCTTTGGCGAGGATCCTTATGTAGTCAGTCAGTTTGGTATCCATTATGTACGCGGAATGCAGGAGCAGGGTGTCAGCTGCATTGCCAAGCATTTTCTGGGTTATGCAGAGACACAGGGAGGTTTAAATACGGCAGCGGCTCGATTAAATGACAGAGAATTGTACGAGGTATTTGCAACACCGTTTGAGGCGGCAGACAAGGAGGCGCATCTGGGCGGGATGATGGCAAACTACGGCGAGATTGACGGACTTCCTGTTATCGACAACCCGAAGATTGCACGTACGCTTCTGCGAGATACGATGGGATTTAAGGGTATGCTGACATCGGACGGCGCGGCGGTTTTAAAAACCTACAATTATTTTAAAATTGCAAAGTCTTATGAGGAAGCGGGACTGCTGGCGAAAAAGGGCGGCTGTGACACGGAGATCCCGGTGGGAGCTGCATATAAACATCTTCCGGAATATGTACGATCAGGGGAGTTAGACGAGGCATTGCTGGACGAATCGGTACGCCGTATCCTGACCATTAAATTTGAAACGGGTCTGTTTGAGAATCCGTACTGTGATGTGGAAAAAGTAAAAGAGGCGATGAACAATGCGCAGAAAAATGCGCTCAGCAGAGAAATCGCGGAAAAGTCTCTGGTGCTTCTGAAAAATGACGGAATGCTTCCGCTGAAGCAGGGGGCAAAGGTAGCGGTGATCGGACCGCACGCGGACAATCTTCGTTATCCGGTGAGCGGATATACCTATCCGGCATACATTGAGATGCTTACTGCCGGGGCGAGCGGACAGCAGACCTCTTTCAATGGAATTGCGGACGAGCAGGCGAAGCTGGAAGCGGAGAGCGAAGAGCCGGGCAAGAAGAAAGTAAAAGGACCGTTTGCTGCAATGTATGAGATGTTTTCAGATGATGACAGGGCAAAGCTTGGCGACATGAACAGTGTGCTGCGCGGTATGGGCGCGCATAGTCTGAGGGAAATGCTTGCACGGCGGGCAGAGGTCGTGTATGCGCAGGGCTGTGATATCATCGGAGAATCCAAAGATGGTTTTGCGGAGGCCGTACGGGCGGCGGAAGAAGCGGATGTTGTGATCATGGCGCTTGGCGGAAACAGCGGCTGGGTGAATGTGACCGGAGGCGAGGGAAAGGATCGTCAGTTCCTGGATCTTCCGGGTGTGCAGCAGCAGCTTCTGGAGGCGGTGACAGCGGTCGGAAAGCCGGTGGCAGTCGTTCTCTACGGACCGGGCGTGTTTGCAGTGAACTGGGCGCAGGAGCATGTATCCGCGATCCTGCAGGCGTTTATGCCGGGACAGTTTGCGGCGGAGGCAGTCACAAAGGTATTGTACGGCGACGTGAATCCGGGCGGAAAGCTTACGATGTCGGTACCGCGCAGTGCCGGTCAGATTCCGGTTTACTATAATCACAAAAACGGTTCCGGTTATCAGAGCGGCGCCGATACGGGAACAGGTTCCGGCATCTTCAGCGGCGGTTATGTGGACGGCGCCTGCGACCCGCTTTATAAGTTTGGTTATGGACTGAGCTACACGGATTTTGAGATTACGGATCTGCAGCTGGAAAATACGGAGGTGCCGACGGATGGTATGATCGAGGCATCCTGCCGTGTGAAGAATGTGGGTGCGCTTGCGGGCGATGAGGTGGTGCAGCTTTATACCAGCTTTTTCGGGGCGCATGTGACAAGACCGAATATGCAGCTTGCAGGTTTTCAGCGGGTTTCCTTAAAACCAGGTGAGGAAGCGACTGTGAAATTCCATCTGAATACCGCGCAGCTTGGCTATTATAACGAGTATATGGAATTTGTGGTAGAGCCGGGCGATCTCACAATAATGGCAGGTAATTCGTCCGATCATCTGACAGAGAGACGCCTGGTGAAGCTCACCGGCAAAGCGGTAAACGTGATGGGCAGACGCGCCTATACCTGCAAATCGGAGATCGCGTAATGAAGAAAAAACCGCATATTATTATTTTTAATCCGGATCAGATGCGCGCGGATGCTCTGGCGCATCTGGGCAATCCGGCGTCGTCCACACCGTTTCTGGATGAATTTGCGAGAACAGATGCCGTGTCCTTTCGAAATGCTTTCTGTCAGAATCCGGTCTGCGTTCCGAGCAGGTGCAGTTTTTTTACCGGGCTGTATCCGCATGTGCGGGGACATCGCACGATGCAGTATCTGCTGCATGAGGATGAAAGCAACTTATTTACGGAACTGAGAGACGCCGGTTACTATGTGTGGATGAACGACCGCAATGACCTGATGGCAGGACAGATTCCGGGACTTTTTGAGTCGGCTGCCGATGAGATCTGCTATGCGTCCGGGCAGTCGGATGCCCCGGGACCGGAAAAACATCTGCGCGGTAAACCGGGAGACAAAAATTATTATTCTCATTTTGAGGGACGTCTGGGACTTGACGCACAGGGGAGAAATTATTCTGCGGATGACATTGCAGTGGATGCGGCGATTGACCGCATCCTGCACCCGGCGGATGAAAGACCGCTTTGCCTGTTTCTCGGGCTGATGTACCCGCATCCGCCGTATGCAGTGGAAGAACCGTATTTTTCTATGATAGATCGAAAGAAGCTGCCGCGCCGCGCAGGACGTGGGGAAGGCAAGCCGGTGCTCCAGAAACGCCTGCGCGAATATATGCAGATGGACGATTACACCGGGGAAGACTGGGATGAGCTGCGCGCATGCTACCTTGGCATGTGCCGCAAGGTGGACGATCAGTTCCGCAGACTGTGCGATGCATTGAAACAAGCTGGTATCTATGATGATTCTGCAATTTTCTTTTTGAGCGATCATGGGGATTACACCGGAGATTATGATATTCCGGAGAAAGCGCAGAATACCTTTGAGGATTGTCTGACAAGGGTGCCTCTTTTGATCAAACCGCCTAAGACGGAGCATACGGACCCCGGAATTGCAGATGCGCTGACGGAGCTGGTAGATTTTTACGCTACAGTGATGGACTATGCCGGGGCAGAACCCACTCAGGATCAGTTTGGAAAAAGTCTGCGTCCGATCCTGGAGGATCGCACAAAGCCTGGCAGAAAATATGTGTTCTGCGAGGGCGGACGGATGCCGTATGAGCTGCAGTGTGATGAGTATCATGCCGCAGCCGGAAAAAGCCAGAAGGTTCCGATGGAAAGTCTGTACTATCCGCGGCAGCTTGCGCAGACGGATGCGGAGGCTCACACAAAGGGAACGATGATCCGGTCGGAGCAATTTAAATATGTGCATCGTGCGTCGGGCGCGCATGAATTTTATGATTTGAAAAAGGATCCGCTGGAGGAAAAGAACTGCTGCGGGAAGGCTGAATATGAAAAAGAGATCCTGGATATGAGGATGGCGATGCTTGACTGGTATCAGACTACCTGCGACGTCGTGCCGAGGGAATATGACCGACGTTTTACAAAGGAGGCACTCTGGCGGCGGGTACAGAAAAAATGTCCGCCGGGAGAGGAAGAACGGATTCGTGCTCTGATTGACAGCGGAGCGGGTCCGGCGATGATAGCGGCGGAAATAGAACGCAGGTCAAAAGAGCATATTTAACGGCAGAGAACGAATGATTCGCTTTGCAGGAGGGAAACAGGGAGAATGAAAAAAGATATTTTACTTTTTATGTCGGATCAGCATTCCTACCGGCTTCAGGGCTGCGCCGGAAATTCGATCGTGCGCACACCGACGCTGGACTGGCTAGCCAGGCATGGCGCGGCAATGACAAATACAATGACAGCGTGTCCGCTCTGTGTTCCGGCCCGTGCGGCGATGGTTTCGGGACAGCTGCCGAGCAATAATAAGGTATTATTCAATTTCAGCGCATTGGATTCCAATCAGGCGACATTTCTGCATAGCCTTAATGCTTCCGGCTACGAGACGGTACTGTGCGGGCGGATGCATTTTGTGGGACCGGATCAGCGTCATGGGTATGCGAAGAGGATCGCAGGGGATCGCACTCCGGTATTCCACAATGCGGTGCCGAAGGAGCAGCAGGAAAAGGAGGGCGGACGCGGCGTGCGCGGCTACGACGAGAACAGCTCCCTGTATTATATGGGAAGCGGCGATTCCCCGGTGCTTGCATACGACCGCAATGTGACGGAGCGTGCGGTGGATTTTTTGAAGCAGGAACATGAAAAGCCGCTGTTTCTGACGGTTGGCGTATATGGGCCGCATTTCCCGTATGTGGCGCCGAAGGAATTATACGATTATTACTATGATCGTGTTCCGGTGGACGATATCACACTGCAGAAAAAGGAACATCCGGTGCTTGCAGGGAAGATGGCGGAGACAGATCCGGAGGTTGTGCGTGCCGCGCGCGCTGCTTATTATGGTCTGGTGGAAGAGACCGATCGTAATATCGCGCAGGTTTATGAGGCTTTCCAGGCATATCTGAAGCGGACAGGACATGAGGGGATTTTTATTTATACCTCTGACCACGGAGATATGAATGGGAATAAAGGCTATTATGGAAAACAGGTATTTTACGATGATTCCGTACATATTCCGTTCCTGATCCAGGGAGACGGCATCCCGCAGGGAATACGGATCGACAGCCCGACGAGTCTGCTGGATCTGGCACCGACGGTATGCGAGCTGGCAGGTGCGCAGGTATTAAAAGGCGATGGAAAGAGCCTGGCGTCTCAGCTTATATCTGGAAAACAGGATGAGGAGCGTATGGTAGTCGGCGAACTGTACACCTATCTCGCGCAGGGAGGCTCCTCTCTGGGCAGAATGGTGCGCTGGAAACAGTGGAAATATATTACTTATTCTGGCTTTGAAGAAGCAGATCAGCTTTTTGATCTTGAAAATGATCCGCAGGAAACGGAGAATGTGATTGAAAAGTACCCGGAAATTGCAGAAAAGCTTTTGGCAAAGACCAGGGAATATAAAGATTATGATACCGTGATGGAGTATGAGAGCTGGCTGATGGATCAGCTTCGCATTTTAATGAAGTGCAGCTATGACGATACGCAGGAACGATGGGTATGCCCCGAGCTGGATCTGCCCGAAGAACTGGTAACGCGAAAGCAGCCCTTTGCGCCGACGCCGTGGGTGAAGGAATTATTCCGGCAGCTTTCACGGAGCGATGGAGAAAAGTGAGGATATTATGGCGAAAAAGGTATTATTTTTTGACTGCTCTTCCGGAATCAGCGGCGATATGACGCTGGGAGCGCTTCTGGATCTGGGTGTGGATCAGGACGTTTTTTTAACGGAGCTGGGAAAGCTGCATCTGGATGGATACCGGATAAAGATCGGCCGCACAGAGCGAAATGGCATACAGGCAAACCATGCAGATGTAATTCTGACTGAGGAGCATGAGCACGCGCATACGAACGAGCACGCGCATACGCATGAGCACGCGCATATGCATGAGCACGCGCACGGCGGGGAACCGGAGCATTCCGGGGAAGCCGGGCACGATCATGGACATTCGCACCGTGCGTTTCGGGATATTCAGGAGCTGATCATGGAGAGCGGGCTGGAATCTGATGTGAAAGACCTTGCTTTGCGCATTTTTCGGCGTGTGGCGGAGGCAGAGGCAAAGGTGCACAGGAAAGCTGTCGGGGACGTGCAGTTTCATGAGGTGGGAGCCGTTGATTCTATCGTAGATATTGTGGGATGCGCGATACTGATTTCTATGATAAAGCCGGAAGCTGTTTATGCATCGGTAGTACAGGATGGTCATGGATTTATCCACTGTCAGCATGGGATATTATCCGTGCCGGTGCCGGCAGTGCTGGAGATTTTTGCAGCATCAGAGGGTATATTGCGTCAGATCGATGTGGATACGGAAATGGTTACGCCTACCGGGGCGGCAATTATCTGCGAGCTGGCGCAGTCCTTTGGCGAAATGCCGGCTATGAAGATTCAGGCGGTCGGCAGAGGTACCGGAACCAAAATTCTTCCTGTAGCCAATATGCTGCAGGTAATCATGGGAGAACAGGTATGGTGAGCTATCTATATATAATTTTTCTGGCGGTCAGCTTCGGCGCTTCGGTTATTGGCGCAATCTGTGGAATTGGCGGCGGGGTGCTGATCAAGCCTTTACTGGATGCTTTCGGGGTACTCAGCGTATCCACCATCAGCTTTCTGTCCGGCTGCACAGTGCTCTCGATGTCCTGCTACTCTGTGGGAAAGGCAATGCAAAGCGGTGATTCTCTGGTAGATAGAAAAACGGGGACGCCGCTTGCTATCGGTGCGGCAGCAGGCGGTATTGCCGGTAAAATGATGTTTCAGTATCTGACAGAGCTGTTTCCGGATAAAGATCGTGTGGGAGCGGTTCAGGCCGCCTGCCTGCTGGTGATTACCTTTGGAACGCTGGTCTATACGCTGCGTAAGGACAAAATCAGAACGCATCATATAAAAAATCCGGCAGTATGCATAGCAATTGGACTGGCGCTTGGTATCTGTTCCTCTTTCCTTGGAATTGGCGGCGGACCGATTAATCTGGTGGTATTGTTTTTCTTTTTCTCTATGGATACCAAAACAGCGGCACAGAATTCTCTCTATATCATTCTGTTTTCGCAGATAACCAGCCTCATCAATACGCTGGTAACGCGCACCGTACCGGAATTCAGCATTGGTCTGCTGATTCTGATGGTTGGCGGCGGAATCCTTGGAGGTATGGCGGGAAGAGCTATCAACCGGAAAATAGACGGAAGTGTTGTAAACCGGTTATTTATCGGATTGATGGCAGTCATCATGTTGATTTGTCTGTATAATATTTATCAGTTTTTATAGGTGGAAAATTTTTACCGAAAAGCGTCGGTGCGCATCAGGCAGTCACCGGCGCTTTTGCTATGGAAAAGTCATACGCTGAAAAACAAATTTGTCCGGGCATATATTGCCCAAATATGTTATGATAAATTTATCACAGAAATACAGTTTGCAAAAAAGGCGGTGAATATATGAAGAAAAAAATTATTGCGGCAGGTCATATCTGTCTGGATATCACACCTGTTTTTCCGGCGGGAAAGATGGGGAGTCTGACAGAGATCCTGAAGCCGGGAAATCTTGTACATATGGACGGCGCAAAGGTGCATACGGGCGGATCGGTTGCGAATACCGGGCTTGCGATGAAGCTTTTGGGGGCAGACGTTTCGCTGATGGGAAAGGTCGGCGCGGATGCGTTCGGCGAGCTTGTGCTCGGTATTTTAAAGAAATACGGCGCGCAGGAAGGAATGCTGGTTGCTGCGGACGAGGCGACTTCATACTCCGTGATCCTGGCGCTGCCGGGTATCGACCGCATTTTCCTGCATGATCCGGGAGCAAATGATACCTTTTGCAGCGACGATATCCCGCAGGAAGCGCTTGAGGAGGCGGCTCTGTTTCACTTCGGGTATTCGCCGATCATGAAAAATATTTACGCGGATGACGGGGAGGAGCTTCTGAAAATCATGCGGCGCGCGAAAGCGTGCGGGGCGGCGACCTCCCTTGATCTTGCGGCGGTTGATCCCGATTCGGAAGCCGGGAGAGCGGACTGGGAAAAAATTCTCACACGAGTGATACCGTATGTGGATTTTTTTGTTCCAAGCGTGGAGGAGCTTTGCTTTATGCTGGATAAGGAGCGCTTTGGAAGATGGCAGGAGCGCGCTGCCGGGCGTGATATCACGGAGATCCTGGACGTGGAGACAGACGTCAGACCGCTGGCGGATCGCTGCATGGAGCTCGGTGCGAAGGTGCTTCTGATTAAATGCGGCGTGCCGGGCATGTATTATCAGACGGCGGACGCGGAGATTTTGCGGGGGATCGGCGCGAAAGCAGGACTGGATGCAAAAGGATGGGCAGGGAAGCGTGCCTTTGAAAAGAGCTACGTCCCGGAGCGGGTGCTTTCGGCGACCGGAGCCGGGGATACCAGCATCGCAGCGTTTCTGACGGCAATGCTGAAGGGCTGTTCCCTGGAGGATACCATGCATCTTGCCGCGGCGGCCGGCGCTTCCTGTGTGACGGCGTATGATGCACTTGGAGGCTTAAAATCCTTCGAAGAATTGCAGGCAAAGATAGATTCCGGATGGAAAAAGACAGGCGGGGAGGAAAAAGTATGTTAGTAAATATGAATGAGGTGCTGCTTCCGGCAAAGAAGGGCGGCTACGGCGTAGGATTTTTCAATGCGGTAAATGTGGAGATGGCGCGGGCAGTCATCGGGGCGGCGGAGGAGCTTCGCGCGCCGGTGATGGTTGGAACGGCAGAGGTGCTGCTTCCGGCAATGGAGCTGGAGCGCGTGGCGGAATATCTGATTCCGATGGCAGAGAAAGCATCTGTTCCGGTGTGTGTCCATTACGATCACGGTCTGACCTTTGCGCGTTGTATGCAGGCGCTGCGCCTTGGATTTACGTCGGTGATGTACGACTGCTCCACGGCGGGTTACGGGGAAAATGTGGCGAAAGTGGCGGAAATGGTAAAAATCTGTCACGGGATGGGCGTGACCGTTGAGGGCGAGCTTGGGCACGTGGGAGACAACGAGGGCGCAGGACGGCTGGCGAACCCGGAGGATTTTTATACCGACCCGCAGCAGGCTGCAGATTTTGCGGTGCGCACAGGCGTGGATTCCCTTGCGGTGGCGGTTGGAAACGCCCACGGCGATTATAAATTCACGCCAAAGCTTGATTTTGACAGAATAGCGGAAATCGAAGAGGCGACGAAGCTGCCGCTGGTGCTTCACGGAGGAAGCGGCCTGTCTGATGATGATTTTAAAATTGCGGTGCAGAAAGGCGTCTGCAAGGTGAATATTTTTACGGATATTGATAGGGCTGGAAAAACCGGAATTGAGGCGGGAATAAAAGCCGGGGCGGATTCCATGTATAAGCTGATACCGTATGAGATCGAGGCAATGAAGAAGGTCGCGATGGAAAAGATACAGTTGTTTGGAAGCGCAGGAAAAGTGTAGCAGAAATGTAAAAAAATACTTGCAATCATCGAACATAAGTTCTATACTGTAAATAGAACTTATGTTCTTTTTTGCGCGGCGCCCAATCAGGAAATTTGCGTGCAAAAAAGATGCCGCGGCAGGGGCAGACAGAAAGGCAAAGGAGAATGCACCATGGAAATCGTATCGGATTTATCGCTTCAGGAAAAACTGCATATATTAGCGGATGCGGCAAAGTACGACGTCGCCTGCACCTCCAGCGGGGCAGACCGGAAGGGGAAAAAGGGATCTCTGGGGAATTCCGTGGCGTGCGGTATCTGCCACAGCTTTGCATCGGATGGACGCTGTATTTCCCTTCTGAAGATATTGCTGACGAATCACTGCATTTACGACTGCAAATACTGCATCAACCGTTCCTCAAACGACGTTGTGCGTACGGCGTTCACGCCGCGGGAGGTCTGTCAGCTTACGATAGAGTTTTACAGGCGCAACTATATAGAAGGGCTGTTTTTAAGCTCCGGCGTCTGGAAGAACCCGGCGTACACTATGGAGCAGATCTGCCAGACGCTGTATCTGCTGCGCACAGAGTACCGGTTTAACGGATATATCCACGTAAAGGCGATCCCGGGAGCGCCGCAGGAGCTGCTGGCGGCGGCAGGCTATCTCGCGGACCGCATGAGCGTCAATCTGGAGCTGCCGACGGGGGAAAGCTTAAAAAAGCTTGCGCCCAACAAGAGCCACAAAGCAATTTTAAAGCCGATGCGCATGATGACGGATACCATCGCGCAGCACCGCCTCGCAATCGGGAAAAGCGCGCAGATGGAGCGCAGTTTCGGCAACCGGTATCTGGCGAACAGTATCTTCTCGACAGCGCAGCTTGAGGGGAAAAATGATACCGGCTCCACGCTGCCGTCTGAAAATGCGGGCGTATCCGGGAAAAATACATCGGCGGGAAACCTAAGCATATCCGGGGATGATGCGCCGCTTGAAGATCCGGGTGCATCGGGGGATTTCGCACTGCCTGCCGGGTTTCGCAAAATGGACTGGAGGCGTCCGTTTGCGCCTGCCGGACAGAGTACGCAGATGATTATCGGAGCGACGCCGGAGTCAGATTACCATCTGATCAAAACGACGCAGCATTTATATCAGACCTACGATCTAAAGCGTGTGTTTTTTTCGGCTTATGTGCCGCTGAACGAGGACAGCGCCCTGCCAGCGCTGGATACGCCCACGCCGCTGCTGCGGGAGCACCGGCTGTATCAGGCGGACTTCCTGCTGCGGTTTTACGGTTTCCAGGCGGATGAGCTTCTGACGATAGAGCGCCCTAATTTTAACGAGCTGCTTGACCCGAAATGCGACTGGGCGCTCCGGCATCTGGAGCTGTTTCCTGTGGAGATCAACCGTGCGCCCTATGATATGATCCTGCGCGTTCCGGGGGTAGGACCAAAATCAGCGATGCGGATCGTACAGGCGCGAAAACACGGCACGCTTGATTTTTCTCATCTGAAGCGTATCGGAGTGGTGCTGAAAAGAGCGCATTATTTTATCACCTGCTCCGGCAGGATGATGTATAAGACGCCGATCGAGGAGCAGTATATCACGCGGCAGCTTGTCGGTACCAATCAGAAGGAAAACTGGCAGATCATGCATCAGAATGAGCAGAGCTTCCGGCAGATGTCGCTGTTTGATGATTTTCAGATGCAGGCGTGAAAGCAGATCCTTTGGATGGATGGAAACCGAAATACAGCGCAGGCTGCAGCAGGAGGGGAAAATGACGATTTATACGTGCGGGGAAACTTTTGAAGAAATGATGACATGTGTCTACGAAGCGTGGGCGGGCAGACGCGGGCACGCGAATGTAAAGCTGCAATTGGAGCCGGTCGAACAACCGGAGCTGTTCTGTGAGTACATATCTGTGAGCGCAGATGCCAAAAAGGCGGAGAAGGTGGTCCGCGCTATCCGACAGAAGATTTCCGCCGAAGCGTACCGGCAGGTATTTTATGCGGCGATGTCCTTTTATCCGGATCGCCTGGATGCGATCTACCGTTTTCTTATACTGGGCTTTGCCTGCGGCGCAGGGGTTACAAAAATGTTCTCCGAGCCGTCTGTGATGCGCGTGCTGGAGCTGAGTCGGAAGGCGGGCAACGAGATGCATTATTTCCGTGAGTTTACGCGCTTTACTGCGATAGACGGATATGAAACGGTGCAGGCCTCCGATGCAGGCAGAGAAGGCGCGGAGACGGATTTTGACGCAGATGAGAGCTGCGCGGTACAGAATAACGATGCGGATGCGCAGCGCGTATCTGCGAAGGTTTATGTTGCGCATATTGAGCCGAAATGTAATATCGCTGCGCTCACCGCGAATCATTTTGCGGACAGGATGCCCTCGGAGGCATGGATGATCATTGACGATAACCGCCGGATCGCGGCGGTGCACCCGAAGGATCAGCCGTTTTATATGACGGTTCTTACGGAGGAGGAAATGCAAAAACTTGCAGAGACGGAGCGGCGGGGAGATATCTTTACGGAATTGTGGAAAGAGTTTTTCCGCACGATCGGGATTGAACAGAGAAGAAATGCAAAGTGCCAGCGAAACATGATGCCGCTCTGGTACCGGAAGCATGTGACGGAATTTCTGACAGCCGAGTAGTTATAAGTTATAGTGTAAAACAGCATAATTTTACTTGCTTTTCCAGAAATGCCCTGCTATATTTGTCTGGAAAGGTATCATGGAGAGGATGTTCCTGGCGAACACAGGCAGAGAACAGAAGAGAAGCAGCGGTATTTTGGAAAGGGGGAGACATCTGTGCCGATATGCGATTATGAAGTAGTGATGATCGACGGGGATTATGCGCATCTTCGGAGACTGGACGGGGAGAGCGCAGAGACAAAGCTTGTAGCGCGTGCGCTGCTGCCGTCAGAGATCAGTGAGGGCTGCATCCTGCATTACGAGATGCTGGAGTATACGATGAAATAGGCGGCGGGACAGACGTGCCGACAGATATTTGCATTAGGCAGAGGCGAGGATGCCTCCGTGACAGGTGGGGGATAAATATGACAGAGAAGGAAATGAAGGAGCTTGCCCTCTCGGAGGGCTTTACAAAAGCAGAAATCATAGAGACGAAGGAGCTTACGTTTATACACAGCCTGCGCGCCTGCTGTGAGGCGAACGAGTGCGGCAATTATGGGAAAAACTACGCGTGTCCGCCCGACTGCGGAAGCCCGCAGGAGATGGAAGCGCGGGTGAGAGTCTATCAGAAGGCGCTGGTTCTGCAGACTATCCAACAGGTGGACGATATCATGGACGGCGTACAGACAAAAGAGGCGAAGAAATTTCACAATATGATTTCCTGGGAGCTGATCGGAGCGCTGCGCAGAAAGGGCATAGAGGGACTGCCGGTCATGGCGGGACCGTGCTCGGCGTGCAGCGTCTGCGCCAGGATCGAAGGGAAACCGTGCCGTTTTCCGGAGAAGGTCGCTTCCTGTCTTTCCGCTTACTGCATCCATGCGGCTGATATGGCGGAAAAGTGCGGGATGGAGTACTGGTGCGGCATGAACCGGGTAGCGTTTTTCAGTATCTATCTGTTTGACTAAATAAAGGAGAGTTTGAATGAATTTAGAGGAATATGGAAAGGCATTAAAGCTTGGTAAGAGAGAGGTTGCCGTGAGAAAGGCGGAAGGCTTGTATCCGTATCTGGAAGTGCTCGACGATATACCGGAGGCGGCAAATTCCATTATGGAATATCCGCTTGGTCTTGTGCAGATTCCGACGGATCAGATCGTCGGTACGAAAACAGAGGGCAGGAGCCAGGCGTTTGCTGCAAACTTTATGCCGATTCTTGGCGAAGAATCTGAATTTGCACGGAAGTGGGCGAATCTCTGCGAATCGCATCTGACGGAAGGGATCCGCGATCCGATCAAGGCTTACGAGTTTATGAACAAATTTTATGTTCTGGAGGGAAATAAGCGCGTCAGTGTTTTAAAGTATTTTGACGCGGTTTCTATTCCGGGCACGGTTACGCGTATTGTGCCGCCGCGCACAGAGGAAAAGGAAAATAAGATCTACTATGAGTTTATGGATTTTTACAACCTTTCCAGCGTAAACTATATTTATTTCTCTGAGGAAGGACGTTTTTCCAAGCTGCAGAGACTTCTGGGAAAGCGCCCGGATGAGGTATGGACTGACGAAGACAGGCAGACCTTCAGTGCGCTTTATTCCAGCTTCAGCGCCGGCTATAAGGCGATGGGCGGAAATAAATTAAGGATTACGGTGGGAGATGCTTTCCTTGATTTTATAGAGATTCATGGGTATGACGAGCTGGATAAGATGACCACCTCAGAGTTTAAGGAGACGCTGACGAAGAGCTGGAAGGTGTTTGACACCCTTGCGGACAGCGGTGCGGTGGAGATCCAGATGACGCCGAAGGAGAATAAAAAACCGCTTCTGCAGAGATTGATCCCGCTCAGTTCGCCGATGCTGAAGATTGCGTTTGTACATGAGACGGACCCGCAGAAATCAGGCTGGACGTATGCGCACGACCTAGGCAGAATGCATCTGGAGCAGGTGTTCCCGGATCAGGTGATGATCCAGGAATATCATCTGGAGGAGCAGAGTGAGAAAGCGGCGGAAGCAATGATCAAGTGCGCGGTGGAGGATGGCAGCACGCTGATCTTCACCACCTCTCCGGTTCTCACGCACGCCAGCATCAAAGCGGCGATGGAGTATCCGGATGTGAAGATCCTGAACTGCTCCCTGCTTGCAAGCCACGGTTTCATCCGTACCTACAGCGCTCGGATGTACGAGGCAAAATTCCTCATCGGCGCGATCGCCGGGGCGATGGCGGAAAACAGCCGCATCGGTTATATGGCGGACTACCCCATTTATGGGACGGTTTCAAATGTAAATGCGTTTGCGCTCGGAGCAAAGATGGTGAACCCGCGTGCAAAGGTCTACGTGGAGTGGACGGCAAAGAAAAATGTCGATATTTATGAGCATTTCCGTGAGCAGGGCGTATCCTACGTGTCGGGAAGAGATATTATTATCCCGGGAAAGAGCCAGGGCTCGCGTCATTTCGGGTTGTTTAAGCTGGACGAAGAATCGCCGCATAACCTGGCGATGCCGATCTGGCACTGGGGCAAGTTTTATGAAAAGATGATCCGTCAGATATTGAGCGGTACCTGGAAAAATGAGGAAAACTCTAAAGTGAAAGCGGTCAATTACTGGTGGGGCATGTCCTCGGGCATGGTGGACGTTATCTGCTCACAGAATCTTCCGCTTGGTACAGCGCGCCTGGTGCAGCTTCTGAAAAATACCATCAGCTCAGGAGAATTTAATCCGTTTTCCGGCGTGCTGTATTCTCAGGAGGGACCGGTGCAGGAGGACAGCAATAATGTGCTGACGCCTGAGAAGATCATCACGATGGACTGGCTTGCGGAAAACGTGATCGGAGACATCCCGAAGATGGCGGATCTGCAGGATAAGGCAAAGGCTGTTGTGCTGCAGCAGGGTGTGGAATCTGCAGAGGAATAAGAGACTGCCCTGCGGGGCCGGTGCAGAAACGGCGGGCAGGGAACAGCAGAAACCGGATATGAGATGTCCGGTATGGAAGGAATACTGGACACATGAAGATACTTGCAATTGCAGATGAAGAATCAAAATATCTGTGGGATTTTTATGAGAGAGAAAAGCTGGAAGGAGTAGATTTGATCCTCTCGGCGGGCGATCTGAAGCCGGAATACCTCTCTTTTCTGACGACAATGTATGCGATCCCGGTGCTCTATGTGCCGGGAAACCATGATGACAAGTACGAGGTGCGGCCGCCCGAGGGCTGTATCTGTATAGATGACGATATCTATGTTCATGACGGCATCCGCATTCTCGGACTCGGCGGCTCTATGCGGTACCGCATGGGCGGAAACCAGTACACCGATGAACAGATGCACCGGCGCGTCCGCAGGCTCTGGTGGAAGCTGAAGAAGAACGGAGGCTTTGATATACTGCTGACACATGCGCCTGCCTATCAGCTCAATGACGGAAGGGATCTGCCGCACCAGGGCTTCCGGGATTTTGTCAGTCTGATGGAAAAATACAATCCGCGGTTTTTCATCCACGGTCATGTGCATGTGACCTACGGGAGACAGCATAAGCGTTATGACAAGTATCAGAATACCCATATTATCAACGCGTATGAGCGATGCATTTTTGATTATGACGATGAAAATCTGAAGGACCATATCCGCTAGGAAAAGACCGGAGCTGATCTATATCGAAAAAGAAAAGATCAGCTCCGGTCTGCAATTACATTTCGAAGAACCTGCGTATCTTCGGCAGCGCCTTTTTCGCGTCGTGTCTGCCGAGCATATACATCATGCGGATTTTTTCGCGATCCTTTTCCATGCGCTGTACATGCAGGTCGCGGCTTGGACGGATCACAAGGATGTTTCCGGCTTCTTCCTCCTGTTTGATTTTTGCAAGCGTCTCGTTGTACTGCTGCGGGCGGTCGTGCAGCGCCTTGCGGAACAGCGGATACTTTCGGTAGGCGTTCACTTTGTCGATGCGGGAACCGTGCTTCTGGTAGCCCTCCACCTGCGTGAGAACCACCAGGTTGCGGTCAAAGCCGAGGGATTGAAAGGCTTCCAGCGGAATACTGTCGGCAACGCCGCCGTCCAGATAGGGCGTGCCGTTCAGATACACCGGTCTGGAGACGTAGGGCATGGAAGCGGATGCGCGCATACAGTCAATTTGGCGGCGCAGGTCTGTACAGCGGATGTACTCCGCCTTTCCGGATTTCATGTTCGTGCAGGTTACGTAAAACTCAATGCCGGAGGTGATAAACGCCTGGTAATCGAACGGGTCAAGCCGCTCCGGGATTTCCTCGTAGCAAAAGCGGGTATTTACGATGTTGCCCGTCAGAAGCAGCGAACGAAAGCTCATAAAGCGCCAGCTTTTGCAGTATTTCATATAGTAGCGGATGCTGCGCCTGGGCTGATGCGATACGTACGAGCATCCATGGATAGCGCCGGCGGATACACCGATCACGCCGTCCGTATAGATATTATTTTCCATCAGGACGTCAAGCACACCGGCAGTATAAATGCCGCGCATGGCGCCGCCCTCTAATACAAGTCCTGTTTTCATAAAAACCTCCCTGTTGGTAAACCTGATCATAATGTCTGAAAGATACGCTGTTATTATACACCCTCTGTCCGAAATAGAAAACGAAAATTTGCTTATACTTGAAGAAAAGCGAAAGGGGTTTCCGTTGAAAAAGAACAGGCAGTGTGGTATGCTTGTATCAGATATCTGACGGGGAAAAGGGGCGAGAAAGAATCATGACGAAAAAAGAAATACGGAAGTATTTTTTAGTCTATACGATACTCAGCCTGCTTCTGATGCTGGGGGCTTACGCGCCGTTTGCAGGAAAAACATTTGTCTGTAATGGAGATGCACTGCATCAGCATTGCCGCGCGCTGCTTTATTACAGTGAGTGGCTGAGGGAGATATGGAAGAATCTTGTGACGAAAGGACGGCTCGTAATTCCGCAGTGGGATTTCAGTATTGGCTATGGTTCCAATATTCTGACAACGCTTCATTATTATGCGATAGGCGATCCGCTGGCATTGTTTTCTGTATTTGTTCCATCACGTTATATTCCTTACTTCTATAGCTTTCTGGTGCTGATGAGAAATTATCTGTCGGGAATAACGTTTTCTCTTTTTTGTATTTATCTCGGAAAAAAACAGACGCTGGCGCTGCTGTCGGGGGCATTTGTATATGCATTTTGCGGACATGCATTGCTTTCAGGACCTCTGCATCCGTTTTTTGTGAACCCGATGATTTATTTTCCGCTGATTTTGCTCGGCGTGGAGAAAGTCCTGCGCGGGGAGAAGCCGTATGTCCTGTGCCTCTCGGTATTTGCTGCGGCAGTCAGCAATTTTTATTTTTTCTATATGATCGTGCTGGAGACGATCATTTATGTGCTGGTGCGCTGCTGCGTGCTTTACGGATGGAAGCGGAAGCGGGAATTTGGCGCTGCGATTCTTAAAATCGGGATCTATTCACTGATCGGAGTGCTTCTTGCCTCAGTGATTTTATTACCGGTGATCCTTGTATATTTGAATGATTACCGTGTTGACAAAGAATATGTGATTGATCTGTTCTACGACCTGAAATATTATGCCAAGATCCCGGCGGCTTTCGTGTCACGGGTATCCATGGGATATTCTGCGATCCTGGGGTGCGGAGTCCCCGCGCTCATGGCAGTTTTTCTGCTGTTTTTTGGTAAGGACAGAAAAAAATATCGGCCGGAAGAAAAGGCGCTGTTTATCATTGGCAGTCTTTTGCTGATATTTCCGGCGGCCGCGCATGTACTGAACGGATTTGCTTATGTATCCAACCGCTGGGTATGGGGATATTCGCTGCTGGTGGCTTTTATACTTTGCGATACCTGGGAAGAGCTGACCGCCATGCAGCGACGGGATGCAAAGAGACTGCTGATATTTTTGGCGGGATATGCGGGCGTATTGATCGTCCTGGCGGCTGCAGCAAATAAGCTATGGGGAATCAGTATGTCGGGAATGCTGTCCGCACTGCCGTATCTGGGAATCGCATGCATATTGTCTGCCGGCTGTCTGCTGCAAAGAAACCGGATACCGGTGCGGGCAATAAAGGCGATTCTGTTTATGCTCACCTTTGCGGGGCTGATACAAAACTTTCATGATATGTATGGGCGCGGAGGAAACGAAGAGAGCTCTTATAAGACGGCAGAGCAGGTAAATAATTTTTACAACAGGAAGGCTGGCCGGATCGTCCAAAAGCTGCAGGAACAGGAAAAAACGTTTTTCCGCTATACCGGAAATGCTCTGGATGATAATGCGGCGGTCAATCAGGGGACGCACAGCATGAAGTATTTCTGGAGTCTTTCCAACAGGAATATTTCGGAGTTTCTGATAGAGACGCAGGCATATGTACTGAGACTCTATCACTATAAGGATTTGAATGAACGGACCATTTTGACAACGCTTGCCGGGAACCGGTATTATCTTTGCAATGCGAAAAAAGAGCAGGTCGTGCCGTACGGTTATCAGAAGATCAGTGAGGAGGACGGCGTCTGCGTTTATGAAAATATGTATGCGCTTCCGCTCGGTTACTGCTATGATTCAATGTCATTTAGTTAAACAAGACATGTTAGAGAATCCCTGCCATAAAACAGCCC
>NZ_CAJKOX010000008.1 GCF_905201705.1 uncultured Marvinbryantia sp.
GCAAGTTTTTTGCTGGTTTTTCTTTTATTGAGGCATCTTACTTTCCCTTAGAATTATATCAGACTTCCTGCGAATCTACAATATTTCCTGACGGGTCGGCAGGCTCTCTGCCCTGTTAGTTCTGAAAATTTTATAAACTTGGTAAATTTAGTGGTATATAAATTGAATTTAAACAAAAAAGGATTTAAAATGGAAAAATACGAACGGAAAGAATGGGTAATGGTATGAAAGTTGCTCGCAGCAGAAAAGATGTTTTGACAATTCCAAATCTTCTGAGTTTTTTCAGAGTGATTCTGGCGATGGTATTTCTGGGAGTGTTTTATAATCCTGATGTGGAGAATAAGCGGGCGGTTCTGACGCTGATCCTGGTGGTTTCCGCAATCTCGGACCTTTTGGACGGAAAAATTGCCAGGAGATTCAATATGGTAAGTGAGCTTGGAAAGATTCTTGACCCGGTAGCGGACAAGATCACGCAGGGCGTACTGCTGATCTGCCTGCTGTCAAAATATGATCTCCTGAAATGGATGTTCGTCTTTTTCCTGCTGAAGGAGAGTTACATGGCAATTGCCGGGATCAAGGTGCTGGAGCGAACGAACCGGAATGATGGAGCAATGTGGTACGGCAAGGTGAATACGACCGTGTTTTACATCGTCATGCTGCTTCTCATCTTTTTGCCGGATATGCCGACAGCGGCGGCAAATACGCTGATCATTGTGTGCATAGGCTTCATGGCATTATCGCTTGTGCTTTATGTGAGAAGGTACCAGAGCCTGATAAAAAAGAGCAAAGAGGAACAGGAGAAGAGTGGTTCATAAACATTTTGTTTCGGTAGATCTGGAACGTATCCTATAAGTGAAAGCAGAACAAATGAAAGGGAACGGGCTTTTAAAATGACAGATGCTCTCATAATTTCAGGAGAGCACCTGCTTTGTATTTACTGCCGGTAAGTGCTTAAAAAGTCGCCGATTTTCCTTGACGCCTGCTCCAGTACCTCAACACGCGGGAGATATACCACACGGAAATGATCCGGCTCCTTCCAGTTGAAGCCGCCGCCGTGGATGATGAGAATCTTTTTTTCGCGCAGCAGGTCGAGGGCGAACTGTTCATCGTTTGTGATATTAAACCGCTTTACATCAATTTTGGGAAAGATGTAGAAGGCAGCCTTTGGCTTCACGGCGGTGATGCCGGGAATATCGGTCAGCGCATTGTAAATGACCTCGCGCTGCTCATAGATACGTCCGCCGGGAACGATATAATCCTTCACGCTCTGATGACCGCCGAGCGCTGTCTGCACGATGGACTGTGCGGGCACGTTGGAGCAGAGACGCATGTTGGAGAGCATATTAAGCCCTTCGATATAATCCTTCACGTGCCGCTTATTTCCGCTTAAGATCATCCAGCCGATGCGGAAGCCTGCGATCATATGCGACTTGGACAGACCGCTGAAGGTGACGCAGAACAGGTCGGGCGCGAGGGAAGCAATCGAGATATGCTCTTCGCCGTCCATCACCAGGCGGTCGTAAATCTCATCGGAGAAAATGATGAGCTGATGCTCCCGTGCAACGTCCACGATCTGCTGCAGGACCTCGCGGGGATACAGCGCTCCGGTGGGATTGTTGGGATTGATGATAACGATCGCCTTCGTGCGGTCGGATATTTTCTTTTTGATATCGTCAATATCCGGGTACCAGTCGGACTGCTCGTCACAGATGTAGTGCACCGCTTTGCCTCCTGCGAGGGTGGCGCATGCCGTCCACAGCGGATAATCCGGAGAGGGGATGAGGATTTCATCGCCGTCGTCCAGCAGAGCGGACATACACAGATTGATCAGCTCGCTGACACCGTTTCCGGTATAAATATCGTCGATAGAGACGTTTGGAATGTGCTTGATCTGCGCATACTGCATGATTGCCTTGCGGGCAGAGAACAGCCCTTTTGCGTCGGAATAACCCTCGCTTTCGGTGAGCTGCTGGCGCATGTCGTAAATAACCTCGTCCGGCGTCCGGAAACCGAAGGGAGCGGGATTGCCGATGTTCAATTTTAAGACGTGAGTTCCGGCGCTCTCCATCCGGTTCGCTTCCTCCACGACAGGACCTCTGACGTCATATAATACATTATCCAGTTTCGATGATTTTTTAAATTCTCGCATGATGCTTCCTCCTGGGGATTTATTTTCTCTCTCATTGATCTTTTCCGGTTTTTTTATATTTCCGTTTAACAGCCAGTCTTCATCCACTTGCAGGGCGGCGGCGAGAAAATGAAGGATATCCGTCCGCGGGACGGTTTTTCCGCTCACATACTGGCTTACATGGCTTTTGCCAAGCTTTACGCCCTGTCCGGCGGCGGCACGCACAAGATCCACTTGCTTGATACCGCGATCGCCCATTGCTTTTCGGAGTCTGTCTGCAAAGGTTTCGTTTGACATAGATGCCCTCCTTATGAAAAATGGGGTTCCAAAAAAGTTCAAAGATGATTATACACTAATGGAATGGAAAGTTCAATAGGGAAATGGAGAGGTTCAATTTTTGAATAAAAAGTTCAAAAAGAGGATGGGTTGCTCAAATAAAAAGAGTATGATATGATTTACAAAAAGGAGCGGATTGGGTAAAGAAATGAAAAGATTGGTTGGCTTCAGGCAAAAAATAGGGAATAAAATTTTATGTCTGGTAGTGATCATCTGTGCACTGCAGATGATCGCTTCGCTCGTGATTTATGGATTTTCCTACCAAAACAGAAAACAGGAAATTATCAGCGCCAATATAAGGGTTCTGGAGCAGGCCAATAATAATTATCTTTCGCTGATCATCGGCGAAATGGAAAATATTACGAGAGATATTTTTTATGATGAAGTGTTTTGGGATACAGATAATTCGGAGGAGCTGGAAGGCCGGATTTACAGTATTCTGGCGAACAAGCTGCA
The DNA here is from genome assembly GCF_905201705.1 of uncultured Marvinbryantia sp. Classification (GTDB taxonomy): domain Bacteria; phylum Bacillota; class Clostridia; order Lachnospirales; family Lachnospiraceae; genus Marvinbryantia. The sequence goes on from NZ_CAJKOX010000008.1 coordinate 2,921, forward strand.
TACCATGGCGTGCGTAAACAGTATTTATCTGTTTTGCAGCAGGACGGATAAATTGTATATGATGGACGAAGCGTCTTTTCTGGGGCTTCCGGTAAAAACAGAACAGAATAATACATTTTCCGCGGGGTATGAGGACATCAGCGAGGAAAAATGGTTTGTGGAAGCGCAGAATAAAGAAGGAAAGATGGCAGTCACACGAAATCGGGAAATGCGCAGAGGAAACGAATTTATGATAAGCTTTTCCAGATACTTAAAGTATCCTCTGCTGGGAAACGAAGACTATTACGCGATCACGATCAATATTGATCATTCTTTTTTTGAGCAGCTGGAGAGACAGGTCTGCGAGGAAGGGGAATTTGTCTTTCTTTTGGACGACCAGGGAAATGATATTTATTTTGGAAACAATGAGGCTTATTGCCAGATGGTAAAAGCGGAAAGGGCGGATGAACAGGAATGGTTTAAAATAGCACTGGATGGGATATCCTATATCGGGATACAGAATAAAGCAGAAAAATATGCATGGACTATGCTAAAGATCATTCCGGAAAAGTATATTTTAAGGGATACAGCGCGGACGGTGCTGCTGAACTGCAGTATTATTTTTCTTATTTTTGTCGCAGGATTTCTTTTTTTGCAGAGGAATATCAGACGTATTACGCGACCGATCGAGAAGCTGGCAGGCATTATGCGCAATTATCAGCAGGGCGCTGTGGTTGAGGATGGCGGTATGTCGGCCAGAAAAGATGAGATAGGGGTGCTTTATCAGAGCTATCAGAAGATGCATGACAGGATAGAAGAGCTGATCGAGTCTGAATATAAAAGTCAGATACTTGAAAAGGAAGCGAGGCTGGAAGCGCTGCAGGCACAGATCGATCCTCATTTTCTTTATAATACGCTCCAGACCGTGAGCGGAATTGCAATTGAAAAAAATGTATATGAAATAGAAGAGATTAATAATCATCTGAGCAGAATGCTGCGGTATAGTCTGAGCAAGAAAAAGAGTCTTGTAAAGCTGGAAGAGGAACTGGAAAATATAAAAAGCTATATGTGTATACAAAAGTATCGCTATGGGGAGCGTATTTGTCTGAAATGGGAGTTATCCGAGGAAGTGCTTGGGTGTATGGTGCCGGTGTTTACGCTGCAGCTTGCGGTAGAAAATGCAATGAAGCATGGACTGGAGACAAAAGTTGGTCCAGGCATTATCCGGATTTACGCAGACCGGATATCGGAACATATGCAGAGGATTTTTGTGGAAGATAACGGGAGCGGTATTGCAGAAGAAAAGCTGGCTGAAATTAATAAGATGCTGCATGAGAGGGCAGAGGAATATCCGCAGAACGTGTATGACAGAAAGGGACTCAGAAATCTGAACGAGCGTTTAAAACAGCAATTCGGACAGGCATATGGGGTTGAACTGAAAAATAACGCAGGAGAAGGCGCAGTCCTTATTATTTATATCCCGTAGTGTAGGCTGGAGATGGTTGGAGGTGAGGTTTTGCTGAAAGTACTGATCGCAGACGATGAATTTATTGTGAGGAGGGCGATTCGCCGTATCGGGCAGTGGGAAGCATTCGATATGGAGATATGCGGGGAAACAGAGGATGGCTACGCAACGCTTGATTTTATTATAAAACAGCAGCCGGATATTATGATTCTTGACATGCGTATGCCGGGAATGTCCGGCGAAGAGATCCTGGAAGAACTGAAAAAAAGAGACATCAGAATAAAGATTATCGTAGTAAGTGGTTTTGACAGCTTCGAATATGTGCGGAAAGCGCTGCGTTACGGTGTTGTGGATTATATACTGAAGCCTGTAAACCGAACAGAATTTAATGAGATTCTGAAAAAGACCGGACAGGAATTGAGCAGCAGTGCTCCAAAAGAAAAAACGGAAAAAGATATCTGCGGGCAGATTAAAGAGGAGATTGACAAAAATTATTCACAGAATCTTGCAGTAAGCGGTTTTGCGGAGCGTTATTTTGTAAATAAAGATGTGCTTTCACGGCTGTTTAAAAAGAAATATGGAGTGGGGATCACCGAATATATTAATTCGGTGCGGCTGGAGCAGGCAAAGCTGCTGCTTCTGTGGGGCTATCCTGTTGGCAGGGCTTCCGAAATGGTCGGATATCACGATGTGAATTATTTCAGCCGCATATTTAAAAAGAAATATGGGATGCCGCCGTCTGCGTATGTGAAGACGGAGCAGGAAAAGGACAGCTCAACGTGAGCTGTCTTTTTTGTGCTAAAAACGGTCGGTTTTATCCATAGTTTTACGTTTTCGAATGAATTATGATAATGATACAGGTTACTTTGAGCTCGAAGAAAAATTTATGGGAGGTTAAATATTTATGAAGAGAACATTATGGAAGGTGCTTTTTGGATTGGGAACTGCTCTGGCAGCATCCGTAATGACGGTACCGGCAATGGCGGCGGAGCCGGTTGAACTGGAGTTTTTGTTCGGTGATCCAAACAGAACGGAGATTTTCAGCAGGATCGTGGAGGACTTTAATGAAAGCCAGTCTGAGGTTCATGTGACATTCACAGCGACGGGGACGAACCATCTTGAAGAATTGATGACGCGGCTTGCAACCGGCGAAGCGCCGGATCTTACCAGCCAGCTGCAGGGCTACGAGCTGGCAAGCTATGTGGAGGCAGGACATATTAAGGATATCAGCGGCCAGCCGTATATGAAGTACATCCGCGACACCGAATTGGATACGGTGACGATTGACGGCGGGGTGTATGGCATTCCGATGGATACGCAGGCATGGGGCGTTTTTTACAACAAAAAGCTTTTTGAACAGGCAGGCATATCCGAAGTCCCCAAAACAGTTACGCAGCTGCGGGAATGTGTGGATAAGCTGCAGGCAGCCGGCATTACACCGTTTGCCGCCGGGTACGGTACGGAGTGGACGATTGGACAATATCTTGGATACGGCTGCTCCTCTATTTTGACTCCGAAGGCGGTGGAGCTTGGAGAAAATTACAAAAAAGGAAACTGGACGTTTGATCTTCCGGGCATGGATCTTGCATTTGATGTGCTCGATCTTGTAAACGAGAATACACAGGACAGGCCGTTCGATACCGATGTTTCCGGACAGTATGCTGTATTTGCAAAGGAAGAGGCGGCTATGATGCTGCAGGGAAACTGGTCTATCCTCCAGGTCAGAGAATTAAATCCGGACATGCAGATGGGAATTTTCCCGCTACCGATCTCTGAAGATGAAGAAGCGCTTGTATTTCCAAAACAGTATGGGTTTGTTATCAATGTGCTGGCAAAAACAGATGAAGATCCGGAAAAAGAGGCGGCGATCAATACGTTTATGGAATACTTCCTCAATCCGGAAAATGGCGGCGGATATTATTACGATGAGATCGGGGTGCCGACGGCAAATGCGGTAGCGGAACCGAAGCTGGATGAGGCTTCAGAGATTCTTCAGGAATATCTGGAAGAAAATAAAACAGTATTTACTTATTATGCATATGAACCGTCAGGATTTGACGCGGAATCATGGAAGGTAACGGTTCAGTATTTAAATAGCGGGTCGAAAGATCACGAACAGCTGATAAAGGACTTTGATGCGGCATTTGATAAATATGCGGACGCATTAGGATAACCCAAAATGCCCGGAGGAACGGCGTAAAACAGCTCCGGGCTTTTTTGTAAAATTTTTGCGGGGTGATGAAGAATTGAGAAGAAAAAAGGAAGTACTGGATTATATCCGTTTTGTCTGCCCAATGCTGCTACTCTATACAATTTTCTTTCTAGTGCCGCTGGGACAGACGGTCATGTGCTCATTTACCAGCTGGAATGGGATATCGCTGGATAAAGAATTTATAGGGTTTGCAAACTATTTGAGTGCGTGGAAAGATCCGGTGTTCCACAGCTCCATGAGGTTTACAGCGGCATCTGCGATTTTGTTCATGATTGCTGCAAACGGGCTGGGATTTTTGCTGGCTCTGTGTCTCAACCGGAAAATAAGAACCAGGATAGCTCTGAGGGCGATCATTTTCTGCCCGTTTATTTTTAATAATGTTACGGTAGGGTTTATCTGGCAGTTTTTGCTGGGCAGATTGATGACAGATCTGTATCCGGCTACGGGATGGGGCATTTTCAACATGGGATGGCTGTCCGATGAAAAACTGGTGCTTTATTCAGTCGTATTCGTGAAATTGTGGCAGTCAGTAGGGTACTTTATGGTCATTTATCTTGCGGGACTGCAGATGCTGCCGCAGGATCCGCTGGAGGCTGCGGTTATTGACGGCTGCGGAAGATTGAAGATGATCCCGTATATAAAGCTTCCGCTGATGAAATCGACGATTTTTGTATGTCTGTTTCTTGCTGTGACAGAGACGTTAAATATGTATCCGCTCCTGATGACGCTTACAAACGGCGGTCCCGGACATGCATCGGAGAATATATCCCTGTATATTTATACGGAGGCATTTAAAAGCCATAATATGGGGTATGCATCTGCGCTGGCGGTCATTCTGACAATTGCAGTAATGCTTGTCGCTGCTGTTCAGATGAAGCTGACAAAGGAGGAGTGACGATGAGGGAAAATAAGAGGGTTAATTTTCTGATAGCGTTGGCTCTGTGGGGGTTATGCGCCGGAATGTTTGCGCCGATGCTGTTTGTTTTGCTGAATTCTTTGAAAACGTTTGGCGAGGTTGTGATGGAACCGCTGGCGCTGCCGAAAGTATGGAATCTGGATAATTATGTGGAAGTACTAAATACCAGCAATTATGTACGTGTGTTTGGAAATACGATTTATTTTTCTGTTCTGAGCGGAGCCATCGTACTGGTACTTGGCTCTATGGCGGGATATAAGCTTGCCCGGATGAACAATAAGGCAGGAAAAGCAACACAGTTGATTTTTATGATGGCCATGATGCTCCCGTTTCCGGTTATTATGATCCCGATGGCAAGCGTGGCATCCAGTATGGGTATTACGAATAATCTTACACGGATATCTGTACTGAATGCGGGATTTTCCTGTTCGCTTGCGGTAATTATGTACAGTCAGTCTATCAGGGGGATTCCGACAGAACTGGATGAATGTGCGTTTCTCGATGGCTGCAGCGGGTATCGTTTTTTTTTCGCGATCATTTTTCCGCTTTTGAAACCGGTTACGGGGACTTTGGCAGTGCTGTATTTTATTCGCTACTGGAATGATCTGATGCTGCCCCTGGTGCTGATCTCGAAAAAAGAATATTATACGATCCCGCTGTCGCAGTTGAATTTTTATAATCAATTTACGCAAAACAGATGGAATCTTTTGCTGGCGTCTGGTGTGATGGCAATTATACCGGTACTGATATTGTATATTTTTGCACAGAAAACGATTATTGAGGGAATTGCCGCAGGCGCTGTGAAAAGCTGATAAAGACAGGGAGGGACAACATGATCGAAAGAGCAGATTTTCGTAATGTAAGCATAAGCGGAGGATTTTGGAAGGAAAAACAGGAATTAATAAAAAGGGTAACAATTCCATATATCTGGAGAGCTTTAAATGATGATATAGATGGAATTGTCAGAAGCGGAGCGGTAAACAATTTTAAAATTGCGGCAGGCAAGAAAAGAGGAGACTTTTTCGGACTGGTTTCGCAGGACAGCGATTTGTTTAAGTGGATGGAGGCTGCCGCCTATGCTCTTGTGCTGGAGGACTCGAAAGAGATAGAGGAAAATCTTGAGCAGGCAGTGATGCTTCTGGAAGATGCACAGCAGAAGGATGGATATCTGAATTCCTATTATATTCTAAACGGGCTCAGCCAGCGCTGGTCTTATCTGAAGGAATCCTGTCAGTTATATTGTGCCGGACATTTGATAGAGGCGGCGGTGGCTCATTATGAGGTATCGGGAAAGCGGAATTTGCTGGATATCGCGTGCCGCTATGCCGACTGCATTGACCGAAGCTTCGGAAAAGAGAAGGGAAAGATCCGGGGGTATGACGGACATGCGGAGGTGGAGCTTGCCCTTTTTAAACTGTATGAGTGTACAGGTGAAGAACGGTACCGGAAACTTGGAATGTTTTTTGTGGAAGAAAGAGGACAAAAGCCGTTTTTCTTTGAAATGGAAAAGAGAAATCAAAAAATACAGGAAAATCTGGTCTATGAATTACAGGAAGCGGATTTCAGCCATTCGCAGTCACATTTGCCGATACGCCGGCAGAAGGAAGCAAAGGGGCATGCTGTGAAAGCAATGTATTTTTACAGCGCGGCAGCGGATATGGCCAGACTTGAGCAGGATGAGGAGCTTTACCGGAGCTTAAGAGAGCTCTGGGAGGATGTGACACAGCGGAAGATGTATCTGACAGGAGCGATCGGCTCCAGGGAGTGCGGGGAGAGCTTCTCGTATGCATATGATCTGCCGCTTGATCTGATGTATGGAGAAACCTGCGCGTCTGTCGGACTGCTGCTGTGGGCGGGGCGTATGATGCTGCTAAAGGAGGACAGCTGTTATGCGGACGTAATGGAAACGGCACTTTATAATGGGATACTCTGTGGAATTTCGCAGAGCGGAGATCGGTTTTTTTATACGAATGTATTGGAAATGGACCCGGAAAAGTGCGGGCTGAGACCAGAATATGCTCATGTTATGAAGGAAAGGCAGCCGTGGTTTGCCTGCCCGTGCTGCCCTGCGAACATTGCGCGGACGATTTTGTCTGTACAAAATTATATTTATACTTTCTCTGATGAACAGCTCTGCATACATCAGTATATGTGCAGTGATCTGAAAGAAAATGGATGGCAGTGCAGCCAGAGGACAGATTATCCGTATGATGGGGAAATCTTCATAAAAGTACAATCGGAGCGAGACAGTGCGGTAAAACTGAGAATTCCCGGATGGTGCGAGAAGTATATGGTGCAAAAGAATGGAGAATACTATTCTGTTCAGAGAGAAAAGGGATATGTAAAGATTTTTGTAGAAAAAGGAAGTGTTCATGAGATTACGCTCCGGCTGTGTATGAAACCGGAGAAGATATATGCGAAAGCGGAAGCAGAGTCTATGCAGGGAAAGGCCGCTGTTATATGCGGACCGCTGGTTTATTGTGCGGAGGAAACCGATAATCCGCTGCTATCCAGGTGCTGCCTGAAGCAGGGGGGATATTTGAAGAAAGAGCAAAATGCGATTTTGGCAGAGGGATCCTCATACCGGAATGAAATGGATGGATTATATGGAAAACAAAGGTTTTCCCTTCAGTCGTGTGAGATCCGCATGATTCCATATTTTCAGTGGAACAACCGGGGAGCAGGGAGAATAAAAACATTTTTTGAGGAAAGATAGGAGGTGCGCGCGGTGGAAGCAGAAGTGAAAATCCGGGATGAATTCTGGTCTCCCAGAATAGAAAAAATATGCAGGGAAATTATCCCGTATCAGTATGAGGTGTTAAATGATGCGGTGGCAGGGATTCCGCATAGCCATGCGATTGAAAATTTCCGGATCGCTGCTGGGGAGTCCGATGATCAGTACGAGGGAATGCTGTTTCAGGACAGTGATGTGGCAAAATGGATAGAAGCGGCTGCCTGGTCGCTGCGGCTGTGTCCGGACAGAGAGCTGGAGGAAAAGATAGATAGTCTGGTTGATTTAATGCAGAGAGCACAGCGCGAGGATGGCTATCTGAACACGTATTATATTTGTACGGATCTGGAAAAGCGGCTTACAAATTTTTCTCATGGACATGAACTGTACTGTGCCGGACATCTGATAGAAGCTGCCGTGGCATATGCCTTGGCCACCGGGAAGGAGAAAATGCTGCATATGATGGAGCGGTATGTAGAATTTTTTTTAGAGCGGATAGGAGCAGGGGAGGGAAAGCTGCATGGTTATTCCGGACATCCGGAGATTGAGATGGCGCTGTATAAATTATATCAATACACGCATGATGTCAGATATTATGACTTCATGACTTATCTGATCATGGAGAGAGGAAAGCAGCCTTCTTTTCTTTTAAAGGAGGAGGGGTTTGGCGAGAGATATAAGGATAAGTGGTTTGATCTGGAATATCATCAGGCACATATGCCTGCATGGGAACAGAAAGCTGCTGTCGGACATTGCGTCAGAGCGGTCTATCTTTACAGTGCAATGGCAGACATGGCAATGGAAACAGGAAATTCCGATATGAAAAACGCTCTCCGGAGGTTGTGGAGAGATGTTGTGACCAGAAAAATGTATATTACAGGTGCTATCGGAAGCGAGGCGCATGGAGAATGCTTTAGCTCGGACTTTGATCTGCCAAATGACAGAGCTTATGCAGAAACCTGCGCTTCGATCGGGCTGATTTTCTGGGCGAAGAGAATGTTGCACTTAGAGAAGAAGAGCTGCTATGCGGACGTCATGGAGCTGGCATTATATAATGGGGCGCTGAGCGGAATATCAGAAGATGGAAAACATTATTTTTATGTGAATCCGCTGGAAATTCATCCAGCAGAGGCAGAAAAGCGATTTGATACGCAGCATGTAAAAATCCGGCGGGAGGCGTGGATGGGGTGTGCGTGCTGCCCGCCGAATATCGCAAGATTGCTGGCTTCCCTGGATCAGTATGTATATATATGGGAGGAGCAGGGCAGAAAGCTATATGTAAATCTGTTTATCGGCGGAGAGATTCTTATTGATAATGGACAGAGAGGCTTTACGGCAGAGAGCTCTTATTGTTGGAATGGAAAAGTGTGCTTTCGGTATCATGGATTGCCGGGAAAACTTGCATTGTATATTCGTGTGCCGGGATGGGTGAAGGGTTACGCGGCGGCAATTAATGGGGAGCAGACGGAGAACCTGCGGGAAGAAGAGGGCTATATCTGTATAGAACGGGAATTTAAGGAGCGGGATTGTATCACGCTTCAATTTGAGATAACGCTCAGAAAAGTATATGCCAATCCGGGAGTTCATGCGGATGCCGGAAAAGCGGCGCTGATGAGAGGTCCGGTAGTGTACTGCGTGGAGGAAGCCGATAATGGAAAGAATCTGGGCGGATTGAGCGTAGGGGAACTGGTGGATACAGAAGAGTACTGGGATGATGCATTGCCAGACAATGCCGTATGTGTCAGCTTTGCCGGATATCGGGAATCGGAAGAGATCTGGAAAGAGCGACTGTACTCTTTTGAAAAAGCACAAAAAGAGCCGGTTCGTATAAAAGCGATACCGTATTATCTGTGGGGCAACAGGGGAGCCGGAGAGATGTGCATTTGGATAAATGATATTGGATAAAATAGTGATACATCTCTGAGAGAAAAACGCCCCGGACATCGTAACAGGTGCCCGGGCGTTTCGTATAAAATTTTTTCTCTTTATTGTTATGTGTTATTTGCTCTTAGCCTGGCTTGTGATTGTCTTTACGCCTTCTACAGCGAGGACGATTGCCAGTACAACGAGCAGGGTACCGAGACCTGCGCGGATCCAGTTCCACATGTCAACCGCGTTTGTCACGTTTGTGATGATGGTCTGAACCAGGGATACGATGGTAACAACCAGCATGAATGCCATCGGGAACAGGAACATCTTATTGTTCTTGCCCATCTTACCGAGCCATGCGGCAACAGCGAGCAGACCGAGTGCAGCGAGAAGCTGGTTTGCAGCTCCGAACAGCGCCCAGATCTTTGCATAGCCTGTCATACCAAGCGCGATGCCGAGCACAACGGTGATGATGGTAGCAACATACGGGTTTGTCAGAGTTTTCTTAATACCGGTCGCATCCTTGTAGGTCTGTCCCGGCTCCAGCCAGAACTCCTGGAACATGTAGCGCGCCAGACGGGTCGCGGTATCCAGGGATGTCAGACAGAAAGCGGATACTGCAAGAATCAGCATGGAGTAGATCACATCCTGCGCACCTGCAAGGAACGGGATGGTTGCACACATGCGGGAGATACCGGTTGCGAATACTGCCGTCGGGGTGGTGATACCGCCCGGAACGTACTCTTTCCAGATGTAACCAACTGCGCAGAGAGAGATCAGAGCCAGCGCACACTCGATCAGCATACCGCCGTATGCGATCGGACGGGCATCAGTTTCTTTGTCGAGCTGCTTTGCGGTGGTACCGGAACCTACCAGAGAGTGGAAACCGGAGATTGCGCCGCAGGCGATGGTTACGAACAGTGCCGGGAACAGGCTTCCGAGGGAGCTTCCCACACCGTACTCAGCGGTATCAACAAATCCGGTGAACGCCGGGATATCCAGCGACGGATGAGCGCCCACGATACCTACCACAGCGATGATCATCATGCCGTAAAGCAGGAAGGAGCTTAAATAGTCACGCGGCTGCAGAAGGATCCACACCGGGGTGACGGAAGCGATAGCAATGTAGATACCAACGATGATCATCCAGGTGCTTCCGTTCAGATAGAGCGGATGCCAGTTGTAGCCGATTGCCATACAGGCAACGATCGCTGCCACGCCGATAACGGTGGAAACCACGAGGGAAGCGTTTCTTCTGTAAACCATAACACCGAAAATAATCGCGATTACGATGAACAGGATGGAGATCATAGCGGTGCGGGCATTTGCCGCGCTTGCCACTGCATCCAGTGCGCCTGCTTCGTCGTAGGTAGCCTTAAAGGTATTTGCAACAATGGATGCAAATGCCGCTACCACGAGGATCAGTGTCAGATAGGAGAAGATGATGAACAGCTTCTTCGCTCTGCTTCCGATACTGGTTGCGATAACCTCACCGATAGACTGTCCTTTGTTTCTTACGGATGCAAACAGTGCACCGAAATCATGTACCGCACCGAAGAAGATACCTCCGATGAGTACCCACAGCATAACCGGAACCCATCCGAATACGGCTGCTTGGATCGGTCCATTGATCGGACCTGCGCCTGCGATAGAGGAAAAATGATGCCCCATAAGGACCGGTGCTTTTGCCGGAACATAGTCGTTTCCGTCCTCCAGCTCGTGGGCCGGTGTAACGCGCTTGCCGTCCACGCCCCACTGCTCCGCAAGCCATTTGCCGTAGGTGACATAGCCAATTGCCAGAATAACTACGCCTACGATTAACAATAATGCTGCATTCATGAATCACACACTCCTTTTCTTTTTTCTTTTCATGAATATATTTTTCATTAATTTCGCGTTTGCCCTGCCGCTGCGGTTTGTCGGAAAATCCGTTGCGCCCCGGCGGACGAGCACGGTGTGGAAATCCATCCAGCCGTGCAGCGAAAAATGAAAACTTTTGTAAAGCCTGCACCTTTTCAGAAGCTTTTCCGCTTCGGGTGTGCAGGTGTCACAGAGGAAAACTGCGGTGATATAGGTGTACATATGACCGGGCTTCGGGTCGATCAGTGCCATTCCCCGGTCGTAGGCGAGCTTCTCGCAGGAGCGGTACAGCTCCTCGTTAAGCTCCGGTACGGAAAATATGTAAACGTGCTCGTTGGAATCGGCGCTCCACAGCTCGGCTTTTTTCAGAAGAACGTATTTTGCGGTGCGCACATTAAAGTGACAGACAGCGACAAGGGGAAGCGCAGAGCTTTCCGCACGCTCAATATCAAAATATCCGCTGTATGCGTCGAGCAGCTTTTCCAGCATTTCTTCTCTTGTCAGATCCGGCGCCATGTTATCTCTCCTTTTGTCGTTTGTTTTTCTGATGGAATGGGCCGTGCAAAAAGAAAAGCCCGGAGGATAGTCCCGGACTGTTTTGCAGGGACCTCTTTGTCCGAAAATAAACAAACCATAAAATAATAAAAAATCTATAAAAATAGACTTAAGAAAATATAGCACATTTTGTCGCAAAATGCAATCCATTGACGCGTTAATTGATAAAAGTTTCAATAAATGTATTAATTTTGTAATAGAGAAGGAAGCGGAAAAATTAAAAAAAGTGTTTAAAGACGCACGGATGTGGGAAAAATAAACAATGAGGAGCGCAAAAAGCTGCAGCAAAGGAATTTTGGGGCTGTTGACAAATTCTGGATGTTGTGACATAATGTAGCAAATCTAAAAAGAAATCATAGAGAGAGGTGCAGATGATGATGTCAGAAAGAAAAATCAGACTGAGTCAGATGAAGGAAGTCAAGGAATTTGTGTCAGTAGCCGGGAAATGTGATTTTGATATAGATGTATATTACAACCGTATTACGATCGATGCAAAATCTATCATGGGAGTTCTGAGTCTGGATCTGTCGCAGGTACTTACTGTGAAATACGGGGGAGAAGACGCGCAGCTTGAGGATGTGCTGAGCAAATACGCTGCCGCATAAAATGAGAAAGATGAGGAGCCGCTGCCTGGGCAAGGGATATGCCGGGCGCGGCTTTTTTTGCTGTGCATACGACAAAAACGTCCGGTGGACGTTTTTTAGTGTTGCCATGCATCCGAAGGAAAGAAATAAAATTTTAGTAGAGAAATACCGGCCCAGATGATAAAATGTATTTGGATCAAATGATCATAGTGGAGGCAGTCAGTGGATAAAATCAGAATTTCTGTCCGCAATCTGGTGGAATTTATTTTAAGAAGCGGCGATATTGACAATCGGCACGGCGCAATGGCGGACAGGGAGGCTATGCAGATCGGAAGCCGTCTGCACCGCAGGATACAGGGGCAGATGGGCGCTGATTACCGCGCGGAGGTTTCCCTGAAGGCAGAGATCGACTGCGTTTTCTATGTGATCAGCGTGGAGGGCCGTGCGGACGGCATCTTCACGGAGGACGGAAAAACCTGGATTGACGAGATCAAGGGTGTCGGCTTTGATGTGAATAAATTAGAGGAAGCGGTTCCGGTGCATCTGGCACAGGCGAAATGCTATGCGTATATTTACGCCGCGCAGCAGAGTCTTGCGGATATCGGCGTACAGATGACATATATTCACAGGGAAACGGAGGAGATCCGGCGCATTCGCAAGGAATTTTCCTTTGTAGAGCTGGAAGCCTGGTTTGCAGAGCTGATCGAAGAGTATAAAAAGTGGGCATCCTTTCAGATCGAGTGGAAGAAGGTGCGGCAGGCGTCGATCGCGGGAACGGTATTTCCGTATCCGTACCGCGAGGGGCAAAAAGATCTGGCGGCGGCTGTTTACCGCACGATTGCGCGGGAAAAGAAGCTGTTTATCCAGGCGCCGACCGGCGTCGGGAAAACGATCGCTACGGTATTCCCGGCGGTAAAGGCAGTGGGCGAAGGGCTTGGCGATAAGATTTTTTATCTGACGGCAAAGACTATCACGCGGACGGTCGCGCAGGAGGCGTTTTCCCTTTTAAAAATGCAGGGGCTTAAGTACAAGGTGCTGACGCTCACGGCAAAGGAAAAAATCTGCATGTGCGGGGAGCCGGACTGCAATCCGGAAAAATGTCCGTATGCAAAGGGGCATTTTGACCGCGTAAATGACGCTGTGTATGAACTGTTGACCGGCTGGGGAAGAACAGATGACGGAGCGGAGCCGACTGCAGCCGTACAGGAGATCTCCGGCATCCACGACAGCTACACACGCGAGGATCTGATCGCGCACGCGGAAAAGTGGCAGGTCTGCCCTTTTGAGATGTCTCTGGATCTGTCGCTCTGGGTGGACGCGGTGATCTGCGACTATAATTATGTTTTTGACCCGCAGGCGAAGCTAAAACGTTTTTTTGCAGACGGAGGAAAGGGCGATTATATCTTTCTGATCGATGAGGCGCACAACCTGGTGGAGCGCGGCAGGGAGATGTACAGTGCGTCTCTTTATAAGGAAGATTTTCTGGAAATCAAAAAGCTGCTCATGCCGGTGAGCCGGAAGGCGGCGCGGGCGCTGGATAAATGCAACAAGTATATGCTGGAGTGGAAGCGGGAATGCGACGGTTATGCGCTCTACAGTGATATCGCCGCGTTTGCGCTGGCGCTGATGAACGTGTCCACGCAGCTTGAAACCCTGCTGGAGGACGGCGACAGCCCTTTGAACCGGTATGCCGGGGCGGCGCATCTGACGGAAAATTTGCCGCAGGCGCCGGGCGCAGGGGAGGGCCTGCGCAAAAAGGTGCTGGAATTTTATTTCCAGGTGCGCAGCTTTCTTGCAATCTATGAGGAACTGGACGACAGCTACGAGATCTACACGGAGCACGAGGCGGACGGCAGGTTTAAGCTAAAGCTGTTCTGCATCGACACGGCGGGGAAGATTGGCGAGTGCCTGAGCCGCGGACGGGCGGCGGTATTTTTCTCGGCGACATTGCTGCCGATCCGTTACTATATGGATCTGCTTTCCGGCACACAGGATGATTACGCGATCTATGCGCATTCTCCGTTTGAACTGTGGAAAAAGAAGGTGCTGGTGGGAACGGACGTCAGCAGCCGCTACACGCGCAGGGGACCGGAGGAATATCAGAGAATCGCGGCATATATTTACAGCACGGTGCAGGCGCGCACCGGGAATTATCTGGTGTTTTTTCCTTCTTATAAGATGCTGGAGGAAATACAGGCTGTTTTTGAGGCGGCATATCCGGGTGTGCACGTGGTTGCGCAGAATCCCCGTATGACAGAGACGGAGCGGGAGGAATTTCTCGCCTGCTTTTCGGAGGACAACGCGCAGCCGCTTGCCGGGTTCTGTGTGCTCGGCGGTATTTTCGGCGAGGGCATCGACCTGAAGCGCGAAAAACTGATCGGCGCGGTGATTGTCGGAACCGGTCTGCCACAGATCTGCAGCGAGCGGGAAATTTTAAAGCAGTATTATGACAGGCGCAAAATGGACGGTTTTGCGCACGCTTACCAGTATCCCGGCATGAACAAGGTCATGCAGTCGGCGGGGCGCGTCATCCGCACGGATGAAGATACCGGCGTGATCCTGCTTCTGGACGAGCGGTTCTGCCGCAGGCAGTATCTCGACATTTTTCCGCGTGAGTGGGCGGATTATGAGACATGCAGTCTGAGAACCGTGCCGGAAAAACTGAAATACTTTTGGAAGAGCCTGGAGGAAAAGAAGTAATTATGGATTTTATGACAGTGGCAAATCAGATGCTTTCCCTTTTTATCATAATGATAATAGGATATGTGATGTACAGGGTGAAGATTATTGACGACGCGGCGACCGTGCGCTACACGCGGCTGGTGCTGAACATTTCTCTGCCCGCACAGATTATTACTTCGTTCGTGGAAAACCGCGGCGTGGTTTCTAACGGCGTAGTGCTTGCCGTATTCGGAATTTCCTTTTTGGTATATGTGATTTCCGCGCTTGTCGGCGTACTCTTTATTTTTGTGACGCGCGCGCCGAAGGAAGAACGGGGCACCTACCTTTTTATGTGTCTGTTCGGAAACGTCGGCTTCATGGGATTTCCGGTGATCGTCACAATTTTTGGTGACAGTGCGCTGATCTACGCGGTGATTTTCAATGTGATCTTCAATGTTCTGGTGTATTCACTGGGGATCGCGCTGATCGGCGGCGGAAAAGGCGGTTTTCAATTTCAACCGAAGCGGCTTTTAAATATTCCGTTTATTGCAGCAATTATTTCTGTTCTGCTGTTCTTTGCCGGGGTGTCGCTGCCGCGCGTGCTGGTGACGTCGCTGAACTACCTTGGCAATCTGACGACGCCGGTGGCGATGCTGATCCTGGGCGCTACAATTGCATCCATGCCGATCAGGGAGCTGTTTGACGACTGGCGCGTGTACCTGTTTACGCTGTTCCGGCTCGGCGTGATCCCGCTGGCGGTGATGGTGCTTCTGCGCGCACTGAACATCAGCACGCCGGAAATTACCGGAATTATGATCGTGCTGGCGGCGATGCCGGTTGCCACCAATACTACTATGCTTGCGATCGAGTACGGCGGCAATTTGCGTCTCGCTTCAAAGGGAATCTTTTTCAGTACGATTCTGTCTGTGATTACGATTCCGGTTGTGGCGATGCTGTGTTAAGGCTTACGTTCCATGACATCCTGAAATGAAAGCCCGCGGATTGCTGCGGGGTATTTGAATGTAAATCTGAAAAGTTTATAAATTGTTTTGAATTGCTTGACATACGGATTTTCTGGTTTAAAATCTTTTTAGAAGAAACGAGAGATTTTGATGGGAGGATTTGTATGTTACCGCGCTATAGTGTAAAACGCCCCTATACCGTATTAGTGGGCGTTGTTTTAATTTTGATCCTGGGGTACGTGTCGTTTACGAGTATGCAGACTGATCTGCTGCCGGATATGACGCTGCCCTATGCGATTGTCTACACGACATACCCCGGGGCAAGCCCGGAGGAGGTGGAGACGATCGTCACACGTCCGGTCGAGCAGTCGATGGCGACGATCAGCAACATTGAAAATGTCAGCTCCGTTTCGTCGGAGAATATTTCCATGGTTATCCTGGAATTTTCCCAGTCGGCGAATATGGATGCGGTCACGATCGAGATGCGGGAGAATCTGGACCAGATTGAGGGCTACTGGGATGACTCAATTGGCAGTCCCATCATCATGAAGCTGAATCCGGATATGCTGCCGGTCATGGTGGCGGCAATGGAGGACGGTGATATGTCGCAGAGCGACCTCACCGATCTCGTAAACAATACCATCCTGCCGGAGCTGGAGAGCATCGAGGGCGTGGCGAGCGTCAGCACAACCGGTACCATCGAAGAGCAGGTGCAGGTGACGCTGCGCGAGGATAAGATCAAAGCGGTGAACCGCAGGGTGACGCAGGCGCTTGATGATAAATTTGCGGAGGCGGAGAGTGAGCTTGCCGAGGCGCAGGAGAAGCTTGACGAGGGTAAAGAAGAGCTGGAGAACGGACAGACGCAGCTTGCCGACCAGACCTCATCGGCGGAGAGCCAGATCAATTCCGGCACCAGTCAGATGATTACCGGGCAGGTGCAGATCGACCAGAAGCTTGCGGAGGTGCAGAGCGGACTGACAAAGCTGGATGATTCCGAGGCGGAGCTGCTTGCAAAGGAGCAGGAGCTGCTGGCGGGCGAGGCGGCGCTTCAGAAGCTGCCGGAGCAGAAGGCGGCGCTGGAGGCGCAGAAGGCGCAGCTTGACGCAGGCATCAGTCAGCTGGAGGCGGCTCCGCAGCAGCTTGCCGAGCTGGATACAGCGATCGCCGGTGTGGAAGCCGCGATCAAAGAGCTGGAAAAACAGATCGCAGACCTGCAGGGTGCGGCGGTTCCGGGTGAGACGGAGACGGATGCTGCGCAGGGGGATACCGGGGACGAAACGCAGGCAGATGCCGCGCAGCCGGGCAGTGGAAATGAATCGCAGGCGGACAGCCAAAGTCTGGAGCCGGAAACCTCCGGTATACGAAAAAATGAGACGGAAAAAACGCAGGCGGCGGAGATAAGCGAAGCAGAAGATGCAGCCGCAGCTTCTGTGCCGGAGACAGAACAATACCTGGAAACGGCGGTCGGGCTTGCGGACGGCATGACAACAGCAGTATCTTCTGATGACAGCATGACGGCGGATGCGTTTGCGGCGGACGACGGGGAGCTGATTCTGGATGGAGAAAATACAGGGGAGAGCGGAGCGTCTCAGAACCAGACAGATGTTTCGATACCACAGATCAATCCTGGACTTTCCCAGGAGGAGATCGACCGGCTTACCCAAGATGCACAGCAGGAAGCGGTGATCGCCGCGCTTCAGACAAAGATACTGGAGCTGCAGTCACAGCAGCTTACACTGGAAAATACAAAAAATCAGGCGCTCGCGGCGCTTGCGACGCTTGGCGTGAACATAAACGGCACCGCGCAGGAGCGCGACGAGAGCATCGACACGGTAAAATCAGAGCTGGTGGCGCGCCGTATCCAGATCGTGGACGGCATCGCCCAGATGCAGACGACCATAGACGGTATGCCGGAGCAGATGGAGCAGATCATTGCAGGTAAAGCGCAGATCGAGAGCGGCAAGGCACAGCTTGCCGAGGGGCGCGCGCAGCTTCTCGCGGCACAGAAACAGCTTGAGACGGCAAAAGCACAGATCGCATCCGGGCAGACGAGCGTCTCCGCGGCGGTCGGGGAGCTGAACAAGGCGAAGATTTCCGCTACCATCGAGATGGCAGCGGGCAAGGCGGAGCTGAGCGCCGGGCAGAAGGAGCTGGACGCGGCACTGGAGCAGATCAAGCAGCAGAAAGAAGCGGCTTACGATCAGGCGGATGTCACGGAGATCATCACGGCGGATATGGTGAAGGGGATTCTGGCGGCGCAGAACTTCAGTATGCCCGCGGGCTACGTAACCGAGGACGGCGTTGATTTTCTTGTGCGCGTTGGCAATAAGCTGGACGGCACGGAGAGTATTGAAGATCTGCTGCTTCTGGATCTTCACATGGACGGACTGGAGCCGATCCGCCTGTCGGATGTCGCCGATGTGGTGATCCTGGATAACAGTGATGAGGTCTATGCAAAGATCAACGGTCATTCCGGCATCCTGTTCACCATGCAGAAGCAGTCGGGCTACTCCACCGGCGAGGTTTCAAAACGCATCAAGGAGAAGTTTGCCGAGCTGGAGGAGAGCGACGAAAACATTAATATCATTGAGATGATGGACCAGGGCATTTACATCGACCTGGTGGTTGATTCGGTTCTGGAGAACATGCTCTCCGGCGCAGGACTTGCGATCCTTGTACTGCTGCTGTTTTTAAAGAGTTTCCGTCCGACGCTGGTCATCGCCTGCTCAATTCCGATCAGTATTATGACGGCGATCGTGGCAATGTATTTCAGCAACATTACGTTAAATATTATCTCGCTTTCCGGTCTGGCGCTCGGCATCGGTATGCTGGTCGACAACTCGATCGTTGTTATCGAAAATATTTACCGTCTGCGCGCGGAGGGCTACTCCGTGAAGAAGGCGGCGGTGGAGGGCGCAAACCAGGTGGCGGGAGCGATCGCGGCTTCCACGCTGACAACGGTCTGCGTATTTTTGCCGATCGTCTTTACCGAGGGTATCACCCGGCAGCTTTTTGTGGACATGGGACTTACCATTGCCTACTCGCTCGGCGCCAGTCTGATCGTTGCACTGACGCTGGTTCCGGCGATGGGAGCGGGGCTTCTTAAAAATGTGAAGGAAAAGCGTTCGCCGTTTTTCTCGGTGATACAGAATGGCTATGCGAAGCTCCTTGGCTGGTCTCTGAAGGTGAAATTCCTGGTGCTGCTGCTTGCGGTCGGTCTGCTTGCATTTTCCGCAAAGCTTGCGCTCTCGAAGGGAACCGCTTTTATGCCGGAGATGGAGAGTACACAGGTTTCTGTCACACTAAATATGCCGGAGGGAAGTCTGCTTTCGGAGACGGCAAAGATGGCGGATGAGGTGATGGAGCGTATACGGACGATCCCGGATGTCACGGATGTGGGCGGAATGTCGGGCGGTTCCGGCATGATGAGTATGATGGGCGGAAGCCAGAGCGCCGACGCGGAGTCCGTGTCGATTTATGTGCTGCTCAGTGAAGATAAGACGATTTCGAATGACGAGCTGAAGGCGCAGATCCTGGAAAAGACTTCGGATCTGGATTGTGAACTGGCCGTGGAAACCTCAACGATGGATATGTCGGCGCTTGGCGGCAGCGGAATTTCGATTAATATCAAGGGACGCGAGCTGGATGAGCTGAAGCGCATGGCGGCGGAGGTGGCAAAGATCGTGGAATCCGTTGAGGGAACCACGAACGTTTCCGACGGCATAGCGGAAAAGACGCTGGAGATGCGCCTGGTGGTGGATAAAGATAAGGCAATGGGCTATCAGCTCACAACCGCCCAGGTTTATCAGTTCCTGCAGGCGAAGCTGGCGGACGCTTCCAGCGCGACGACGCTCTCCACGCTTTCCAAGGATTATCCGGTGCTGGTGGTGAGTGATACCGATGAAACGCTGACGCGCGATAAGATAAAAGATCTGACGATCACCGGCAAGGATGAGGAAGGCAAGGACGTGGAGGTCCCGGTTGCCGACCTGGTGGAATTTGTGGACACGGAGGGCTTTTCATCCATCAACCGTGAAGCACAGACGCGCTATGTCACCGTATCGGCGCAGATTGCCGACGGCTATAATATCGGTCTGGTATCTGAGGATTTGAACGCGGCTCTGGAAAATTATGAGCTGCCGAAGGGCTACAGCCTGGAAATGGCGGGCGAGGACCAGACCATCAATGAGGCAATGACAGAGGTGGTTAAGATGCTTTTGCTGGCGCTTGCGTTCATGTATCTGATCATGGTGGCGCAGTTCCAGTCGCTGCTCTCGCCGTTTATCATCATGTTTACGATTCCGCTTGCGTTCACCGGCGGTCTGCTGGCGCTGTATCTGACGGATAATCCGGTCAGTGTCATTGCAATGATCGGCTTTGTCATGCTGTCCGGTATCATTGTAAACAATGGAATCGTGCTGGTTGACTGCATCAATCAGCTTCGCCGCGGCGGGATGGAAAAACGTGCGGCGATTATCGAGGCAGGCAGAACGAGACTTCGCCCGATCATCATGACGGCGCTGACCACCATCCTCGGACTGCTCACAATGGCGCTGGGCAACGGCATGGGCGCCGATATGGTACAGCCGATGGCAATCGTAACCGTCGGCGGTCTGACCTACGGAACGTTGCTGACGCTGTTCGTTGTGCCGTGTATTTACGATATCTTCAATCGGAAAAAGGATATGACAGAGGAAGAAATATAAAAAAGTGTATAAAAATGCCGGGTGCGAAAAGCATCCGGCATTTTTACTGCCCTGCAGATGTTTTTGGCAGCAGCAGATGTATTGCTATTGGCAGGGGAGAAAAAGCGTGTATCAGTATTTTTTTAGCGCTTCCTTCACTTCTTCCAGAGGGATGTCTGCCCTGGCAGCAATCTCTTCAGGTGTGTAGGTTTCTGCCAGAAGGCGGATTAAGCGCTTTTGATGATATTCGAGTATGTCAACGTCAAAAATTAAGGCATCTTCTGTCATATGATGTATACCCTCACTTTCCAATTCTTCATATCTGTCATAGATATGGTGGTAGAGCTGCAGGATCAGTTGGGAAAGCTTTGATGCTTCCGTCCGTGTGATATTACCGGCAGCTACATTTTGATTTAGTGAATCCAGTATATCATGAGTGATGAGACTTTTCAATGCGTTGATATTATTTTCTGTGCGTTCTTTTTCAATTGCACGGCGCAGGCGAAGCAACTGGAAGGGAATCAGCACAATCAGCTTTTTCTGATTTAACTCATCTATCGAGTGCTTAAGGTATTTAAATACGGGCACTTTATAATAAAAAATTCCCTGATCGCCAAAATGAATTTGCAGGATATAGTCATCCGGGAAATTTTCGTTGTCATAGAGATATACCAGCATTGGCTCCGGAAAATAGATGTGGTCTATATCGCTTCGACTGCTCAGAGCGTGATGAAAGCCGTATTCCAGCATACGGAGCATGATCTCTCCGTCCTTGGTCATCTGAAATTCCACATGATAACTGTAGTGTCCATCAATCGTAATGATGGAATCGGCAAGCGTTCGCTTTAATTCATTGTCTGTGTGTTCCGTCCAGTTGTAGGTTACATTACTGTCTGTAGGATAATGTGTGCCGAAAAGACCGTTTATTAAATGAATGGTACAGCGCGAGGACAACGAGAGACATCGTTTTGCAATCCGGTCGTAAATGTCGTGAATATTTTGCATAAGGGCTCCTTTTCTGGTAAGTGCGTAGTTTAAAGGTTGTATTTGTTCAGAAGTGGAAATATGGGGCAGAATTGCCCGTATAGTGAGGAAGAAAACTCCAAGTGTTAAGATAATGATATTATATACAATTAGAGAATAAAAATCAATATAAAAATATAATTACATATAAAAAGAAATGATTTAGCAAAGAGCTTGAGCATGCAAATATTTTTGCATTTTAAGAAATGGAAAATGTGTGCGGGCAGGTATTTTTCTTTAATAAAGTATATTTTTTTCGTTTTGACACATACTTCCTGGAGTAATGATATTTTGAAACACGAAGGGAGCATGTCTATGAACAGCAAGAACAACAATACAGCAAAACCGGCAAAAAATGCCGCCAACCTGCATGTGGAATCGGTGTATGATGACGATAATATTCCGGAGGTGGATACAAATTCCGCGTGGGAGACAGAACCGCTTCCAGAATCCACGCGTCCGCGCAAGGATGGTCCCGGAGGGGAATCGGATGATTGACAATCAGGAGCTGCCGATCGGATTTACGATGGAGCTGGCGGAGCATCTGGATGTGCTGCGGAAGTTTTCGGCGCTGCCGGAGGAAGCGCAGCAGGCGTACATCGATGGCGCCAGCCGGGTAAATTCCAGAGAAGAAATGCGGTCGTATGTGGAAAATATGTTTGAGGTACAGGGTATGCAGTAGCCGGATAAGGTGCATTCAATATTCTGCACAGCATAGGGGGATTGCTATGAATGGCAGTCCCTTTTTTATATATTGAATAGATATCCATTCTAAATATGAATGCCAGGATATCCCCCAGCCGGGGTTGTTGTGTGAAAGAATATTTGTTAATCTGAAAAAAAGGTATTTTATGGAGGATAAAAGGCTATGAATGGCAAAAGAGTAACAGGTATGATTCTGGCTGGCGCTGTAGCTGCATCATTATTTGGCAGCGCTCCGGCATTTGCGGAGGAGCCGGTAACGGTAACAGGGATATTCGGTGAGGAGGAGATTGATGTTACATTTGAAAAGGCTCCGGAGCGTGTGGTATCTCTGGCAGGATTTGCTACAGAAATGCTGCTGGCACTCGGACTGGAAGACAGAATTGTAGGGTATGCATGGCAGGATAATGATGTATTGCCGCAGTATCAGGAGGCGTTTGAAAAGTTGACACCGCTCTGCGAACCGGGGATGGATCCGGGAGAGGAGGTGGTACTGGCTGCACAGCCGGATCTTGTATTATCATGGGCATCCTGGTCTGAAGACGATTATTTTTCGTATGAGAATCTGTCAAAAAATGGAATTGGTGCTTATGGATTCCATTGCGAGCGGACAGAAAATTCTTCACTGGAAGATGTATATGAAGATTTTTTAAATTTAGGGAAAATTTTTCGTGTTGATGACAGAGCAGAAGCACTTGTAGGAGAGATGCAGGAACGCATAGCAGCAGTACAGGAGCGGATAAAAAATGAGGAACCGGTGAGTGTATTTGTGTGTGACATTGGTTCTTCGGAAGAACAGGCATTCACGGCAGGTGGGGGTCTGCCGGCAGATCTGATTTCAAAGGCAGGCGGAAAGAATATTATCACGGATACAGGTCTGAACTGGACAAAAGTCAGTTGGGAGGTTGTTGCTGAAGCAAATCCGGATTGGATTGTAATTGATTATTATACGAATGCGGATGATGTGGAAGGTACAATTGAGTTTCTGAAAACGCAGCCTGCTCTTAAGGAACTGGATGCAGTGAAAAATGAACGCTTTGTTATTCTTGGTCTGACGGATATTTCCGCGAGTGAGAGGAATGATGAAACAGTGGAGCTGCTTGCATCCTATTTCCACCCGGAAGTATGAGGCGGTTTGTATTATGTTAAAAAAATTTAAAGGAACGGCTTTTGTATTATTATGTATAGGAATGTTGTTGCTCCTGGGCGGGGCAATGGTATTTGGAATTAACGTCGGGGCGGTTGATCTTCGCCCCGACTGGATTTTCCGGATTATTGTCAACCATGTTTCAGGAAAAGAAATTTTTGATGTCGTATGGGAACCGTATATGGATGGAATTGTCTGGGGAATGCGTTTTCCCAAAATGCTTGTAGCCGCCTGCGTGGGAGGGGGCTTAAGCCTCGTGGGAATTATGATGCAGGCGATGACAAAAAACTCTTTGGCGGATCCGTATATACTGGGGATTTCCTCTGGTGCGTCCACTGGAGCCACTGCGGTAATTCTGATGGGAAGCATTCCGTTGTTTGAAAATTCGACTGTCCAGATGGGAGCTTTTCTGGGGGCAATGGCTTCGGCATTGATTGTGTTTGTTTTTGCCGGTTCTTCCGGCAGATTTAATCCGACTTCTCTTGTGCTTTCGGGAACAGCAGTGTCAGCTATTTTCTCTGCCTGTACAAATGTACTGATTTTTCTTAGTCCTGAGAAGCAGAAAATAAACTCGGCAATGTTCTGGATGACAGGTTCTTTTGCGGGTGCACAGTGGGAAGATGTAGTGCCTGCTATATTTTCGCTGTCTGTGGTTCTGGTATTTACGCTGCTGGTGAATAACAGTCTTGACACGCTGCTTCTTGGGGAGGAGATTGCGATTACGGTTGGTGTAAATGTGAAGACACTCAAGATAGCTATCATTATTGTTTCATCACTGGTAACAGGAGTGATGGTTTCCATGAGTGGTGTAATTGGCTTTGTCGGACTGGTTGTACCGCATATTTCCAGAACACTTGTAGGGACAGTCCACAAAAGGCTGATTCCATTCGCTGTTCTGCTTGGCGGTATTTTTATGGTTCTCGCGGACATAGTTGCGCGAATTGTAGTTGCTCCGTCAGAGCTTCCTATTGGCGTTGTGACAGCTCTTCTTGGAGCGCCATTCTTTTTAGTTCTTCTTCGCAAGAGCAGATATTCATTCAACCGGGGGTGAACGATATGGCGGACATGTTATCAACAAAAGAATTAAGTTATATTGTCGGACAAAAAGAGATTATTCATAAAATTACGCTGGAGATACCGGAAGGAAGTTTTGTGGGACTGATTGGACCCAACGGATGTGGAAAATCTACTCTTCTGAAAACGATTTATCGTGTCAATAAGGCATCTGAAGGGACGATCTATATCGGGGAGAGTGAAATTACCCGGATGTCAAATCGCCAGGTCGCGAAAAAAATGGCTGTTGTGACACAGGAAAATGATATAAGCTTTGACTTTTCTGTTATGGAGATGATGATGATCGGTCAGTACGCACACCGGAGCACTTTCTCAAATTTGAACAGGGAAGATGAAGTAATCTGCCGGGAAGCACTGGCATCGGTAGGAATGCTCGAATTCGCGGAACGGAGCTTTTTGAGTTTGTCCGGCGGCGAAAAACAAAGGGTATTGATTGCCAGTGCATTTGCGAGACGGGCGAGTCTGATTATTCTGGATGAACCGACAAATCATCTTGACATCGGATATCAGTTTCTGATTCTGGATATTATGAAACAGCATGAAGGAACCACGATATTTACTTCGGTACATGATATGAATATGGCGTTACGCTATTGCGACTATGTAATAGCGATGGAAAAGGGGAGGATTGCGGCGACCGGAAAGCCACAGGATGTCATAACCGAACAATTGATGCGGGAACTGTTTAACGTTAATGCGAAACTGCAGACAGATGAGAAAGGAAGAAACTACTTTCAATATCTTGGGGGCATATTACAGACAGAGTAATTTTTTTTAAATGCGGACAGGATCTTGTTCAGAGAAAAACAGGCAATGTCCGCACTTTTCATTTTTTATTTTTCCGCCCGTATAAGAAACATGGGTGTCGGATTGTAGAATTCATTGCAGCATTTGTATATTCTGGAAGAGATTTCCGTGTCTGTGATGATGTTCTTATATCCGATGGCTTCCAGAAGAGCAGTATCCCATGCGGGGCTTTCCGCATCCATGCAGAAAAATTTTGCAGAGGAGTGCTGCTTTGCGGTTCTGAAGGTAATGCAGCCATTTCTGATGCTGCTCCCCGGCGAGTTCCTCCTGGTTGACCGCAGAATATCCTTCTGCGCGACCGTTCCAGTATTTTTCGAGTTCTTTTCATTGTTCCGGCATATATCCAATCCTCTGTAAAGTAATTTTTACTGCGATAACTAAAATAACAAAAACGGATGGCGGCTGCAAGCTCCCAGGGGGATATTTTTTGTATGTTCATAATTTTGATATGCCATAAATGGAATGAGAATGTATGAGAAAAAGGAATAAGAAATATCCCCCGGGGTGGCTTGTGGAGCAGAGAAAGAATAGGATATGATAGGGACATGTCAGATACAACATATAAAGTTTCCTATCATTCATGGGAAGAGACATATTCTGGATTTTCAGAAGGAATATGTCTCTGCTTATGTGTAGTGTATCAGTATTAGGATTTTGAAATAACGGACCGGTTGTTTGCAGAAACAGAGGAACCGGCAGGGATAGTTTAAGAAAAGTGGAGGGGATTTTTCAGTTGGATATGAGGGAAATCCGGTATTTTGTCGCCTGTGTGCAGACAGGTTCCTTTAGCCGGGCAGCCGAAGTATTGTTTACTACGCAGTCCAGTGTCAGTAAGATTATCAAAGCGCTGGAGGAAGATATGAATCTGGTGCTTTTTGAGCGACTGCCAAGGGGAATACGTATGACGCGGGAAGCAGAGCGCATATATCCTTACGCGCTTTCTATCCTTGATGATCTGCAGAAAATGCAGATGCCGGACAAAAAAGAGACAATAGAAACACTTTCTGTTTCATGCAATCCGAGCTCGTGGTTCGCAGACTGCTTTACGGCATTTTATGAACAGAAACAAAAGGAAAAAATCCATTATCAGATTTATTCAGCAGATTGCCGGGAAATTGTGGAGCGCGTGCGGGAGCGGACAGATGATATTGGATTTTTATATATACTAAAAGACCAGTTGACGGTGTTTCAATATTATATCTCCAGAAATTATCTGGAATTTACGGTTCTGAAAGAAACAACTGCCGTGCTCTATGGCGGAAAGAACTGCGGAGGAGGAAAAAATGAAACGGTAGATTTTTCCAGGATGAAATTGATCCAACGTTTTCCTGACGAATTTTCACCGGATAATTACTGGAATATTACAGATGACCGGGGAAGGTCTGTCACAGACGCAGAGACAGTTATTGCTACAAACAGTGACTATATTATGGAGCGGCTCCTGCGGTCTGAGGGGCTGATGAATATCAGCGCCGGTTATCTCTCCGGAAAACCGTCAAAGGAAAGCGCTGCGGGATGGAAACGGAATCTGACGGATACGAGGATATTATTTGGATATATAAGGCGCAGAGGGGAGAAACTGCCGGGGCAGGCAGAGGATTTTCTGGCGTTCATGAAGGAAAGACTTTTGAACGGATAATTTATATAAAGAAGCCGATGACAGAAGAAAAAGGATGGTTTTAAGGAGAAGTTTGAAAATCAATGAGGGAAACTGGAAAGTTTCGAAAAAAGAATTGGAAAGATCGCCTTGTGATTATGGCATTGTGCGTTATAGTAGTTGCACTGGGATTTGTCTGTCTGTTTGCAGGCTCGTCGCATATGTCAGCGGCAGAATGCTTTGGGGCGCTGACCGGAAAAGGAACGGCTGCCAATGTGCGGATTATCTGGAATATCCGTATTCCGCGGGTCCTGGCGGCAATCATTGCGGGTGCGGGATTGTCTGTTTCCGGTCTGATTATGCAGACAACGTTGAATAATTCTATGGCGTCGCCTTCTACGCTGGGCGTTTCAAATGCAGCGGTATTCGGAGCAAATCTGTCCATCATTGCATTTGCGGGCGGTTTTTTGTCCACCGGCAATAACATAGCAAATTATGCTGTTGGCGCGAATCCTTATGCGACAAGCGTTATGGCGTTTTTCTTTTCCACAGTGTCTATTTTGATGATTCTGGGGCTTTGTACAATCCGGTCCTTTTCGCCGAACGTAGTAGTGCTCTCCGGTATGGCGCTCGGCTCGGTCTGGGCGGCGGCAACGACGATTCTTCAGTTTTATGCTACGGATGTGGGAATATCAGCGGCAGTTGTCTGGAATTTTGGTGATCTTGGACGGGCAACCTACCGCACAGATGCCATAATGTTTACGGTAGTGACGGCAGGTCTGGTCTTTTTTACCCTTATGTCGTGGAGGCTGAACGCACTTCTTGGCGGGGAGGCTGTGGCAAAGACAATGGGGGTGAATGTAAAAACACTGCGGTTCTTCTCGATGCTGCTTGCTTCTCTGATTACCGCAGTCTGTGTATCCTTTCTGGGAATTATCGGATTTGTGGGAATTATCTGTCCGCATATTACAAAGAAACTGCTGGGACAGGACCACCGGGTTACCATACCGATTTCTGCCTTAAGCGGCAGTCTGCTGTTATTGCTTGCCGATACATTTGCAAGAAGTATGGGAAACGGCTCTGCTCTGCCGGTCGGTGCGATTACTTCTTTGATGGGCGCGCCCTTCTTTGTTGCAATTATTTTTTCGGGAAAGGAGAATCGCCGATGCTGAAGGTCAGTAATCTGTGCTTTCGTTACAGAAGACATGGCAGAGATGTGCTCAGAAATGTCAATCTGGAGCTTGGACGGGGAGAAATTGGCATTCTGCTCGGCAAAAATGGTTCGGGAAAAACGACACTGTTTAAGAATATTCTGGGACTTTGCACTCCTATGGACGGTACGATTCTGTTTGAGGGAGAAGAGCTGGTAAAAATGCCGGTGAGGGAGCGGGCGAAGCGCATAGCCTATGTTCCGCAGGAGATCCATTTCGGGGAGCTGAGTGTATTTGATTCTATACTTATGGGAAGGGTTTCCTATTTCGGGCTGAAAGCGGGGCACGATGACTATGCTGCTGTGGAGAAAATCATAGCCGATATGCATCTGGAAGCATTTGCAGACAGGAATGTCAGCGAGCTGTCCGGAGGAGAACGGCAGAAAATAGCGATAGCCCGTGCTATGGCGCAGGAACCGGGACTGATGATTTTTGACGAACCAACCGGAAATCTTGATATAGCGAATGAACAGTTGATTATCAGAGAAGCGAAAAAACTGGCAAAAGAGAAACAAATCAGTATTCTGAGTTCACTGCATGACCTTAATCAGGCAATGGATTTTGGCGACCGGTTTTTCTTCCTGAAGGACGGAGCCGTGAAGTACGCTGGGGACAGTACGTGTATCAGTGAAGCAGTAATCAAAGACATTTTTGACATTGATGTCAGAATTGTTGAGATAAATCATGAAACAATAATATTAACAGGAGGAAAAAGGGAATGAAGATGAAAAAAATGACAGCCGCTCTGCTGGCTTCTGTAATGGCGTTTGGCTTTTGCGGCAGTACTGTGCAGTGCGAGGAGCAGGAAACTGCGGTGGAGAATGCGGGAGAAGAGATTACCATTACCGACATGATCGGCAGAGAAGTGTCGGTTACGCCCGGAAGTTATGAGAGGGTGGTATGTGTCGGCGCAGGCGCGCTGCGCATGTACAGCTATATAGGCGATGTGAATTTGCTGTGCGGTGTGGAGGACATTGATAACACGACGCTGGAGGAACGCCCGGAGATGTTCGATTCCGTGGCAAGACCGTATGTTCTTGCTTATGAGGAGGTATTCAGTACGCTTTCGTCCTGTGGTGTGGGAGGTCCGATGGCGCAGGCGGCTGAAGCGGAAAAAATCCTGTCATGCGAACCGGATATTGTGATTTCTGAGTTTGAGGATGTGGAGAAGGAGGACGCGCTGCAGGAGCAGCTTGGCGTTCCGGTCATTACGCTGAAAGCAGGCTCAAAAGGCGTGTTTGATGAAGCGTTTTCCGGTTCTATGGAACTGCTCGGCGTTCTGTTTGGAGAAGAGGAAAGAGCGGAAGAACTCATTGCATATGTTGAAGCGGAGGCGGCAGAAATTACATCCAGAACGGCGGATATTGCGGAGGAAGATAAACCGGCTGTATATATTTGCGGACTTGGCAACTGGGGAACAACCGATCATCTGATGACTGCGGAAAACTTTGTCTCCCTGAATATCGCAAACGTGAAAAATGTTCTGAGCGGTACGGGGATGGAAGGTATCCAACCGATTGAAGAGGAGAAATTCGTGGAGCTGGGAGAAGATATGGATATCATCATTATGGATGCGGCTGCGGTCAAAAATATTATTCCGCTGTATCAGGAGGACCCGACCATGTTTGATACCTGCAAGGCATGGAACAACGGCGAGGTTTATCTGGAAATGGCGTATAATGCGTATTATACCAACTTTGAAATTGCGCTGTGCAACAGTTGGTTTGTTGCAAAGACAGTCTATCCGGAGCTGTTTGAGGATGTTGACATGATGGAAAAGACAAACGAAATTACTAATATGTTTCTGGGGCAGGAGCTGGCGGAGGAAATCTTTGCATGCCCGTCCAGCTTCGGCGGATATCAGAAGATTGATACGGCAACTTTCTTTGGAGAGAATTAAGCGAACGAAGGCGGGAATATGCAGAAAGAAGATGTCATTGCTTTTTTTGACCGCTGTGCGCCGGGGTGGGACGCCGGCACGGTGGCAAATGATGAAATAATCGGGAAAATCCTGGATAATACGGGAATTGCGGCGGGCATGGAAGTGCTGGACGTCGCCTGCGGCACCGGGGTGCTGTTTCCTTACTATATTGAGAGGGGTGTTTCCTCTGTGACCGGTATCGATATTTCGCCGGAGATGGCAAAGATTGCGGCGCAAAAGTGCAGAGATGTTCCGGAAATCCGGGTAATCTGCGGAGATGTCGAGGAGCAGAAATTTGACAGAAGGTTCGATGCGATTGTGGTTTATAATGCGTTTCCGCATTTTCCGGACGCACGGCGTCTGATCAGGACGCTGGCTTTGCTGCTGAAGGACGGGGGAAGAATGACCATTGCCCACGGAGCCAGCCGGGAACAGATTGACCGCCATCACGAGGGAGCAGCCAGTAAGGTTTCTAACGGGCTGATGCCAGCGGAGTGTCTGAAAGAGCTGTTTGAGCCGTATTTTACAGTGGATACTGTGATTTCAGACTGCCGGATGTATCAGGTGTCCGGTGTGAAAAACCGGAAAGACAGGCGGGAGTGATGAAATGAGAAAATATGTGATAAGGCGGCTGCTGCAGCTTATCCCGATATTAATAGGAATTACCTTCCTGTCTTTTGGGATGATGCGGCTGGCGGGAGGCGATGCCGTTACTTATATGTACGAGAATGCGGGAACGGCAGTTTCGCAGGAGATTATTGATGCGGCGAGAGCGGAGTATGGTCTGGACAAACCTTTTCTGGTGCAGTATGCCGCCTGGCTTGGCGGAATGCTGACAGGAGATATGGGGGAGAGCTATGTGTCACATAAGGATGTGTTTGACACGTTTGTGTCGAAGCTGCCTGCGACCATGCTGCTGACGCTGTCTTCCATTATCCTGACGGTGCTGATTGCGGTTCCGCTTGGAATTTTGTCGGCGGTGAAGCATAACCGGTGGGTGGATTACGTAATTCGTTTCTTAAGCTTTATCGGCAATTCAATGCCGAATTTTTTTGCGGCGCTTGTACTGATGTATTTTCTTTCCATCCGGCTGCAGATTTTTCCGGTAATTACGACGGATAATCTGGCGCTCAGCCTTGTGCTGCCGACGCTGACGCTGGCGCTGTCTATGGCGTCCAAGTATACGCGACAGGTGAGGGCGACCGTTCTGGAGGAGCTGAATAAAGATTACGTGACGGGAGCCAGGGCAAGAGGTGTGAGAGGCTCGGTGATTATCTGGAAAAGCGTCATGAAATCATCCATGCTGACAATCATTACGCTGCTGGCGCTGTCTATCGGAAGCCTGCTGGGCGGCACGGCGATTGTTGAGAATATCTTTATTTGGGACGGCGTGGGAAAGCTGGCGGTAGATTCCATCACGATGCATGATTATCCGATGATTCAGGCGTATGTGGCATGGATGGCGATGATTTACGTTCTGGTAAATCTTGTGACCGATATTATTTATCACTTTCTGGACCCGCGTGTACGGCTGGGAGGTGACGGAGCATGAGTGTGGAAGGAATGAGGCAGGAAACGGGACCGTGTGCAGGCACGGACAAACCCATCACAGTCCGGAAACAGAAGCTCCGGAAAAACCACATAAAGGCAAAACTGATTTTTTTCATCGCGCTGGCGGTCGGTCTGCTGCTGACAGCTGTTTTTGCACGGCAGCTCTAGGCAACCCTGAAGGAAATCGGAATTGAGGTAGACGTAAACTGCACTTCCGACCATCTGAGCATTGCGGACAGTGGGGAATATGATGTATATGTAAGCTCTCTGACGACGGCGCCGACGGGCGACCCGGAATATTTCTTTACCACCTGTGCACTGGAAAGCTCAGCAAAGAACCGCTCCAATCATAGTATCGCTGAGGTGGAGAGTCTGTACGAAGAGCTGCATCAGGAGTTTGATACTGAAAAGCGTGGGGCGCTTGCAGTGCAGATGCAGCAGGCTATGCTGGATGAGAGCGCGATTTTCTTTGTGTCGCATCTGAACATGGGAATTGTTACGAAGTCAAATGTTACAGGTATGTATGCGCATCCATGTGATTATTATGAAATCACGGCGGAGCTGAATGTGGAGTAAGCGGATGACAGCAGAGAGGAAAGAGCAGGTGCCTGTTATCTGAATGCAACATTTAGTATAGGAGATATTTTTATGGAACCATTGCTGCAGGCGGAACACATTACAATATGTTATAACGGAAAACCGGTTGTAAAGGACGTCAGTTTCAACGTGGACGCCGGGGAGATTCTTGGCGTTGTCGGTGAATCGGGAAGCGGGAAAAGTACGATTATAAAGGCTGTTATGGGCTTGCTGGGCGGAGGCGGCATGGTGACGGAAGGCGATATCTGGTATAAAGGGCGGAATGTAGTGGATATGCCATCAGAAGAGCTGCGTAAGATTCTGGGACCGGAAATCGGTATGGTATTTCAGGATTGTAAAGCGGCGCTCTGCCCAATCCGGACAGTGGGAGAGCAGATATACGAGAGCATCTCTGAGCATGAGCGCGTCACGAAAAAGCAGGTGTACGAGCGTGCGGGTGAGGTGATGCAGAAAATCGGGCTGACAGACCCACAGCGGATAATGGACAGCTATCCGTTTGAATTATCCGGCGGTATGAACCAGCGTGTCGGTATCTGCGCCGCAATGATGATGAAGCCTGCTCTGCTTCTGGCGGACGAACCGACGAGCGCGCTGGATGTGACGGTTCAGGCGCAGGTAATAAGGGAAATGAAGCTGATGCGGGAGACATACGGCACGGCGATGATTCTGGTCACACACAATATCGGTGTTGTAAAAGCGATGGCGGACCGGGTCCTGGTTCTTCAAAATGGGGAAATGAGAGACTATGGTCCGACAGATTGCGTACTAAACCATCCGGAAAATGCATACACGAAAAAGCTGATGGATTCCGTGCTGCATCTGCGCAGAAACGCGTAGCTTATATTGTAACAGAGAGCAGGAAATCCAGGCTGAAATGCTGCAAAGAAACCATCCGGCTTTCGGAAAGAGCCGGGAGAATTTTGTCAGAAAAGGATGGAGACGAATATGCCGGATACAATACTAAAAGCAGAACATTTGAAAAAAGTCTTTACCTCCGGGAAAAAATCCTTTACGGCGGTGGAGGACGTCAGCTTTACCTTGGAGCGCGGCGAATGTCTCGGCATTGTCGGGGAATCGGGTTCTGGAAAAAGCACGATTGCCAGGATGATTACGCGTCTTATCGAGACCACGGAGGGGAGCGTCTCACTGCTCGGCAAAGATATTACCAATATAAAAGGAAAAGAACTGCGAGCCGTATATCGTGAAATGCAGATGGTGTTTCAGATGCCGATGGAATCATTTGACCCGCGGCGCACGCTGGGAGACGGGATTGGCGAGAGTCTGCGAAACGCCGGTATGAGCCGCCGCGATACGAAAATAAAGACGGAAGAGCTTCTGGAAATGTGCGGGCTGATGCCGGAATTTGCAGCCAGGTATCCGCACGAGGTCAGCGGCGGACAGTGCCAGCGGGCAGCAATCGCACGGGCGCTGGCAGTGAACCCGTCCATATTGATCTGCGATGAGGCGACCAGTGCGCTCGACGTGACGGTGCAGAAGCAGGTGCTGGAACTGCTGATAAATTTGAAAGAAAAGAAAAACCTTTCCTTTCTCCTTATCTGCCATGACCTTGCGCTTGTGCAGGCATTCTGCGATAAGGTGCTGGTGCTTTGCAGGGGAAAGGTTGTAGAGCAGGGAACGCCGGACGATATCATCAACCATCCGAAGGAAGAATACACAAAAATACTGGTGGATTCCGTATTATAAAAAGGGCGCGGCGGTTTTATACCAGGATAGAATTGCCTGTGTTCTCTTTTACGGCCTTCATCCGCAGCCGTACATAGTCGGAATACCAGACACCATCTTTATATAAAGCGGGAGCCAGAGCGCTTACCGCTTTTTTTAAGATAACCTGCCGGTCATCTTCCGTAACGTTTACAAAGGGATTTTTCACAAACATCTTTATCCAGTCCGTCAGACCATCCTCACCGTTCAGTCTGGTCGGGCGGTCAAAGAGCACAGCGCAGCGCACAGTAAAGCCGGTTTTTTCCAGCATGGCGGCATATTCCCCGATAGAAGGAAAATAAAACGGCATGGTGTACGTATACCCCAGTTTTGTAAATTCCTGTGCCAGAGCGGTATGAATGAGCCGGTTATTGCCAGTTCCGCCCATTTCAAATACAAACTGTCCGCCGTCATTTAAAGCCTGGTAAACACAGCGCATCATATCTTCCTGGCGGCTTTTATCAATCCAGTGAAATACCGCATTTGAAAAAACAGCGTCCACGCTTTCCTCCAGAGTAAAGTCAGTAGCATCGGCGCGGTGAAAGCGGATGCCGGGGCAGTTTTTCCGTGCAACTGCGAGCATGTCCTCCGAGGCATCCATTCCAGTGACGATAAGCCCCTTTTCTGCGAGAACTTTTGAAAGCGCGCCGTTCCCACAGCCAAGGTCCAGAACGCTGCGGGCGTTTTTTAAATCAATCAGTGAAATAACATCGTTGCCATATTCATGCACAAAGGAAAAATCGGAAGAATATTTTTCCGCATTCCAGTTCTGGTTCATTTTCATTCACTCCCATATTTTAGAAATTTTCATCTGCGCGGCAGCAATCCAATGGATTATTTGTATGGAATAGTCATTTGGCTGTCCGGTTCATCTTCGCAGATTTACAGAAAAGTATAAATCCGATGACAAATAGTATCGCCAGCATACCGACGCCTGCGCTGGCGTTGCCGGTAATCTGCGCGACGATGCCGACCAGCGTGGTTCCGAGGAAGGAAGCGCCCTTTCCGCAGATATCGTAGATGCCGAAGTATTCGCCGGATTTTTCGGGCGGAATGATTTTGGCAAAATAGGAGCGGGCAAGCGCCTGGATCGCGCCCTGGAACATGCCGACCAGAACGGCGAGCAGCCAGAATTCCCACTGCTTATCAAGCTGGATGGCGAACAGCGCGATACATGTATAGGCGATAATACAGACCTTGATCAGCAGATCCGTCGCATAGCGCTTGGACAGCGAGCCGAAGAGGAGCGCACACGGGAAAGCGACAATCTGTGTCAGAAGCAGCGCAAGCAGAAGCCCCTGCGTATCAAGACCCAGCGCGCTGCCGTAGGCGGTCGCCATGTCGATAATCGTATAGACCCCGTCGATAAAAAAGAAAAATGCCAGCAGGTACATGAAAATATGCTTCTGCCCTTTAATATCAGACAGGGTGCTGCCAAGGCGGCGGAAGCTGTCGCGCACCGGATGCTCCGGCGCCGGTGAGTAGTGCGTCTGCTTATAGTTGCGCAGAAGCGGGAGCGTCATCAGAAGCCACCAGACGGCATTCAGAAGAAACGCCAGCGTCATGGCGGTCTGCATGGAAAGCCCCAGACTTTCATTCATCAGCACCAGAACGAGCGAGAGCACAAAGGGAATGCAGCTTCCGATATATCCCCAGGCATAGCCCTGCGAAGAAACATCGTCCATTTTCTCCGGCGTGGTGACATCCACCAGCATGGAATCGTAAAATATCAGACTGGCATTAAAGCCGACCTTTGCGATGACGAAGACTCCCAGAAACAGAATCCAGGAGGTCGGCAGAGAGAGCGCGGCACAGCCGATCACGCCGAGCATCATACAGACGGTAAAGAGCGGTTTCTTGTAGTTGCGTGTGTCGGCGACAGTGCCGAGCACCGGGCCGAGCACGGCTACCACAACCGTCGCAACAGAAGCGGCATAGCCCCAGTAAGCGAGATAATCCACCTCAGAAATACCGGCATTCTGCGCCAGCGAGTTAAAATAAATCGGAAGAATCGTCGCCACCAGCATGACAAAGGCGGAATTTCCGATGTCGTAGAGAATCCAGTACTTTTCTAACTTCGTAAGCTTGTTTTTGTTCATGATGTCTGTCCTCACATAATCTGCGCGCAAAGCGCTGATAGTTGTCGGGCTTTTTGAACGCCCGGCTTTTGAATTTATAATAGCATACCTGTGCGGGGGAATGCCAGAGCATTTCTGTAAAAAGTATTTCTGAATTTTGTAAAATGTAAGTGGGAAATTGTTTTGCAACCGCTTCTGTGATACACTGGACAAAAACAGGGCGGGAGAGGGAACATGCAAAGGGAAATCTATTATATTGAAGATGACGCTGCGATTGCCGGAAGCGTAGCGGCATATCTGGAGGAAAAGGGTTTTCGGGTGACGGTTTTTGCCGGAGTTTCTGCGGCAAAGCAGGCGCTGCTCGCCAGCCGACCGGATTTTGTGATCGCCGACTGGAACCTTCCGGATGGAAGCGGAAGCGGGCTGTGCAGCTGGATCCGCAGAAGGATGGGTGATGAGCTGCCGGTGCTGCTTCTGACAGTCAGAGGGGAGACGGAGGACATGCTGGAAGGCTTCCAGAGCGGTGCGGACGATTATCTGACAAAGCCGTTTGAGCTGGAGGTGCTGTATGCGAGGGTGCAGGCGATTTTGCGGAGGATGAAGCGGGCGGAGCGCACGCAGCTTTTCTGTGATGAAATCTGTCTGGACCGGGAAAAACAGACGGTTTCCCGCGGCGGATGCGAGGCAGCGCTTGCTCCGTCGGAATACCGGCTGCTGGAGTATCTGCTGGAACAAAAGGGGCGCACCGTTACCAGAAGCGAGCTTCTGGAGAAAATATGGGATTCCGGGGGGAATTTTGTAAATGACAACACGCTGACGGTGACGATGAAGCGCCTGCGGGAGAGGCTGGGAAATCCGGCGTGCATCAAAACGATCCGCAGCTTCGGCTACCGGATGGAGGACACGATATGACGGAACGAAAATCAAAGCGATGGCTCGTTTTATCGCTTCTGGCGGCAGGTCTGGCGAGCGCGGCACTGACGGCGATGCTCTGCGGGCATCTGCTGGCGCGGGAGCGGTTCAGCCAGATTTCCGGCATCTGCACGGCGCTGACGGAAAAAATGCCGGAGGCGGAGCAGCCGCTTTTAGAGGTCTTAAAGGACCTGCATGAAAGCGGGCTGTTTATGGAGACGGATAAGGATTCCCGGACGGAGATATTCCTGGAAAGGTATGGATATCGTGAGGCGGACTTTGCCGGGCATAACAGGGGCGCTGTGTGGATACTGGCGGCTCTCTGCGGCATTTTCGGAGGTCTGTGCATGTCTGCGGCTGTTTTTCTTCTGCAAAGGAAAAAGCGGGAACGGATTGCAGGACTGACGGCTTACCTGGAGCGGGTAAACTGTGGCAGCGGAGAGCTTTTGCAGGCACAGGAGGACGACTTTTCTGCGCTGGAGGACGAACTGTATAAAACGGTGACGGCGCTGCGGCAGACGCGGGAGGAGGCAGTGCGTGCAAAAGAACGTTTTGCGGACAACCTCGCCAACATCGCGCATCAGCTCAAAACGCCGATCACAGCGGCCTCGCTCTCTCTGCAGCGGCTGTGCGGGCAGACAGATGAATTTAAGCTGCCGGAAAGCATGAGCCGCCTGACGCGGCAGGTGCAGGCGCAGCTTGACCGGCTGACGATTCTTGGAGAGGCGCTGCTTACTTTGGCGCGGATTGATTCCGGGACTTTGCAGCTAAAGCAGGAATCAGTGGACGCATTTACGGTGTTGATGCTCGCGGCAGAAAATCTGGAAAGCCTGCTTTCAAAACAGAGGATGAAGGTTTCGATTTTGGAGAACGGCAGCGCAGAATTTACGGGCGACCTGGAATGGACGATGGAGGCGCTGATGAATCTTATAAAAAACTGTGCCGAGCACACCCCGGAAGGCGGAACGATAACCTGTACGTATGAAAAAAATCCGCTGTACACAGAAATCAGAATCTGCGACGAGGGAGAGGGCTTTGCGAGAGAGGATATCCCGCATCTCTTCGAACGGTTTTACCGCGGAAAATGCGCAAAAGGCGAAGGAATCGGAATCGGCCTGTCCCTTGCGGGGGAAATATTTGCGCTGCAGAACGGCAGCCTGACGGCAAAAAATCTGCCGGAGGGCGGTGCGTGTTTTGAGGTGCGTGTGTATGCGTAATTGTCACGGAACTGTCACTTGCGTCTGCTATACTTGATTTAGAGTGGCATAGCCGATGAAAAGGATGGCAGAAAGGGGACAATTATATGGAAATTTTGAGATGCGAGGGCGTGCGCAAGGTTTACGGCTCCGGGGAGAGCAGGGTGGCTGCGCTGGATGGGGTGAACCTGTCACTGGGGAAAGGCGAATTTGCGGCGGTGGTCGGCACATCAGGTTCCGGAAAGTCTACGCTTCTGCACATTCTTGGAAGTGTGGAGCAGCCGACGGAGGGACATGTTTTTATAGAAGGAAAGGACATTACTTCGCTGAACCGCACGCAGTCGGCGCTTCTGCGCAGACGGAAGGTGGGAATCGTCTATCAGTTTTACAACCTGATTCCGACACTGACGGTGCGGAAAAATATTCTGATGCCGCTTCTTTTAGACAAAAAGAAGCCGGAGCAGGATCATTTTGCGCAGGTGGTTCATACGCTTGGCATCGGGGATAAGCTGGAGGCGCTGCCGGGCCAGCTCTCCGGCGGACAGCAGCAGCGCGCAGCGATCGCGCGGGCAATGATGTACCGCCCGGCGGTGCTTTTGCTGGATGAGCCGACCGGAAATCTGGACCGGAAAAATTCCCGTGAGGTGCTGGACATGCTGAAGCTCTCCAACCGAAATTTCGGACAGACGGTTTTTCTGATCACACATGATGAAAAAATTGCGCTGGAGGCGGACCGCATCATTACGATGGAAGACGGACGTATTCTTCGCGACGAGCGGAGGTGAGCGAGATGTGGAGAGAATATTCGGCGAATTATATCAGAGGCAACCGGGCGTCCGGGATCACTGTCATGGCTTCGGCATTTATTTCCGCGCTGCTTTTATCGCTGCTGTGCAGCCTGTTTTATAATTTCTGGGCGTATGACATCCAGAGGATCAAAGCAGAAGAGGGTGATTGGCAGGCGCGGCTTTCGGGCGTGGCTTCGGAAGAGGAGCTGGCGGTAATCCGCAATTTTGCGAACGTGGAGCGGGTGATTGTTCAGGAAGGAAAGGCGGAGCTGACTGTCGATATCTATTTCTCAAATCTGTATGCTATCCTTGAAGATATGCCGCGTATCGCGGAAGCGCTGGGAATCGATGCCGAAAATATCACATATCATCACGCGCTTTTATCGATGTACCTTATCCGTGATCCCGCAGATCCGGCGCCGCGGCTTGTTTTTCCGCTGTTTCTAGCAATTCTGGCGCTGGCATGTTTTTCTTTAATTATGATCATTCACAATGCCTTTGCGGTGTCTATGGACGCACGCGTGCATCAGTTTGGTATTTTCGCCAGCATCGGCGCAACCCCGGCACAGATACGCGCCTGCCTGCTGCAGGAGGCGGCAGCGCTGTGCGCTGTGCCGCTTCTGGCGGGGCAGCTTTTTGGAATTATCGGCGGTATGGGAGTGCTTCATCTGATTAATGCGATGGCGGCGGACGTGCAGGGGCGGTTTGACGCGGTATGGACGTATCACCCGCTGGTATTTGCGGTCACGCTGGCAGCATCCATTGCGACGGTGTGGATTTCTGCCTGGATCCCGGCGCACAGGTTAAGCAGGATGACCGTGCTGGAGGCAGTCAGAAATACCGGGGAGCGGGCGGTGAAAAAGAAAAAGCGCTTTTGGATTTTGCCGCATTTCTTTGGCATGGAGGGCGAGCTTGCGGCAAACGCGCTGTACGCGCAGCGGAAATCCCTGCGCACGGCGAAGCTTTCGCTGACAGTGTCTTTTCTGGCGTTTTCACTGATGCTGTGTTTTTTTACGCTGACGGGCATCAGCCAGCGGATGACATATTTTGAGCGGTATCAGAATGCATGGGATATTTATGTGACCCTGAAAAACACAGATATGGAAAGCTTAACGCAGATCAGTCAGATCAGGGAGCTGCCGGGAGTGCGAAGCTGTACGGCTTACCAGAGGGCGTCGGCGAAACGCCTTGTCACGGAAGCGGAGCTGAGCGCAGAGGCGCTGGCGTCAGGAAATATGCAGCGTGTGCCGGAATCATATGTGATGTCAGAGGACGGAGCGTGGCTCGTAAATGCGCCGATTATCATTCTGGATGACGAAAGCTTTCTGGAATACTGTGCGCAGCTTGGCACAGGATCGCGGCTGGACGGCGCGATCATTCTGAATCGTATGCGGGACAGCTCCAACCCTGATTTCCGCAGCACCGATTATTTCCCGTATCTGCAGGATACGATCAATACGACCGCTCTGCGCCCGGCGGATGTTTCCGGTGAACGGCAAATTGCGGTGGGGCAGGAGCCGGCTGCGGAAGGATCAGCGGCGGAGCTTTTGGTGCTTGCGTACACGCAGGAGCCGCCCGTTTTGCGGGAAGCCTATGGAGAAACAGATTATTACGAGCTGGTGCATTTTCTGCCGCTGTCGCTCTGGGAGAGTATCAGAGGACAGGTTGGCGGAGAGAACAGCGAGTGCTGCATCCGTATTCTGGCAAAGGAAGGAGCAGCGCCGGCGGACTTGCAGGAGCTGGAACAAAATGTGATGCAGATTCTCGGGAGCAGTTATGAAATGGAAATAGAAAACCGCATCCAGGAAAAGCTTTCCAACGACGAGATGCAGCGGGGAATGATGTGGATCCTCGGCGGCTTCTGCACACTGCTTGCACTGATTGGAATTGCCGATGTATTTTCAAATACGATGGGCTTTGTGCGGCAAAGAAAGCGAGAATTTGCCCGCTATCTGTCCGTCGGGCTGACGCCGGAGGGCATGAAAAAGATGTTCTGTCTGGAGGCGGCTGCGCTTGTGGGACGTCCGGCGCTGGTTTCCCTGCTATTGACTGCGTTTTTTACCGGGCTGATGATTAAAGCGAGCTATCTGGAGCCGGGCGTATTTTTAAGAGAAGCGCCACTGCTGCCGCTGCTGTTGTTTTTCGGAGCGGCGTTTGGCATGGTGGCGCTTGCCTATTATCTCGGCGGTCGGAGGCTGATGCAGATCAGTCTTGCGGGTGCGCTGCGTGATGATACGATGCTGTAAAGCCGAGCCAGAACTGTTCATCATCGATATGGACGGTGAGGTACCATTTCGGTGTGCCGGGCATTTCCAGATTACTAAAATCAAAATGAGCCATTGCAAAGCCGAGAAAGCAGATCAGAAGCCCGGCTGCAAGGAAGGTGATACCGCCCGGAAGGGCTTTTGCCTTAAGCGTAGCGAGAAGATTTTTTTTGCTGTTCATGCGATTGCCTCCTTTCTTCTGGTGAACAGGCGCTTCAGCCATCTGCTGAAACGGACCGTGACGCGCACAAAATAGCTGCCGAGTAACAAGGTAAGCCAGCCGGCAAGGATAAAGACGCCTGCGGACAAAATACCGACGCCGAACTGCAGGACGCCGAGCGCTGCATTACCGAAAAATACCGGGAACGCCCCGACGGTGCTGACGACGGCGAGCAGCAGGGCGCTGAGGGATACTGCGCCGGTCGTTACCGGAACGCACCAGATTACGATGTAAGCGCAGAGCACCATCATGGCGGCGGCCAGTGCAAGACCAAGCGCAAGCGCGGCGACGGCGAGCACAAGCGAACCCCAGAGCGGCGAGCCGAGAATCAGCAGCAAAGTGATAAGGATCTTTTGACCGGTGGAAACGGATTTTGCCGGAGTCTCCTGTTCGGATAAGATCTGCTCGGCAACGGCGCCGGGATTGCCGATGCGGGCGACGGCTTCTTCTTCAGTGCAGCCGTCCTCCATTGCATCCTCGATCATTTCCTGATAATAGGAAAGATGGGTTTCGCGTTCTTTTCTGGAAAGTCCCTTCAGGAGCTTCTCCAGCCGCGTCAGAAATTCAGTTTTACTCATGATCAATCGCTCCCTTCATAAAGTCGTAAATCTGCAGCAATTGCTGCCAGTCGTTTAGAAATTCCTGTGCGCGCGCGCGCCCCTTCTGGGTGATGCGGTAATATTTGCGCAGACGGCTGTTGTGCTCCACGGAGTATGTCTCCACGCAGGCGCTTGCCTCCAGCCGCTTCAGGATAGGGTACAGGGTGGATTCTGAAATTTCAATGCAGGGCGAGATATCCTTGATGATCTGATATCCGTAGGAATCTGTCTGATAAAGTGCGCCCAGCACGCAGTATTCCAGAAAGCCTTTTTTGAGCTGAATATCCATGTGCTTGCCTCCTTATGCACTATACTATACAATACATAGTATAATGTGTCAAGGGGTATTTTGACAAAAAAGTTCAGGTATGATATGCTTGCAGGGAAAGCGTGCGGAAGCAGCAGGAAGCGGTATTTGTGCGCTGCATTCCACGAAAAAGATGGAGAGAACGATGAAGTTTATTTATGAGCCTGCACTGCAGGAGTATATGAGGCAGAAACGGAAAAATACGATTGCGGTGGAGGTTGTGACAAGCAACAATTCTGATTTTGAGGTGACGGAGTTGCATGTGCATCTGGTGGATGAAAAGCGGGCAGCATTTTTTATCGAAAAAAAGCACTTCCGGGAGCATATGACGGAGCACGGCAGCGTGCTGCTGCCGCCGTACCGGTTGGAATATGATGAGACGGTCACGTTCGGACTGAAGAAATTTCTGTTTGTGCGTTACGTTACCTGGCAGGGCATTCACTTGTAGGGCGTCCAGCCGATACCTGTCTGTATACTGACAAGAAAGAAAACCGGCAGCAGGCGCACAGACAAAGTGAAAACGCAGCCCGCGCCGGCATGTATATGGACAGATTGTATATCCGATTGGTGGAAGCATGGAAAAGGAGAAAACTATGGAAAAAATAATTTTAGCATCCGGTTCGCCGCGCCGCCGCGAGCTTTTGGAGCAGGCGGGCATCCCCTTTGAGGTGATCAAGAGCGACGCGGAGGAGATTATCACAAAAACAGAGCCGGCGGAGATCGTAAAGGAGTTATCTCTGTGCAAGGCACAGGTGGTGGCGGACGCGCATCCGGGACGTCTGGTGCTTGGCGCAGATACGATCGTGGTGCTGGACGGGCAGGTACTTGGAAAGCCGAAGAGTACAGAGCATGCGGCGGCGATGCTGCGCGCATTGCAGGGAAGGACGCATCAGGTCTATACGGGCGTCACTCTGATAAGGGATGGGCAGGCACATTCCTTCTATGAAAAGACCGACGTCACCCTCTACACGATGACAGACGAGGACATCCGGAATTACGTGGAGAGCGGCGACTGCATGGACAAGGCGGGCGCCTACGGGATACAGGGCAGATTTGCCGTCCATATCAAAGGAATCTGTGGGGATTACTATACGGTTGTCGGGCTGCCGGTGGCGAGACTGTGGCAGGAGATGAAAGCGCGCGGGTGGGCATAGATAGAATGTTAGCTGGAAAAATCTGCGTTGTGCGGTACCGGCAGCAAAAAAAATTTATTGCCGGACATGCTGTATATCCCTGCAAAACCAGCCAAATTGAACGAAACAGGCATTCAACGGCAAACAATTCGCTGCAACTGCCAGATAAACATAAAAGTTGTCAAATAATCTGACAATTTCGCAAAAATTCCCTATTTACAAAGGAGAAAAAAGGGTGTATGA
The DNA here is from genome assembly GCF_905201705.1 of uncultured Marvinbryantia sp. Lineage (GTDB taxonomy): Bacteria > Bacillota > Clostridia > Lachnospirales > Lachnospiraceae > Marvinbryantia. The sequence goes on from NZ_CAJKOX010000008.1 coordinate 46,492, forward strand.
TAATGCGTAAATAAAATGCAAAATAAAATTCAATCGAAAAAATGAATTGATATTATGCATAAAATACGGCAGAGACAGAAACAGGGGAAAAGCCCCGAAGACTGTGCGCCGTGAAAGAAAGGAAGAGGGCTATGGCAAACAAGAGCGCACCTCAGGCTCCGCCGCTGTACCGGCAGGAATTTGAGCATGACAACTGCGGTATTGGCGCAGTGGTAAACATCAAGGGAATCAAAACCAGGGCGACGGTTGAAAACGCCTTGAAGATTGTAGAAAACTTAGAGCACAGAGCCGGCAAAGACGCCGAGGGAAAAACAGGGGACGGTGTAGGAATCCTTTTACAGATTTCGCACAAATTCTTTTCCAAAACCTGTAACGCCCTCGGCATTTCTATTGGTAAGGAGCGGGAATACGGCATTGGTCAGTTTTTCTTCCCGCAGGATGAGCTGAAGAGAAAACAGGCGATGAAGATGTTTGAGATTATTCTGAGCAAGGAAGGTCTGGAATTTCTCGGCTGGCGCACCGTTCCGACAGTACCGGAGGTGCTCGGACAGAAGGCGCTCGACAAGATGCCATGCATTATGCAGGCGTTTATCAAAAAACCTGCGGATGTGGAGAAAGGTCTGCCGTTCGACCGCAGACTGTATGTGGCGCGCCGCGAGTTTGAGCAAAGCAACGAGAATACCTACGTTGCCTCCCTCTCCAGCAGAACGATCGTCTACAAGGGTATGTTCCTGGTAGGGCAGCTCCGCCAGTTCTTCACTGACCTGCAGAGCCCGGACTACGAATCGGCGATCGCGACCGTGCACTCCCGTTTCAGCACGAATACTAATCCGAGCTGGGAGCGGGCGCATCCGAACCGTTTCATCGTACATAACGGTGAGATCAATACCATCCGCGGCAACGCCGACAAGATGCTGGCGCGCGAGGAAACGATGGCGTCCCCGTATCTGCAGGATGATTTCCACAAGGTGCTGCCGGTGATCAATATGGCGGGTTCTGATTCTGCCATGCTGGACAACACGCTGGAATTTCTTATCATGAGCGGCATGGATATGGCGCTTGCCATGATGATTCTGATTCCGGAGCCGTGGGCGAACAACCAGAACCTCTCGCAGAACAAGCGTGATTTCTACCAGTATTATGCGACCATGATGGAGCCGTGGGACGGTCCTGCCGCTATTATGTTCAGCGACGGCGACCAGGTGGGCGCGGTGCTCGACCGCAACGGTCTGCGTCCGTCACGCTATTATATCACGAATGATGGCTATATGATTTTATCCTCCGAGGTGGGTGTGCTGGATATTCCGCCCGAAAAGATTGTCCGCAAGGAGCGTCTGCATCCGGGTAAAATGCTGCTGATCGATACGGTACAGGGCAGAATTATCGACGATGAGGAGCTGAAGGAATACTATGCTTCGCGTGAGCCGTACGGAGAGTGGCTGGACAGCAACCTGGTATGTCTGAAGGATCTGAAGATCCCGAATGTGCGCGTGCCGGAGTACACGGACGAGGAGCGCGCAAGACTGCAGAAGGCATTCGGCTATACTTATGAGGAATATCGCACTTCCATCCGCAACATGGCATTAAACGGCGCGGAGGGCATTGCTTCCATGGGTATCGACACGCCGCTTGCCGTGCTTTCTGACCAGCAGCAGCCGCTGTTTAACTACTTTAAGCAATTGTTCGCGCAGGTAACAAATCCGCCTATCGACGCGATCCGCGAGGAAATTGTCACCTCGACAACCGTTTATATCGGTGAGGACGGCAATCTTCTGGAGGAGGCGCCGGAAAACTGCAAGGTATTGAAGGTGAATAACCCGATCCTCACAAATACCGATATGCTGAAGATCAAGCATATGAAGGTGGATGGCTTTAAGGTGGCGGAGGTGCCGATCACATATTATAAGAGCACCAGCATCGAGCGTGCGATTGAGCGTCTGTTCGTGGAGGTTGACAAGGCGCACCGCGACGGCGCGAACATTCTTGTGCTGACTGACCGCGGCGTGGATGAGAACCATGTGCCGATCCCGTCGCTGCTTGCGGTATCTGCGGTGCATCAGTATCTTGTAAAGACGAAGAAGAGAACATCGCTTGCGATCGTTCTGGAATCCGGCGAGCCGCGCGAGGTGCATCATTTTGCCACGCTTCTGGGCTACGGAGCCTGCGCGATTAACCCGTATCTGGCGCAGGATACCATCCGCCAGCTCATCGACAATAAGATGATCGAGAAGGATTACTATGCGGCGGTCAATGATTACAATTCGGCAGTGCTGCACGGCATCGTCAAGATCGCGTCGAAGATGGGTATTTCCACGATCCAGTCCTATCAGGGCTCTCAGATTTTTGAGGCGATCGGCATCAGCAAGGAAGTAATCGACAAATACTTTACAAAAACGGTTAGTCGTGTGGGCGGCATCACACTGCAGGATATCGAGAACCAGACAGAAGCGCTGCACAACGAAGCGTTTGATCCGTTAGGACTTGGCACCGATCTCACCTTAAACAGCATCGGACGCCACAAATCGCGGAGCCAGGGCGAGGAGCACCGCTACAATCCGCTGACGATCCATCTGCTGCAGGAGTCGACGAAACAGGGCAATTACCAGATGTTCAAGGAATACACGGCGCGCGTGAACCGCGAGGAATCCGGCTATCTGCGCAGTCTGATGGATTTTAATTACCCTGAGGAGGGCGTGCCCATTGAAGAGGTGGAGAGCGTGGATGAGATCGTGAAGCGCTTTAAGACGGGTGCGATGTCCTACGGCTCGATTTCGCAGGAGGCGCACGAGACGCTGGCGATCGCGATGAATAAGCTGCACGGAAAATCCAACTCCGGCGAGGGCGGCGAGAGCGACGAGCGTCTGGCGTCTGCAGGCACTGCGAACGACCGCAGCTCAGCGATTAAGCAGGTGGCATCCGGACGTTTCGGCGTGACCAGCCGTTATCTGGTGAGCGCAAAGGAGCTGCAGATCAAGATGGCGCAGGGCGCGAAGCCGGGCGAGGGCGGACATCTGCCGGGCGGAAAGGTATATCCGTGGATCGCAAAAACGAGACATTCGACGCCGGGCGTGAGCCTGATTTCCCCGCCGCCTCATCACGATATTTATTCGATCGAGGATCTGGCGCAGCTGATATACGATTTGAAAAATTCCAATAAAGATGCGCGCATTTCCGTGAAGCTGGTGTCCGAGGCGGGCGTTGGTACCGTTGCGGCGGGCGTTGCAAAAGCGGGCGCGCAGGTTATCCTTATTTCCGGCTATGACGGCGGTACCGGAGCGGCGCCGCGCAGCTCCATCCACAACGCCGGTCTTCCGTGGGAGCTTGGTCTTGCTGAGACGCATCAGACGCTGATGATGAACGGGCTGCGGAATAAGGTGCGCATTGAGACGGACGGTAAGCTGATGAGCGGACGCGATGTCGCGATCGCGGCGATCCTCGGCGCGGAGGAATTTGGTTTTGCCACCGCTCCGCTGGTAACGATGGGCTGCGTGATGATGCGTGTCTGCAACCTGGATACCTGTCCGGTGGGCGTTGCTACCCAGAATCCGGAGCTGCGCAAGCGTTTCCGCGGCAAACCGGAATATGTTATCAACTTTATGCGCTTTATCGCACAGGAGCTGCGCGAATATATGGCGAAGCTGGGCGTGCGCACAGTCGATGAGCTGGTCGGCAGAAGCGATCTTTTAAGAAAGGGCGAGGGCTTCTATAAGGAGAAGGCGGCGCGCGTAGATCTGAGCGCGATCCTCGACAACCCGTATGTAGGACAGAAATGCACCTTTGAGCCGGAGCATGTTTACGACTTCCATCTGGAAAAGACGGCGGACGAGAAGATCCTGCTGAAGAAGCTGAAGGGCGCGCTGGAGAAGAAGCAGAAGCGCAGCATTGAGGTGGATGTGTCCAACGTGGACCGTGCGTTCGGAACGATTTTCGGTTCGGAGATCACGAAGCTGTACGGCGACACCCTGGAGGATGATACCTTTACTGTAAAATGTAACGGCGCGGGCGGACAGAGCTTCGGCGCGTTTATCCCGAAGGGGCTGACTCTGGAGCTGGTGGGCGACAGCAATGATTATTTTGGAAAGGGGCTTTCCGGCGGCAGACTGATCGTGTACCCGCCGAAGGGAATTACCTACAAACAGGATGAGAATATCATCATCGGCAACGTGGCGCTTTACGGCGCTACCAGCGGCAGCGCCTACATCAACGGTGTGGCAGGCGAGCGCTTCTGCGTCCGCAACTCCGGTGCGGTTGCCGTGGTAGAGGGCGTCGGCGAGCACGGCTGCGAATATATGACCGGCGGACGGGCGGTGATCCTCGGCAGGACCGGCAAAAACTTTGCGGCGGGCATGAGCGGTGGTATCGCCTACGTGCTGGATGAGGACAGCGACCTCTACAAGAAGGTCAACAAAGAGATGGTTTCCATTGAGAAGCTGACCAACAAATACGATGTGGAAGAATTGAAGAAAATGATCCAGGATCACGTGAAGTATACAAATTCCGTGAAGGGCAAGGAAGTTCTGGAGCATTTTGAGGAATATCTGCTGAAATTCAAGAAGATCATCCCGAATGACTACAAGCGGATGATGAATACCATCGTTCAGATGGAGGAAAAAGGATTGAGCAGCGAGCAGGCACAGATTGAAGCGTTTAACGCGATCAAGAAAGGATAGGAGGAGACGAAGATGGGAAAACCAACAGGATTTATGGATTATGAGCGGGAGACTGCAGCGGCGGCTTCCCCGAAGGTCCGTATCAAAAACTTCAACGAATTCCATACTCCGCTCTCCAGAGAGAAGCAGCGACAGCAGGCGGCGCGGTGTATGGCGTGCGGCGTGCCGTTTTGTCAGTCGGGAATGATGATCGGCGGCATGGCGTCGGGCTGCCCCTTAAATAATCTGGTGCCGGAGTGGAACGATCTTGTTTACACGGGAAACTGGGAGCAGGCATATCTGCGTCTGACAAAGACGCACTGCTTCCCGGAGTTTACGTCGCGCGTGTGTCCGGCGCTCTGCGAGGCGGCATGCACCTGCAATCTGAACGGGGAGCCGGTGGCGACGAAGGAGAATGAGCGCGCGATTATCGAAAATGCTTACGAGAAAGGGCTGGTAAAGCCGAATCCGCCGAAGGTACGCACCGGAAAGCGCGTGGCGGTGGTCGGAAGCGGCCCGTCCGGCCTGGCGACGGCGATGCAGCTTAACAAGCGCGGTCATCTGGTGACAGTATTTGAGAGAAACGACCGCATCGGCGGATTGCTGCGCTACGGTATCCCGAATATGAAGCTGGAGAAGCATATCATCGACCGCCGTCTGGCGATCATGGAGGCGGAGAGCATCACCTTTGTGACGAACGCCAACATCGGCGAGGACATCCCGGCGGAGCAGCTTTTGAAGGATTATGACCGTGTGGTGCTTTGCTGCGGAGCCTCCAACCCGCGCGATATCAAGGTGCCGGGGCGCGAGGCAAAGGGCATTTATTTTGCGGTGGATTTCTTAAAGGCGACCACAAAGAGCCTTTTGGATTCTAATTTTGAGGATGGAAAATTCATCTCTGCAAAGGGCAAAAAGGTGATGGTGATCGGCGGCGGCGACACTGGAAACGACTGTGTTGGCACGTCCATCCGTCTCGGCGCGGCAAGTGTGCTGCAGCTTGAGATGATGCCGAAGGCGCCGGATACGCGCGCGGCAAACAATCCGTGGCCGCAGTGGCCGAGAGTCTGCAAGACCGACTACGGTCAGCAGGAGGCGATCGCGGTGTTCGGGCATGATCCGCGCGTCTATCAGACGACCGTCACGGAATTTATCGCCAACAAAAAGGGCGAGGTCTGCCAGGCAAAGCTCGTGAAGCTGGAGGGCAAGCGCGACGAAAAGAGCGGACGCATGATGATGGTTCCGGTGGAGGGCACAGAGGAGATCGTGGACGTCGACCTCGTGCTGATCGCGGCTGGCTTCCTCGGTTCCCAGAAGTATGTGACGGATGCCTTCAAGGTAGCGCTCGACGGGCGCACCAACGTGGCGACCGATCCGGGCAAATATCAGACCAGCATCCCGAATGTCTTTACCGCAGGCGATATGCACCGCGGACAGTCCCTCGTCGTGTGGGCGATCCGCGAAGGGCGTGAGGCGGCAAAAGCGGTGGACGAATCGCTGATGGGGTATACGAATTTATAAAAAGAGCACAGATGTGTGTCTTTGCGTGGAAAGGTGCCGGAGGGCAGTTTTCTATAATGGCAAAAATCTGCAGGGAAACAGATTCTCTGCAGATTTTTATTGCATATTTTTCATTTTCCATTCCTGTGGGGAGATACCAAAGGCTGTTTTAAAGCACTTCGAGAAATAGGCGGGTGTCTGGAAACCGGTTTTTTCAGCCACTTCCGATATGCGGGAGGAGGGTTCTTTTAAGAGCTCCAGGGCGTGCTCCAGGCGGACATTGTTTAAGTAAGCGTTAAAATTACTGCCGACTTCCTTTTTGAAGCTGCGGGACAGGTATTCAGGACTGATATAGAGCATCTGGGCGACGCCGGACAGACTGATCTCGTCCATGTAGTGTGCCTCTATAATAGAGACAGCCTGCGCAATTCTTTGGGAGTAGCAGGTACAGGAATTGGAACGTCGCTGCAATTGTTCCAGGGCATCCGTCAGAAGCCGCTGAAGGGAAGCAGCGTTTTCAGCAGACTGAAATTGTGCGGATATTTCCTGTGTATATTGATAATAGGCATTCCTGTCAAGCGGAACTGTATGGGAATAGGCTGTCTCACAAAAATTCTGGCATATTGTTTTCAAATTTGCGATATCCGGATAAAAAGTGCTGGATACGAAATCAAAAAGGGTATGAATTTGTGTGTGCGCAAGATCAAACTTTCCTGTCTGGAGCGAAGTTATGATATCAAGAGAATATTCTTTTAACTGCGCATCCTGCGTGGCAGGATAGTGCTCTGCGCGGCGAGCAGCGATGCCATAGAAATCCAGACCGCGACAGCGGTAGAGCAGACGCAGGTCATCTAAAAGCAGCATAGGGTCAGCGTGTATATCGGAGTAAAGGAACAGTAAAGACGCATTATATTTTTGCATCTGCCGGTTGTATGCGGCCTGTCTCTGCAGCTGTATCAGCAGGCTTGGCTGGCGGATTTCTACACATCCAAGATAAAGATATTCTGCAATCGCCAGACAAAATTTTGCTTTTGCATAGTCTACAAGAGGAAGAAACGGTGCGGATCCTTTTGCGTTTTTTTCCGGAGATACTTTTAACAGAAAACAATAATAGCTGTTTTGCGGCACAAAATCTCCATAAGAGGATAACAGGGAACAGAAATCCGCAGGTGTATAAACATTGGAAGAAAGTGCGTTCGGCAGTTTCTGGCATAAATTGTGCAGATCGGAGGCAGAATTTTTTTTCAGGCGGAAATTATCAATAGCTTCCAACAGCTTGCCAGAATCAATCTCGGTTTTCAGAAGGTAATCAACGGCATCATTTTTAAAAGCATTGCGTACATAGGAGTAGTCGTCATAGCTGCTGAGTACGATGACGCCTGCAGATATATTTTTGGCACGCATTTCTTCCAGAAGCTCCAGTCCGTCCATGTGCGGCATACGGATGTCGGTAATTAGCAGGTTGAATGCGGATGTTTCCATTTTTTCAAGTGCTTCAAGACCATTTTTAGCACTGTCAATTTCAAAGTCGGGATGTTCCGCAGTGATCATGTGGATCAGTCCTTCACGAATCGGATATTCATCATCAACTACTAAAATTCGAAACATGATATTCACCTCCATAGTGTCTGGGAATGGTAATACGGATAACGGTACTGTAATGTGGATCTTCTTCCAGGGATAGTCCATAGGAGAGACCGTAAAGCGTGTGTATCTGATCCTGGATATTACACAGACCGATATGTGAGGAAGCAGAGGAGCAGGTATTTTCCAGAATACGATGAAAGGCTTCCGGGGAAAAGCCGACGCCTGTATCGCATACTTCGGCATAAATATTATGCGCCGTTTCACGAAAACGTATCATCAGATTCACAGAAGTATCGGATATAGGTATGGCATGCAGAAAAACGTTTTCCACAAGGGGCTGCATAAGGAAACGTGGAATAGAAAGTTCCGCCATAGCTTCAGGAAGATCGATCTGCAGCCGGACATTGTTGTTATAACGTAGATTCTGCAATTTTACATATTGTGAAAGAATAGCTGTTTCATCAAGAAGAGCATGTTCCGTCTGGTTGGAGCCGACAGCATCCTTCAAAAGCGCGATCAGCAGCATGATCATCTGACTGGCTTTCTGGTTTTCATTCATTGAGATCATACACTTTATGGAAAAGAGTGTATTGTATAAAAAATGGGGATTAATCTGTGCCTTTAGAAAACGAAAGTGATCATCGGCAGCCTTTTTTTCAGAGGCGCGGATATCCTGCAGCAGACCGGTAATCCGGCTGCTTAAATGATTGTAGCAGTCTGCGATACTTGCAACCTCATGAATGTGTGTTTCAATGTGGATTCTGGCAAAATGATTGTCAATGGAGCTTTCCATTTCCAGAATAATTTTGTTTAGCGGTCTGGATATATAGGAAGCAGTTACAATAATGATCAGCAGGATCACTGCAAAACAGGCAAACGTAATTCCGGTAATACGGAGGACGATACGGTGCAGGGGAGCCAGTACGGCAGACAGCGGAAGCTGTTCATAAACAGTCCATCCGGTGAAGGAGGAAAAATATTTTACACTGAAACAATGAATTCCTTTCGGATTGGTGTGGGTGGAATAGCTGATATTTCCGCGGACAAAACGGTAGTCAGGGAGATAGCCAAGTGTCGTTCCGATAGATTCCGGATCATTAGAAGAAATTACTACGGAATTTTCATTCAACAGAAAAAACAGATTTTCTTCTGAAGAAAACTCTTCATAGACAGAACGAAGCACTATTTCCGGCACATATACGATGATAGAACCGGCATAGCTTTCATTAGTATTATATATATTTTTCACGACAGCAAACCCGGAAAAACCGGAATCTGTTTTAGCGGAAGGATTTGCAAAATTGCTTATAGTGTAATCACGCACATTGAGAGCCTTTTGTTTTGTAAACCATGCGTAAGAGCTGAAGCGGCGGATTTCTTCATCAGAGAGATTTTCCGTAGAGTAAGAAAACCCATTTTCACTAAAACAGACAATTTCAAAGGAAAGACGTGCCTGCTGAAAAGCATGGTCATATTTGGAATAGAGTTCGTCGAGCTTTCCTTTTATGGCAAAATTATTCCGTACATCGTTGACACTGCTGAGGAGTGTTCCGGTAATACTTTCATCCTGATATAGCAGCTGGGCGATCGTTTTTGCTCCGCCGGTAATGGAATCAAACTGCTGGGAAAAGAGCTGAAGCTGATCCGTGTAGTTGTTGCTGAGCTGTGTAAGAATTTCCTGGCGGAAAAACACATAGTAGCATAGGGAAAGTAAGACAGTAATAAATGCCAGAAGCAGAGTCATAACAAGAATCAATAGCTTTTTTGTGGAAAATGTATGTAAATATTGCATGATATACTCCTTTTTGAATAATAAAATTAAGTGTATTATATATAAAAAATATAAATATATCAACATTTGGAAGGCGAATGGTCAATATTGTAAAAATATATCAAATTTTTACAAATAGAATTTTCAGGGATGAAAAAAGAAAACAAAAAAAGGAAAATACAGGTTAATTATTTGATAGCGGAAAAGAAGTGCGGCAATGTATAATCATAGCAGTTCAAGTGAACAAAAGAACGGCAATATCATAAGAAAAGGAGGATTATAACTATGAAGAAAAAAACAGCAATGATTCTGACAGCAGCCACGATAGCGGCAGTATCTATGGGACCGGTGACAGGGCTGGCTGCGGAAAGTGAACCGGTAACGATTCGTGTAGCTACCCTGGCGCAGCAATTAAGTTTGCCGATGTATTATATCAGTGAACAGGGATGGGATGTGGAAAATGGATTTAAATTGGAAATCACTACCTTCTCGCAAGGGACAGGGATTAATGAAGCGCTCGGTTCCGGTCTGGTGGATGTCTGCACAATTGGTGCTGCAGGCGTGAACTCCTGTTGTATTTACGATGCGGTATATCTGTTTTCGCATGAGGACAGTGCAGCCGGACAGCAGGTGATGGTGAGAAATGACAGCCCGATAGCCCAGGAAAAAGGTTATCTGGAGGATTATCCACAGCTTCTTGGTTCGCCGGAAACGATTAAGGGTGCGACGATCCTTCTGCCGATGGGTACTGGTTCGCAGATCAATGTGGACACATATCTGGATCGTTTTGGCCTGACCGAGGATGATGTTACGCTGGTAAATATGGATACGGCTCCGGCATATCAGGCATTTGTATCGGGAGAGGGGGATATGGTGCATACCTGTTATCCGACGGCGGATGAATATGATCCGGAACAGTATTCGGTTGCATTTAGTATGAATACGGTGGGGCTGCCGTATTACGATAATATTATTGTATCCCGCAGCTTTTTCGAAGAGGAAGCAAATCATGATGCACTGGTAGCTCTCTGTGTACAGCTTCTTCGTACAGCAGAGGCATTTAAGGACGATGAGGTTCTGATGGATACGATGATGGCATGGTACGAATTAAACGGGCAGACTGTTGACCGGGATACGATCGAGCATCAGGTTCTGGAGCGTCCGTTCTTTACCTACGAGGATCTCAGCAGTATCGATGCGACAGCTTCCTTTAAGATCATGGCAGAATTTTATGCTACAATTGGAAACATTACGGAAGAGGATCTGGAGCATGTATTTGCAAACATGGATGATACGATCATAAATGAAGCACTTACGGTTTATGCGGAGACATACTTATAGAGAATATATGGAAAGATAGTGGGACAAGAAGGGCGGCAGGTAAGACGCCGCCCTCTTTTGCACTCTAAAATAGGATTGGTGGTTATTATGAAGAAAAAATCGAAACGAAGATTTCAGATAATATCGATTATCTCGCTGGTTGCTTTTTTTGCAGTATGGCAATTACTTACGGACGTTTTAAAGGTGATACCATCCACCATGCTCCCGTCTCCTGTGAAAGTATTGCAGACAATCGGGATGAAATGGACTGTGAAAAAGCCGGATGGCTCGACACTTCCGCAGCATATTCTGGCAAGTCTGCAGGTATCAGGTCTGGGCTTTTGCCTGGGAGCTGTGATCGGTGTGCCGCTTGGCATAGTGATGGCATGGTGGGAAAAAGCAGATTTGGCACTGAAGCCGGTTTTTGATTTCGTGAGAACGATCCCTCCGATCGCCTGGATCCCAATCATGATCGTTCTGCTGGGAATTGGTGTGATAGCAAAGGCTTCGATCGTATTTCTATCCGCTTTTATTCCATGTGTGATTAATTCTTATACGGGAATCAAGGCAACCAAAACGGTACATATCTGGGTGGCGCAGACTTTTGGCGGATCAAAGCTGAGGATTTTGTGCAGGGTAGCAATTCCGACAGCACTCCCTTATATTTTTACGGGGCTGAAGGTTTCGCTGAATTCTTCATGGGGTGCTCTGGTTGCAGCGGAGATGCTTGGGTCAGCAAGCGGATTGGGATATATGATCCAGATGGGACGGCTCCTCAGCCGGGCAGATCTGATCGTGGTAGGGATGATTTTGATCGGAATCATCGGAACGATTCTTTCTGCGATTTTGGATACTCTGGAAAAAATCGTTGTGAAGGGGGAGGTACAGTAGATGAAGCCCAGGTTTCAAAAGATCAGATCGTTTCTGTATGGAACGGCTACGTTTTTGGTATTGCTTTTTCTTTGGCAGATTGCTGTGATGGCCGCGCGTTCAGAGATTGGATTTCCCACCCCGGTGGCAGTAATCGGACGGTTCCTTCATATGCTGACAAATAAAGTCGGGAATTATACCATCTGGGGACATACGCTGTGGAGTCTGAGCCGCGTTGTGATCGGATATTTTCTGGCATGTGTTCTTGGAATCGTACTTGGATTGACGATGGGATGGTTTCCTTATGTACGGGCAATTTTTAAACCGATTTTTGATCTGCTTCGACCGATCGCGCCGTTGGCATGGATTCCGCTGGCAATTCTCTGGTTTGGCATTGGTGAAAAATATAAATATTTTTTGATTTTTATTGCAGCGTTTGTGCCGTTTACCTTGAATTCTTATGCGGGGGCAGTGCGGGTGGATAAGCAGCTGATCGGAGCGGCGCGGATGCTGGGCGCTTCCAGTTATCAGGTGTTTTTCCGGATTGTAGTGCCTTCAGCCGTACCGTCTATTTTTTCAGGTGCCCAGGTTGCGCTCTCTAATGCGTGGATGACAATGCTGGCGGCAGAGATGGTACGTTCCTCAGAAGGAATCGGATGGCTGATCATCGCGGGGCAGGGGATCAATGATATGACGCAGATGATCGCGGGAATGCTGGCGATCGGTATTACAGGTTTTCTGCTTGCGAATGGGATGCGGTTGTTGGAAAGGAGATGTCTGGTATGGAACAATCAGGGGAAATAAGGAAGAAAAAGCTGACGTGCAGAGGGATTTCCAAAAGCTTCCCGTCTTCAGCGGGGAATTTTGAGGTGCTGCAGAATCTGACATTTGATGTGTATGAGAATGAGTTCCTGGTACTTTTCGGACCGGGACAGTGTGGAAAAACGACACTTCTTTATATTATGGCAGGGCTGGAAGAATGCACACAGGGGGAGGTATTTCATAATGGCAGCCTGGTGACAGAGCCTGCTCCTTCGCGGGCAGTGGTGTACCAGACAATGGCGCTGTTTCCCTGGATGACGGTATGGGATAATGTCTGCTTTAGTCAGAAAGTAAGGAATGCAGATAAAAAAGTGCTGGCAGAAAGGACACAGTATTTTATTGATCTGGTCGGGCTTACCGGATTTGAGAAGAGCTTTCCGGTACAGCTTTCCGGTGGTATGAAACAGCGTGTTGGGATTGCAAGGGCATACTGCAGCGAGCCGGATGTGCTTCTGATGGATGAACCGTTTGGACATCTGGACGCCCAGACCCGTTATATGATGCAGGAATCTCTGGGAAAAATCTGGGAAAATGAGAGAAGGACGATCGTGTTTGTGACGAATAATATAGAAGAAGCACTGTATCTGGCGGACCGGATAATTCTTTTGACAGACTGCCCGAGCCAGATAAAAAAAGAATACCATATCACCCTGCCGCGCCCGCGCAGTCTGGTAAGTCCGGAATTTCTCAGACTTCGTAAGGAAATTACAGAACAGATGAATACATCGGATTGATAGGGGGAACAGAATGGAAAAAAAGGTTAAGGTTCGGGTTTCAAACCTGACAAAGAAATTTGGGGATTTGCTGGTATTAAATAATGTTTCTTTCGATGTATATGAAGGAGAGTTCTTGTGTATTGTAGGTCCGACCGGGTGCGGAAAAACAACCTTTCTGAACAGCCTTACACATTTATATGAGCCTACAGCCGGAGATATTTTATTTAACGGAGAAAAGGTGGACCTGAAAAAGCATAATATTACCTATATTTTTCAGGAATATTCTGCAATGGAGTGGCTTACCGTGCGGCAGAACGTGAGATTTGGTCTGGAAATGAAGAAGGATTATAAAGATATTGACCGCAAGGTGGATGAAGCATTGGAATTAGTAGGGCTGACAAAATTTGCCGGGTATTATCCGAAACAGTTATCGGCGAGTATGCTGCAGCGGGTTGTGATCGCCAGGGCATTTGCTACGCAGCCGGAACTGCTTCTGATGGACGAACCGTATGGACAGCTTGATGTAAATCTGCGGTTTAAACTGGAGGATGAGGTGGTGAGGATCTGCAAGCAGACCAATACAACGGTTTTATTTATCACACATAATATTGAGGAAGCGGTCTACCTGGGTGACAGGATCCTTGTCCTGACAAATAAACCTACTTCCATTAAAGAAATTATTCCGGATGAACTGCCGCATCCGCGTGACATTGCTGCTCCGGAGTTTGTAGAAATGAGAAACAGGATCACAGATCTGATAAAATGGTGGTAAAGGAGGATATTAATTATGAATAAATATGCGGATACACGTCCGAATGTATTACTGTTTGTCACAGACCAGCAGCGTTTTGATACATTGGGATGTTATGGAAATCCATGGGTAGACACCCCCAATATAGACAGGTTTGCAGCGGGCGGCGTATTGTTTCGGAATGCGTATTGCCAGTCACCGGTATGTACGCCCAGCAGGGCATCGTTTCTGACAGGGCGCTATCCCAGCACGACGAAATGCCGATCCAACGGGCAGTCCATGCCGCCGCAGGAGCGTCTGATCTCACGGGTGCTTTCGGATCACGGATATTATTGTTCACTGGTGGGAAAACTGCATCTGGCGCCCTGCGGCCCGACGGCGTGTCCGATCCGGGAGGCGCGCATAGATGACGGCTTTATAGATTTTCATTGGGCACATAACCCGTCCGGCATCGGGAATGCCGGTCTGCCGGAATCCGGCGGTACCTATTGGAGCGGCAATGAATATAGCCAGTGGCTGTTTAAACGCGGAAAGAAATATCAGTACCCGGATTTTGATAAGATGGGCTATGTCAAAACGGGGATGGACGAGGAAGATCATTTTACAAAATGGTGCGTGGACACTGTGATTGACTGGATTCATTACTCTGCAGAGGAAAAACGTCAGATGCCGGAATTTAACAGTCCGCCGTGGTTCTATAATGTAAATATTTTTGATCCCCATCATGCGTTTGATCCGCCGAAGCGTCTGCTGGACAAGTATATGGAGCGGGCGGACCGGCTTCCGCTGCCGAAATACCGTCCGGGTGAGCTGGAGATGAAAACAATTTTTCAGAAGCTGGATCATGCAAGTGCATATAATAATACTGCCACGCCGCATCACTTTGTTTATGAGGAAATGAATAATGAGGAGCACCGGATGATCAAGGCAGCTTATTATGCGATGATAGAACTGATAGATATCCAGTTTGGGCGTTTGATGGCGGTTCTGGAGGAGACCGGAGAGATAGAGAATACGATTGTGATTTTTACTTCTGACCACGGGGAGATGCTCGGAGATCATGGGATTTATCTGAAAGGGCCTTACTTTTATGAAGGGATGTCACATGTACCGCTTATTATGTCGTGGAAGGGGCATTTTATGGAAGGCGCACGCCTGGACACACTGACGGAGCTGACAGATATTGTTCCTACTATAGAGGAATTCTGCCTCGGCAGAATTGAGGAGGGCGTGCAGGGCCGCTCGCTGGCAGATGTTCTGACAGGCGATAAAGAGCCGGATACGCACCGGGATAGTGTATATAGTGAATATTATGAAGCAATGCCCTGGCATACACAGCCGGAGGCATATGGAACAATGGTTTTCGATGGGAGATATAAGCTGTCACGTTTCCATACGTCAAGGGAAGGAGAGCTGTATGATCTGAAAAACGATCCGGATGAATTTGAAAATCTGTGGGATCATCCGGAATATAAAGATGTCAAAATCAGGATGCTGGAACTGCTTGCAGACAGAATGAGTGATACGGTCGATCCGCTTCCGGTTCCGACTGATAAGTGGTGATTTTTACATAAGTTAATGATAGGTTCAAGTTTTTTCTGCTACAATAATAGTATTTAAATAATACAAAAAAATGATTCGAAGATTAAGCAAAAAAGAGCAAAAAGCTGGACGAAAAGAAAAATAAGGGATTGACATTTGGTGAAAATGCTGATACAATTTTTACAACATCAGATATTAATGGTTGATATTTGATTTCCGTATGGTTATGAAAGCCAACACTATTTTTAGTGTTGGCTTTTTTTGTCTCACTTTGCAGACAGAGCTTTTATATGTTGCGCAACAGGAAACAGGGTGTTTTGATTTCAGGATGATTAAAAAAGAATAAGACAACAGGAAAGGATGAAAAAAATGGCATTAATTATTGGATTAAACAGCGGAAGCTCCTGCGACGGAGTAGATTGCGCACTGGCGAGAATCGAAATGATGGAAGATGATCAGCCGGGACCGCCGGAATTCATTGACGGAATATCCCTGGACTGGCCCGAGCGGCTTCACCGGATGATCTGGGACGCGTTCGACAACAAGCTGGATCTGTTTGCACTATCAAAATTAAATTATGCGATCGGCGCTTTTTTCGGTGTCTGCGTGAAAAAGCTGCTGGAGAAGACCGGATATAAACCGGAAGACATCACCTGTATCGGCGTGGACGGACAGCAGGTATATCTTCATCAGACAGACCGTGAAAAGGCAGACGCGGTTACGGATGAGCAGTATGAAAATGAATTTCCGGATCTGTTTTTGGATGACATTTATGCATATGGATTCTGCTTCGGGGATGGCTGCGTAGTTTCTGCCTATACAGATATTACCACGGTGTCGCAGTTCCGTCCGGCGGATCATGCGCTTGGCGGACAGGGCGCGCCTCTGATGCAGTATGTGGATTACTGCCTGTTCCGCAACAGCGAGCCGACCATGACGCTCAACATTGGTGGAATCTCCAATGTGCATAAGGTGTACAAAAACCGCGACAAAATGCTGGCGTTTGACTGTGGCCCCGGCAACATCATGATCGACTATATTGCCAAGAAGTATTTTGGCGTTCCCTATGATAAAAACGGAGACATTGCCGCAAGAGGAAAGTGTGATCCAGCTATGCTGGAGGAACTTCTGAAAGCTCCGTTTTTGCAGAGACCTTATCCGCGTTCCGCATGGAGGGATGATTTCGATGTGACCTACTCGGAGGCGATGCGTCAGAAGTATGCGCATTTATCAGATGAGGATGTGATGGCTACGTACAATGTTTTCTCCGCGGAGTGTATCACAAGATGCATTAAGGACTTTACGGATTTATCAGATACGAAAGTGCTGTATGCCAGCGGCGGCGGAGCCTTTAATAAAACCCTTCTGAAGAATATTCAGGAGAGACTGCCGGAACACATGCGGGTATGCACATCCATGGAAATCGGTATCCCGCCGCAGTTTAAGGAGGCGGTAAAGTTTGCAACCCTGGCATACGGTGCCGTGAATAGCTGTGCGAATAATATTCCGGGGGCGTGCCGTGCAAGAAAATACGGAGTACTTGGTCATATTTGTGTAGCGCCGCGTTTTGCAAAAGGAACAGAATGCTGAAGTATGGGTGAGATAAGTGATTGAATTTAAACATATATGTAAATCCTTTTCCGGCAACAAAGCGCTGGATGACGTAAGCTTTACAGCGGAGTCGGGGGAAATCCTCGCTCTGCTGGGGCAGAACGGAGCCGGCAAAAGTACGTTGATGAAGATATTATCCGGGGCATACGAAAAGGATTCCGGTTCCATTCTGATTAATGGAAAAGAGGTAAATATCTCAGATCCTGTGGAAGGAGAACATCAGGGGATCGGAATTGTGTATCAGGAACTCAGCGGTATCCCGCATCTTACGGTGTCGGAAAATATTGTAATCGGTAAAGATCCGGTAAAAAAAGGATTCCTGGACAGAAAAGAAGAAAGAGAAATCGCGGGCAGGATGCTGGAAAAACTGGGAGCCGGTGATATTCCGCTGGATATGACTCTGGGAAAGCTGACCGTATCAAAACAGCAGATCTGCGAGATAGCCAAGTGCATGGCATCGGAACCGGGGATTGTTGTGTTTGATGAGCCAACCACTGCGCTGACATCTCAGGAAAAGGAAAAGCTGTTTGTCATCATGGACAAAATGAGAAAGGACGGTCTGACGATTATTTTCGTAACGCATTTTCTGGAGGATGCTATTCGGATGTCTGATAAATGCGTGATCCTGAAAGACGGAAAAGTGGTTTATTCCGGGCAGATGGAGGGAATGGATGACAGGAAAATTGTTAATTATATGCTTGCACGCAGGCTGGACAGTTTCTTTCCGAAATATGAAAATTATCAGACAGACCGTGTTGCATTGGAAGTAAAAAATCTTTCCGACAGTGTGGTAAATGGATGCAGTTTTCAGGTGGCATACGGGGAAGTACTGGGAATTTCCGGCCTGATCGGCGCGGGGAGGACAGAGCTGGCACATCTGCTGATCGGAGAGCGGAAAAAGAGCGGGGGAGAAATTTACATTGACGGCAGACTATGCAGCATTAAAAATGAAAATGACGCGCTGAAATGCGGGATGGTCTATGTCAACGAAGACCGCAGAACAGGCGGATTGAATCTCACGCTGGGAATCGATTTTAATATTTCCATTCCGAGCATCGTGCTGGGAAGAAAAGAAATTATGAACGGACCGTTTGTAAAAAACCGCAGTGTCAGAAAAATGGCGGAAGAGATGATTGAAAAGCTGCAGATCAAGTGCAGCTCGCCGGAAGAAAAGCCTGTCTTTTTAAGCGGCGGCAACCAGCAAAAGGTTTCTATCGCAAAATGGGTGGCGTCGGGAGCCAGAATTCTGATTTTTGATGAGCCGACAAAGGGAATTGATGTATCGGCAAAGGCAAAAGTGTATGAGGTCATCCGGGATCTGGCAAAAGCGGGCTGTGCAATTATTATGATTTCGTCGTATGACCCGGAACTGCAGGGGGTTTGTGACCGCATCAGTGTGATGTCCAAAGGAAGATTTGTGCAGACCTTTGAGCGGGGGGTTACAGAAGAAGAACTTGTGCTTGCACAGCAAAAATAAGTATGTAAAAGGAGAATGAATGTGGAAGGAATAAAAAATAAACTGAAAGGTCTGTTCAGTGCCCTTGGAATCTTATTTGTGCTGCTGTTTCTCTGCGTGCTGTTTGCGGTGAAAGCACCGGGCTTTGTCTCGGTAAGAAATCTGTATTATGTACTTCAGCAGGTATCAGTAGTCGGAATCCTTACCATTGGGCAGACCTACGTCATTATCAGCAAAGGGATCGATCTGTCACAGGGAGCAATCATCGGGTTTTCCTCTATTATGTCAGCAATCTTAATTGTGAATAAGGGACTGCCGGTGTGGTGCGCGTTTGTGATTATTATTCTGGCAGGAGCACTGATCGGTTTTATAAATGGGATTCTGATCGCAAAGCTGAATGTCCCTGCAATGATCGCAACACTTGGCACAACCAATATTGTTTCAGCTATCGCCCTGCTGAGCTGTAACGGAAGTAATATTTACAGCCTGCCGGCAAGCATAAAAGCGTTTGCAAGCATTAAATTGTGGGGCTTTATGCCGGGCATTACCTGTATCATGTTTGTAATGTTTATCGTGGCGTATATTGCGTTGATGAAAACGAAGTTTGGAAGATATACCTATGCGATCGGAAGTAATGAACTTTCGGCACGGTTTTCCGGTATCCGGGTGACCAGACATCTGATCAGCGTGTATACGATAAGCGGCATTGTGAGCGCGGTAGCCGGTGTGATCATGGTTTGCCGCCTGAACAGCGGCGTGGCGACTGCGGGTGATGGATATGAGATGAATTCCATTGCAGCCGTTGTCATTGGAGGCGGCAGCCTTTTCGGCGGCGAGGGCAGTATTATCGGATCTCTTGTGGGAGCGCTGATTATGTCCGTCTTATCAAATGGACTGCAGTTAATGGGAATTTCTACTTACTGGCAGAAGCTCTTTGTGGGCGTTGTTCTGATAGGAGCGGTCGTAATTGACAATCTCAGACGTAAAAAAATGTCTTAAAAGACATCAAAATTATAATTATAATGAAGAAAGGAAAAAAGATTATGAAGAAAAGAAACGTATTACTGACAACGGCAATGATGGCGGCAATGCTTGCGGCAGGCGGGCAGGCAGTAATGGCAGAAGACGGAGGACTGACGATTCAGATTATCCCCATGTCTACAGCATCGGATTACTGGAATGCGCTGCGCAAGGGCGCGGAAGCGGCGGCGGAAGAATTTGGAGAAGCGTATGGCGGGATCACGATCCAGTATGACGGGCCGGCAAGAAACGGAGATTCCCAGGGGCAGATTGATATTATGAATAATGCGGTAACGGCGGGAGTAGACGGTATTCTGCTGGCGGCAACCGATCCGGAGGCTCTGTTATCGGCGGTACAGGACGCGGAGGCGTCAGGAGTGCCGGTGTGTACGGTAGACAGCGGCGTTACGCCGAATGATGCAAGCTCTTTTATCTGCACCGATAACATTACTGGCTGCAAAGCGCTCGGTGAATATATGGCAGAGCTGATCGATTATGAAGGAAAATATGCAATTATCGGTGATAACTATGCATTTGCAGCAGGAGTGGACAGACCGGAAGGGTTTAATCAGGGAATGCAGCAGTATGAGGGAATTGAGTATCTTGGAATTCAGCTTGCAGACAGCGATATTCCAACGGCAGAATCTATGGCACTGAATTATCTGACGGCAAACCCGGATATCAGCGTTTTATTCTGCTCAAACGATGCGGCGATCACCGGAGCCTGCAACGCATTCCTGCAGGAGGGTATCTGCGGAGAAGTTAAGCTTTGTTCGGTAGACGTAAGTAATGATATCATTTCTTATATCAGAACCGGCATGGTATCTGCAACCGTTCTCCAGAGTCCGTACAATATGGGATATGAAGGCGTAAAGACAATTCTTGCTATTAAGGATGGAGAAGAAGTGGAAAAACAGGTAGACGCAGGGACCTATCTGCTGACATTAGATAATCTGGATACGGAAGAGGCGATCGAGGCGATCCGCCAGTATCTGCCGGATTATGAGCCGGAGCAGTAAGGAGAAGCGCATGAAACAGAAGTTTTCGGCATCCTTAATGGGAATGGACTGGATGAATGCGCAGAGACAGATTCTTTCTCTGAATAATCATACGGACCGCTATCATGTGGATATTATCGACTGGCATTATGCAAAGAATATGTGTCTGTCACCGGAATTTATTTCCCAGATGCGTCCGATTGCCAAAAAGCCGATCGAGGTGCATCTGATGGTGGAGGGAACAGAGCTGGAGATTGCAATGGCATCTATAAAGGCCGGAGCTGACATTATATCGTTCCAGGCAGAAAATATCAGACAAAATGTATTTAAATATATAGATGCGGTAAAAAGCAGCGGAAAAAAATTCGGCGTGGTGGTAAATCCTGCCACGCCGCTGGAAGAAATTCAGTATTACATTGATCAGATCGATCTTCTTACTTTTATGGCGGTGACACCTGGGTTTGCGGGACAGAAACTGGTTGTTCCGGTTCTGGATAAAATACGGAAAGCACACCGGCTCAGAGAAAAACATCATTTTTCATTTGAGACGCAGATAGACGGCGGCTGTCATCCGGAGAGACTGAGGGAAGTGTACGAAACAGGTGTAGATTATATTATTCTTGGGAATACCTGTCTGTACAGCCAGTCGAAAGATCCGGATGTGGCGTGGCAGAAAATGGAGGAAATGTTTGCAAGCGCAATCGCAGACGGGAATTGATCGGACAGGTTTTGTAACAGTTCAGACAGGGCAGCTTGCCTGGACTGTTACCAGGATTTTATAGTTGTATGCGAATTGCCGCTGTGAGATAATGAACAAAGAAAGGAATGGGGAGGTATGAAGACTTCATTGCGGATATTTATTGCGGAAGACGAGGCGATTATTCTGAGTTCTTTCAGAGCGGCAATTGAACATATGGGGCATAGTGTGGCCGGCTTTGCTCTGGATGGGGAGACGGCACAGAAGATGATAAAGGAAATTAGCCCGGATCTGGTATTAATTGATATCAATTTACCGAAAAAAACGGGAATTGAAGTAATACGGGCGGTCAATCAGGATACGCTGATACCGTGTATTGTCATTACCGGTTATTATTCGGATATGCTGATTGAAGATGCGGCAAAGGCAGGAGCGTTTGGGTATCTGCTGAAGCCGGTGGATGTCAAGCAGCTTGAGGCGGCGATACGGATCGCACAGGCACGGTATCAGGAATTTCAGGAACTTTATAAAGAGTCTTCTTCACTGAAAAATGCTCTGGAGGTGCGGAAGTATGTGGAAAAGGCCAAGGGAATTTTGATGAGAAGAGGCGGTCTGCAGGAAGAAGAGGCGATGAAAGCGCTTCAGAAAAAGAGCAAGGATACAAATAAAAAACTGATCGTGATCGCAAAAGAAATTATCGCAGCGGATAAGCTGCTGGATATATAAAGGTTTGGGAGCCGTTATGTTTGAGATTCGCGGGTTGGATGCCAGAACATCCAGTGGAAGAATAAAAAATTTTAATTACCGGGTGAAACCATCCTCGGTGAATGCGATTCTCTGCCCCAATGTCACTTTTCTGGATGAGCTTCTTAGTGTTTTGCAGAATGAAAGCTATGTGACGGCGGGGGAGATTCTTTTAGATGGGAAAAACTATTATAAAGAGATAGAAAATAACAGAGTGCAGGTTATTTTCGATTTTAATGCGCTATACGATAATCTGTCCGTTGCAGATAATATTATGTTGAAACGGAAAGGTTTTTTCTGTTTTCCGAAGAAACCAAGAAATGAAGAGTATAAAAAGCTCCAGGAAGAGACTGGCTTTTATATTAAAGGAAATACAAAGGCGAGAAATCTGTCAAAGGAACAGAAAAAGATTGTAGAAATTATGAAAGCATATTATACATGTCCCGGACTTCTGATTATCAGAGAGATATCGAATGCGCTTTCGTATAAGAATTTTGCAATTTTTTTAAGCATTTTGGAGAAGCTGAAACACCGGGGCGTATGTATCTGGTATTTTTCCAGTCAGTGGGAGGAAATTATTAAGCTTGCGGATGAGGTGACGGTTTTCTCTCATGGAGAGGAATATGGAACCTATCCGGTGGAGGATATTAAGAAGGATCCACGGAAATTTTTTTATATCATGGTGGGTGGGCATGATTACCGTGACAGCCACGAGCAGCAGGAGGATAAACTGCTGATGCTGAGAGGACTGAATGAAAATATGCAGGAGCTTGCGGAGTGTTACGATATCAGAAAATCCATGTACGTCTTTGCACAGTATCTTGTCAAAGAACTCAAGGCGGCAAACTGTGTTATTTACATGGATGATGAGCGGGAAAAAAATCTCCTGAAAATTGTTGCAAAAGATTACAGCGGAGCGGAAAAGCTTTTTTTGAGCAAGGAAACGCTGATGCATATTATGGATGAGAATCATTTCATGTATATAAATGATAATGAAACCTTTTTTGAAGAGTGCTTTGGAAAGAACCCGCAGATAAAAGCGGTACTGTTTTATCCGTTTCACTGCGGGGTGCAGATGCGTCTGCTGATTCAGGTATGCTACGCGGATCTTTATCTGTATTCCGAAAAAGAGACGCTGATTCTGAACTGGATTGCAAAAGAGATGAGTATTATCCTGGAAAATTCCAGGTTAATGGGGAATTCTGTTCTTCTCCAGGAAACACATCACCGGATAAAAAATAATCTGCAGATTATTATCAGTTTAATGGAACTTGAAAAAAATACAGTGTATTTAAAGATTGAGGATCCAAATGCGGCTGAACAGATGCGCAGTATTCTGGATTCTGTAATAAGCAGAGTGAAAAGTATTGCACAGATACATAATATCCTTTCCAGAGAAAATGTGGGGAAAGATATTATTAATATGTACGTGATCGTCGATGAGATCCGGCGGTTTTATCAGGGGATGGCGGAGATCCGGCTGGAATTCGAGGAAATCTTTGTGCCGTATGGAAAAGCGATTTCCATAGCCCTGATTGCGAATGAATTGATTAATAATGCGGTAAAACATAATAAAGTGACAGCAGATCAGCTTAGCATCGTTATCCGCGCACGACATGACCGGCAGCGGAAGGTATATATTCTGTCTTTCGAAGACAATGGCTGCGGATATCCGGAAGGAATTGATGTCACTGCCGGGCAGGGAGTCGGCACAATGATCATACAGTCGATTGTCTGCTATGAACTCGGAGGAAACTGGAAATGTTACAACGATCATGGAGCACATACAGAAATCGAGATACCGGTACCGGCGCTGCAGTAAAGCAGGGCCGGTATTTTTATTCCCGCGAGCAATGAGCCAAGTGCCGTGCTTGCACGAGCATTTGGCGAATGCCGCGAGGGTCAAAAACTCCGCTGCTCTGCAGCGTTGCAAGCGTGATACCCCGTTGCTTGCAGCGGGGTCTTTGATTTATGGCATTGATAATAACACTTCCTTTCAGGATAGATGAAAAGGAAATTCAAAACAAATGAGTTGCAAAAACTATGTTTATGTGATAATCTAAATAATAGACAACTGTGTAACAGGGTGGTGAGCCTCCCGTACTTGCAAAAGAAGGGAGGTGGTGTGAAATGTCTGTATTCGAAGCGATTTCCTTAATGGTTTCATTCGGTATATTCGTAGTAACACTGCTTGCTTACATAAATAGCGGGCGAAAATAAAAATAAGCCTACCTTGTACTTAGCGGTCTGGGTAGGCTTATAGTCAACCACGGGAGGCTAACCACTTTGTGGGCGGTTGTTCTTCCTTATTGTTACTATAACATAGTTTGTGTTTTTGTTCAAGTTTTTTGTGAGGTTTGTTTATGTTTTTTACGGATGTTTTATTAGTGGAGGATGACCAGGCAATCGTGGAGAATCTGACGGGTTTTCTGAAAGAGGAGGGGTTTCAGGTGACGGCGGTCTCCGGGCAGACAGATGCGCTGGAGGCGCTGGAAGAGCAGGAGTTTGCGCTGGTGCTCCTTGACGTCACGCTGGCGCAGGGGAACGGCTACAGCACCTGCACGGCGATCAAAAGCAGACTAGATATTCCAGTGATTTTTCTGACGGCGCTTGGTGATGAATTCAGTGTTGTGACGGGGCTTGACATGGGAGCGGATGATTACATCAGCAAGCCGTTCCGCCCGCGCGAGCTGGTTTCACGCATGAAATCGGTGCTGCGCCGGAGCGGAAAAAGCCAGCCGGTGGTGAAGATCGGCGATCTGTCGGTAGACATGGTGAAGGGAACGGTGGAAAAATCGGGCAAAGAGGTATACCTGTCTGCGATGGAGTACCGGCTGCTCCTTATCTTTCTGAACCATCGCGGGATGGTGCTCACGCGCTCCGTGCTTCTGGAGGAAATCTGGGATGCGGCGGGCGAGTTTGTAAACGATAATACGCTGACGGTATATATCAAGCGCCTGCGGGAAAAGATCGAGGACAACCCGGCGGAGCCGAAAATTCTGCTTACCGTGCGGGGCATAGGTTACCGCCTGGGGACATAAAGGTACGGAATCGCTGCCAAATGCGGAGGATAATTGCGCGCCGGATATGAAAAATGCCGGGCAGGAGCGAAAAGGAGGAATGGGAATATGTGGCTGTTTTTAGCAGGTCTTGCGGTTGGGCTGTGCGCGGCGGCATATGCATATTACCGCTACCGTGTGCAGCGGCAGGAGCTGCGCAGGCTGAACGAAGAGATTGATCAGATCCTGCACGGCAATACGCATCTGGAATTGAGCCGTTTTCGTGAGGGAGATATCAATGTCCTGCGCGACGAGATTTATAAAATGACGGTGCGCCTGCGGGAGCAGACGGAGCGGCTATTGGAGGATAAGTGTAATCTGGCGGATGCCCTGGCGGACATTTCCCATCAGATCCGCACGCCGCTCACTTCTCTGAATCTGATGAATGCCCGGCTTATGGGCGGCGGGCTGACCGGGGAGGAGCGGCAGCGCATCTGTCTGGATATGCGCAAAATGCTGGAGCGGATTGAATGGCTGGTGACATCGCTTCTGAAGATGTCGAAGCTGGAGGCGGACGCGATTACCTTTAATATAGAAGAAATCCGCATGGAAGAGTTTGCGGGGGCGGCGCTGGAGCCGTTTCGCATCCAGGCGGAAATCCGCGATATCCAGATGGAAACAGAGGGGGAAGCGAATGTCTCTTTTTGGGGCGACCGTGCCTGGACGCTGGAGGCTGTCGGGAATATTATTAAAAACTGCATGGAGTATACGCCGGAGGGCGGCAGCATCCTTGTTGCCTGGGAGGAAAATCCGCTGTATGTGCAGCTTGCCGTCAAGGACAGCGGTCCGGGCATCGCACCGGAGGATCTGCCGCATCTGTTTGAGCGCTTTTACCGCGGGAAAAATGCCGGGGAAGGGAGCTTTGGCATTGGACTTTCGCTGGCACAGATGATCATCAGCCGTGAAAACGGCGTAATCCGTGCGGAAAATGTGCCGGAGGGCGGAAGCCGCTTTACCGTGCGGTTTTATAAGAGCACGGTCTGAGGAATATGACAAATCTGTCACTTTACAGTCATGGTACTGTCATCTGCGGATTTTATACTGTAAGCATAAAAAGAGGCGCGGCACAAAGCCCGCCCGCAAAAGTACGGGCGGGGAGGAAAAAGCGGACTGCGCACATGCAGAAGGGAGCGGTATCATGGAGATATTGAAGGTAGAGCATCTGTCGAAGGTGTATGGAAAAGGGGAAAACGCGGTGGCTGCCCTGCGGGACGTGTCCTTTTCCGTGGACAAAGGGGAATTTGTGGCGATCATCGGTTCCTCCGGTTCCGGAAAATCGACGCTGATCCATCTGATCGGCGGGGTGGATCGTCCGACGGGCGGAAAGGTTTTTGTGGACGGCAAAGACGTTTACGCGCAGGACGAGGAGGCGCTGGCGATCTTCCGGCGCAGACAGGTGGGGCTGATCTATCAGTTTTACAATCTGATCCCGGTGCTGGATGTGGTGGAGAATATGACGCTGCCGGTACTGATGGACGGCAGGCAGGTAAACGAAGAGCGTCTGCAGGAAATGCTGGACATTCTCGGTCTGGAGAATCGCAGGCATCATCTGCCGAACCAGCTTTCGGGCGGACAGCAGCAGAGGGTTTCTATTGGAAGAGCGCTGATGAACGCACCCGCCCTGGTGCTCGCGGATGAGCCGACGGGAAATCTGGACTCGGCAAACAGCCGGGAGATCATGCAGCTTCTGCGCTATTCTAATGAAAAGTACCGGCAGACGATGATCGTGATCACCCATGACGAGAGCATTGCCCTGCAGGCGGACCGCGTGCTGGAGCTGGAAGATGGCAGCATTGTGCGAAATGAGGTGATCCGCAGATGAAAAATATTTTTTCTGTCATCACCTTAAAAACAATGCGCCAGAACCGCACGCGGACGATCGTCACCATTATCGGCGTTATTTTATCGACGGCGATGATCACGGCGGTGACGACCTTTGGAATGAGCATTCTCGGATTTCTGCGCGATTATGAAATCGAGCGGAGCGGAAACTGGCACGTCATGGCGCAAAGCGTTCCCTCGGGAAAGGTGACAGAGCTCACTGGGGATGAGCGTGTGGAGGCTGCCGTGCGCATGGAGGAGCTCGGCTGCATAAAATGGGATAAGGCGATGGATAAAGGAAACGCCTGGGGTTATCTCTGTCTGGAGAGTCTTCCGGCAGAACGGCAGGATATTTTACCTGTTACGCTGCGGGAGGGAAGGCTGCCGGAAAATGAGAACGAAATCATTATCCCGTCGTATCTGGCGGTCAATGAGCCGGCCGGAGAGGAGACAAAGGTCGGCGATGTGCTGGAGGTGGAGGCGGGAGACGTTTATATAGACGGTGAGCGCCTTTCTCCGGCAGTCTATGTGGAAAACGAGCTGGCGGGAACGGAAACGCTGGAAAATACCAGGAAGCTGATGCTGACGGTAGTGGGCGTGTACGATTATGTTTCGTTTGAGACATACTGGAATGCTATCGCCACATTTATGGTGTATTGCGGTCCGGTTTCGCAGCCGTCCGCGTATGCGGATGTGCTGGTGCGCATGAAGGATGCGCGGGAGGTTTACCGCTTTACAGAGGACATGGAGGGAATCGCAAAGAAGTATTCCTTTAACAGCTCGCTGCTGCAGTGGGAGGGCGCGGCTGACAACAGTAATTATCAGAGCGTACTGACAGGGCTGGTGGCGATTGTGACCGGACTGATTATGGTCGGAGCAGTTTCACTGATTTACAATGCATTTTCCATTTCCCTGCGGGAGCGGACAACGCAGTTCGGACTGCTTTCCTCTATCGGTGCGACAAAAAGACAGCTTCGCCGGTCGCTGCTTTATGAGGCGTTTTATGTAAGTATTATCGGGATTCCTGTCGGTGTGCTTTCGGGAATCGTGGGAATCGGCATCACGCTGCGGTATGTCAGCTACGGAATTACCGGGATGATGCACGGCGTACAGCGTCAGATCGCGCTGAGAACGTCGGCACCGGTGCTTGCGCTTACCGTGCTGCTGGCGCTTCTGACAGTGCTTCTGTCTGCCTGGGTGCCGTCCCGGCGCGTCCGCAAAATCTCTCCGATAGAAGCGATCCGCGCCAGCCGGGATATCAGGGTTTCGCCGCAGAAGATGCCGGCAAAGGGAAGACTGGCGGGACTGTTCGGGCTCTCTGGTATGCTTGCCGACAAAAATTACCGCAGAGACCGCAAAAAATACCGGAGTACGATTTTCTCACTCACGCTCAGCATTGTACTGTTTGTCTCGGCAATGAGCGTCAGCGATGCTCTGAAAAGAACCGGCTCCTTTGTTCTGGAGGCGCCGGAGGTGGAGCTGCAGTATGTGGTCGACAGCTATCCGGAAGGGCAGACGCGGGAGAGCATCCGGACGCTTCTTACAGAGCAGGATGGCGTGCAGAAGGTGATCTGCTATCAGAGCGGCGTCCGGTATCTGGGATTTACGCAGAAGGTGCTGGAGGAGCAGGTGGAAATGAAGGATTACAGTACGCCGACGCTGCTTGAAGGAGAGCAGGCGGGAGCGGTTCTGGCGTATGTTCTCATCCTGCCGGACGATTTGTTTGACGCGGCGCTGCGGGGGCAGGGGCTGGACCCGGCGGATTATCACGGACAGGAAATGCTGACGGCGGCGGTCTATGACACATACCGGTATTTTAACCCGGAAACAGAGCGCTATGAGCGGTATGAAATGTTTTCAGAGCTTCCGGCGGCATGTGAGATGGGATGGCTGGAAACGATACAGAAAACGGGAAGCGGTACAGATGATGAGGCCGGTGCAGAGAGGGAAAGCGGCGCGGAAGAGGAAACTGGTGCAGCGGACGAAAGCGGCGGAGGGGAGGAAGTGCTGGTGCTGAACCGGCAGAATTCTCTGGTGCTGCAGGGCAGGCTGCAGGAGCTGCCGGAAGGAATCGTGGACAGCTATGAGAATTCTCCACGCGTGTTGGTGCCGGAGAGCGAGGCGCAGCGCTGGAATCTGACGGCGGAGGAATCCGGGGGATTTTCCGAACGTTTTTCAATCATGTGCAGCGATTACCGGACTCTGTATGAGAAGCTGGAGGAGGACGGGAAAGAGATGGGGCTGCCGGATGTCAGCGGGCAGACGCTGCTCAATCTGGCGGCGCAGTACGAGCAGGACAGAAGCTTTCTGATGGCGATGGATATCCTGTCTTTCGGGTTTGTGACGCTGCTGACACTGGTGGCGGCGGCAAACGCCTTCAACACGATCTCCACCAATCTGCTGCTGCGGAGACGGGAATTTGCGATGCTGCGCTCCATGGGAATGTCCGGGCGCGGGATGCGAAGGATGATGTGCTTTGAGAGTCTGATCTACAGTTTGCATTCCCTCATTCCGGGCGTGGTGCTGGCGACGGGCGTCAGCTATCTGGTGTATCTGGTGCTCCATGTGGGAGCGGATACGGTATTTCGGATTCCGTGGACGGCAATCGGGCTTGCTGCAGTGGGAGTATTCCTGATCGTATCGGGAACTATTGCGCTGACGATGCGGACGATACGGAAGGCAAACATCTGCGAGGAGCTGAAGATGAATGAGTAAGGCGCTGGATGGAAAAACGGTACTGTTTACTCCATTCACAGCAACCTTCGCGTCGCAGCAGGTGTCTGAGGCTGGCGTGAACAGTAGGAAAAATAGCAGTGTCATGATATGAGCGGCGGCAAACTGTATGCGATTTGCAAGATTTTTGATAAGATAGCAGAAGAAAAAGAAAATACTGCATGATATAATAAGGGAAACGTAAAACGGGCAGGGGGACAAGACGATGAAAACATTTGCTCCCGTCTGGTATACGATTCCCTTATTTTTGCAGTCACATCCGGTTTCGGTTTTTCATAAGGAACAGGAGGAACCAAAGGAAACCGCTATGGGGGTAAAAAATCTCCATGTGCTTGCCAGAGCGGAATACACTGCGAAAAAAGGAACGCGTGCCAGACTGCGGATATCTGCGGATGACTACTATAAATTATATATCAACGGCAAATTTGCTGCCCAGGGACCGGCGCCCGGATACCCGGAGCATTCCTACTATAATGAGCTGGATATCACAGAGTATCTGAAAGAAGGCAAGAATGTCCTTGCCGTGCATCTTTACTACCAGGGGCTGATCAACCGGGTGTGGAACAGCGGGGACAACCGTTTCGGCGTCGGCGCCAGGATCGGCAGCTATTCGTCGGATGAGGAGACGGAGAGCTGGGAAGAACCCTGCTGGCGATACTGCATCACGGAGGCATACAGCGGCGGCGTGATTGGTTATGACACGCAGTTTCTGGAAAATTTTGACGGAAGACTGTGGGAGGACGACTGGAACCAAAAGGAGTTTGACGATTCCTCCTGGGAAAAGATGGTTCCGGCTCCGTGGGCGGACTATCACTTTGAGGAAGAACCGGCTGTGCTTCTGGAGGTTTCCCGCTGTGATCCGGAGACGGTAATCCGCAGAGAGGACGGGAGCTGGTTTATCGACATGGGAAGCGAGATCGCAGGCAGCCTTTGCATGACCGCTCTTGGAGCGGAGGGCGCATCGGTTATCGTCCGCTGCGGCGAGGAGCTTACCGGGGAAGGAAATGTGCGCTATGAGATGCGCTGCAACTGCACCTATGAGGAAACGTGGACGTTCGGCGAGGGGGTTCACACGCTGGAGCCGTATGACTACAAGGCGTTCCGGTACGCCGAGCTGCTGCCGCAGAACGGAGCCAGGATACAGAAGGTATATGCAGCCCTGCGGCACTACCCGTTTGACGAAAGTCTGTCGGATTTTCAGTGTGGGGACAAGCGTCTGGAGCGGATTTTTGCATTGTGCAAAAACACGATCAGGCATGGCGTGCAGGAGGGCTTTCTCGATTGCCCGTCGCGGGAGAAGGGACAGTATCTCGGCGACGCGATCGTGTCCGCCCATGCTCATGCATGGCTGAGCGGAAGCACGGCGCTGCTGCGGAAATGCATCCGGCAGTTTGTATGGACGGATGTGATCTGTCCGGGGCTGATGGGTGTGGCGCCCGGCTCCATGATGCAGGAGATTTCGGAATTTTCGCTTTTGTGGCCGGAGCTTCTGCTGACAGATTATCGTTTTACGGGTGACCGGGAATTTTTGCGGGAATGCTATCCGGCAGTGAAGGCGATGCTGCGGCATTTTTCGCAGTATGCACGGGCGGACGGGCTTTTAGAACAGGTGGCGGATAAATGGAATATGGTGGACTGGCCGGAAAACCTGCGTGACGACTATGATTTCTGCCTGAGCAGACCGGTGGTGGCTCCCGGCTGTCACAATGTGATCAACGCGCTATATATTGGCTCGGTGAAAATGCTCTGTGAGATAGAAGAAATTCTGGGATATGCGCCCTCTGCCGACTGGAGGTCCCTGAAGGAGGCTTATGTCGAAGCTTTTTACCGCAGGGATAAACGGCTTTTTGCAGACAGCGAAACCAGCAGCCACTGTGCGATGCACTCGAATGTCTACGCGCTGTATTTTGGCCTGGAACCGGAAGGAGCGGCGGAGCATATCTGTGATTTTCTGGTGCAGAAGGGCTTTGCCTGCGGCGTGTGGACAAGCTATTTTGTGCTGAGGGCGCTTGCGGGAAGAGGGCGCTATGAGGAGGTATACCATCTGCTGGTGAACGAATCGGAGCACGGCTGGATGAACATGCTCCGGGAGGGCGCGACCACCTGCTTTGAGGCATGGGGGAAGGAGCAGAAGTGGAACACCAGTCTCTGTCATCCGTGGGCGTGCGCGCCGCTGATCGTGGTGATCGAGGAGCTGGCGGGAATCACGCTCCGCCCGGAGAGCGAAGCCGGGTATGAGGTGAAGAGTCATTTCCCGAAGGAAGCCGGGAAATTCTATTTAAAGGTACCGTTTCGCGGAAGCATTATCCGCCAGCGCGGTTAGGAAGAGGAAAGCTTGCATTTATAGAAAGGGGAAGAGAACGATGGAATTATGTCTGAAGGTGTATGATGAGGAAGGAAAGCTGGTTGCCGTCCGTCACGGAGAGGACGAGGTGAGTCTGATGTGCAGCCGGGAATATCAGCCGGGCGACCGGTTTGGATTGGAAATTTCTGAAAAAAATGTATGGGTATGGCTGCAGTGGGATGATGCGCTTGGAAAATCGCTCGTGTATCTGACCGGGACCGCGGAGTATACGATTCCTTTCGGAGAAAAGCGGATCAACCTTTCGCCGAAGGCATTCAGCGGCAAAAAACACCTGCTCTATGCGAGATGCGCGAAGGAATATGAGAGAAAGGCATACCGCAATCTGGCACTGAATGTAAACGATCAGCATCAGAATCACAC
The DNA here is from genome assembly GCF_905201705.1 of uncultured Marvinbryantia sp. Lineage (GTDB taxonomy): Bacteria > Bacillota > Clostridia > Lachnospirales > Lachnospiraceae > Marvinbryantia. The sequence goes on from NZ_CAJKOX010000008.1 coordinate 78,881, forward strand.
CTGCTATCCGCACGCCGCGGCGAATGTGGAGACGAGAGGGGAATCTGTTTTTGCCGCTCAGAATGCGATCGACGGTGTGGTGATCAACGACAGCCATGGAGAGTGGCCGTACCAGTCCTGGGGGATCAACCGCCGCGAGGACGCTGCGCTGAAGCTGGAGTTCGGGCGCACCGTGGAGACGGACCGCATCGTGCTTTACACCAGGGCGGATTTTCCGCACGATAACTGGTGGACAGAGGCGACGATAAACTTTTCGGACGGAAGCAGCCTGCTGTTTCCGATGGAAAAGAGCAGCGCGCCGCATGAGATGAGCTTTGAGAAAAAGCAGATCGAGTGGCTGGAGCTTTGCGCTTTGAAAAAATCCCCGGAGGAATCACCGTTTCCGGCGCTGACACAGATAGAGGTGTACGGGACGGATCTGTAAAGGAATTTCGAAAAGCCGGGTTTCGGGAGAACAAAACCCCTGCCAAAACACATCCCTGGCAGGGGTCCTTTTCTACTGCTTTAAAAATTCACTGGGCGAGACGCCCGCAACTTTCTTAAAAACTCTGCTGAAATAAAAAGCGTTTTCAAAGCCAAGCCGGTCGGCGATTTCATAGATTTTCAGATCACCCTGCTTTAAGAGCTTCTTTGCCTCCTCGATTTTTCTCTGGGCGATGTATTCGTTGAATCCAATTTCCGTGTGCTTTTTAAAAAGCTGGCTCAGATAATTTGAGCTGATGCTGAAAACGGCGGCCGTGTTCTGCAGCGTCAATCGCTGATTCAGGTTGCAGTCGATATAGTTCTTGACATTTTCCACGAGCGCGTTGTTGGGGCGCTTTGCCTGTTCCTCCAGAGCCTTTAAAAGACCGTTTTCCAGACGGGAAAGCCAGGAGAGGATCTGGGCGACGCTGGAGAAGCGGTAAAGTGTCTGATAGCCCTCGGCATCGTCGCGGAAAATGTCATTTACAATGGAAACGCCGTCCTCCAGCAGATTGATGGTCAGGTAGAGGATGCTGCTGGCGGCGTCCAGCGCCTGGGCGGTGGAAACGTGGTTCTGGGAGAGCAGCTCCCGGATATTGTCCAGGATTTCCCGCAGCGCCTCCCCGTTCGATTCCTCGAACGCCTTGCGGATATCCTCGCGGAACAAAGAGAGGCTGAACACGTTGTGCTCCTTTCCCTGCGCGAGCTGTTCTCCGGCAAACACGATCGGATGGGCGGCGTCCGCGGTCGGAATAAACTGCTTGGCGTCCTGGTAGGAAACCGGGATTTCCAGAGGGGAGGCAACCATCGCGCCGATGCTGCAGAGCAGCGAGACGGAATAATAGTTGTGCAGCATCGCAAGCGTCTGAGAGAGCGCCCTTTCAAGCTGCTCTGCGGGGTTTTCCGTCCAGCCCTCCGGGATGAAAAACACGGCGGCGAAATACTGGACATCCAGTGAGATTACCTGGCAGCGGAGAAATTTGGAGATCATTTCCTGGAACATTTCCAGCGTACTCTGGTTCAGAAGAAATTTTTCGTCCCTTGTCAGAAGCTTTTCTTTGTTGTCGGTCAGACGGATATATGCAGCCATGTATCCCGGCGTGTCAAAGACGAGCTGAAATTCCCGGCACTGGCGCTCAAACTGCTCCGGTCCCTCAAACAGCCCGTTTAAGAGACGGATAAAGAAACGGTCGCGGTAGTACCGGAGATCCAGAAGCGGCGGATTTTCCGTGAGGGAAAGCTTGCGGAATTCCAGAACAGCGCGCTCAGCCTTTTTAAGAGCCGCATCAAGCGTCTCTTTCGTAAGCTCCATCTTGATCAGATAATCGACCGCCTGCAGGCTCAGCGCTTCCCGGGCAAACTGAAAATCCTCGTAGCCGGTCAGAATGATGAATACCGGGATGCGTCCAAGCTCCTGCAGACATTTTTTCGCGAGCTCCAGACCGCTCATGACCGGCATCTTGATGTCGGAGATGACAATATCCGGCTTCTGCGCCAGGATCATCTGGTAAGCCTGTTCCCCGTTTGAGGCGGAGCCGCAGAGCTGGACATCCAGTGCGGAATCTGCGAGCATGGATTTCAATCCGATCTGGATCAGCGGCTCGTCGTCGGCAATGAATACTTTCATGATGGTTGTTCCTCCTCTTTCAGAACTTTGAAAGGAATCTGTATGGTGACGGTGGTGTACTGCCCGGGCTCGCTTTCGATATGAAGTCCGTAGCGCTCCCCGTAGGTGTACTGGAGGTAACGGTGGACGTTGCTGACACCAACGTTGCGGAAAAAGGAACCGCGGTCGGGAACATCCTCGGTGAGCAGATGCCCGATCTTGTCGGCGCTGATACCCACGCCGTTGTCGGTTACGTCAATGCATACCGTATCCGCCTGCGCCTGATACAGCTTTATTTTGATAGCGCCGGGATGCCCGGTCGGCTCGATGCCGTGGAAAATAGAATTTTCCACGATCGGCTGCAGGCTGAACCGGGGAATCTCGTTGCACAAAAGAGCTTCGTTTGCAACGTCGTATTCCAGGGAGATCATACCGCCATAGCGGTATTTCTGGATGGTAAAGTAGTCTCCGAGAAGATCAAATTCCTGCCGGATCGTCACAAAAAGACTGGCGCTTTTTGAGATATTCTTAAACAGCCGGGAGAGCGCGAGCGTCATTTCTGCGATGCCGTCCGCCTTCTGCACCGTTGCCATCCATTTGATGGAATTCAACGTGTTGTACAGAAAATGCGGGTTGATCTGGCTCTGGAGAAGCTGGTATTCGTAGTCTCTTTTTTCATTCTCCGCCGTCAGACGGTTGTCGATCAGTGTCTGGATATCCTGGGAGAGCTGATTGATGTCTCTTCCCATATCGCCAAGCTCATTGTCCCACAAAATGGTGTCGTCGCGGGAAAAATCACCGCCTGCGATTAGTCCGATGCGGTTGCGCAGCCGGGTGACGGGCTGGGTAAACAGCCGGGAGAGCATTCCGGTGATGATCAGTCCGATCAGCAGGACGACGCCGAAGATTAAAAGTCCAAGCAGAAGATAGCGGGAAAGCTGCTGGCGCAGATTTCCGGGTGAAACTGTCTGGATAACCGCGCAGCTTCCAAAGGATAGCGGGCGGGAAACAGCGAGCTGTTTTCCGTCTGCATTTTTCAGATAGGAAACCTTTGTATCCCACTGGATGTGATAGTTTTCGGAAAACGCCTCAAACTCCGGCGCCGCTTCGAGGGATGTGAGGTCAGAGCCATCCAGCCGGTAGTAGGCGTCACCGATCTTCAGAAATAATCGGTTGGCGTCGTCGAGCGTATAATTGCTCATCTCATGGACAAACAGCTCCTGCGAGACGGACAGATAGACAAAACCGGCGATCCGGCTGCTATAGGGGTGCTGGATCGGGCGGATGATGGGGATGACCAGCGCCGGGTAGTGCGCGAAATCCTCCACGACAATCTGAAAACGGTAGCTGTCGAGATTTGCCGTCTCCATATATTCCTCATAATAAGGAAGGTTCTGGATCAGTTCCGGGATATTTTTGTCCACCGAATAATCGGCGTTAATGATCTGAAGGTAATCCTGCCGGTCAAAGGGGCAGATGACGAGCCGGTGGATGTATTCGCGGGACGGATTTGATGAAAAGGTGGTATTCAGCATATCCGTAGCCGTGGAGGTCACTCTGTTATAGCGCTCCGATTCTCTGGAGGTGAGAAAGAATTGGGAAATCTGGTCGTTTGTGCCGCACCAACGGAGCAGATCGGAGAAATCATCCAGGTGATTGTTAATGTTTTCCGCAAGCAGCTCCAGCGAGGTCTCGGTGGACTGGATCACGGTTTTTTGAAGGTCTCTGTAAAATAAAAGGTAGCTGACGGAGGAAATACCGATTCCGAGAATCAGAACCAGCGTAAGAATCACCAGAAACAGACTGCCGCGGATTGTCTTAAAAAATGGTCGCTTCATATAAGAAATACTCCTGAAATTTGTATCGTAGCTGTGAAGGGACAACAAATACAGTATAACATAGAAAATTTTTATTTACTATATAAAAAATAAAGAGCTTTTTTCCCAAAAAAAGAGAAAAATGGAAGGGTCTGAAATTGGAGAGTATACAAAAAACCAAAAAAATGAGAGGTTTATCATAAGAAATGCTATGGAAAGAAAGGCTTTTGGCAGGTATAATTTGGTCATAAGCTACAGAAAAGCAAAACACAAAACAAGGAGGATATGAAACATGAACAAAAAACTTTTAAGCGCGGCGCTGGCAGTTGGCGTAGCGGCAGGATGCCTGGCACCTATGACAGCATTTGCAGAGGAAGAGAACGTGACGCTGAACTGGGCGCTGTGGGATGCAAAGACAGCAACCTACTGGAGCGCGGTTGCAGACGCTTACATGGAGCAGCATCCGAACGTAACGATCGAGATGACCGACCTTGGCTCCCAGGATTACATGACGGTACTCGCAACCGATCTCTCCGGCGACGGCTCCGACTTCGACATCGTTACCGTGAAGGATGTTCCGGGATATGCAACGCTGGTTTCCAAGGGCGTTCTGGAGGATCTGAGCGGACGCATCGAGAGCGACGGTCTGGATCTCAGCGTTTACAACGGAACCACCGAGCAGGTTACAGTAGACGGCGCGCTGTACGAGCTTCCGTTCCGCAGCGACTTCTGGGTATTGTATTATAATAAGAAGCTGTTCGACGACGCAGGCGTTGATTATCCGACAAACGATATGACGATGGAGCAGTACGACGCGCTGGCAAGAAGCGTTACGAAGGAAGGCTTCGGAAGCGATCAGGTATACGGCGCACACTACCACACCTGGAGAAGTGCAGTACAGCTTTTCGGCATCCTTGACGGAGAACACACCGTACTGGACGGCAATTATGATTTCTTAAAACCGTATTATGAGCTGGTAAAACAGCAGGAAGCAGACGGCGTGTGCCGTTCCTACATCGACACAAACGCATCCCAGCTTCACTACAGCGGCGCTTTCTCTGAGGGAAATACCGCAACGATGAATATGGGCTCCTGGTACATCACCACACTGATGTCTGAGCTGGCAAACGGCAACTACGACAGCGAGCTGGTAGGCGACTGGGGCATCGTAAAATATCCGCATCCGGAAGGCGTAGAGGCAGGCACGACCCTTGGTACCATCACAGCGCTTGCGATCCCGACCTGCTCGGAGAAACAGGATGCTGCATGGGATTTCATCAAGTTTGCATGCGGAGAGGAAGGCGCAGAGGTGGTAGCTTCCACGGGTACCTTCCCGGCGATCCTCAACGACAGCGTTGTAGAGCAGATTTCCTCACTTGAGGGCTTCCCGCAGGATGAGAACAGCAAGGAAGCGTTAAAGACCGCCCAGATTTATCTGGAAGCTCCGTATGATGCGCACATCACAGAGATCAACACGGTTCTGGATACGTATCACAAGGATATCATGAATGGAGATACCTCCATTGACGACGGCATTGCAAAGATGAACGAAGAGGTAGGAAAAATCCTCGGTGAATAATCAGCAGGAAATGTAACGGCAGTGCAAAAAGGGAATCGGAAACAGACCTGTATAAGCCGGTTCCCTTTTTCTGTGCCCGATTTCGCAAAGGAAAGGAGAAAAAAGGATGAATGAAGCGGAAAAAAGCAGGAAGCGCCGCAACAGAAAGCGCGCTTTGGTGGCATATTCGTTTATTGCGCCAAACTTTATCGGATTTGCGGTATTTACGCTGATCCCGATTATCTGTGCCTTTGGACTTGGATTTATGAAGTGGGACGGCAGCAATCCCCTGGAGTTCGTGGGGCTTGCGAATTTTGCCCGCCTGAAGGATGACACCTTCTTCTGGGCGGCTCTGAAAAATACGATTCTCTACTGTGTGGGAACCGTTCCTCTGACGATGGTGGCGTCGCTGGCGCTGGCAATTATTTTGAACCAGAAGGTGAAATTCCGGGGAATTTTCCGTACCGTGGCATTTTTCCCGTATGTGGCATCGCTGGTGGCGATCACGGCGGTCTGGCAGATGATCTTCCATCCGAGCAAGGGTCCGGTCAACGCGATTCTGTATTATGTGTTTCACGTAAAGAATCTTCCAAACTGGTTTGGAGGCGATCTGATCCTTCTCACCATGATTCTTTTCAGCGTGTGGCGTTTCATGGGTTACTATATGGTTATTTATCTGGCAGGTCTGCAGGGAATTCCGGGGGAATTTTATGAGGCGGCGAGTCTGGACGGTGCGACCACCTGGGAAAAATTCCGCTATATCACCTGGCCGCAGCTCCGTTCGACCACCTTCTTTGTAGTGGTTATGCTGACGATCAGCTGCTTTAAGGTGTACGATGTGGCTGTCATGCTGGCAGGCGGCGGAGACGGAAAGCTTGGCACCTCTTCGACCGTACTTGTTTACTACATTTACCAGAAGGCTTTCCAGGAATGGGATCTCGGATATTCCAGCGCGGTGGCAATGGTTCTGTTCGTGCTGGTATTGATCGTAACGATTATCCAGTTCCGCGGGGAAGCGAAGTATGAAAAAGAGTGACAGGAGGGAGAAACGCATGAAAACAAAATCCGCGTCAAAAAAACGGCTGATCGGAAGGATCTGCCTGTATACTTTATTGATTATCATTACCGCGCTGATGGTGGTACCGTTTTTGTGGATGCTGTCGGCTTCCATTAAATCAAACACTGAGGTCTTTCAGATGACGCCCTTCCGCTGGATCCCGGAGGTGCCGAAGTGGGAAAACTACGTAAATATCTGGACAAAGATCCCGCTGCTGAAATTTATCGGCAACACGGTGATCCTGACGATCGCGGTAACCTTTTTCCAGCTTCTGACCAGCAGCTTTGCCGCTTACGCCTTTTCCAAGCTGGAGTTTAGGTTTAAGAACGGGCTGTTCCTCGCCTACATCGCCACCATTGCGATGCCGTGGCAGGTATACATGGTGCCGCAGTTTATCATGATGCGAAGAATGGGACTGAACGATACGCTCCTGGCGATGCTCTGCCTGCAGGCGTTCTCGGCGTTCGGCGTGTTTATGATGAAGCAGTTCTACGCGGGCATCCCGGATTCGCTCTGCGAGGCGGCGCGCATCGACGGCATGAGCGAATACCGGATCTACAGCAGCATTATGCTGCCGCTGTCCAAACCGGCGCTCGCCACGCTGACGATCTTCACCTTCGTCAATACGTGGAACGATTACCTTGGACCGCTTATCTATTTGAAAACAGAGTCGAAAAAGACGATCCAGCTCGGACTGCGCATGTTCATCGGCCAGTATTCCGCCGAGTACGGACTGATCATGGCTGGGTCCATCATTACATTGATCCCGGTGCTGATCGTGTTCCTGTGTCTGCAGAAATATTTTGTGGAAGGGATTGCTGCAACCGGCGTGAAGGGCTAAAATAAAACTATGAGACTAGAATCAAAAAAGGATTTCCAGGCGCTGATGCTTTCGCTCTTAAATCCGCTGAAGCCCCATTACACAGCGGAGGGAGCGGGCGTTTCCCTGGGAGTGACCTCTACCAATTATGATGAAAAAGCAATTCTGATGGAGGGCTTTTCCCGGCCGCTCTGGGGACTGGTGCCCTTCTGGGCGGGCGGCGGAAAGGAGCCGTGGTTTGAGGCTGTCTGCCGCAGGGGGCTTGCGGCGGGAACCGACCCGGAAAATCCCGAATTCTGGGGCGCTCCGGGGGAATACGACCAGCGGTTTATCGAGATGGGCGCGATCGCCTTTGGAATGCTGCTCGCAGGGGATGTTCTCTGGGAGCCGCTTGACAGTGAGGAAAAGCGGCGGCTCGCCGCCTATCTGTACACGATCAATGAACATCAGATTCCCTGCTGCAACTGGCTGCTGTTCCGGGTACTTGTGAACCTTGCGCTGAAGGAAAACGGGATGCCTTACGACCGGGAGCGGCTTTTTGAGGCGCTGGATTTGACGGAGAGCTTTTATCTCGGCAGCGGCTGGTACCGGGACGGGGATTCCAACCAGAAGGATTACTATGTTTCCGTTGCCATTCAGTTTTACAGCCTCATTTATGCGATGTTTATGGAGGACGAGGATAAGGAGCGCTGCGGAAGGTTCCGCGAGCGCGCATTGCTGTTTGCGAAGGAATTTATTTACTGGTTCGACGGGGACGGGGAGGCGCTGCCGTTTGGGCGGTCGCTCATTTACCGGTTTGCGCAGGCGGCTTTTTTTGAGGCATGCCTTCTGGCGGATGTGGCGCCGTTTCCGGTACCGGTGATGAAGGGACTGATCGTGCGGCACATAAAATACTGGATGCAGCAGCCGGTTTTCGACCGGGAGGGGATCCTGACGATCGGCTATGCGTACCCGAACCTGGTGATGGCGGAAAAGTACAACGGTCCCGGCTCCGTTTACTGGAGCATGATGGCGTTTACCGTGCTGGCGCTGCCGGATAAGCACCCGTTCTGGACGGCGGAGGCGGCGGAATTTCCGAAAGTGCCGGATATCTGCAGTATGCCGGAGGCGGACATGCTGGTGCGGCGCTATCGGCATCATGTGACGGCATATGTGCCGGGCGTATACAGTCCGAACGGGCACGGGCAGATCGTGGCAAAGTACGGGAAATTCGCCTACGATACGAAATTCGGCTTTTCCGTGGCGAAGTCCTGCTATGAGCTCTATGAAAACTGCCCGGACAGTATGCTGGCATTTTTTATAGACGGCTATGTGTATGTGCGTCGCATCTGCGAGGAGCGCGCCGTGCGGGAGGACTCCGTGTGGTCGCGGTGGAGTCCGTATCCGGGAATTGAGGTGGAAACGACGATCATTCCGACGGAAAACGGGCATAAACGGATACATAAAATAGAGAGTACCGTGAAGTGCGAGGCGTATGACTGCGGTTTTTCGGTGGGAGCGAAGCTTTCGGAGGCATTTGCATCAAGGGAAGAAAAGGGCTTCTGCCTGGCGGAAAATAAGCGGATGAAGTGCGCGGTGTCGTCCGCGGAGGGCGAGGGCGTTCTTATCACCGCCGATCCGAACACCAATGTACTGTATTCCAAAACGAGGATTCCGTCAATAAAATATAAGATTCAAAAGGGCGTGCAGACGCTCTGCACGGAAATTACGGCGGAGGTGAAGGAGGAAGCGCTGACAAGGCTTGTGAAGGACTGGAAACCATATTGGTAAGGAGGAAGAAAACTATGTTATATCCGAAATTGAATGATGCGAGAGCGCTGATCGACCTGTCGGGAATCTGGGATTTTAAGCTGGACGACGGCACGGGCTTTGAAAAGGAGTGGATGAAGAAGCCGCTGGAGGATCCGGTGAAGCTGGCGGTTCCGGCGTCCTACAACGACCAGGTGGAGGGAGCGGCGTTCCGCGATCACTATGGATGGGCGTTTTATCAGACGGAGCTGGTGATTCCGGCGATATTAAAAGGACAGCGGATCGTGCTGCGGTTCGGAGCTGTCACCCACCAGGCAAAGGTGTATTTAAACGGCGAGCTGCTCTGCGAGCACCGGGGAGGCTTCCTTCCGTTTGAGGCGGAGATCCAGACATGCGTGCATCCGGGTAAAAATCTGCTCTGCGTGGCGGTGGACAACCGGGTGGATTATTCCACGCTTCCGATCGGAAACGAGGTGGGCGCAGCCTTTTTCGGGGCGGACCTTCCGGATATCCCGAGCGTGAATATGACGCGCCAGAAGCCGCACAATGCCCCGAATTTTGACTTTTTCAATTATGCGGGCATTCATCGCCCGGTGAAAATCTACACGACGCCGTTTTCCTATATCGAGGATATCGTGCTGGTGCCGGAGCTTACGGGGACGGAGGCGCTTGTCTCTTATTCCGTGAGCTGTGTGGGCGAGGGAGAGGTGCAGATCGAGGTATTTGATGAGGACGGAAAGTCCGTGGCAAAGGCGGTCGGGGCGAAGGGCGTTCTCTCCATCCCGGACGCACATCTCTGGAATCCCGGAAATGCTTATCTGTACACGGCGCGCGTTTCTTTCGGGGAGGATCTCTACGAGGAGGAGTTTGGCGTCCGCACCGTGGAAATTAAAGGAACCAAGTTTCTTATCAACGGCAAACCGTTTTATTTTAAGGGCTTTGGAAAGCATGAGGACAGCGAGGTACACGGGCGCGGCCTGGATCAGGCGATGAACGTGAAGGATCTCTCGCTGATGAAATGGCTGGGCGCGAATTCATTCCGTACCTCCCACTATCCGTATGCGGAGGAAATGATGAACCTCTGCGACCGCCTTGGAATCGTGGTGATCGACGAGACGCCGGCTGTCGGGCTGAACTTTGGCTGGAACGATAAGGGATATGCGAAATTCCGCACGAAGGAGCACCATGAGCAGGTGATCCGCGACCTGATCGCGCGCGATAAGAACCATCCCTGCGTGGTGATCTGGTCGATCGCCAATGAGCCGGATACGGAAAAGCAGCCGCAGGAGGCGCACGATTACTTTAAGCCGCTTTACGACCTTGCTCACGCCTGCGATCCGCAGAACCGACCGGTGTCTCTGGTTATTTGCCAGAACGATTACACGCGGGACATCACGGCGCCGGAGATGGATATCATTCTTGCAAACCGCTATTATGGATGGTATGTGTTCGGCGGCGATCTGGAGGCTGCGGAAAACGCGATGCGCGAGGAGATGAAATACTGGGCGAAGCTTGGCAAGCCCTGGATGATCACGGAGTACGGCGCGGACACGGTGGCGGGCATCCACATGGCGACGCCGAACATGTTCAGCGAGGAATACCAGGTGGAGTACTATAAAACAATCAACCGCGTGCTTGATGAATGCCCCTTCGTGGTCGGTGAGCAGACCTGGAACTTTGCGGATTTTGCGACTATTCAGGGAACGCTGCGCGTGGACGGAAACAAAAAGGGCATGTTTACCCGCCAGCGCCGCCCGAAGCTGGCAGCACACTACTTTAAGGAGCGGTGGCATAAAATACCGGATTTTGAATATACGAAATAGAATAGGAAAATATTTACGGCACCTGCAAAAGAAGCTGCGGGTGCCGTAAACACTTAGAGGATATAATGTATGTAAACTTCCGCCCCATATATGGTGTATGGAAAAGGAAGATTGTTTTTTGTCGAAGCCGGTTCAATGCAGACGCGCCGTACATCTCGGCGACTTCATTTAATGATTATAGTATAGAGCAGGTTTGTGTCCAAAAATTGTTTGATTTCGAAAAAAAGTCTTAAAGAAAAACAAAGAAAGTGGAAAACGGTGGAAAGGAAAAAGCTGTGAATACCAATAATGAAATGTAAACTGTACAAAAAATGTAGTTGACAATCTTACCCGCCACGTGTACAATCGAAATGTAAACGAAAAATAAAATAAAGGTTTACAATTCGACGAGGAGAGAAAAGGATTATGGAAAACAAGAAAAGTATTTCAACAAGAACAGTGGTATTTACCGGCATGTTTGTGGCCGTGCTGGCGGTGCTTTCACAGATGGCGATCCCGATGCCGTCCGGTGTGCCGGTGACGCTGCAGACGTTTGCGGTGGCGCTCACGGCATATGTGCTTGGATGGAAAATGGGGGTAGCGGCAACGGCTGTCTACATACTGCTCGGCGCGGTGGGCGTTCCGGTATTTGCAAATTTCAGCGGCGGCTTTGATAAGCTGGTGGGAATGACCGGCGGATTTATCTGGGGATTTCTTTTCATGGTGCTCCTGTGCGGGCTTGGTCTGAAGCAGAAAAATAAAGGGCTGCTCATTGTACTGAGCGCGGCGGGGCTTGCGATCTGTCATCTGCTTGGAATTTTCCAGTTTATGGCGGTGATGGACATGGAATTTGTACCGGCGGCGATGGCGGTTTCCGTGCCGTATCTGGTAAAGGATGTTGTGTCTGTCGTGCTGGCATATTTCGTGGCGCTGGCTGTGCGCAGAGGATTGTCCGCAGCGAACCTTGCCTATGAGATGTAAGCTGCGCATCCACCATCTGCTGTGTATTCCGCTGTTTGCGGGGTACGGCTACAGCGACGGCTTCTGTGAAAACATGGAAAAAATGATCAGTATGCTGGAGACGCAGGCGGACGAGCCGCTGGAGGCGGTCTGTGCGCCGGATGTTATCTGCGCGGGCTGCCCGAATCTGACGGCGGAAAACACCTGCCAAACGAGCGGAATGCAGGTGGAGAAGAAAGACGCTGCACTGGCGGAAGCGCTTGGCATCCGACCGGGCGAAAGCTACACATACCGCGGGCTAAAGGAGCTTGCAGCACAGAAGCTCACAGAGGAAATCTTTACCGGTTCCTGCAAAAACTGCCAGTGGTATGCGAAGGGATTATGTTCCTATAAGAAATGGAAAAAATGTATTGACAAAAGTACAAAAATGTGTTAAAAAATTATCAAAGGAAAGGGAGTAGCTTACATCGTACAGTCGAATCAGATGGTACATGCGGCGTCAGAACGATATTATTATCCGCCTCATGTGAGCAAATAGCGAGACTTTTGTTTCAGGGTATACACTGAAATGAAAGTCTTTTTTTACACAGAAAATTACTTTTGCGTTTCTGTGAAACAAGGCGCTTTGCCGGGATGAGCGCGGAAAGCTCCCTTCTCTTTGAAACATCAGACAAATGCACACACAGGAGGAAAAGGTATGACAGAATTCAGAAACGACGGCGACCGGGTAATTGATCCGGAGGAGCTGGCAAGAAACGAAAAGAAAAGAAAGAAGAACAAAAAGGCGAAAGGAGCGGCGAAGGTTGGCATTGCAGCAGCGGCTGCCGTGATACTGGTGGCGGTTTTCGCAGGCGATTCCTTTTATCAGATCGGTGAGGAGGAGCAGGCGGTCCTGGTGACGATGGGCAAGCCGAAGGCAGTGCCGGAGACCGGGCTGCATTTTAAGATTCCGCTGATCCAGTCAGTGCACAAGGTAAATACGACGATACAGGGCTTCCCGATCGGCTATGATATGGCGTCGAACAACAACGTCGAGGAAGAGAGTCTGATGATTACCTCGGACTACAACTTTATCAACGTGGACTTTTTCGTGGAGTATCGCATTACGGAGCCGGTGCAGTATCTGTACGCGGCGGGCGAGCCGGAGGTTATCCTGAAAAACATTGCCCAGAGTGCGATCCGTACCGTGGTCGGCAGCTACCAGGTGGACGACGTGCTGACAACGGGAAAGAGTGAGATCCAGGCGAAGATCAAGGATCTGATCACGCAGAAGCTGGAGGAGCAGGACATCGGCATTCAGCTCGTGAACATTTCCATGCAGGATTCCGAGCCGCCGACAGCGGAGGTCATCCAGGCATTTAAGGCAGTGGAGAACGCGAAGCAGGGCAAAGAAACGGCGCTCAACAATGCGAATAAGTATCGCAATGAGCAGCTTCCGGAGGCGGAGGCGCAGGCGGACCAGATCATCAAAGAAGCGGAGGCACAGAAGCAGACACGCATCAATGAGGCGGAAGCGCAGGTGGCGAGATTTAACGCCATGTACGAGGAATACCGCAAGAATCCGGTGGTTACAAAACAGCGTATGTTCTATGAGACGATGGAAGAGGTGCTGCCGGGCATGAAGGTCGTGATCGACAGCGGAAGCGGCGTGCAGAAGATCCTGCCGCTGGATTCCTTCACGGAGGAGACGGCGGATGAACAGACAGGCAGTGCACAGGCGCAGACAGAAGCTTCAGAGGAAGGAGGAAGATAATTATGAAGAAAATTGGCATTATTGCAGCGGCGGGCGCGGTGCTGGCAGTCGTTCTGCTCGGTTCATCCATCGTGGTGACAGAAAAAGATGAATACAAGCTGATCCGTCAGTTTGGAAAGGTTGTAAGCGTAGTGGATGAGGAGGGCATCAGCTTTAAGGTGCCGTTTGTGCAGGAGGCGTCGACGCTGCCGAAAAAAATCCTTCTTTACGATCTGACGCCGTCGGACGTTATCACGAAGGAAAAGAAAACAATGATCAGCGACAGCTACGTGCTCTGGCGCATCAGCGATCCTCTGAAATTTGCACAGTCGCTGAATTCTTCTATGACGAACGCCGAGAACCGTATCAACACGGCGGTGTACAATGCAACGAAAAACACCATCGGCAGCCTGTCCCAGGACGAAGTCATCAGCGGGCGCGGCGGCAGGCTCTCCGAGGCGGTGATGGCGAGCGTCGGCGATAATCTGGCGCAGTACGGCATTGAGCTGCTGGAGTTCGATATGAAGCAGCTTGACCTGCCGGACGACAACAAGTCGTCGGTGTACGAGCGTATGATCTCCGAGCGCAACAACATTGCGGCGACCTACACGGCGGAGGGAAATTCCGAGGCGAAGGTCATCCGCAACACGACGGACAAGGAGGTTGCAATCCAGATTTCCGATGCGAAGCGGCAGGGCGAGATCCTGGTCGCGGAGGGCGAGGCGGAGTACATGAGGATTCTGGCGGACGCCTACTCGGATGAGGACAAGACCGATTTCTATTCCTATGTGAGAAGTCTCGATGCACTGAAAGCCTCCATGACCGGGGAAAACAAAACGATTGTGCTGCCGGAGGATTCACCGATCGCGCAGGCGTTTACCGGAGAATAAATGAAAAAACATGAAAATCTTTTGCATTTTTCTGGACAAGTGAAAGATATTGGTCTATAATGTATGACGTAAAATTAAATAACATTTGCTGGTTTGAAGCCAGCCGTTGCAAGTTCCGCAAGGATTAATAGAGAAACCGGTGAAAGTCCGGTACGATCCCGTCACTGTGATAGCGAGTCTGAGAGCATTTATGTCACTGGATTTTGATAAAGAAGATCTGGGAAGGCGCTTTTGGGCGATGAACTTAAGTCAGGAGAACTGCTTGCGATTGTTTTTCGTTTGATTCTTACGGTCGATAAGAAGCAGCAAGTATTTTGTATGTGAAATTGTGCCCGTATCAGTCTGTGATACGGGCTTCTTATTTTTGTGATTTTTCATGAAAAATGGGCGGGAGGCGCAGGGCGCGTTCCGTTTGCATACAGAAAGCTACATAGTTACATGTTACGATGCCGCAGGGAGAAAGAACGATCCTGCGGCTGTTTTGTTTTAAACCGGAAGATGTAGGAAGGAGAAAAAATGTCAAAGAAACAAATTGGAAAAAGGCTTCTGCAGATTCTGGTAGTTCTGATCGGCGTCAGTTTTTTCACCTTTGCGCTCACCTATCTTTCCCCTGGCGACCCGGCGGAGATCATGCTGACAGAATGCGGAAATCTGCCGACACCGGAGCTTCTGGAGCAGACCAGGCATGAGCTGGGACTTGACCAGCCGTTTCTGGTGCAGTACGGAAACTGGCTGAAGGGTGTCCTGACAGGCGATATGGGAACCTCCTATGCCTTTAAGATCCCGGTGGCGGAGAAGCTGATGAAGTGCTTCTGGCCGACAATGAAGCTGTCGTTGTTTGCGCTTCTTCTGATGATTGTATTTTCGATTCCCTGCGGGATCCTGTCGGCAGTCTATCAGAACAAATGGCCGGACTATCTGATACGCGGCATCACCTTTATGGGCGTATCCATCCCGAGCTTCTGGATCGGGCTTGTGCTTCTGAGCATTTTCGGCGTGCAGCTCCGCTGGGTGAATGTGGCGGGCGGCACGACAGACTTTAAGGCGATGATCCTGCCGGCGGTCACGCTGGCGATGTCCATGTCCTCCAAGTATACCCGGCAGGTGCGCAACGCAGTTCTGGAGGAGCTGCGGCAGGACTATGTGACAGGCGCAAGAATGAGAGGAATGAAAGAAAGTGTAATTCTCTGGAAGCATGTGCTGCCAAATGCAATGCTGCCCATCGTTACCCTGCTGGGGCTTTCGCTGGGGTCTCTGCTTGGAGGTACGGCGGTCGTGGAGATTATCTACAACTGGCCGGGTATGGGAAGCATGGCGATCAAAGCGATTTCCTGCCGCGATTATCCGATGGTACAGGGGTACGTGCTGGTAATTGCAATACTGTATATGGTGATTAACATTTTGGTTGATCTGTCCTATACCTGGCTCGACCCAAGAATCAAGGAGGTCAACTGACATGAAAAAGAAGAACTTTTTTCTGGAGCATAAACAGTTTACCATTTTCTTTATTCTGGCGCTGGCAATCGCGGGCGTGGCGATTTTCGCTCCCTGGATCGCGCCGAAGGACCCGCTGGAAGCTGTTATGACGGATTCTCTGAAGGCTCCCTGCAAGGAATATCCGCTGGGCGCCGATAAGCTGGGAAGAGATCTGCTCTCCAGGGTAATCTACGGCACCAGAACCTCTCTGGTATACACGCTGATTCTGGTGGCGACGATTTTTGTTACGGGAACGGTGCTGGGTATTATCGCGGGCTATTTCGGCGGCTGGATCGACCAGATCATCATGCGCGTTGCCGATATGATGATTTCCTTTCCGGGAATGATCCTCGCAATCGCGATTGCCGGAATGCTGGGTGCGAGCCTCCGAAACGGCGTTATCGCCATTACGGCGGTGAGCTGGCCCAAATATGCCCGTCTGGCGCGCAGTATGGTTTTAAAGCTGAAACGGAATCTGTACGTGGAGGCTGCTGTGGTAAACGGTACCAGTACGGCAAAAATTTTGTGGAGGCACATCCTTCCCAACATGCTGACGACCATGACGGTGACAGCGGCGGCGGATATGGGAACGATGATGCTGGAGCTGGCATCGCTCTCCTTCCTCGGTTTTGGCGCGGTGGCGCCCACGCCGGAATGGGGACTGATGCTGAACGAAGGAAGAACCTATATGGCGAAAGCTCCGTGGCTGATGATCGCGCCCGGTATCGCTATTGTAATTGTAGTAGTTGTATTTAATATGCTCGGCGACAGCATCCGTGACATTCTGGACCCGAGACAGGAAAATTAGAGGAGGAAGAACAAATGAAGGTAAGAAAGATGAAAAAATTAGCGGCGGCAGTGGCAGTTGCCGCAGCCGTAATGGCGGCAGGGACGGCGGCTTCCGCGGCGGGAACCATGACGATCGGCGTGACCAGCTTTGCAGATACGCTGGAGCCGACGGAGCAGTACTTCAGCTGGGTAATTTCCCGTTACGGCGTCGGACAGGGTCTGACAAAATTTGATGCGGAGGGCAACATGGTTCCGTGTCTGGCGACAGAGTGGAGCAACAGCGAGGACGGAAAAACATGGACCTTCACCATCCGTGAAGGCGTAAAATTCTCCAACGGCAACGATATGACGCCGGAGCTGGTGAAGGCTTCCCTGGAGAGGACCTTTGAAATGTCCAACCGTGTGCCGGAATTCTTCGATGTGGCAAGCGTTGAGGTGGATGGACAGAACCTGATTTTCAATCTGAACAGAGCAAACGCAAACATGGCAGGCTGCCTTGCGGACCCGCTGTTCCTGATCATGGACACCAGCATTGACAATTCCAATATTGCCATGTCCGGTCCTGTCTGCACTGGTCCTTATGCTTTCCAGTCCTTCGACCCGGCGGGTGATACGGTTGTGGTGCGCAACGAGTATTACTGGGAAGGCGAGGTTCCGAACGACAGCGTGACGCTGCGCATCATCGGCGACCAGACGACCCGTTCGATGGCGCTTCAGTCCGGCGAGATCGACGTGGCATATAATCTGAAGACAGAAAACGTATTCGAATTTGACGGCAACGATGCCTACACCATCCAGTCTTTGGAATCCCTGCGCTCCACCTATGCATTTATGAACCAGAACGGTGCACTGGGCGATCTGGCACTCCGTCAGGCGCTGCTGCGCGGTCTTGACAAGGAAACCTACACAAGCGTACTTCTGGAGGGTGGCGCTACCCCGGCAAAGGCTCCGGTTCCGCCGACACTGGATTACGGTTATGACGAACTGAACGACGCCAATGCTTATGACCCGGAGGGCGCAAAGCAGCTTCTGGCGGACGCCGGTTACGTGGACAGCAATGGGGACGGCTATGTGGAGACGCCGGAGGGCGAGCCGCTGGAGCTGACCTTCGTATACTATGACAGCCGTGCGGAGCTGGGCGTTTACGCGCAGGCGGCACAGGCGAGCCTGAAGGAAATCGGTATCAATATCAAGCTTGATTGTGTATCTTATGAAACGATGCTTGACCGCCGCGATTCCGGACAGTATGATCTTCTGATCTGGAACGTGCTGGTTGCAAATACCGGTGACCCGGAGAACTATCTGCGTGAGAACTGGTACAGCAGCTCTGCAAACAATACGGCGGGCTATGCGAACGCGGACGTTGACGCATGGCTGGATGAGCTGGCGGCGACAATGGATGCCGATGCCAGAAGGGAACTGATCGTGAAGATACAGCAGGCGATTATGGACGACGCGGCAACCGTATTCTTCGGATATGAGAATACCTTCCTGATTTCCAAATCTTCTGTGGAAGGACTGGTTATGTATCCGATGGATTACTACTGGGTAACGGCGGATATGAAAATGGCGGAATAAACGCGGCGCGCATCAAAGGAGCGGAAACTATGCTGGAAATTAAGGATTTGGCAGTTCAGTATGGGAAACAGCCGCCCACCATCGAGCATTTCAACCTTTCCATGAAGAAAGGGGAGATCATCAGCGTGGTGGGAGAGAGCGGAAGCGGAAAAACGACGGTTATCCGTGCGGTCCTCGGCGCACTTGCCGGGGGCGGCCGGGTGACGCAGGGCGATATTACGTTTCACGGGGAATCCCTTCTGAAGTATTCGAGAGAGGAATGGCGGAAGCTGCGCGGCACAAAGATGTCCATGATCTTCCAGGACTGCGGCGGGACATTGAATCCCATCCGCAAAATTGGCAGTCAGTATGTGGAATATATCTGTGCGCACAGCAATCAGTCGAAAAAAGAGGCGTGGAAGCTTGGAACTTCCATGCTGGAGAAAATGCGCCTGCCGGAGGCGGAAAACATTATGAACAGTTATCCGCACCAGCTTTCGGGCGGTATGCGGCAGCGCGTCGGCATCGCTATGGCAATGACCTTTGATCCGGAGCTGCTGCTGGCGGATGAGCCGACCAGCGCGCTGGACGTGACGACGCAGGCGCAGATCGTGCGGCAAATGATGGAGCTGCGGGAGAAATCGCAGACGGGCATTATCATTGTTACCCACAACCTGGGTGTGGCGGCATATATGGCGGATAAGCTGATCGTTATGCAGTACGGCAAGGTAGTGGACGCGGGCACGCGCGATGAGGTGATGAATCACCCGACAAATGATTATACGAAGAGGCTGCTGGCGGCAGTACCGGAAATGGAGGGAGAACGGTTTGTTTCATGAAGCAGATGTTGTGATGAAAGCAGAGCACATTGTAAAACAGTTTCCCGCCTCCCGCGGCCGGACGCTGACGGCGTGCAATGATGTGAATTTAACAGTGTATAAGGGAAAAACGCTCGGCATCGTGGGAGAGAGCGGCTGCGGAAAGTCCACCTTCGTGCGGATGGTGCTGTCGCTGGATGACCCGACGCAGGGAAAGATCCTCTATCATGACCGGGACATGGCAGCGATGACGAAGAAGGAGCGCTGGGAAAACCGGCAGAATATCCAGATGGTATTCCAGGACCCGCTGGCGTCCTTTAATCCCAAGATGAAGATTATTGATATTCTGACGGAGCCGCTGATGAATTTCGGAAAGCTGAAGCGGAGCCAGAAGGAGGAAAAGGCGCGCGAACTTCTGGAAATGGTGGAGCTGCCGGCGGACTTTATGTACCGCTATCCGCACAATATGAGCGGCGGACAGCGGCAGAGAGTCAGCATTGCACGCGCACTGTCGCTGGAGCCGGAGATTCTGGTGTGCGACGAGGCGACGTCGGCGCTGGACGTTTCCATCCAGAAAACGATTATTGAGCTGCTGGTGCGTCTGCAGAAAGAAAAAAATGTCAGCATGATTTTTATCTGTCATGACCTGGCGCTGATTCAGTCGTTTGCGCATCAGATTGCCGTGATGTACCTGGGACATATTGTGGAGGTGATTCCGGGCGAGGATGTAGCGACGAAGACGGTGCATCCGTACACGCAGGCGCTGCTGGGCGCGCAGTTTTCCATCCACATGGACCCGAATAAAAAGATTGAGAGTATTGAGAGCGAGGCGCCAAGCCCGCTGGACGTTCCGAAGGGCTGTCCTTTTGCAGACCGCTGCGAACACTGCATGGAAAAATGCCGGTCGCAGAAGCCGGTGCTGCAGGAAATTGCGCCGGGGCATGAGGCGGCGTGCCATTATGTGGCACAGCAGCAGGCGCACGCGGATGAGAAATAATGGGGACTTTTGCCCCCGACATCATATTATAGATAGAAGGGCAGACGATATGAGAAAAAGAAGGTTTGCGGTATTTGGGATCATGCTCTGCTTTATGCTTCTGTTCTGCGCGGGCGCGCAGGCGGAGGAAGCGCAGGAGGATGGCACAGAGACGATGAAAATCGGCGTGGTCGTATATGACCCGGACAGCGCGGAAATGGGTATGTTCAGTAATTATTACCGTGATTATATCCAGGAGGGTTTCCCTGTGCAGTTTTTCTTCTCAGGAGCGGTTGCGACAGCGGAGGAGGAAAATCAGTTTATCGAAGCGGCAAAGGAGCAGGGAGCAGAGGGGATCATTTCCTTCTGCGGTTATGATCTGGAGAGCACACTGGCGGTGTGCGCGGAAAATGAGCTGTATTATGTACTCGGATCAGGTATTGTTACGGATGAGGCATTTGACGCGGTGAAGGATGATCCGTGGTTTCTCGGTTCGGTAGGACCGAACCCGGAGGAGGTGTACCAGACGGGTATTAATATGGCGGAGTATTTTCTGGAGAAGGGCGCGAAGTCTTACGTGATCATGACGGGCGGCGCGTCCAGGGGAAATGCCACTCACGCATCCCGTGTGGAGGCAATGCTGGAGACATTTTCCGAACAGGCGGGGCTTGTGCTGGACGGCGAGGCGGCAGAGCTTGCGGCGTCGGCGGAAAATACCACGCTGATGAGCGCGGACGGCAGCGTTTCGGTTACGCTGGTGCCGGACTATACGGAAAACGGCGCCGGTCTTCAAAATCTGGAGGCGGCATTTGCGGCCGGGGACTGCGATGCGCTGCTGAGCGCTTTCCACGCGTCTACATATCTCGATAAGATTGCAGAAAAGGAAGCGGCGCAGGAAAGGAATATTATGGTGGGTGCGATCGACAGCTTCACCGAGGCGAATTTTGAGGCGATAAAGGAGAAGGATGCTTTTGGAAATGCGCCGATCGATTACGTGGAGGGCAAGTATGCTTCCATGGCGGGACCTGCCTTTGCAATGATGTACAATGCTGTTTCCGGGTACCCGGAGTCGAACTCGCAGGACGGCAAAGCGATCCGCCTGTATCAGGGCTTCTGGAAGGCACAGAGCCGCGAGGAATACATCGAGCTTTACGGCTACACCACCGGCATTTATGAGAACGCCTATAGCTGCGAGGATCTGATGCAGGTGATCAGGGTGTTCAGTGACGATGCGTCGCCGGAAGCGCTTAAGGAGCTGACAGAGGCGTACACCGTGGAGGATGTGAAGGCGAGGATTCTGGAAAGCTGAAAGTGAAGGAAGGTTACTGCGAACAGAGTGAACAGTAACATGTTGGTTAAGCGCGAAGGTCAGCTGAGAGTTGCTGGCGCGAGCGGAAAATGTATGGGCGGCTGTGTCCGGGTGGATGCGGCCGCCTGTTTTAACATGGAGGAATGCATATGAGAATAGGAAATCTGGAAGCCTGCCCGGGCGAGAAGAAGGCGGGCTGGATCCCGGTGGACGGCACGCCGTATCGTCTGCCGGTGACAATGATTTGTGGAGGCGACGGAAAAACGACGCTGATCACGGCGGGCGTCCACAGCGGGGAGCATGTGGGCGTGCAGGCGGTGATGGAGCTGGCGGAGGAGCTGCGGCCGGAGGATATTGGCGGGACGGTAATCCTTGTTCCGATCGTGAATGTGAGCGGCTATGGGCAGCGCGGCACGAGCATGGTCTGGGAGGATGGAAAGAATTTAAACCGGGAATTTCCGGGAAACAGGGAAGGTACAACGGCAGAGAAAATCTGCCGGACCGTGACGGATGTTTTATTTCCGGCAGCGGATTATTATATCGACCTGCACAGCGGAGATTATTTTGAAGAACTGCATCCGTATGTGTATTATGTGGGACCGGTAAAGGAACAGGTGCGCGCGGCGGCGCAGGCGATGGCGGCATGTGTGGATACAGAGTATGTTGTGGAATCGCAGGTCACGACCGGAGGTGCTTATAATTATGCAAGCGCAGCGGGGATTCCATCGATCCTTCTGGAGCGCGGCGGCAGAGGGCTGTGGAGCCGTGCGGAGGTGGAGGCAGACAAAGCGGATGTGAGAAACGTACTGCATCATCTATACGGCGGAGCGGGAATGTCAGACGGTATGCGGACGGAAGAGGCTCTGCATGAAGCCGGGAAGCAGACGCTTCTGACAGACGTCCGTTACATAGATGCACCCTGCGGCGGATGCTGGTACCCGTTCTTTTCTGCAGGTGATATCTGTGAGAAGAGCGCGGTTCTCGGTGAGATCCGCGATTATTTTGGAAATGTCATCCATATCTGCCGTGCGGCGGAGCGCTGCGTGATTTTATACCAGACGGTCAGTCTCAATCTGCCGAAAGGAAGTCCGATGGTGGCTTATGGAGTGATCTGACTATGGGCGGCTTTGTCCGCCTGTTTTTTTGTGCACAAAAATCGGGAAATTGTGCGCAAAAAATAAAATACGGGGATTTTTCTTGTAGTTTTCCTTCAGACATGATATGTAAATGTTAATAGAATCGAAGCAGGCAGGGAGATATCATGCTGCCAGGATCAGGAGGATTTTTATGGGCAAAATGCTGCTTTCTCTGAAAAATATATACCGTTTGTTTGCGGTACAGGATTTTCCGGTGTACTCGGAGGCGGTGTTCAGCGAGAAGAACCGGCGCGGGCTGACGCTTGTAAAGTTCTGGCAGACCTATCTGGCGGAAGATTTTCGTACCGGACAATACGGAAAAATGATCTGGCGTTCTGAGGGAAAACGGAATCGCCACATTTCCACGGTGATCAACCGCACCGGCACCCGGCCCGCTTACGGTAATTACGAGGAGGAATGTGTCAGACTTCTTACGCCCCGGGCCTTAAAGCGTCAGCAGGAGCTTTTCGTGGATTTTCTTAAAGAAAGAGAATTTTCCCGGAAAGCTTTTTTGTGGAAGCTGAAAGCGTATCTGAACTGCCTGGAGGAGGATCCGTATTTCGACCAGGAATTGAGCCGGTACTTTCAAAGCTTTTATAAAAGCATTGAGGAAACGGGGATGGATGAGGAGCGTGGCTTACAGTACAGCGCATGGATGCTGACGCTGCTCACCGTATTTGCTCTGGCAGGGAGCCGGATGGGAAGGCTTAGAGAACAGACCTGCCTCGCCTCTTTTTCTGCGGAGACAGTGGAAGTGGAGCAGCTTTCTGAAAAAAGAAAAAAGTATATCAGATTTCTGACAAAGCAGACGGGAGAGCTGGGAAGGAGTCCTCTGCCGAGTCAGCATTTCTTTGGGCGGGAGCAGGAATTATTCGAACTCCGACAGATGGCGCTCACCGGCGGTCACTATCTTATTTCCGGTATGGGAGGCATCGGCAAGACAGAGCTGCTGCGTCAGCTTTTGCGTCTTTGCGCGGAGGAGAATCTCTGCGATATGGCGGCCCTCATTTCCTGGGAAAACAGCATGGCGATGAGCTTTGTCGCCGCCTTTGCAGAAACAGGACATACGGATCTGAACAAAAACTTTAAGGAAATATTAGCGCGTATCCGTCTTCTTGAAAATAAACGCGTGCTGATCTTTATTGATAATATAGACCACACTGCCGCAAAGGATCAGGGAGTGAAGGAGCTTTGCAGTCTGCCCGCAACGATCTTTGCAACCTCCCGGGTGAGGGAGCTGCCCGGATTCACCACTTTCGAGATCAAAAGTCTCAGCGCCGAGGCCGGCAGTCTGATCTTCCGGGATCATTACGGAAAAATACTGACGAAGGAAAGCCAGGTGGCGCTTCTGCAGATGCTGGAGCATGAGGGGAGCCGGCACCCGCTGACGCTGCGCTTCTTAGGCAGGACCGCCGGTTCCGGGAACTGGAGTCCGGAAGAGCTGAGAGATCGGTTTATGAGAGGCAGCGCGCTGGCTTTCCGGGAGGAAAAGGCGGCGTCGGTGTTTCTTAGACAGGTTTATGAGCGCGTGTATCAGCTCGATCATTTAAGCGGGAAGGACCGGCAGGTACTGGATATCTACACGAGATTACCCTACCGTGCTTATTCCGGAAGCTTTCTGTGGAAATACTTTATGGAACAGACGGAAAGCGCGGCACAGATAGAAAGACGGCTCGGGATGCTGTGCTGGCAGGGGTTCCTTGAAAAATCAGAAAATGGATTTTCCATGCACCCCTTTATAGCAGAGTGCCTGGAAAACCGCGGACCGGGACGGAAGGAATGCTTCTTTGAGCGGGTACTGGAACAGATGACGGCTCTTTTGGAGGGAACGGAAGGCCAGGGAGAGACATGTCCGGATGTTTTAACAAAGTATCTTGAGGGCGGGATGCTTGCGGATGCGTTTGCAAAGGTACCTCAGATCGGAGAAATCTGCCGCATTTTATTGTATTATGAGAAGAAAATGCAGACCGGCAGACGCTCCCGGCGTCAGATTGGAATTTTGCTGCTGGCTATCGAAGCGGTCGGTCGGATATACGGATTTTCCGGGGATATGTTCCGGCGGCTTGCACGTTTCCGGCAGGAATACCCGGATCTGCCTTTTGCATGGCGGCTCCGGTGCCTGATCCTGGAGGCATATGATCTTAGAGCGTCGGCAGAGGAATATGAACAAATATTCGCAGAGCTTGAAGCGGATGCTGCAAATGCCGGGCAGGGGAAAGAGTTGGCGGAGTATTTTTATGTGGCTTATATCAGGACGCTGATCCACGATGGAAAATTTAATAAGGCTCTGGAACAGTGCAGAGTATTCTGGGAAAAGATACAGGATGCAGGACTGAAATTGGAAATCTCACGTTATATCATAAAGATTCTTCTGGAGAAGAACGATTTCGAAGAGATCCCCTGCTGGATAAAGAGGAGCGAGAGCCTTTTGCCGCCGGAGCCGGATGCGGAGATGGTCAGAGAGGTTCTCATGCAAAAGGGCCGCTATTATTTTTTTACAGAACAGTGGGAGATGTTCCGGAAAGCGCAGGAGGAGCTTTGCGCGGGCATCGGGGAGGAGGATATTCTCTGGCAGTATCAGTTCTTTTACTGGAGGGGAATGGCTGAGCTTACCAGAGCGCAGGATGAGAGCGCGGTTGCATCCCTGGAAGCTGCGCGGGAGTACGCCCGCGCTTATTACGGGGAAAATCATACGGAGACGGCATATGTAAGCTATGCCCTGGGATTTTCTCTCTGCCGTATGGAGCAGTATGAAAAAGCTCTTTTCTATACGGAGGAAGCTCTGTCTATTTATGAACGGTATACGGCGACAAAGGGTATGGTCCGGCGCGCAAAAAATAATGTCGGTCATTTGAAAATGAAAATGGGAAAGCTTGCGGAGGCGCGCGTATACCTTACAGAAGTGTACGGGGAGCTGATCTCGGATATAGAGAACCGCGACATCCCGATTACTGCGCAGGTCTGCGATAATCTGGCACGGATCTTTCATGAGCTCGGGGACCGGGAAGAGGAACGGCGCTGGCTTACGGAGGCTGTCGGCTATATGGAGCAGGCATTTGGAACGGAGCATGAGATGACGAGGGAGGCAAAGGAGCGTCTGCAGTTACTGAGAACGGAGTGAACAGTAACCGGCTGGAAGAGTGCCCGGAGGGATAAAAGCGTACACAAAAGACGCAGGTTTGTGCACAAAAAGAACGAAGTACACGCAGGCAATAGGAAAAGTGCCGGAAGTATGGTATTTATAAAGAACTGGCAGCCAGAGAAGCGCCAGCTTCGAATGCCATAAAAGCAGGATAACAGGAGGAAAGAGAAACATGAAGAGAAACATGCTTTGCAGAAATTGCGGGCAAGAGATCCCGGAAAAGTATACGGCTTGCGCTCCACAAAAGCCCAAAGGAAACGGGATTCGCAGGGGTGTCACTCAAATCGCTGCAGTTGCAGCGGCATTTGTGACGGTATACACTGTTACCGGAGCCGGTAACTTCACACAGGCGAAAGCTTTTGATGTACCGGACAGTTTTACCTTTGATACCCAGGAAAAGGAAAACGAATGCAAAACGTTTGTCATGGAGGGCGATACAGGCCGCACATATACGAAGTTTTTTTATGGAGAGGACGGAATTGTCGATACAGTTTCCGGAGCAATCACGGTGTATGATGCAGCGGCGGTGGATGTAAGCTACCTGGACGGACTCAGAGAAGATGCCGAAATTGCATCGGATTTACTGGAAGAAATGGGCGTAAGCGATGCCTCCTTTGTGATAGTGACAGAAAATACTGAAAGCTATGATTACAGCGAGACGTTTGAATTTGCATCTTTGGAGGAGCATACGGACGTGGCGGAGCTGGCGGCAGCCTTTATCGGATTTGAGGCTGACAACGGCAGAATAACGATTGACAAAGCCGGGGAGGCTATGCTTGGCTTTGGTTATACCTTACTGGAGACGACCTATGACGTGCCGGATTTTTCAATGGATTTGGAGAAAGAGGAAAGCAGCGCGGAGACGGAAAACAGTATAGGAGCGGAAAGCAGTACGGAGGCGTATCCGGGAGAGTCGACCGACTGGCATGAGGGCAGCGCGGGAGTTTCGTGGATCACCTTTGATTTTCTGAACAGTAGGGTGAATCTGATCCGCGGTCACATTTACAGTACGGACATTCCGGATGGAAGCAGCTTCGTAAACGCCGCTCAGGCGGCAGAGATGCGTCTGGAGGAACTGAAAGCGGGCGGCTACATGTATCGCGAAAACTCTTCCCTGATCATCATAGCAGAGGATGCTGCATCCGGCGGATACAGGGTGGATTTTGTTTTCAGTTGTCTGGATAAAGACCCTTATGTGGCGGAGCTGGCGACATCGCTTCTGGGAATTGAAATGGAAGCGGGAGAAATAGATTATCTTACAGCGTCGCGTACAGTGAGAGCAGGTTTTGGTCTTGACGATGGAGGCGTCTGGGGATGGGAAGGCAGGGATTTTGAAATTAAATATTCGGATTCGGGCTACGATTATTGCAGGGTTGGTTTGCAGAGCGAAGAAGATTCTGCTTTTGTGTCCAGGGTGACTGTGGATGTGAATTTAAATTCCAGCGTGGACGGATATGAAGATCTGGTGACAAGTTATGTGATGATGACAGAAAAAATCAGACAAAGTGACTGGTCGGAGCTTGTTTCCATCAGCATTGGGGAAGAAGAATATCAAGAGGACTATTTCTGGGTGTGGCTGGATTTTCAGTGTCTGGATGAAGGGAATCCGGATGCGGCTGCATTTGTTGCGGAGTGTCTGGGACTCCCCGTACAAAGCGGATTCCTGCTGGCGGAGGAATGCGGGCAGTCTTTGCTGGATCAGGGCTTTGCTCTGACAGGACAGAATGGATGGTCGACCAGAGAGTAAGACCAAAAGGAACTGCATCGCATTCCTCTGGCGTTAAGAATAAGAACATTAAGAAAAAGTAGAAATTGTATTTAGAAGAATCAAAATGAAACGGCAAGCCAGACGGAAATGCAAGATAGAAGGAGGAGCAGATTATAAGCAGGTTTTGTGAAAAGCTGAAAGCTGTGATGATACTTGCGGCAATGGCTGCAGCAGCATCTGTTATGGCAAACAGAAGAGCAATTTTTGACGGATTGCAGCAGACCGCAAATATACAAAACAAACAGCCGGAAGGGCTGGACGGGGAGATGTTTCCTTTTTACGCCCTGCTGCCAGACCGGGAAAAAGTAGTATATGAAGAAATATTAGCCGGTATTGAAAATGGAGAAAAGGAGATAGTTCCCTCTTACGAATTACGCAGATCGACTGTCAGCAATATTTTACATTACATATCGTACGATCAGCCTCAGTTATTCTGGTACGAGTCAAACGATTGCCTTTTTACATGCGGCGGCGATACAGAGAAGGTTTTGAAAATAGAGATTGGATATAATATCCTCGCCCAGGATCTGGAGCATAATCGGGCGCTGGTGGAGGATGCTGCCGACAGAGTATTGCAGGAAGCGGACGGTCTTTCTGATATAGAGGCAGAGAGATTTTTTCATGATTATCTGTGCAAAAATACAACCTATCAGTCGGGTGCATATGATCAAAACATTTACAGCGTTTTTGTTGAAAATAGAACGGTATGTTCTGGTTATACGCGTGCGTTTCAATATCTGATGATGAAACGGGGCGTTCCCTGCTATTTTTGTGTGGGTACACTTTACAGTATGGAAGAAAGAGACTGGGTCTATCATGCATGGAATCTGATAAAAATCAATGGGAATTATTATAATTGTGATGTTACATGGGATGATTTTTATAATGAAGCAGACAAATATCCGTCTTATATAGCCTATGAGTATTTCAATACATTGGATGCGCAAATTATCTTTGAGGTTGAAAGCGGTCTTGGACGGTTAAGAACAGGAGAGGGAATGCTGCTGCCGGCGTGCGATGCTGACGATGTGAGTTATCAGGCGCTGTACGGGACAGAGTGGGAATATGATGTAATAGGTCAGTTAGGACTTGACGGTACACATATGATAGATTCTGTCGAATCGTTTTTCGATTTTCTTTATACGCAGGCGATAAACAGAGGAATTGGGGACCACCGTCTCACCTTTCTTGTAAAGGGCAGTGATACCATAGAGCAGATAGAAAATCTTTCCGGTGACGAGTACCAATATAGTCTGATTTATCCGGTGGCGGATTATATCGGCAGTTCCGGCTGGTCAGGCATGAACTTTCAGTATCAATACTATCCGTTGTGTCCGTATGACGAATATTTTTATATGGAATATCAATTGGATTTCTATTAACGAATGAAGGAGGAACAAGCAGAATGTTTTGTCAGAATTGCGGGAAGCAGATTCCGGAAAATGCAAAATTTTGCAACCATTGCGGCGCAGCACAGGTTAGTAACGCCGCGCAGAAGACATCCCGAAACAATACGCAGCCACAGCAGCGGCAGTCGGATCAGCAGATTGATGAAAAAGCCTTTAAGAAGTATGTGACGCCATATATAGCGCGGAATATTTTTATTGTGATGTGCGGTCTTACAATAGCCTGTTTATTCATATTGCCGCAGGGAGCATTTATCTACGGGGGCGTGGCAATCTGCTTTGGGATACCGTGGGCGATAGGCAGAAGCCGTGTAAGCAAAGGCATTTCTGCCATGTGCACGTCGGGTGCCTATGAAGAAATGCTTCGGGAATTTGCCGCTTCCTCGCCTATACTTGACGGGAAGGTCCGTTATAGTGAAAACTATGTTTTTGGAAAAGGCTCCGGCCGTTTCTTCCGGTACAGGGATATCGGATGGGTTTACCGGCATAGGGTAAGCTATTTGTTTATCCCGATCATGTCAGAAGCAATGATTGGCGATAATAAGGGAAAAATAGGATCCTTCTGCAAATTAAAACTGAGCAATAATGCAGGAAGCGAGGAAATAAAGGCGCTTGCTGCGCTTATTCACACAAAAAATCCGCAGGTTCTGTTGGGATTTGATGCGGCAAGACAGAAGGAATACAAACATAGGACACGATGAGGTGATATGAAGGACCGGGGGGGACTGCTAAATTAAAAAAAAGCTGGCAAAATACTCGGTACCACATTTGTATGTGTAATTGCATTTATAGCGGCGAGTACCGAAAAAGAACGAACAAATGCGTGAATATAATAGAAAAATTACTGAAAGTATGGTATGATAAAAAGCTGACAGTTGGGGAAGCGTCAGCTTTGGATGACATAAAAAGGATAGGAGGAAAAGGAAAATGAGAGGGAACAGAAAGTGCGCGATGATGACTGTTTTTGCAGTTGGAGCAGCAGCGGCATTGTCCTTGACGGCGAGTGCGGAGATATCACTGGAAAAGGCATATGAAGTGGCGGGGACGGGCAGATTTGTGAACGGCTCTAACCTGTTGATCATGGAGGGCAATTCCGGCTATTATCTTACCTCTATGGACGGACAGGTAAAGTCAGAGGAGATTTATAGAAGAACGACGGAAAATGAGTATGGAATGATTATTGTAAATCAAAATAACGAAGAGCTTAACAATACCGGCGCATTAAATCAGAACGGTCAGGAGATGATCCCGACAAAATATGGAGACATCAATGTGCTGAATGACGAGTGGGCGCTGGGTATTACGCTGAAGGAAGCAACTGCCGATCAGTACGATTATGAAAATCTCTGGGGTGACGAGGCTTACTACCTGATCGATACGGTGGATGTTTACCATGTGGCGGACGGAGCAGCAACCTGCCTTGCTACGCTTCCGAGAGAAAATATTATGGATGTAAAGGCATACGGTTCCTATATTAACATTCAGGATCGGGCAACCGGTACTGTGGATACCTATGATGCTTCCTTTCAGAAAGTAGCTTCGGATGTCGGGGATATTTATGCAGAGCCGGAAGCAAATGTCAAACTGGTTGTTTACCGTGAGGATGGGAAGTACGGCGTGAAGGATGCACAGGGAAATATCGTGACAGAACCGTCGTTCAGTATGATTGGAGATTTCAGGTATGGGTATGCTGAGGTGTACAGCGACGATAAAAGAGGACTGATCGACGGGCAGGGCAATGTGGTCGTCGAGCCGGTTTACGATGATGTTGAGAGCCTGTTTTACCTGCCCTATGTCAATGAATACGGAGCAGGCTATGGCTATAATGCAAACGGCTATTTCGCTGTGGTACAGGACGGAAAATTTGGATATATAGATAGTCAGGGAAATACGACCATGGAACCGAAATATTCAGAAAGTGCGGTAGAGGTGAACGGTGTTACGGCTATTCTGACGGATCTGGAAGGAAATGAACGGCTTCTTGCTGCGGACGGAACAGAAACAGTGGTAGAGGGATATGAGAGGATCGTCCCGCTGCAGAATGGAAGCGGCTTCTATTACAGAACAGAGGATGCCGAATATAACGAAGGTATGATCGACTGGCATGGCAATGAGATTATTCCGTGTGAAAATGATGACATTGTGATCTCCGGCGACGGAAAATATGTGCTTGTGGATGCTGATTACAGCGACGGTATAGTTGAGATTTATAAGCTTCCGGGTGCAGAAACAGAAGCACTGGCGGAAGAAACCACAGCGGCAGCGGAAACAGAAGCGCCGACGGAAGAGACTGCGGCGGCAGCGGAAACAGAAGCGCCGGCGCAAGAGACCGCAGCGGCAGCGGAAACAGAAGCGCCGGCGGAAGAGACCGCGGCGGCAGCGGAAACAGAAGCATCGGCGGAAGAAACCACGGCGGCAGCGGAAACGGAAGCGCCGGCGGAAGAAACCGGAGACACAGGTTCCGCTAAAGCGCTTCTGGAGAGCGCAGCGACTCTTCTTGACAATGACAGTGCCGAAATACGGACATCCGTAAAAATTCTTGTTCAGCAGGCTGCAGCCGCGATCGGCGACCAGAATGAAGCAGCGGTGATCTTGCTGGATAATGTGCTTGAGATGCTGGAAACAGAGGGGACAGATGCGGCAGGCATCAAAGGAGTCATTACGAGCGTGACTGCGCTGCTGTAAAAAATGTTGCGGACGTGCGTCTGCACGCCGAACAAAAGAGCCGTGCAGCTTCATGTGCTGTGCACGGCTTTTTTGTATCGTGAAAAGTACAAGAATTTTTATTTTTTGCGCAAGGGAAAATAGACAAGTTGCCAGATTTGTGATATGATAAATCCATATGAGAAGCTTCGGGCGCTGTCGGGCGTGCAGGGCACGGGCTTCGTGTCATATGGTACACATATGAAACAATGAATCCTTTGGGATTCAAAAAAATAAGGAGGAATATCAAAAATGGCAAGAAAAATGAAAACCATGGATGGTAACCATGCTGCAGCTCATGCTTCTTATGCATACAGTGATGTGGCGGCTATCTTCCCGATCACCCCGTCATCTGTTATGGCTGAAGCTACAGACGAATGGGCAACCCAGGGCAGAAAGAACATCTTTGGCCAGGAAGTTCAGGTTACAGAGATGCAGTCCGAGGCAGGTGCAGCAGGCGCTGTACACGGTTCCCTGTCAGCAGGTGCTCTGACAACTACCTACACAGCTTCTCAGGGTCTTCTTCTGATGATCCCGAACCTGTACAAAATCGCTGGTGAGCAGCTTCCGGGCGTATTCAACGTATCCGCTCGTGCGATCGCAAGCCATGCGCTTTCCATCTTCGGAGATCACTCCGACGTTTACGCATGTCGTCAGACAGGTGCAGCTATGCTGTGCGAATCTTCCGTACAGGAAGTTATGGACCTTACACCGGTTGCACACTGTGCAGCAATCAAAGGACGTATCCCGTTCATCAACTTCTTCGATGGTTTCCGTACCTCTCACGAGATCCAGAAGATCGAGACATGGGATTACGAAGATCTGAAAGATATGGTAGATATGGATGCAGTTGATGCATTCAGAAAACATGCGCTGAATCCGAATCATCCGTGCCAGAGAGGTTCTGCACAGAACCCGGATATCTTCTTCCAGGCAAGAGAAGCATGTAACCCGTACTATGATGCTATGCCGGCAATCGTACAGGAATACATGGATAAAGTAAACGCTAAGATCGGCACAAACTACAAGCTGTTCAACTACTACGGCGCAGAGGATGCTGAAAAAGTTATCGTAGCAATGGGTTCCGTATGTGATACCATCGAAGAGACCATCGACTACCTGATGGCAGCAGGCGAGAAGGTCGGCGTTGTAAAGGTTCGTCTTTACAGACCGTTCAGCGCAGAGGCTCTGATCGCAGCTATCCCGGAGACCGTGAAGCAGATCACCGTTCTCGACAGAACAAAAGAGCCGGGCGCTATGGGCGAGCCGCTGTTCCTGGATGTTGTTGCAGCTCTGAAGGGATCTAAATTCGATTCTGTTCCGGTATTCACAGGACGTTATGGCCTTGGTTCCAAGGATACCACACCGGCACAGATCGTTGCAGTATACAACAATACAACAAAACAGAAATTCACCCTTGGTATCGTAGATGATGTTACCAACCTGTCTCTGGAACTGGGCGCTCCGCTCGTTACCACACCGGAAGGAACCATCAACTGCAAATTCTGGGGTCTGGGCGCAGACGGTACCGTAGGTGCTAATAAGAACTCCATCAAGATCATCGGCGACAACACCGATATGTACGCACAGGCTTACTTCGATTATGACTCCAAGAAGTCCGGCGGTGTTACCATGTCTCACCTTCGTTTTGGTAAGAAGCCGATTAAATCTACCTACCTTATTCATAAGGCAAACTTCGTTGCATGCCACAATCCGTCCTATGTACGCAAGTACAACATGGTACAGGAGCTGGTAGACGGCGGTACATTCCTTCTGAACTGCCCGTGGGATATGGAAGGTATCGAGAAGCATCTTCCGGGACAGGTTAAGAGCTTTATCGCAAACCACAACATCAAATTCTATGTAATTGATGGTATTAAGATCGGTAAGGAGATTGGTCTTGGACAGCGTATCAACACTGTTCTGCAGTCCGCATTCTTCAAACTGGCGAACATCATTCCGGAGGAGCAGGCGATCGACCTTATGAAGGCTGCTGCAAAGGCTACCTACGGACGTAAGGGTGACGCGATCGTTCAGATGAACTATGACGCAATCGACGCCGGCGCAAAGCAGGTTGTTGAAATCACCGTTCCGGAAAGCTGGAAGGATGCTGCAGAGGAAGATATCATCGCAAAGGATGTTACCGGAAAGAGACAGGATGTTGTTGATTTCGTAAATACCGTACAGCACGCTGTAAACGCACAGGAAGGAAACAATCTGCCGGTATCTGCATTCAAGGATTATGTGGATGGTTCCACACCGTCCGGCGCTGCTGCATTCGAGAAGCGCGGCATCGCAGTAGATATCCCGGTTTGGAATCCGGAAAACTGTATCCAGTGTAACAGATGTTCTTATGTCTGCCCGCACGCTGTTATCCGTCCGATCGCTCTAACAGAAGAGGAAGCGGCTGCAGCTCCGGAAGGAATGAAGACTCTGCCGATGACCGGTATGGCTGGCTACAAGTTCGCTATGGTAGTATCCGCTTACGACTGTACCGGATGCGGTTCCTGCGCAAATGTCTGCCCGGGCAAGAAGGGTGCAAAGGCGCTCACCATGGAAAACATGGAAGCAAACGCAGCAAGCCAGAAGTACTTCGACTACGGCGTAGAGCTGCCGATCAAGACAGATGTTGTAGAGAAATTCAAAGAAAATACCGTAAAAGGTTCTCAGTTCAAACAGCCGCTGCTTGAGTTCTCAGGCGCATGCGCAGGCTGTGGCGAGACACCGTACGCAAAACTGATCACCCAGCTGTTCGGTGACAGAATGTATGTTGCAAACGCAACAGGATGCTCCTCTATCTGGGGTAACTCTTCACCGTCCACACCGTACACTGTAAACGCTAAGGGACAGGGCCCGGCATGGTCCAACTCTCTGTTCGAGGATAACGCAGAGTTCGGTTATGGTATGCTGCTGGCTCAGAAAGCGCTCCGTGACGGTCTGAAAGTAAAGGTACAGGCTCTGCTTGACTGCGACTGCTGCGGCGAAGACGTAAAGGCTGCTGCACAGGAATGGCTGGATACCTTCAGCGTAGGCGGCGCAAACAGCGTAGCTACTGACAAGCTTGTTGCAGCATGCGAGGCATGCGGATGCGACGACTGCCAGGAGGTTCTGAAGAACAAAGACTTCCTCGCTAAGAAATCTCAGTGGATCTTCGGCGGCGACGGATGGGCATACGATATCGGATTCGGCGGCGTTGACCACGTTCTTGCAAGCGGCATGGACATCAACGTAATGGTATTCGATACCGAGGTTTACTCCAACACAGGCGGACAGGCTTCCAAGGCTACACAGCCGGGTGCTATCGCACAGTTCGCTGCTGCAGGTAAAGAAGTGAAGAAGAAAGATATGGCTTCCATCGCTATGTCCTACGGCTATGTATACGTAGCACAGATCGCTATGGGTGCTGATTACAACCAGACCGTTAAGGCTCTTGCAGAGGCAGAGGCTTATCCGGGACCGTCACTGATCATCGCTTACGCTCCGTGTATCAACCATGGTATCAAGAAGGGCATGAGCAAGGCTCAGACCGAGGAAGAGCTGGCTGTAAAGACTGGTTACTGGCATCTGTTCCGCTTCAATCCGCAGGCGGAGAACAAGTTCACCCTGGATTCCAAGGCTCCGGACTACACCGGATACGAAGAGTTCCTCAACGGCGAGGTACGTTACAATTCTCTGAAGCGTGCTAATCCGGAAAGAGCTGCAAGACTCTTCGCAAAGAACCAGAAGTGCAACGAAGAAAGATATGCATATCTGAACAAACTGGTTGGGCTGCACGCAGCAGACAAAGAGTAAATTTAGATAATTTACGGGGACCGGCGCATATGCGCCGGTCCTTTTTTGCGGTTGCCGTACATCCAAAGGAAGCTGCCTGGCGGATTCACTGAAAAATTTTCTGTGCAAATTCCACACGAAAAAACGTCTGCGGGACGTTTTTGTCGTATGCGTAGCAACAAAAAAAGCTGACAACAGACGTCAGCTTTTTCTGCATATTTTTAGGATGTTATTTGGCGTTTGTTAAGCTGCCTTCGGCTTCGCTTCTTTTGTCTTCTTCATATACAGAGAGATCTCTGAAAACAGGAAGCTGAGTACCAGGAGCGCCGCACAGATGTAAATCTCGTTCATGTGCTGGAACGGCTCGATTCCGTAAATGGTATCGGAGATCGGCCAGATCATCATGCGGATGAACATCAGAAATGCGATGCCGCTGCCTGCGCAGAGCACTACCGGAGCGTATGCCGCGATCTTATTGATCAGCAGCATCACGATAGCGACGCCTGCGGTGATACCAAGAAGAAGGCAGATGTTTGAATCATAAATTTTTTCCTTGTATGTGATAGAACTGAATTTTGTCCCGTACATAAAAGCGGATACAGCGCAAAGAACCGCGGCGATAATGCCGACATAAAAGCCGAGCGCTTTTTTTACGGGGGCTTTTTGTGTGTTTGTCATAAGAAAACTCCTTTCCCTCTCGATTCTTAGATTAGGAATACAGCTTAAAAGAGAGCAGCGGGCGCGCTGCGCGCCGGTGTACGGACAGGCGAACGTGCTTCTTTTAAATTTTTCATGCGCGTCTCAGAATTTGTCCGCAGCCGTCCGAAAACCGCATTTTCCGGATACCGTGCAGAAAAATCCGCAGAAAACTCACGCATATCGTCAAAAACAATTATGACATGGAATAGGATTTCTGTCAAATTGCCGGAAAATGAATAAACGGTTTCGGAAAATACATTTTTGGCATTTTACGACTCAATAAAAAGAATCCACGACAAAAATAATGGTTCGTGTGAGGAAAAAGAACGCGAATGAATAGGATGTCACATTGCGGCGCGTCGGGAATCGTACACGACAGGAGATAAGACTTCCCAAAAACAGAAAAAATGCCTATAATAAGGACAACTATATGTATTTGTTTTGTATAAAAATACCCTGCGTCAATCGCGCATCTGAATCCGGTGTGGTGCAAAAAAGACGAAGGTTATGCAAAACAGCGCGCAGCTTCCCCGCATGGAGGCCGTGCAGATACGGAGTTAAGGTTAAGTCACACACAATTTTCAAGAAAGAGAGGAGACTGCATATGAGGTCCTCAAAGAAAAGAACGCTCAAGAAGGTTTTAACGAACATCTTTGTTGTTTTGCTGGTGCTCGTGTATTTCGGCAGCTCGGTCGCAAGCGAGTTTACCGGACAGATCAATTCTTTCCTGGGTATTTCTACATCCAAAATGGTCAAAAAGGATGGAAGTCCTGTTGACGAAAATGATTATGCAAGATACTATGACAGCGAATTTACATCGGTTGCCGACTTAAAGGCTGCCGGACTTGCAAAGGTACGTGAGGTGGAAGGCGAGGGCGCCGTTCTGCTGAAAAACGATAATAACACACTGCCGCTGCAGGGAACAGACGTATCCCTCTTTGGTGCAACGGCAATCTCCCCGGTATACGGCGGTACCGGCTCCGGCGCGGTATCCTCCGCGGACGCTCCTTCCTATAAGGACGTCATGGAAGAGGGCGGCTTTACGGTCGTGAACAGCGACCTGCTCGACTGGTACCTGGAGGAGGAATACGGACGCGATTTTGATGATGGAAACATCAACGAGGCTTCCTGGAAAAGCATCAATAAGTCTGACGCTGCAAGCAGCTTCGGCAACGGCGAGACCGCGATCTTTGTGGTTGGCCGTGTGGGCGGCGAGGCAAACGACCTCAAGAGCGTAAACCACGACGACGGCAAAAACGGCGATTATCTGACTTTAAACAAAAACGAGCGCTCCATTCTGGAAGGGCTGAAGGAGCTGAAGGATGCAGGCGATATTTCCTCTATTGTTGTGCTGATCAACAGCGCAAACCCGATTTCCGCGGAGTTCATCAACGAAGAGGATTACGGCGTTGACGCGGCGCTGTGGATCGGTTCTGTCGGACAGACCGGTCTTTATGCGGTGGCTGATATCCTCTCCGGCTCGGTGAATCCGTCCGGTTCGCTCCCGGATACCTGGTGGGTGGACAACCTGCTTGACCCGGCGATGGCAAACTTCGGAAGCTACACCTATGAAGGCTCTGACGGTTACGATTTTGGTTCCCACGGACGTGTATACAATATGTATGTTGTATATCAGGAGGGCATTTATGTCGGCTATCGCTACACCGAGACGCGTTATGAGGACGTAGTGCTTGGCACGGAGAATGTTGGCGACTACGAGTATGACGAGGTTGTGGCATATCCGTTCGGCTACGGTTTAAGCTACACCGAATTTGAAATGTCCGATATGGAAGTGACGAAGAGCGGCGAAGGTCAGGAGACGACCTACACGATCAATGTCAACGTGACGAACACCGGCGACGTGGCTGGTAAGAAGGCAGTGCAGATCTATGCGCAGAAGCCGTACACCGACTACGACAAAGAAAACCAGATTGAAAAGGCGGCGGTAGAGCTGGTTGGCTACGGCAAGACGCAGATGCTCGAACCGGGCGCAAGCGAGACCGTTACCGTAGAGGTGCCGGAGTACTTCCTTACCTCTTATGACGCATACGGCACCGGCGTTTACATTCTGGACGAAGGGAAGTATTACTTCACGGCGGCGGACAACTCCCATGCTGCGGCAAACAACATTCTTGCTGCAAAGGGCAAAAAGGTATCCGACGGCATGACAGAGGATGGCAATGCGGACATGGTTTACGATGTAGACTATGATTTCGACAGCGAGACCTATGCGACGGCATACGGCACCGGCAACGAAGTGACCAGCCTGTTTGCGGACGCGGATATCAACCGCTACGAGGGCAGAGGCGACAACTCCGTTACCTATATTACCCGCAGCGACTGGGAGGGCACGACCATGATGTTCACCCCGGACGATGACGAGGGATGGAATACGAACTATGTGAAACTGACGATGACGGATCAGATCGCAGCGGACGTTGTGCTTGACGATGCGGATATCCCGGAGAACGACGGAAACTGGCCGACGATGGGTTCCACGGAGACAGAGTACCAGTTAATCGACATGCTGCAGGACGATGCGGGCAATCCGATCCCGTACAGCGATGCGAAGTGGGAGGAATTCCTCGACCAGCTCACCTACAGCCAGCTCAGCAAGCTGTGCGCGGTTGGTCTTCGTATGACGGTTGCGGTACAGGAAATCGGCAAACCGGAAACGCTCGACCACAACGGACCGAGCGGTGTGACACAGGCATACAGCATCGGACCGAATGGTTATGCAACACAGACGAATGACCCGGATAAGGATCAGACGGGTACCTGCTATCCGTGCAACGGTATCATCGCGGCAACCTTCAACGACCAGCTTGTAGAGGAAGTCGGTACGCTGATCGGCGAGGACGCTATGTGGGCAGGCTATGCAGGCTTCTACGGCACTGGCCTTAATATCCACCGCACACCGTACGCGGGACGTGTATTTGAGTATTATTCTGAGGACGGTATCCTCACCGGTCTGATCGCAGGCGTGGAGACGGCGGCGATCCAGGCAAAGGGCGTATATGTTTACAACAAGCATTTCGTTCTGAATGATCAGGAGGAACAGAGACAGGGTATCGGTACCTGGTGCAATGAGCAGGCGCTGCGTGAGCTTTACTTAAGAGCATTCGAGCTTCCGATCGTAAATTCGGATGCGAAGTGTGTGATGACGGCGTTCAACCGTCTCGGCGCAATGTGGTCCGGCGCAATGTACAACCTGCAGACGGCATGGCTGCGCGGTGAGGCCGGTATGACTGGTTTCGCAGTAACCGATATGTACGACGGCAGCTACATGTCCAAGCCGCACGAGGTTCTGGCAGGAAATGATATCCCGGACAACTATCCGGGCGTGAGCGGAACGAATGTGGAGGGCGCAGCGAGCGACCTTGGCTTTGAATTTGCAGACTATGCTCCGGGAGCTTCCAAGGAGAACGCACAGATCGCACAGGCGATGAGAGAATCTGCACACCGCATTTTGTACACGGTAGTACATTCCCGCGGTATGGACGGCATCAGCGCGGATACGATGATCGTGCATGTGACGCCGTGGTGGTCCACGCTGCTGACGACACTGACATACGTGTTTGCAGTGCTGTCGCTGCTAAGCGCACTCTGGCTGATCCTTGATATTGCAGGCTTTAGCTTCAAAAAGAAAAAGAAGGCGTAATCCGGCACAGGTCCGGGCAGTTTCTGCCCGGACCCTGAAAAGAAAGGAAAAAGACTATGAGAAGACGTGAGAGTCTGCTGAACCGGGAATGGCAGTTTGCCGGCCCCGACAAAAAAATTACAACCGTCCGCCTTCCCCATACCTGGAATAATATCGACGGACAGGACGGCGGCAACGATTATTACCGCGGTACCTGCACCTACACCACCACCTTTGCGGCGCCTTCCTTCGATCCGGAGACGGAGTGCGTGTATCTGGAATTTGACGGCGTGAACGCGACGGCGGACGTCACCTTAAACGGACGCGCCTGCTGTCATCACGACGGCGGCTATTCCACCTTCCGCGTGGAGGTGACAGACCTTCTGCAGACGGAAAACGATCTGCAGGTGGCGGTGGACAACAGTGTGAATGACCACGTGTATCCGCAGAAGGCGGACTTTACCTTCTACGGCGGCATTTACCGCGATGTAAAGACCATCGTGGTTCATAAAAAGCATTTTGACATGGATCACTTCGGCGGACCGGGCGTGAAGATCACGCCGGTTGTGGACGGAGAGGACGCAAAGGTAACTGTGGAGAGCTGGAACAATGCGCCGGAGGCGGAGACGGTGATCACCATTCTGGACGCTGCCGGGAAACCGGCTGCGGCTGGCGCGGGAAGCAATGCGGTGATCGTGATGAAGAAGCCGCACCGCTGGGACGGCGTAAAGGATCCGTACCTGTACACGGCGGTGGTTGAGCTGAAGGAAGACGGCATCGTGCTCGATGAGGTGCGCCTGCGTTTCGGCGTGCGTGCATTCCATGTGGATAAGGACAAGGGCTTTTTCTTAAACGGCCGCTGCTATCCGCTGCGGGGCGTATCGCGCCACCAGGACAGAAAAGGCCTGGGCAATGCAATTACAGAAGCTGAGCATGATGAGGACCTGGAGCTGATCCGCGAGATGGGCGCCACCTCTATCCGCCTTGCGCATTATCAGCACAGCCAGTATTTCTACGACCGCTGTGATGAGATGGGCTTTGTGGTGTGGGCGGAGATCCCCTATATTTCCGAGCATCTGCCGAAGGGACGCGAAAACACGATCTCGCAGATGAAGGAGCTGATTACTCAGAATTATCACCATGCCTGTATCGTGTGCTGGGGCGTGTCGAATGAGATTACGATCTCAACGAAGGACAAGAAGGACATGCTGGATAACCATCATGTGCTGAATGATCTCTGTCATGAGATGGATTCTACGCGTCTGACGACGCTTGCCTGCTACGCGATGTGCGGACCGTTCAACAAGGTGGCGCATATCACGGATATCGTGGGCTGGAATCTGTACCTTGGCTGGTATGTGCCAGGGCTGTTTTTAAACGACCTCTGGATCAGTTTCTTCCATCTGGTGTACCCGAAGCGCTCCCTGTGCTTCTCGGAGTACGGCTGTGAGGGTATGCCGAATCTTCACTCGGAGCATCCGCGCCGCGGTGACCACACGGAGGAATATCAGGCGAAGTATCACGAATTTATGCTGCGCTGCTTTGAGCGGCATCCGTATATGTGGGCAAATTACGTGTGGAATATGTTTGACTTCGCAGCCGACGCGAGAGATCAGGGCGGCGAGCCGGGCATGAACCACAAAGGGCTTGTGACCTTCGACCGCAAGACGAAGAAGGACAGCTTCTATTTATACAAGGCGTTCTGGAGTGACGAGCCGTTCGTGCATATCGCCGGGAAGCGCATGGCTGACCGCACGGGTGCAGAGACGAAGGTGAAGATCTACACGAACCAGCCGCATGTGAAGCTGTACAACAACGGCAAGGTGATGGGCGAGGCGGATGCGGATAAGGTAGTTACCTTTACGGTTCCGCTTTCCGATGTGAACAAGCTGGAGGTGCGCGCGGGCAAGCTGCGCGACACGGCGGTGCTCAGAAAGGTGAGCAGCCCGAATCCGTCCTATAAACTGAAAAAGGATAAAAACAGGCAGAAGAGCAACTGGGTATAAGGCGCTTATCCTGCTGTAGAAAAAAGAAAGGAGTCTGTGGAAATGAGTAATAATTCTGCAAAGACGACCGGGCAGGACAGCATGAACCGCGCGAAAGCGTATCAGCTTGTGCTTTTCCCGCTGAACAACGGCGCGACAAATGTATACTTTGTGTTAGTGCTTTCCTACATCGCGATGTTCGGCAACGGCGTGCTCGGCCTGTTGATGGCGTTTGCGACTATCATGGTGACGGCGATGCGTCTCTGCGATGCAATCACCGATCCGATCATTGGCGCGCTGATTGACCGCACCAGCGGCAAATTTGGCAAATTCCGTCCGTTTATGATCATCGGCAACCTTGTCATGGCGGCGAGTGTGCTGGTGCTGTATCTGTTTACCCCGCTGATCCCGGAATCTATGATGTGGCTGCGCTATGTGCTGTTTGTGCTGCTGTATTTTATCTGGGTGATCGGTTATACCTTCCAGACCTCCTGCACCCGTTCCGGGCAGACGGTTCTGACAAATGATCCGAAGCAGCGCCCGATGTTTACGCTGTTCAATACGGTTGGAAGCCTTATCGGTATGGGGGCGATGCAGTTCCTGGCACCGATCATCCGTTCCAACGTTGGCGACTACAACACGGCGGAATTTTACCGTGTGCTCGCCCCGCTTGGCATCGTGATCTCGATCGTGCTGACGATCCTGGCAGTGATCGGTATCTGGGAGAAGGACCAGCCGAAGTATTACGGCATCGGCGGAGCAAACGCCGAGAAGGTAAAGGTTTCCGAGTACATTGCAATTATCAAGGGCAACAAGCCGATGCAGCGTCTGATGGTTGCCGGTGCGGGCTGTAAGCTGGCACTCGCTATCGCCACAAACGTGTCCGTACTGTGTATGCTGTACGGCTGTATGATGGGAGATTACGACGGACTGTATCTGCCGATGATGGTGCTCGGCTATGCATGCTCGGCGCCGTTCTTCCTGCTGACGATCCGCACTTCTCAGAAGGAGGGGCAGAAGGCATCTCTGGAGAAATATGTGCGCCTGGCGCTGATCATGTACGTAGGCGTGCTTGTACTGCTGCTCTTCTGGAGGCAGGGCGACCCGGCATTCAACCTTTCCCTTATGGGAGAGAATGGGCTTTCCATTAATCTGTACACGATCCTGTTTATCGTATTCTTTGGCATCGGCTATGGAGCGTACTATTCTACTGCAGATATGCCGATCCCGATGGTTGCGGACTGCTCGGACTACGAGACGTACCGCTCCGGCAAATATATTCCGGGTATCATGGGTACGCTGTTCAGTCTGGTAGATAAGCTGGTTTCCTCGCTCGCTACCACGGTTGTTGCGATTGCGGTATCGTTTATCGGTCTTTCTGACCTTCCGGCAGCAGAGACGCCGTATGCGCCCGGCATGAACTGGGTGGTGATCGTGCTGTTCTGCATCATCCCGATGCTGGCATGGATCGCGACGCTGATCGCGATGAAGGGCTACACGCTGACCGGATCAAAGATGAAGGAAATCCAGGCGGTGAACGCGGCAAGAAAAGCGGCGATCGCTGACGGCAAGACGATGGAGCAGGCGATGAAGATGTATCAGACCATCGATCAGGTTCCGGCGGAATTTAAATCTTAATGGAAAGCTGCCGCGAATAGTAGTTTTTAACAATAATTTTGTACAATTTTGTATGATTTCTCATTTGTAAAATTGACATTTCTATATTATAATAGGGTATAGAAGTGGCGGAATGACCGCTGAATGCGATATCCTGACGGATATACGCTTCGGCGGTCGTTTTTATGATATTAATGGGGGAGGAAGAGCGATGCTTCTGATTGCAGTCGTGGACGATGACACGAAAGAAATGCAGGAACTGGTTGACTGTGTGGAACATTATTTTAATGCAAAGGGAGAGGAGCACGTGATCCACCGGTATTATGACGGTGTGGAGTTTATCCGCAGCCGGGAGCTTTATAATATCGTATTCCTAGATATCCGTCTGGGCGAGATGGACGGGCTGGATGCGGCGAAATTCCTGCGCATTGTCAACAAGGAGGCGCAGCTTATTTTCGTGACGCATATGGCGCAGTTTGCCATACGCGGCTACGAGGTGGACGC
Organism: uncultured Marvinbryantia sp.; assembly: GCF_905201705.1. GTDB lineage: Bacteria > Bacillota > Clostridia > Lachnospirales > Lachnospiraceae > Marvinbryantia. The sequence continues at coordinate 122,630 of NZ_CAJKOX010000008.1, forward strand.
GATGGACTTTATCATCAAGCCGATTGATCAGTTTTCCATCGACCGCGTGCTGGAGAAGGCGATCAAGCGCATCAGCGACAGTACCAATGTTACGCTTGCTTTAAAAACCTCGGACGGCATCGTGAGCATTCCCTCGAACAGCATCTATTTCGTGGAGGTGTACGACCATGACCTCATTTACCACACCGAGCAGGGCGATTACAAGGTGCGCGGCAGGCTGGGCGAAGTGCGCAAAAAGCTGGACGACCGCAATTTTATCCAGTGCAACCGCTCCTATCTGGTAAATATGCGCCACATTAAACGGGTAGGAAGCGATTTTGTGGAAGTAAACAACGAGCGCGTGCAGATTTCAAAGTCGCATCAGAAGGAGATAGAGCAGCGCTTCATTAACTTTCTGGGGAAAAGCGTATGATGACGCCGGTCTGGTGGATCCGGGAGATAGACTGGCGCATATCCTCCGGGATCATCTTTTTCATTCATCTGGTCATGTGGAACAAGGCGGAAAAGAAGCGTTCCTTTGGTGCGCGCATCTTTCTGAGCTTCGTCCTTCTGTGCGCGGCAAGCTGGTGTATGCGCTACACGCTGGAGGTCGTCCTGTCCCAAAAAGTGCTGGTTGCCATCGGCTACAGCTTTTATATTATGGTGCTGAGCCTTCTGTTTGTTCTCTGTGCCCGGTTTTGCTATCATATTTCCAACGACGCGGCGATTTTTAACAGTATCATAGCGCTCACGATCTACCGGATATCGTGGGATGCGGTAAAGCTGATCTCGGCGATCCCGGTCAGTCCGGACGCTACCTGGACAGGCGGAAGCCCCTTTCAGTCGATCATGTCCTATATGCTGTATGTGCTTATTGAGGTGTGCTGCCTGAAGGTATATCAGTATTTTGTACATCGCGAGGTTTCCTTCCCTCTGAAAGCGATCAGGTGCATATTTGTTGTCATTCTTCTCAGCCAGATGCTGCTGGAGTTTATGTATCAGCTTTTGTTTCCGAAAAAGCTGACAGATTCCGGAATGTTGTTTTTCCTCACGGCGCTTCTGTACAGCGTCGTAAACTTTATTTTGCTGATGTTGATGGCGTATCTGTCGCTTCTGCAGCACGAAAACTTAAGTATGCAGAATTTTATCAGCAGCAAGCAGCGTTATTATGAGATCAGCCGTGAGGGAATCCTGTCGCTGCAGATTAAATGTCACGATCTGAAGCATTACGTCAACCTGCTGCGATCGACAGAGGGGCAGCGGCAGTTCCAGAAGTACCTGGACAGCCTGCGGGATTCCATCGACGAATTTAATACGGTGGTGGATTCCGGCAACAAGAGCCTGGACGTGGTGCTCACGGAGAAAAATATCATCTGCTCCATGAACGGCGTGCGCTTTACCTACATTGTGGATGGAAAGCTCTTTTACTGCCTGACGGACATGGAAATCTATGCGCTCTTTGGAAATGCGATGGACAATGCGCTGGAGGGAATGGAGCATGTTGAGCATCCGGAGAAGAAGTTTATCTCCCTGCGGGCGGCAAGACGCGACGATATGGTGATCCTGGTGGTGGAAAATTATTTCGAGCATGAGCTGAAATTTGAAAACGGTCTTCCGATCACCACCAAGGAGGAAGAACATCACCACGGCTTCGGGCTGCGCTCGATCATTGCGATCGCGCAGCAGCACGGCGGAAACGCTTCCGTGGAGGCGGAGGGAAATACCTTCCGGCTGACGGTATCCATGCGGATCGAGCCGGAGGAGTAAGGTGAAGCAACGGTATAGTCTGGAGAAAGTTAATGTATCCTAAAGGGCATCGTGATATGCTGCTTCCGGAGGATCAGCACTCCAGCGAAGCTCGTATTCCGGATTACGAAAATCAAAATCCTCTGTAAAAAGATATGTCAGCAGAATGATATCCGGTTTTTCTTCCGGGAAGTATTTTTCCACAGATCCATTTTCGGGGAAAGGGATCACTGTGGAAAGATAGTGCTGCCTAGGCAGATGAAGATAGCGGCGATCGTTTCTGATATCCCGCTCCTCCGGCTGAATATCTGCGAAAATATAATTTTGGTAGCTGTTGCCCGAACGACGGGAAAGGATACCGATCTCAGTGCCTGCTGTTAGTCCTTCACGCTTGATATCCAGCAGGAAACGTTTTGAAAGCGTTCCATATTTTCGATATGTTATGCGGTCGCCTGCCGGTGTCAGCAGATAGTGCTTTTCGGGCAGAACTTCAGAGACGGGGAGGCTGCTTTTTCTGAGCCGTTCGCAGCGGGACATTTTTTGCTGGAGCATTTCTGATTTTTCAAGAAACTGTTCCAGCTTTTCTATTTTCTGTTTCACCGCCTCTATGCCGTAGGCAATCTGTTCACGGAACTGGATCCTCTGGGTGGCCGGATCGATATAGTTGTGCAGAAGCTCAAGCGGAACACCAGCCTCCACATAATGTTGGATAGAGCGGACCAGACTGCCCTGTGCGAGCGTGTAATAGCGGTAGGAATTATCCGGATCGATCCAGACAGGGGACAGGACGCCGATCTTCTCATAGTAGCGCAGCGATTTGGCATTGACGCCCGTCAACTGGGAGAATTCACCGATCGTAAATAAATTATCTGTTTTTTCCATTTTATACTTGACCTTCCCATAATGGTATACCTTATAGTATAAATACAAAATATAGTTTCGTCAATGGAAAACGGGAAATGAAAAAGACCGGGGCAGGCGTCTGCGTCGGATATTGCATAGTACACAAAAATAAAAAATATTTGCGGATGAAAATCGTGAATTTGCGAAAATAAAATCGGTTTGCGTCGAAAATCAGAAGAGTGCCGAAAAATGGGTGCTCTTCTTTTTTGTGCAAAATTATGCTATGATTGAAAAAATAAACCAATCGTGTGAGTATTGGTAAAAGGAGGATAAGTGTATGAAGAGAACCATGAAAAAAGCTGTCAGCGTGATGACCGCAACAGCGATGGCTGCATCTCTGACGGCGACGGCTTTCGCGGAAGAGAGCGCATCAGAGTACATTGCAGCGCCGTACACGGTGGAGGAGGGCGTCGAGTGCCCGACTGAGTACTTGGCGCCGGTATTCTACGAGAATGCAGACGGCCCGACCATCGGCGTGACGCTTGTTGGCGTGATCCAGCAGGACGGTCTGTATTTTAAAGACAGCGATAACGATCAGGAGCTGGATGTATTTGAGGACTGGCGTCTTGGCTCGGAGGAGCGTGCGGCGGACCTGATTGGAAAGATGACGCAGGAGCAGCGTATCGCGCTTCTGAAAAATGCGCTGGTAACCAGCCCGTCTGCGACAACGGCGGACGAGGTGTATGACGAGGAGGGGAATGTTATCCTCAGCCAGCTCGTGATGCTTCCGGTGGAGGAGGATGAAAACGCAGAGGAAGAGGGCGAAGCAGACCCGATGGCGGCGCTCGGCTCCGCCTTTGATTATTCAAATGTGACGGTGGCAGAGGTACGCTCCGGTGTTCTCCGTAAGGATAACGATACGGAGACAGGCGCACTCTTTAACAACGCGCTGAACCAGCTGGCCGAATTTACGGCGGTATCAAAGGGCGAAGTAAATATTCCGTTTATGCTGATCTCCAATCCGATGCTCACCGGATATCCGGCAACACAGGGCTTTGCGGCGGCTGCGATCGGCGATGGAAATTATGATCTGATTCAGAAGTTTGCGGAGCTGGATGCAGAAATCTGGGATGCAAAGGGTATCCGTCAGATGTATGGTCCGCAGATCGACCTGATTACGGATCCGCGCTGGAGCCGTAACGAGACGACCTATACCGAGGATCCGGAAGTAATGTCCGGTATCGCAAATGCGTTGGTTGTCGGCTATCAGCACGGTACAGACGGCGCGCAGGACGGCGATGTTGGTCTGATCATGAAGCATTTTCCGGGCGATGGCGCTGCGGAAAATGGATTTGAATCGCACTATGGCATGGGACAGTGGCGCATTTACGCTACCGAGGGCTCCCTGGAGAAATATCAGCTCGTTGGCTTCCAGGCTGCAGTAGACGCAGGTGTTGCAGGTATCATGCCGAGCTACAGCCGTCCGGCTACTGACGGACGCAGCGCAGCACAGAGCTATAAGGGCGTTGAGATCACTCCGGAGGAAATCGGAAGTGCATACAATACCACGATGCTTCAGACGCTGCTGAAGGATACGATGGGCTTTGACGGCTTTATTAACTCCGATTCCAACATTATTACAAACCAGTTCTGGGGCGCAGAGGATATGACTGAGGCGGAGCGCTATGCGGCTGTTATCAACGCGGGCTGCGACGTTGTCGGCGACGGCTTCAGCGCAACGATGGATCTGACGTCTGTTACGGAAGCGGTGACATCCGGTCTGGTGACAGAGGAAGCATTTACACGCGCAACCACAAACCGTATGGTATCCTATTTCGATATGGGTATGTTTGACAACCCGTACCGCGATGCGGCAGAGAGCAAGGCGCTCGGTGAAGAGAAGGCGGACGAAATTTCCGCTATGAAGACAGAAATAAACCAGAAATCGGTTGTTCTGATGAAGAACCATGAGAACGCACTGCCGCTTTCCGATACCTCCAAGAAGGTTTATGTTGCATCCTTTACGGCAAACGGAGAGGATGAGACGGCTCTGGAAAACTGGACGGCTGCCTTTGAAGGCGCCGGCTACACGCTTGTTGAAAGTGCAGAAGAAGCGGACATCGCATTCCTGGATGTGGTTCCGGGCGGCGTTTCCATGAGCGCGGAGTACATGGCAGTTCTGGACCTGGCAGACGGTCTGGAGGTTGACCAGGTGAGCACGGAAGACCAGACAGAAAAGACCGGCGAGACAGTTGATGTTACAACGCTGTCTGACGTGGATGATATTGCGGACATCGCAGATGCGGTACATGCAAACGGCGGTATCGTAGCGGCATCTGTAAACATCTCTAATCCGTGGATTCTGACGAATCTGGAGCCGTATTGTGACGCTCTGCTCGGTTCCTTCTCCACATCGGTGGAGGGACGTATGGACGTTCTGACCGGCGCTTACAATCCGACCGGTAAGCTTCCGGTAACGATGGTATCCTGTGATGCGGTGATCGCAGTAAATGATACGGACATCGATGGCACGACTTATCCGGTTTGCGTATCCCCGAACGATGTTCCGGGCTGCGACAAGGACCAGTACATCGCAGAGGACGTGCTTGCACAGTCCCCGTCCGGCAGCTATGCTTACCAGGATGCGGACGGCAACGTATATGCTCTGAGCTATGGTCTGAGCTATGATGCGGCAGAGTAAAAATTGACCAAAATGACAGGGCGGGAGTCTGCGCTGAAAAAGACATATTACACAAAAATGAATCCGACTCGCGGTAAAAACAGTGCTATTTGCGGCAAAAAATAGCGCTTGCGTCGGGAAAATGGGAGTGCCCGTATTTTGCGGGCACTTCTTTTTTGTGCAAAAGTGTGATATGCTAGGGAAAATGAACCAATGACCGTGCGTATTGGTTTAATTTTACAAAACTTCATATCAAAAAGGAGGATAATTGTATGAAGAAAACTATGAAAAAGGCTGTCAGCGTAATGACCGCAACCGCGATGGCAGCGTCTCTGACGGCAACCGCTTTTGCGGAAGAAGGCGGAGCAGAGTACATTGCAGCGCCGTACAGCATCGACGCAGAGCAGCAGGGACCGACGGAGTATCTTGCCCCGGTGTTCTATGAGAACGCGGATGGACCGACTATCGGCGTTACGCTGGTTGGCGTGATCCAGCAGGACGGTCTTTACTTCAAAGACAGCGACAACGACCAGGAGCTGGACGCATTTGAGGACTGGCGTCTTTCTACAGACGAGCGTGTGGCGGACCTTCTCACAAAGCTGAACAGAGAGCAGCGCGTGGGTCTGCTGGTAAATCAGCTTATGTGCAGCCCGACCGCAAAATCAGCGGAAGAAGTTTACGATGAAGAAGGCAATGTTATTTTCAGCCAGCTTATGACGGTAACTCCGGATGCGCTGCATATGGTACTTGCAGAAGAAGAGGAAGAGGGCGAAGAAGGAGATTTTGCTTCGAAAGCTGCAGGGGCAGCGGCAGGCATGGGTGCGGAAGCACGTCCGAACAGCACCGGCGAGATGCTTACCTTTGAGAGTCGTTCCGGCGTACTTCGTGTGACAACGGATGCAGAGACCGGCGCACTGTGGACAAACGCAGTAAACATGACGGCAGAGTATGCGGCAGTTGCCAAGAGCGAGCCGACCGTTCCGTTCACTATTATTTCCAACCCGCAGGCGATCTATGCTGCTCCGGGTACCCAGGGCTATGCAGCCGCTGTTATGGGCGATGTTGCAGCGGGCGGAGACTACAGCCTGATCGAGCGCTGGGCAGATATCGACAGACAGGTATGGGATGCAAAGGGCATCAGCCGTATGTACGGTCCGCAGATCGACCTTATCACAGACCCGCGCTGGAACCGCAACAACGGTACTTATTCTGAGGTTCCGGAAGTAACGGCGGGCATCGCTTCCGCACTGGTATCCGGTTATCAGACGGGAACAGACGGCGCGCAGGACGGCGATGTCGCTCTGATCATGAAGCACTTCCCGGGTGACGGCGCAGCTTACAACGGCTACGAGTCCCACAATAAGATCGGTGAGTGGCGTGTATACCAGACTGAGGGTTCTCTGGAGAAATATCAGCTTCCGGGCTTTGCAGCGGCAATCGACGCAGGCGTTGCGGGCATTATGCCGGGTTACAGCCGTCCGGCGGACGAAGGCACCTACGGCAGCGTGGCACAGAGCTACCAGGGCGTGGAGCTTGACCCGGAACAGCTTGCAAATGCGTACAACACCACCATCCTTGGCACATTGCTGAAGGATACGATGGGCTTTGACGGCTTTATCAATACCGATTCCGGTATCGTGGAAAGGGGTATGCAGTTCGGTGCGGAGGATCTGACCGTTCCGGAACGTATCGCGGCAATCATCAACGCAGGTTCTGATGTAATCGGCGACTGGTTCAGCGGCATTAACTGGGATGCTTTCTACGAAGCATATGACCAGGGTCTCATCGAGCAGGAAGCGCTTGACCGTGCAAACGGCAATACGCTGGCGGCTGTTTTCGATATGGGACAGTTTGAGAATCCGTATAAGGATGTAGAAGAGAGCAAGGCAACCCTGGATGGTCTGGCAGCAGATATTGAAGCAATCGGTACTGAGCTGAGCCAGAAATCCGTTGTTCTGATGAAGAACCATGAGAACGTGCTTCCGCTGGCAGATACCTCCAAGAGCGTTTACGTTGCATCCTTCACCAACGCGGGCGAGGATGAAGCAGCTCTGGAAAGCTGGACGGCAGCATTTGAAGCGGCTGGTTACACCATCGCAGGCAGCGCGGAAGAAGCGGACATCGCATTCCTGGATGTAGTTCCGGGCGGCGTTTCCAACAGCAACACTTTCATGAATGTTATCGACCTGGTAGACGAGCTGGAGGTTGACGAAGTAAATCATCCGACAGATGCATCCAAGACAGGTGAGACAGTAGAAGCTACCACTCTGATGGATGTAGAGGATATTCCGGGAATTGCAGACGCGGTACATGCAAACGGCGGTATCGTAATCGCTTCCATCGACATCAGCAGCCAGTGGATCCTTACAAACCTTGAGCCGTACTGCGACGGTCTGATCGGTTCCTTCAAGACTCCGGTTTCCGCACGTATGGATGTGCTCACAGGCGCTTACAACCCGACCGGTAAGCTTCCGGTAACGATGGTTTCCTGCAACGAAGTGATCGCAGTAAACGAAGTGACCGCAGAAAACGGCGAGACCTATGAAATCTGTGTATCCCCGAACGATGTTCCGGGTTATGACAAAGACCAGTATATCGCAGAGGATGTGCTTGCACAGTCTCCGTCCGGCAGCTTTGCATACCAGGATGCAGACGGCAACCTGTACAGCGCATGGTATGGTCTGAGCTATGATTCCGCAGAAGCGGCTGCAGAGGATGCAGCAGAAGAAGCTGCAGAGACAGAAGCAGTAACCGAGGCGGCTGAAACAGAAACAGAGGCGGCGTAACGTCACATTCAGCAGCTTTGCAATTCAAAATGGAGGTATCCGTATCTTGCGGATACCTCCGCTGTATTTTAAAATTATCTGCTTGTGCGGCTTCTGATCCAAAGGCTCGTCTGCATTGCAATAAAACGTATGCAAATGTTCTGCTGGATTGCAGCTGAACGGGCGGGTGATTTTGCGCCGGAAAAGACAGATTACACAAAAACGAAGATAAATTACGACGAAATATGCTTATTCACGACACAAATACACATTCACGACAGAAAAAGGCGGATATCTGTTTTTTTGGGTGCTTCTTTTTTGTGCAAAAGTGTGGTATTCTATTCTATATAAAATAACAATATTAAGGGGTGTCCTGTCGGGGCTTTCCCCTTCGGTGAAAGGAGAATGATTTATCATGAAAAAGAGATTTGTTGTAGCGCTGATGGCAATGATGATGGTTCCGGCAACCGTATCTGCAGCAGACGTAAATATGGAGCTGAATTATGAAGCAGCTCCGGAGGATTACGAGGGTACCTGGACGCTGGTAAATGCGTACACCGCAGACGACGGCGTTATTGATGTGGCTGAGGATGCCTGCACACTGGAGCTTGAGCTGAGCATTGATGCAAACAAGCTGGTAGACGAGGCTGCTTACATCCATGCAGACGCGATCAACCTCAAGGGAACCATGTCCTTCTCTCATGACGACATCGATGTAGACGATTACAAGTGCTCCGGAAGCTGGGAGAACTGGACAACCGTAGATGTTGTCGGCGAAGGCGAGTGCAATTTCAGTGGTGCAGATAAATTCAAAATCCGTGACGACGACGAGGGCGTTTTCTTCGACGTAATCACAGGCGTTGAAATCGACGACATGGAGCTTTTCGATGTAATCGGCCTGAACGCAGACGGACAGCTCATCGTTGGCTACTCTGAGGATCACATCGAGAAGGATGCTGACGCAGAGTGGGAGTACGCTTACATTTTCGAAAAAGCAGAGTAAGGGAAAGATTATCAGATGCAGCTGGCATGAGGAAAGGCTGTCTGATGTGGCTGGCATAAGGCAAGACCATCCGATGCGGCTGGTATACAGAAGATAATTGGTTACTGTGAACGGAGTGAACCAATGTCATTTAGTTAAGGCAATTGAAAAAGATCAATCTGAAGGTCTAAC